>CAZOHM010000024.1:6434-39118 GCA_964579795.1 uncultured Lachnospiraceae bacterium | reverse complement strand
ATACAAGCATAGACTTAACTTTGCAACTTTTTTTAAACATTATATCAGTCCAGAAGTGATTTTGTATCTTCCAGTTCTTTCAAAAGTTTCTGATATTCGGGATCCAAATTGTCCATCCGATGTGCACGCAGGGATTCCACAATTGTAACAATCGTTTCCTGCATCTGTTTTAATCCCATATTAGAAATAACACCCTTAAGCGTATGTGCGCAGACAAATGCGTCCTCACATTTTTCACTTAATAGAGCAGCTCCGAGCTTTTCAAAATTTTCATCCGCGACAAGTTTTTTCAGACACATTCCATAAAACTCTTCGTCATTAATAAACCGTTCTTTGATTTCTCCAATGTCACACCCTTGTTTTTCAAGTTCATCAAATATTTTACCCATAATACACCTCCAAATTTGTACAGAATGCAGTGATTTACAATCAAATCATTGTTTTCTCTCTCTTCAGTTGCTCAGACAGATCTGTTAATACACCAAATAGAACATGCTGTTTACCTAAATGCGTCACATACCGTAGTGTAAGCTTCAAATAACGACCCTCACACTGTAATACCTTTCGCTTATAAATACATTCACATACTTCTTTTGTTTCTACACAATTAATAAATAATTTCTCAACCAGCTCTTGATATTCTTCTTCAACTAGACGAAATGCGTTTTTTTCTTTTACAAGGGAATTCTGATATCCGAACATTGTATAATACGCACGGTTCACTCGCAGTATTTCCAAACCATTTTCACCATATTCATAAACAATCATAGGCTCTGTTGCTTCAATGAAGAGTGCTTCCATTTGTGAGCTGGAGGACCAGATGCTTCCAACATCAAACTCATTTTTCTTCTTCTCACGCTTTGTATTTGCAGAGAAAACCAGTGTTTCGTATTCCTCAACAGGCATTGGACGTGCAAAATAATAACCCTGAATATATTCACAGCCAATGCTGCGTAAAAATTCTACCTGCTGTTTCTTTTCCACTCCTTCTGCAACAACAGGAATATCCAGCCACTTTGACATTCTGATAATGGAAGCAATAATGCTTTCACTTCTGCCGCTGTTATCAGTCTCACTAAAAAATCTCATATCAATTTTTAAAATATCTACGAAGATATCTTTTAAAACATTAAAAGAAGAGTATCCGCTTCCGAAATCATCCATTAATATCGTAAAGCCCTTTTTACGAAGGTCATCGATTGTTTTCGTGATTAATCCACTGTTATCCATATATGCACTTTCAGTAATTTCCAATTGCAGTAATCGGTTTGGCACTCCGTACTTTTCTGTCAATTTACAAAGAATATCAACCAGACTGGAATTGTAAATATTTACTCGTGACACATTTACCGAAATCGGATAGGGAGTTTTCCCCTCACCAATCCATTTCTGCAGAAGAATGCAAACCTGCTCCCACATATAATAATCCAGCTGCGATACAAATCCATTTTTTTCGAATACAGGAATAAATCTACCCGGAGAAATCATTCCTTTATCCGGATGTATCCAGCGCACAAGTGCTTCGCCACCACATGGCATATCTGTTTCCAAGTCATATTTTGGCTGTATATACGGAAGAAACTGCGAGTTTAGCAGTGCATTTCCCATTTCATTTGTTACATCCTGCTCATCCCGAATGGTCTTTTCCATTTTATCATCATAAAACGCCCTGTTTTGTAAATAATTTCCTTTTATGGATTCTGCTGCAAGCGTTGCTCTGTCATACATTGTATTAACAGGAATATCTCGATCATCAATTATGTAAACTCCATAAGTCGGAACAATATCAAAATCAAGCTCAAATGTCTTTAGACATTCTGTAGCTATTTCCACATACCGATCTACCATATCATAGGAAGAAAACACGGTGCAAAGAGCAAAAACATCAGCAGTAATGTGTCCATAGGTAACTGGCTCCAATCCAATAGAGAAATCCTTCAGGCAGTCAGCAATATATTTTAACAGACGATCTCCTTCTGCCATTCCATAATAAGAATTTATCAGCTTAAACCGTGCAACATCTGCTCTTACAAAGACAAACTGACAATTCTTATGATTGTCAAGCATAATACGTGTTTTCTCATAGAACTTCGACTTATTATAGATTCCTGTCAGCTCATCAAACTCTGCAAGATATTTCAGCTTTTCAAATGCCTCCAGCTGACTGCGTGCAATTACATTGTTCATACGATACAAAACAATCGTTGCATCAAACGGCTTTGATATAAAATCCCATGCCCCAAGCTCCAATGCCTTTCGTTCCAGCTCTCGTTCACCATACCCTGTCATAACAATGACTGGAAGTCTTGCATACGTTTCCGTCTCACGTATTTTCTTTAGAAACTCGAACCCATTCATGATCGGCATAATAATATCAATAATGACCCCTGATACTTTTATATTCGGCTGTTCCAGTATGTCATACGCCTGCTGACCATTTACGGCATGCACTATAGAATATTGACTGCCTAATATTTTTTCTAATATCAAACGATTCAATTCATCATCATCAACAATCAGAACTGTTTTCTTTTTTTCTTCCTGTTCCGATTTAACATCCATAATTGCAGACCCCCGCTTTTCTATGTCTTTAGTTTACACATTTATAAGAAAAAGCGCAAGAAAATTTGCGCCTTTTTACAATAAATGTCATATCATATAATTTTGTATGGTCTTTCATGCAAATGTCCCTTTACACCATTTTTTTTTGCTAAGGAATACCACACTAAACGGTTGAGCGGTGAAAACAGTCTGAACATAGCAATTGTAACATTATTAAAATGCTCTGGAGTAGAAAAATCTGTTACCTCTTTTTTATCAAAATATGGCTTCTTTGCAAATTTCATGCCCCACTCCACGAAAAGATTTCCTGTTTTCTCTTTTTCCTTTTCACCAAATGCATATGCTTTTCCAAACATACTACCTTTGAGAAGTGTTCCTGCATAGTCACATCCAAGCCTTGCAGGAAGCTGTTCAAGATAAGCTTCACATGTTCTCATCTGAGATGCCTCCGGAAATCCGGACTGTACAATAAATGCAATCTGCTTTTTCTCTTTTACCTGGCAGTCTTCTCCCCAATCAGATATATATTCTAGAAATTCCTGTAACAGACCGGGTACACAGTCCACATAAAGCGGTAACACAAACAACACATTTGCACTGTTAATAAAATGTTCTTTCTGTTCCTTCCACTCATCACGACGGTTCAAATAATAAATATTTGCTGAATTCAAATGATTCGCCGTAAACCCGATCTTAAATGCATTGGCAACAAAAGCAGATGTACTCCGCTCCTTCCCTTGTGGCGAACAGCTAAATATGGTTAATTGCATGAATCAGCACCTCCTGCTCCTGACTGTGATATGCCCCAAGTGACACCGAATGAAGATTCTCTGCAACACAGTTCATCCATTCATTCAAAAACTGATTGTCTCTTTCGCCGGTATACATCAATGCGATGTGTGGTACAGACGAATACCGTGGTATATGTCTGCATGCACCGTTCCTGATTTCTATATATGGAGTTACTATTGGAAGAATGCGATCCATGATATTTTTTAGCTTGTATGAAATAAATCCTAGCTTTGTTTCTGTAACAAGTACCAATATATCCGACTGAAGAATTTCCTGAAATATTATTTCATAATCATCATTCAAAATGCATTTCCCGGGTGTTTTCAGCCAGCAGGCGGTACAACCTCGACAGCCCTCAATATGATAATCCTCTCCATACATAACCGTCACTTCTACCCCTGTAGCCGACAAATCATGTACGAACTTTGCTGTTTCTTCATTATTATGTGGCAGGGTCGATATCACTAGATATTTCAATTTTTTTCTCCTCTAAATGCTTCAATCATTACAAAGTACAAGCTTACAGGATGAAACTCTATTTTTCAAGCATTTTGACGTAAAAATGACATTTGTCACGCAAGTTGGTGACATCTTTTCAAGCATGATTAATACTGTCTGATTGTATCATCCTTATCATCGGTTGATTTATCAATTGATTTTATTACAACATAGTAACTAATCTCTTCATTGACCTGTACATGTATTCTGTCACCGACATGATGTCCCATAAGTGCTTTTCCAAGCGGAGACTCTATGCTGATTAAGCCCTTTAGTGAATTACTTCTTACTGTAGTTACAATCTTATACTGTGCCTCCTGCTGATCCTCTTCAAAGCAGACAGTGATTGTATTATTAATTCCAACCTCATCTTCTTTTGAGCTATCAGAAATCACAACAGCAGAGCGAACCATCCTTTCCAGATATCTGATTCGGCTTTCGTTTTTGTTCTTTTCTTTTTTAGCAGCATGATATTCAAAATTTTCACTCAAATCTCCATGTGCTCTCGTTTCCTTGACTGATTCCAAAAGCTGTGGGCGAAGTGTTACTCTTCTGTATTCAATTTCCTCCTCCATCTTTTGAATATCCGATTCTGTTAGTCTATCACGCATAATCTACCTTTCCTTTTCTGAAATCAGCTGATCCCATTCCGCCATCAGTTCAAGCAGTCGTTCCTCTGCGCCATCAATTTCATACTGCAGGTCCTGCAGCTTCATATAATCACTTGCAAGCTCAGGGTTTTGCAGCTCATCCCTTTTCTTTTGTATAGTCTGCTCTGTTTCCTCAAGCTGTTCTTCGACCTTTTTAATCTTCCTGTCGAGCCTTGCCTGTTCCTTACCCGCATTATAAGACTGCATTCCTGCCTTTTCCTTAACAGGAACCGCTTCATTTTTCGTCTGTACATTTAAGCTGTTGCCAATTGGCTTTGTTGCAGTGTTTTCTAAATCCTGCTCTTCCATGTACTGTTCATAACCAAACGGATACAGTTTTGAACTGCCTGGCTCCAATACAAGAAGTGTATCTGATACACGCTTAATAAAATAACGGTCATGAGATACAAAAATAACTGTCCCCGGGAAATCTCGCAGCATGGATTCAAGCGTTTCCTTTCCAACAATGTCCATATGGTTTGTCGGCTCATCCAGTACAAGAAAATTCGGCTTTCTCTTAAATATCTTCGCAAGTGCCAGTCTGACACGTTCTCCACCAGACAGCATTTTTACCGTTTTGAACACATCATCCTGTGAAAACAAAAATGCTCCCAGACAATTTCTTGCATCCGTCTGAGTCAAAGTTGCAAACTCGTCCCAAAAATCATCCAATACTGTTTTTTCACTGGAATACTGTGCCATTTGCTGATCAAAATATCCAATTTCAACATTTGTTCCATAGGAATACTCTCCAGCAAGTGCCGGAATCACTCCAACCAGTGTTTTCAAAAGAGTAGACTTACCAAGCCCATTCCCACCTATAATACCAAGACGCTGTCCTCTCTTCATTTCAAAAGAAACTTCGGAAAGTACACAGTCATATCCAATCTGTAGACTTCTGACAGAAAGTACATCCTTTCCGCTCTCTCTTGCTGGTTCAAAACTGGCATGAAATGTTTTTGTGTCATACTTGTCCGGTGCCTCAATCAGATCCATATGTTCAATCTGTTTCAGCTTTGAACGAGTCATTGCAACCTTGGTAGGCTTGTTTTTGAACTTCTCTACAATTGCATTAAGACGTTCTATTTCCTTTTGCTGTGCGGCATAATCCTTCTGCTGCTTTTCATAACGTTCTCTCTTTTGTTTCATAAAATCCGAATAATTTCCGGAATAACGTTTTATCGTTTGATATTCAATTTCATATACGGTATCCACAATTTTATCAAGAAACATACGATCATGAGAGACAATTACAACTGCCCGGTTATAATTTTTCAAATATGTCTCCAGCCATTCAATTGCTGTAATATCCAAATGATTCGTCGGCTCATCAAGCAGAAGAATATCCGGTCTGGATAACAGAAGCTTAATAAATGCAAGTTTTGTACGCTGCCCTCCTGAAAACTCATTTAAGTACTTCTGCTTGTCAGAAAGGTTAAATCCAAAGCTTTTAAGCATTGTGTCATACTCTTTCTCATAATAATACCCGCCCGCATCCTGAAACCGTTCCTGCAAACTGGTATATTCCTCTACAAGCTTTTCATCTGTATCTGTTTCCATTAAATTAACAAGCTGCTCAAGACGATTTTTCATAGAAAGCACTTTTTCAAATACTTTTCTGATTTCCGCATCAAGTGTCAAGGTTTCGTCTTCGAAAGTAATCTGTTTTAAGTATCCAATTGTGGGATTGCCGGCCTTTGCAATGAGTGTTCCTTCATCACCATCTTCTTTTGTCAGTTCAATTTCTCCGGAAATCAGCTTTAACAGTGTTGTTTTTCCGCACCCATTTCTACCAACAACAGCAATCTTTTCTTTTGTATTCTTTACTTCAAAATTAATATTTTCCAATATTGTAGTGGCAGCAAACGATACTCTGCCATTACAGATCTGATATAGCATATATCACCTCTTATTATCTTCCATTTATTACCACGTGTACGCCTCTAATTATAGCACAAATCACTTTTTTATATCAATGCAATTAGAATTCCCGCAAGAATGACTAATGCACACATTGCCTTGCGTCCGATATTCTTTTCTTTATAAACAAGCTTTCCAAGTAAAATCGTTATAAAGCATGAAGACTGTTTGATTAATGTCATGATTGTCACTCTGCTGTTTACATCCTGATTTGCGATGAACAGTGCTCGGTCTCCGATGATAAACATAATACTCAGAATCAATATCCAGTAATTATTTTTTAATGTGTTCCAATTGATTTTCTGTCGACGTACAAGCATGAATGCACCATAAAGCAATACAAGAAACAGCATATACCAAAACTGCAGCTGTGCACTGGAAACATCTTTCATCAGAATTTTATCAAGAAGCCCTGACACTGCATTCAATAAACAGGATAAAATTGAAAAAACAATATATTTTGCCTCAACTGTTTCCTTCTCAGCCTTTTTCCCCTGTGTCAGACGAAGCATAAAAAGTCCGGTCAATACAAGCGGCAGCCCAATCATCTGAAACAGTGACAACCTCTCACCCAAAACAACAATGCCAAGAAATGTTGCAAACAGTACCCGGCTCAAATCCAACACACCATAAAAGCTGACCGGCATTTCCCTGATTGCCATAAAACTGAACATCCATGCAAGAAAAATAATGAATGATTTCAAAAAAATCTGTGGCAGCATACTTTGATCCACAGCCAATGCTTCCCCTGTTTCAGGAAGCAAAAAAACAAATCCAATTGCCGTATAAAAAAACAGGACTTCTAAAACAGAGCTTCTTGCAAGACATTTCTTTTTAACAACCTCGCGTGCACCTTTTAACAGCCCATACAGCAGCACTAACAGCATCCACATATAAACTAACCTCTATTTCTAATATCATCCGTCAAAAATCCTCATAAAGTATACCAACTTCATGTCTGAAAGTAAATAACCCTCCTTTGCAACTATTTTTGACAAACACCCATTTGCTGTGTAAAATGTATTCTGTTGAATCAAACAAACCTGAACAATTGAAAGGAATCTAAATATATGGAAAAAATATTACTGTTTTATCCGCCTGGTCTTATGTTTCAGCGCGGTGAGGACCGTTGTCAGCAGAATATTGATGACGGCTCTGCACAGTCCATGCGTGCCTGCAATGACCTCGGTTACGCAGCAGCAGTCCTGTTAAAACGAAACTATGATGTCAAGCTGCGTGACTACCAGACACAGCATGACTCACTTGATGATCTGTATCATGATATGGAGACCTATCAGCCGGATCTCATAATGATGAGTATTACGAATACAACTATTTTTGATGATTTAAAGCTCATCAATGAACTCAAGAAAAAATACAACCCCATCGTCGTTCTAAAAGGTGCTCTTTTCTATGCACCTGAACAGGCAATGCTAGATCTTCTTGATCTTACCTGTGTGGATTATATGATTGGCGGTGAAGTGGATTTTGCAATTGGTGGCATTGCAGATTATGCATTGCGTCAACAGGGCGACATTACGCAGGTTCTTTCGATTCTGTATAAGGACAGTGAAGGTAGTCTCAAACAGACTGCCTTTCACACATGGGGTGAGGATCTTGATGCTCAGCCATTTCCTGCGCGTCATTTAATGAACAACGCACTGTATATGAGACCGGATACAGATGAAGCTATGGCAACTATTCAGACTGCCCGCGGCTGTCCATCTAACTGTGTATTCTGCCTTACTCCCGAAATTTCAGGAAAATGTGTCCGTTTCAGAAGTCCGCAGAATGTCATGGATGAATTAACAGAATGCTATAATGTGCATGGCATTAAAAATTTCTTCTTTAAGGCTGATACATTTACAATCAACGCCGCATGGGTAAAGGAAATGTGTTCATTGATTATCGCATCTCCTTTGCATGGAAAAATTCAGTTCACAGCAAACTCCCGCGTAAACCCGCTGTGTAAAGAAACACTTGCACTTATGAAGGAAGCCGGATGCTTTCTTGTTGCCTTTGGATTTGAATCAGGCTCCGACGAAATATTAAAACTGATTCATAAAGGAGCAACTGTTGCTCAAAATCTGCAGGCGGCCAAATGGTGTCACGAAATTGGTCTTCCGTTCTGGGGATTTTTTGTCATTGGCTTCCCTTGGGAAACAAAAGCACATATTATGGAAACGAAAAAACTGATTATGCAGGCTTCTCCTGATTTTATTGAGATCACAATTGCCCTTCCATTTTATGGAACACCTCTCTACGAAACATGTAAGGAAAACAATCTGCTTGCTGAGTCTGTACTTGGAAGCGATTTCTTCCATTCCAGCATGACCGGTACCATGCACCTATCTGTAGACGAATTGATGAAGCTGCGCAGGAACATGCTGCTTTCCTTCTATTTACGTCCTACCTATATTTTCAAAAAGATGGGCGAATGCATTACGCATCCTGGTGTTTTCTTAAACTACTGTAAATACGGAATCAAGCTGGTTGTAAATCTGTTTAGGCATTAATTATCGCACTAATTTAAAAGGCAGGGTATAGATGAATCTATACCCTGCCTTTTAAATTACAAATATTACTTAATATATTTACGAAGCTTATCAACTAAAATCTCATTGTCAATCGGTTTGGAAATATGATCATTCATTCCGGATTCCTGTGCCTCAGCAACATCCTCTGAAAAAGCATCTGCTGTCATAGCTATGATTGGGATAGACTGCGCCTGTGGATGAGTCAGCTTTCTGATTTCGCATGTAGCCTGATATCCATTCATTTTCGGCATATGTACATCCATTAACACAAGTGCATAAGTTCCTTCCTCTGAAGCAGCAAACATATCGACAGCCTCCTGTCCATCCCATGCACTGTCAACTACAAGCCCATAGGACTCCAACAAATATCTTGCAACCTCCATATTCATTTTATTATCTTCTGTAAGGAGAACTCTGACACCTCCAAAATCAATATCCTCATCTTTTTCTACTTCCTCAGGTACTGTTTTCCCGCAAAGGTTTTCCAGCAGATCAAACAGCGACGATTGAAACAGCGGCTTCGGAATAAATTTATCGATACCAACTTCTGCAGCCTGATCAGCAAGCTCAGAATAATCATAAGCTGTAATAACAATAATCGGGATTTCATTCCCAGCAATAGAGCGAATCTGCTTAATTGTTTCAATTCCATCCATTTTAGGCATACACCAGTCAACAAGGCAAAGTGTAAACTTATCATTTTGTTTCTCTGCAGCTGTAAATTCCTCAAGTGCCCTTTCACCAGATAATGCCGTTACACATCTGGCTTTGCATCTTTCAAACAACAGCTTTACATATTCACAGGTGCTCATATCATCATCAACAATCAATGCGTGAACACTGCTAAAATCATACATTCCACCACTTACTGGCTGATTTGTACATCCAAATGTCAAATCCACGTGGAAGGTTGTACCTTTTCCCGGACTGCTCTCTACCATAATTGTCCCACCCATTAAGTCAACAAGTGTTTTAGTAATAGTCATGCCAAGTCCCGTTCCGCCAAAACGGCGCGAAATAGATGCATCCGCCTGTTCAAAAGGTTCCCAAATATGATTGAGAAATTCATCTGTCATTCCTATTCCTGTATCAGAAACAGTAAACTGTACATGTGAAGCATTTATTCCTGCCTCTGGCTGTTTAATCTCAAGCTTGACCGTCCCACCAGACGGCGTGAACTTTACTGCGTTGGAAAGAAGATTTGTCAAAATCTGATTCGTTCTCAATGGATCTCCGACAAACCATTCTTCTGTAAGAGAATCAAAGATAACCTCAAAATTCAAATCCTTTTCTTTTGCCTGTGAGTAGAACACTGTTGTAAGAGAAACAATCAAAGATTTAAAATCAAACCGGTCTTTGGCAATCTTTATCTTTCCGCTTTCAATAGCTGACATATCGAGAACATCATTGATTACTGTAAGCAAGTGTTTTGAAGCAATATTACTCTTCATCAGGCAATCCATCACCTTCATGCTTGCCTGTCTGTGCTCCTGCTCTGTTTTGGCCTGAGACATCTCTTTTTCTGCAATCGTAATATAACCGATAATTGCATTTAAAGGCGTTCTGATTTCATGAGACATATTCGACATGAATTCGCCTTTTGCAGCACTTGCTTTTTCAGCCTCATTCAGTGCCTTCTGCTTCTGTTCGAATGCAATCTGAAGCTCTTTGTTGTTTCTGCGGCGATTTTTATTCACTATTATTACAGACATCGAAATTATTATTATCAATATCAGTACAATTACGTAATACATGAAATTAGCATATACGTAATCACTAAACGTCCATTTATATATGTTTACGGTATTTTCTCTGATAATTGCAGTGATCTCATCATGCGTAATGCTTGCAAGTGCTTTAGACATAATACTCATAAGCTCAGGATCACTGTTTCTGCTTATAGAAACACAGACTTTCTGCTCATATCCATCCATTTTTTGTACTTTAATGTTCTTGTATTTTGGCATTGAGCGGAAATAATTTGCCTGATCCTCTGATATGATTGTGTAATCTACTTTACCTTTGCGAACAGCCTCCAAACGATCTGATGGATGATCAAAGCTGACTGTTTGATGCCCTGTCAGCTCATCCTTAACAGCAAATGCATAATATGCATTTGCATTAATTGCTATTGATGCATCTTTGTCGTCGAAGTTTGAGCCAAACTTGACTATTGCAGAAGAAATAAATGGCTGTGTAATATATACATCATGCTTTTCTGCCCAATCATAATCATAGGAAATGGAAGCAACCACATTTCTATGCTCACCAGATTCCAATTCAGCAAGATTTTGTGTACTTGTTGTTCCATCAATCACAAAATTCAAACCAGTCTTTTTTGTAATCATCTTCAAAAGATCAGGAAATACACCTTTATATGTCCCGCTTTCCTTATCAAAGTACTCAATAGGCTGCCACCCTGCATCCAATAACACAAGGATATCGGGATTATCTTTAATAAACTGCAGCTCATCCTGTGTAAAATTTGGCTGTCCTCCTGCATCGACTGCGAAATATTTCTGATACAAATCATTATTTAGGTATGGGCAGAATATCTGCACCTGCTTCATTGCATTATCCAGCTCAGAAAGAAGTTCCGGATTATCAATATCAGTAACAAAATATTGGCTTTTGGATGCGAGATTCACAAGAACATGTTCATTTGCTGTTCTGTCTTCTTCTGCTACAACAGCTGCATCAATCTCACCACTCTCAAGCGCTGGTGAAATCTGTTTAAGCGAATCATATGTCACTGTCTCAGCTTTAATTTCATGAACAGTACAATATTTATTAAAATCTTCATTATATGCGTTTCCAGCAACAACTCCGACCTTTATTCCCTGCATGGAAGACAAATCCGACTCACTAATGTTATTGTTCACATTAGTGACAAGAAATGCGCTGGTCGTAGACATTGGGAGTAGCGGATATCCATATTTTTCCTTTCGTTCCTCTGTCTCCACGACAAAGCTCATGATATCGATGTCACCGTTTTCCAGACTTTTCAAACACTCGTCCCATGAACCAGGCACATATTCATAGGTCCATCCTGTATACTGTGACAAAGCCTGCAAATAAGTATAATCATACTCATGGGCCTTGGAATTTTCATCCGTATCGAACCAGCCTACACGAATAACTTTTGAAGTATTCTGTTCTTCTGCATTACATGGCAATACCCACATACCAGTTACAAAGCCTACAAGCAAAACAAGTACTAGCAAAAAAGCTTCAATTCGTCTTATCATCCTACTCATATATGCCTCCCATCATTTGTGCAGATTTTATCTCTTATATTATTTCACATATTTTAACATATTACAATCTTTGGAAAGCAATTATCAGTAAAATATTACTATTTTTCAAGTCTTAAAATATTTTTTTCTATAAAATCAGCCACACCATCTGACTCATTGGAAAGCGTATGATATGCTGCTGTCTGTGCAATAATCGGTATTGCATTTTCCATTGCCACACCAATTCCCGCATCACGAAGCATCTCCAGATCTGTGATGTCATCACCAAAAGCCACAACCTGTGCCAAAGGAATATTAAGATATTCTGCAACAAGCTTAACACCTTCTCCTTTACAGACTCCTGTTGGTAAAATACAGCACCAGCCTGAGGCGGCATAGGAATATGCCTGACACTCCGGATATTTTTCTGCGATGGAAAACAATGCATCTGTATTTGTTGTCTGAATTGTCAATTTATATGCCTGTTTTCTGAATGGAGACTTAAAATCACAAAATGCAGAATGTGAATAATCTGAGCCAAACTTGAATATATCCTTCTGATTACAATAATATCCATCCTGTGCTTCTACACAAATATCCTGTATAGAAGACTCCATGATAAGCTCTGAGAGAAGTGATGCAACTGTCTCCTCAGAAAGCAGTTGTCTTTTTATCACCTTTTCATCAACAATTACCAGCCCTCCACTGTTAAGTATGAGCACCTTCGGCTTTAAAATATCTATATATGGAGATGCAGGAATCTCACTTCTGGCTGTTGCGAACCCTATTTTGATACCAGCTTTCACACACTCCGTTAAAATCGAGCGATTTCGTTCCGATATCTGTTTATCGTCAGTCAACAGTGTATCATCCAAATCCGTCAATATCATTTTGATTTCATGCATCAATCATTCTCCTCTTGAACAGTAAATATTTTTTCTATAGCAGCCGGTATATTTGGTCCGTATTTACCGGTAATAGTACCGTTCACAGCGTCCTCCATCTGCATTCCAACCGTTGTATAGCACAGCACATATGGAAATGCGCTGTATTTTTCTGTTCCATATGGAAGCCCTGTACACAGCACTGCTGTATGTTCTTTCTTTCCACAGTCAGTTCCTGTTTTTAATATTTTTTCCGGCATCAAATTCAGCCATTGATTTTTCTCATTATTTGCTGATGCCAGACGTTCGCTTCCAACAATCAGATAATCTGCTTTCTCTATCTTCTTCTGTAAATCTGCAGATAGATCCATCATCTCTTGATATGATACATAAATGGTCTGAAATTTTCCAGCAGTTCCTTCTTTTTGCATTCGATCTATTGCGTATCTTACACTTGCGAGCTCGCTTTCATACGGCATACATACAAGCACAGTCTGTTCGTCAGTCGGAGTGAATATACCAAATCCTTCATTTTTTATCAGTTGAACAGAAGCATCTGCCAGTTTACGTTCTGTCAAACGGTGTTCCTCACCGCCTACTATTTTCAATGCATATGCCGTTTTATCCTCAATCGGTTCCTGATACTGTTCAAGATTCAATATTCCATACTTTTCTTTCAGCAGTAACACTCTTCCTGCTGCCTCGTCAATTCGTTCCATCGAAAGTGTGCCGTCTGCTATTGCATTTTCAATGGCAGTATAAATTTCTGAAAGATTCTCTGTATCCGAAATGCTTCTCAGCGTTGTCGGACAGCACATTAAATCAACACCTGCCTGCAATGCCATGACAACAGCCTCTGTTTCTCCAAAATAATCTGCAATGGCCTGCATATTCAAGGCGTCTGTTACAACAACACCATCAAATCCCATCTCATCTCTTAAAATCCCTGTCACTATTTTCTTAGATAATGTAGCAGGAAGATAAATCTGCTCACCATCCTTTTTTGAAGCAATTTGTGTATTATCCAGATTCGGATATTGAATATGGGCAGTCATGACCATATCGATGCCCTGCGAGACTGCTGACTCAAAAGGAAGCTTCTCACATGTGTTCCACTCTTCCTTTGTCTTTTCAACGAGTGCCAGACCGGTATGAGTATCTGTTGAAGTATTTCCGTGTCCGGGAAAATGCTTCACACAGGCAATAACCCCCTCTGATTTCAACCCTTCACTCATCTGAACAACCATTTCGGCTACCTTTTGTGAATCCGCACCAAATGAACGCAGCCCTATGACAGGATTCTCTGGATTATTATTCACATCTGCATCTGGTGCAAAATCACAGTTGATTCCCAGGGCTGCCAGCTCACTTCCGATTACAGTACCATTTTCATAAGCAAGCTTTGTATTACCAGAAGCACCAATTGCCATATTTCCCGGCATACAGGTACCCTGCTTAAGCCGAGTAATCTGTCCGCCTTCCTGATCAATACCTATTAACAGCGGAACATCTTTGGAACTGATTACTGCCTGCTGCATATCAAAAACAAGCCTGACTGTTTCATCTGTTTTCTGTGTATTATTAGAAGCCAGAATTACACTTCCAAGATGATACTTCTGTAAAACAGAAGCCACCTCATCATTCATTTGAACAAGCGCACTCTCATCGGCTCCTGTCATTTTCCAATTCCGAATATCAACAAGCATCAGCTGTCCAATTTTTTCTTCTAATGACATCTGCTCCAGCATTTGTGCAATTCTTGCTTTCGCTTCAGTATTGTCCTGAACATCTTTCTTAGTCTGTGTTTCCGTCTCAGACTGCATATTAGCTTCTACTGGTAATGCTGTATCACCTGACTTCATTGCACGGCTATCTTCTGTGCTTTGGCTGCTTTCGTCTATTATGTCAACCACATTGTCTGTTACACTTGAATTATTCTTAGCTGTCTGACAGCCACAAAGTCCCAGACCAGCAAGCAGACCTATACAGCACGCAGCAACTAAGAGAGTTGCCTTTATGTGCTTATTCTTTTCTCGGGCAGTTTTAAAGATAAATTTCAGATTCGTACACAAATACCGTTTCCAAAGTCGTTTAGGGTCCTGTGTAAGCCTGTACAGCCACTCCAAACTCAGCTTCTGCATCCAGACCGGCGCCCTCTTTACCGTTCCTGCATGAAAATCAAACCCAGCTCCAACACCGAGCATGACTCCCTTCAATATGTCTTGATGCGCAGCCATCCAGTTCTCCTGTTTTGGTGCCCCAAGTCCAATCCAGATAATATCCGGATTTGTTACGTTAATCATTTCAACTATCTGTTTTTCTTCTTCATCTGTCAATTCTCTGAAGGGAGGTGCATACATACCCGCAATCTGCAGATTCGGATACTGTGCCTTCAAATTTTCTGAAAGATGCTGTAATGTGTTTTCTGCTGCACCATAAAAAAAATGGCGCAGACCATCACCCGCATTTCCTCTCTGGAACATCTGCTTCATGAAATCTGGTCCTGCCACTCGTTCTGCCTCTGGAAACCCTCTTTTTCGGCTTAATACAGATAATGGACGCCCATCAGGGAAAACAGCTGCTGCTCCACGCTGTACTTCCATATATGACTTATTTTCATAGGCCATTACTGTTGTATGCACATTGCCTACACATATATATTTCCCACGTAGTTCTTCAACTTTATTTTCCACATAATCTGCAGCGGCATCCATATTTGTAACACAAACCGGCACTCCAAGTATTGTACAAATCCGGAACGGCTGTTCCTTCATAGTAAATTCCTCCCGAATCTATTCATTCTTTATTTTGCTCCCCGTCCGAACAGAACAACACCAATTGTCTGCATCAAAATCTTTATGTCAAGTCGAAGAGACCAGTTTTCAATATAATCTAAATCAAGCTTAACTACATCATCGAAATTATCTATCAGATTTCTGCCGCTGACCTGCCACATACCTGTTAGTCCCGGTGTAATGCTGAGTCTTCTGCGATAATGAATATTATAACGCTCGAACTCATCCTCTGTAGGTGGTCTTGTACCGACAAGGCTCATATCTCCACGCAGAATATTATAAAACTGCGGAAGCTCATCAATGCTCAGTTTTCTGATGATTCTTCCTACCTTTGTAATACGCGGATCATCTTCAATTTTAAACATCAGACCCTGCATCTCATTTTGCTGTTCCAAATCCTTCTTTCTTTCCTCGGCATCCATATACATGGAACGGAATTTCCAAATCTTAAACCGACGTCCATTCTTTCCTATCCGAAGCTGTGAAAAAAAGACCGGTCCCCTGGACTCCACCTTGATTGCAATCGCTACAAATGGAAACAGAACAGCCGTCACAAGCAGTCCAATCACACTTCCTACAATATCAAACAGCCGCTTCAACAACATACGTCTGTAGTCCAGGTATTGCAATGAAAATGTCATCACTGCATAGCCTGCAAAATTACCTGCCGTCTTACCTTCTAGATTCAATTCTGGAATTTCCACATTAAAATGACAAGTGACACCCATCGTTTCGAAATCCTGAATTGTATCCTTTACATCTGCTATTGGCATCCCCGGCAGATATAAAAACACCTCATCAAGCGGCATCTGTCTGGCTACCTCGAATAAATCCTGACTTCCAGCAACTATAGGTATTCCTGCTATGATTACATCTTCCTTCGGCGCATATGCTTCATCCATAATTGCAATAGAAGTAATCGCATAGTTCCATGCTTTTTCCTCAAGAATCTTTTTCATTAAACTTTGTACATACTTTTTTTCTGTAACAACCATTACTTTGTCACTGCTCGCACTTGTACGATAGTGTTCGAGCATATATTTTTTAAACAGCAAATGCAGTACATAAGTAACTATAATGTTGAAAATTGCAAAATACCCAAATACAAGACGTGAAAACTCACTAATCTTAACAAGAAAAATGAGTGTACTGATTGCAAGAAGCAAAACCGCATTATACTTTAGCACTGCAATCATTTCTACAAGCATCCCACGGTCAAAAAAGCCTCTGTTCCACTCTGACATAACACTGTACAGCAATGCAATCACAAAAATGAACGCACCAACAGAATAATGTATCTGGTCAAATATTAGCTTTCCCTGAAAACGTATTAAAAGAGACACAGAATAAGATATGAATATTCCAAGCATATCTATCAAGATCAAGGAATATGTCTCAAGTAAACGACTTTTTTTACTGATTCGCTGCATCCAAATACAATCCTTTCTACAGTTTATGGTAGTTCCACATCATTTACCAGTATACTCTATTGACGAATTTCCTTCAACAGCAAAATGCATCACCATACATGCTTAACAATATTCTTGATTTGTGAATCCTACATCTCTATAATAAATAAGACAGCAGACAAATTTACACTTATGGAGGATGTACCATGTATCAGAGTTCTGAATATTTTCTTACTACAGGCGAATTTGCAAAGTTGTGTAATACAACAAGAGACACCCTTCGCCATTATCAGGAAATTGGTCTGATTACACCACAAAAAAATGATGACAACGGATATTATTATTATAGTCTGGCACAGGTGACTTCCTTTTATTTTATTAATTTATTTCGGCAGCTGGATACACCGCTGTCGAACATCAAAGACTGTCTTACTGCTTCTGATGAAACAGCCTATTATAATTTCTGCCGTACGCAGCTGACCAGTCTTGTAAAAATGCGTGCAGAAATTAATCATAAGATTGTTTCTCTCAGTAATGCGACTATGCTGATGCATCACATGCGTCGCGCCGTTAATTCTGAACCACACATATTCTCATTCAAAGAAAAAACAACCTATTTTTTCACACCAATTACCTCTGCATGTGCCGAAAGAGCCAGTGATGTCGCAGAAGATATTCAGCGTCATATCAATTACTGCAACAGCAGACCAGAAATCTACACCTTTCCAATTTCCGCAACAATTGACAAAACAAATTTCTTTAACGGTATCTACAAATATAAACAGTTGTGCAGCTGTATTGATGCCAATGTCAATGGCGTTGACATATTAATGATGCCCACAACTCATGTAGTTGGCTGCTCCTGTAAAGACAGCTCAACAGATATCCGAGAAGTATATGCAAAGTTACAGCACTATATTGAGGACAATAAAATAACGGTTATTTCTGACCTGTTCTCCATTAATTTATTTAACTTTATGGATACGCAGGCAGAACACCGCTATTTAAAATATTTATTCTTTTGTATCGAGGACTGACAGTTTCATTCTGTCGATTCGTCTGATTTCATCACGACGTATTTTTCCATTGGTCGTCTTTGGCAGACTATCTACAAATTCAATCACTCGTGGATATTTATACGATGCCGCTTCTTTTTTTACAAAATCCTGAAGCTGCGTTTTTAACGCATCTGTTGCAGAAAATCCTTCTGACAATACAATCGTCGCCTTTACAAGATAGCCACGTTTCTTTGATGGAACACCTGTCACAGCACACTCAAGCACAGCCGGGTGCTCAGCAAGAATGTTTTCAACTTCTGACGGTCCTATCCGATATCCGCTTGATTTAATCACATCATCTTTTCTACTGACAAACCAAAAATACCCTTCTTCATCCCTATACGCCAGATCTCCTGTATGATATATTCCATCACGCCACACATACTGATATTGCTCATAATCATCTGAATATCCTGAAAAAAGACCAATTTGCCTGCTGGCACTCTTTGGACGCAGTATAATTTCTCCTTCTTCATTCGGTACAGCAGAATGTCCATCAGCATTAAGAATATCGACATCATAATAAGGAGTTGGTTTTCCCATGGATCCTACATGTAATTTGGCATCCCGCAGATTTGCAAGTATCAATGTTGTTTCCGTCTGTCCAAATCCTTCGCGGACAGAAAGTCCTGTTGCTTTCAAGAAAGCCTGATAAGTATCTTCGCTCATTGCCTCTCCTGCTGTTGTGACCTGCTCAAGTGAAGAAAGATCGTATTTTTCCAGTCTGGATCGGACAAGATACCGGTAAATCGTAGGAGGTGCACAAAAAGATGTCACCTTATATTTGTCAATAATATGAAGTATTTCATTTGCGTAGAAATTGTCATAATCATACGCCATCACAGCGCTGCCACAAAGCCACTGTCCATATATTTTTCCCCAGGCAGCTTTTGCCCATCCAGTATCAGCAAGTGTCAGATGCAGACCACCTTCTACAACACACTGCCAATATTTTGCAGTGATAATATGACCTAGTGGATAGGCATAGTCATGTAAAACTCCCTTTGGCTCTCCTGTTGTTCCTGATGTAAAATACAGCAGCATCGGATCATTTTTATTTGTTTCGACTCTTTCAAGCTTCTTATCTGCAGCTTCGATTTCTGCATCAAAATCAAAAAAGCCGTCCTGTTTTCCTTTTACAGACAGACAGTCGCAAAGACACGGGCATTGCTTCTTTATATCCCGTATATAGGAAGGAATCTGTTCCTGTGGTGTACAGATGATAGACTTAATATTTGCATTATTCACACGATATGCAATGTCACGCTCTGTCAGCATATGTGTAGAAGGAATTGCAATGGCACCAAGTTTATGAAGACCAAGAAGTGCATACCAATACTGATAATGCCTTTTCAAAATCAACATCACCTTATCGCCACGTCCTATCCCATGTTTTTTAAATACATTCGCTGCCTGATTGCTTAGCATACTCATTTCCTGAAATGTAAAAATGCGTTCCATTCCATTCTTATCACACCATACAAGTGCTGTCCTCAAAGGTGCTTCCTGTGCAATTTTGTCTACAACATCATAGGCAAAATTAAATGTATCCTCACACTGAATTTCCAGCTTTGTCAGGTTTCCATTTGTATCAAATGCTTCTGTACAAAAATTTTTATATATCAATGTCATCGTTCCTTCCTATCTTTCTGTACTTCTCATATCTTGCACTCAGCAAATCCTTTGTACTTTTCTGCTGCAATGTGCGAAGTCTGGAATACAATTCAGTACACAATGTCTTATAATATTTTTCACCTGGAATTCCTGCTTGATACTGTTCGGGCTCTTCTATGATTTTCTCAATGATTTTCATTTGCATCAAATCCTCTGCAGTCAGTTTGAGTGCTGCTGCTGCCTGATCTGCCATATTCGGGTCTTTCCATAGAATATTTGCACAGCTTTCAGGTGATACAACTGAGTAATATGCATTTTCAAGCATCCAGATTTCATCTGCTACAGCCAGTGCAAGCGCACCTCCACTGCCGCCTTCTCCAATTATGATTGAAATAACAGGTACCTTGAGCATCATCATTTCCATCAGATTTTCTGCGATTGCCTGCCCCTGTCCACGCTCTTCGGCCCCAATACCGCAGTATGCTCCAGCTGTGTCAACAAAGCAGATTACCGGTCTGTGAAACTTCTCAGCAAGCTTCATTTGACGAAGTGCCTTACGATACCCCTCTGGGTGAACAGCACCAAAATTACATTCTATTTTTTCTTTTGTATCATGCCCTTTTTCTATTCCAATCACAGTGACCGGTAAATCTGCCAGAAAGCCAATACCAGCAATTAACGCATGGTCATCACCAAATCTCCGGTCTCCGTGCATCTGTGTAAACTCACTGATCAGGTTTGTAATATAGTCTTTTGCAGTTGGTCTTTCTTTATTTCTCGCAAGCAGTACTCTTTCATATTCTGTCATTTTGTCCCTCCACAGTGAAGTCTTAGCAGTCTTCCCAGATATGTCTTCAGTTCAGGGCGTTCTACAATTGCATCTACAAATCCGCAGGACAGCAAGGCTTCTGAGCGCTGAAATCCCTTAGGAAGCTTTTTCTTCAGAGTCTGCTGAATAACACGTGGTCCGGCAAAGCCAACAAGCGCATTTGGTTCTGCCAGAATCACATCACCCTGCATGGCAAAGCTTGCCTCAACGCCACCGGTTGTTGGATTTGTAAGCAATACAATGTAAAGCAGCCCTGCTTCACTATGCTTTTTCACAGCACCGGATACTTTTGACATTTGAATCAACGAGAGCATTCCTTCCTGCATTCTTGCACCACCGGACACAGTAATTCCGATTACCGGAAGTCGATGCTCCAATGCATATTCAAAGCATGCTGCTATCTTTTCTCCAACGACAGTTCCCATTGAACCCATCATAAATCCGGCATCCATGGAAAAAATACAACACGGTTGATTTTCAATTGAAATAAGTCCGCACACAGCACCTTCCTGTTCCCCGCTCTTCTTTCTTGCCTGTTTAAGCTTTTCATCATACTCCGGAAAATTCAAAAGATTAGACGACTCTCTGCCCGCCAAAAGCTCCGTAACTAAATTGTTGTCAGCCAATTGTAAAATACGTTTTCTTGCTCCAATATGAAAATAATAGCCACAGCATGGACAAGTATAATAATTGTCACGGGCTTTTTGACGATTAATCATATTATTACACATCGGACATTCATATTCTGATG
This sequence comes from uncultured Lachnospiraceae bacterium, assembly GCA_964579795.1. Taxonomy (GTDB): domain Bacteria; phylum Bacillota; class Clostridia; order Lachnospirales; family Lachnospiraceae; genus JAEYFP01. Next base: position 17,583 of record CAZOHM010000024.1, on the reverse strand, counting down.
TTTTATCTGCCTGCTTTGCACTTGAATTTCCGTTGCTTTCTGTTCCTTTATCGCTTTTCTCATTACTTCCTTCAAGCACATTATCTGCTGGTTTAAACAACTCTCTTAAATTCATTTACTGCTCCATTCTGTACAGCCTCTGTAAAACGTGTACTATCAGGCACAAGCCTCGTGTCATTCACAAATCCTGTAGAATATGTTCCATCAACAAACGACTTCTCTGAAATCGCCTTTAAATGGAACTCCGTATTATTTTCAACTCCGTAAATAATCAGCTCTGACAGCGCACTACGCATCTTTCTGATTGCATTTTCTCTGGAGCGTGAACATACAATCAGCTTTCCAAGCATGGAATCATAATACGGCGGAATAACACAGCCTTGATAGAGTGCATTATCAAATCGTATATTTGGCCCACCCGGTTCATGCAGAATCTTCACCTTTCCGCAGCTTGGTGCAAAATCCTCTGCCCGCGCAGCGCAGATTCTACATTCTATTGCATATCCCTCTGACCTTACATCTTCCTGTGCAAAGCTGATTGCACAGCCTGCTGCCGTACGAATCTGCCATTTCACAAGATCGACACCACATACCATTTCTGTTACCGAATGTTCTACCTGCAGGCGTGTATTCATTTCCATAAAATAAAACTGATCTTTCGCAAGTAGAAACTCTATTGTCCCAACAGTTACATAACCAACTGCTGCGGCCGCTTTTCTCGTGGCATCATACATTTGCATACGAATTTTCTGTGACAGTATCGGTGCCGGACTTTCCTCAATCAGCTTCTGATTTTTGTATTGTATCGAACAGTCTCTTTCACCCAAAATAATGATTTTTCCATTTGAGTCTGCTAACAGCTGCACTTCTATATGTTTGACATGAGTCAGATATTTTTCCAGATACAGTGCCCCATCTCCAAATGCCTCTTTTGCTTCCTCACTTGCACTTACAAAAGCAGCTGCCATTTCGTTTTCCTGATGTACGAGGCGGATTCCTTTTCCGCCACCACCGGAACGTGCCTTGAGCAGTACGGGATAGCCTGTTTTTGCAGCAGCTCTTATGGCTGCCTTACTGTCCTTTAGCACATTACTTCCAGAAATGACAGGCACACCTGCCTTTTGCATTGTTTTTCTGGCTTCATCCTTATTTCCCATCTTTCTGATAACCTCATAGGACGGTCCAATAAATGATATTTGATTTTTCTCGCATTCTGCTGCAAACTCTGCATTTTCGGACAATAAACCATATCCCGGATGAAGTGCCTCAACACCGCATCTTTTTGCAACAGTTAAGATCGCATTTTGATTCAGATAGCTGTCACTGACAAGCGAGCCCCCAATACAGTAGCTTTCATCCGCCATACTGACATGCAATGCTTCTGCATCCGCTTCTGAATAAACTGCAACTGTTTTTATCCCCATTTCCCTGCAGGCGCGAATAATTCGAACCGCTACTTCGCCTCTGTTTGCAATTAAAATTTTCGAAAACATCCTGACACCTCCAAACTCATGCATTCACTAAGGCGTAACAGCACAAAAGCTGAAATCACCTTCCATACAACGTTTTCCATTTACGACAGCTTCACCGTGTATAAAATAAAATGGCTTTTTCATACGTGTAATTTCTCCGTGAAACATAACTGTATCGCCTGGTCTGACACTTGCACGAAATTTCACATGATTGATTCCCGTATATACAAACAACTGTGATTCTGTATTCTCTTCCTGAAACAATACAGCAGACGACTGTGCCATCATTTCACAGAGCATAACTCCCGGAACAATTGGGTTTCCTGGAAAATGTCCCCGCAGAAAAAACTCTTCTCCTGTAACAGTATATTGTCCGGTAAAAGTACCATCTTCATTAATCTCTGCCTCATCCACAAGAAGCATTGGCTCTCTATGTGGAAGGATTTTCTTTAACGCTTCACGATCCATGATGTTTCTCCGTTTCTATTTGATTTCAAATATTTTCTGGCCGTATTCCACAATCGCATTTTCCTCTGCACAAACAGAGACAATCACACCGTCTCTTCCTGCCGTAATTTCATTCATCATTTTCATTGCCTCGATAATACACAGTACATCTCCCTTTTTTACCTCATCGCCTTCTTCAACAAAAACTGGCTCGTTAGGAGAAAGTGCTCTGTGAAAAATACCAAGTAACGGTGCCTTTATTTCATCATACTGTTTATCAGTCATACTCTGCGCTGCAGATACACTCGAATTTGCGGTAGCGGCAGAAGATTCTGTCTGCATTCCGTTACAAGAAGCCGGTTCTCTTTTCAATAAAAGACGGGTTCCTTCCTCTTCAATTTCAAGCTCAGTTAACGATAGTTTTTGAAAGAGTTCTCCATAAAATGTCACTTGCTGTTCTGTCATTTTGCCTCCTACTCTGCTCTCCTAAACGCAATACAGCCATTGTGTCCACCAAAACCAAGAGACGTGGACACCACATACTCTATGTCTGCTTTAACAGCATGATTTGGTGTGTAGTCAAGATCGCATTCCGGATCCTTCACCTCATAATGAATTGTCGGCGGAATTATACTGTTCTTCATTGCAAGTATGGAAGCCATTGCTTCTGCAGCTCCTGTTGCTCCAAGCATATGTCCGGTCATAGACTTTGTTGAGCTGATATGAAGCTTATACGCCTTCTCACCAAATACCTCTTTAATAGCGGCCGTCTCCATTTTGTCATTCATTGCAGTTCCTGTACCATGTGCATTGAAATAAATCTGTTCCGGTGCACATTTCATATCACTTTCGTCCATAGCAAGTCTGATTGCTCTGATTGCACCAATTCCATCAGGATGTGGTGCCGTAATATGGTAAGCATCTGCTGTATTACCATAACCACAGACTTCCGCATATATTTTTGCATTCCTGTTTCTCGCATGCTCATATTCTTCAAGTACAAGAACAGCTGCGCCCTCTCCCATGACAAAACCACCACGCCTTGCATCAAAGGGCAGCGATGCCTTATTCGGATCCTCACTCGTAGACAACGCTTTACAGCTTGTAAATCCAGCAATTGACAGCTCATTGACTGTACTCTCTGTTCCGCCTGCTAAAATAGCATCAGCATAGCCATGCTTAATTGCATGGAATGCCTCTCCAATCGTATTTGTCGATGTTGCACACGCTGTAACAACCGGCAATGTCGGTCCCATCGCATGCAGTCTGATTGACACTGCTCCTGTTGCCATATTGGAAATCAGCTTTGGAATAAAAAATGGAGATATCCTTGTAGGTCCTTTTTCTATCAGATTTCTGTATTCCTCCATAAATGTATTCATTCCACCAATACCAGAGCCTATATATACACCCAGTCTTTCCGGGTTCGTATTTTCCTCTGTAATACCGCTGTCCTGATATGCCTCCTCAGATGCGGCAACTGCATACTGCATAACCAAATCAGAATGTCTGATTTCTGCAGGTGTTGAATAGTATTTTTTTGCATCAAAATCCTTAACCTCTGCAGCCACCTTAACAGCAAAATTTGATGTATCAAATCTAGTAATGAAACCAACTCCGCAAGTGCCGTTTGTCAGTCCATTCCAAAATGCTTCTGTGCTGTTTCCAATTGGAGATATAATTCCCATTCCTGTCACAACTACTCTGTTCATGATTGACTCCTCTTATAATTTTATTAAGATCAGATATACATTCCACCATCTACCCTGATGATTTCACCTGTAATATAGGCTGCGGATTCCTGTGCAAGGAAGCTGACTACACCTGCAACGTCTTCAGGCGTACCATATCGTCCTGCCGGTATCCGGCTCAAAATTGTCTGTGCTGTCTGTTCTGAAAGTACACCTGTCATTTCCGTTTGAATATATCCGGGTGCAACTGCATTACAGGTAATTCCTTTTGAGGCATATTCCTTTGCTATGCTCTTTGTCAAACCAATTACACCTGCCTTGGAGGCTGCATAGTTGACCTGTCCGGCATTTCCCATCATACCAACTACCGAACTGATGTTAATGATTCTGCCGCTATGCTGCTTTATGAACGGACGGATACATGCTTTTGACATAAGAAAGCAGCCCTTCAAATTCACATCCAGCACCTGGTCAAAATCCTCTTCCTTCATTTGTATCAGCAATCCATCTTTTGTAATTCCTGCATTGTTTACAAGTATGTCCAGTTTCCCAAATGTCTCTATCACACATTTGACCGTTGTGTCGACAGCCTCCTTCTTTGTAACATCACAAGCAAAAAAAGCTGCCTTTCGTCCTAATCCCTCAATTTTATGAATCATCTCAGCGATTTCTTCGCTTTCTGTACGTGCAACAATCGCAACATCTGCCCCATCATATGCAAGTTTAAGCGCGGTAGCTTTGCCAATTCCTTTTGTTCCGCCGGTTATCAGTGCAGTTTTTTTACTAAGCATTCTGTACCTCCACCATCTCTTTACCAAGCTCCTGTATTACCAGTTGTAAGCTGTCATAGTCTGTTACATTCATAACTCTGACATCTGTCAGTGTCTTTCTCACAAGTCCGCTCAATGTTGTTCCTGCTCCAACTTCAATAAATGTATCGACTCCGCATGACTGCATATATCGCAGTGATTCTTCAAAGCGTACACTGTGAGATGCCTGTTCTGCCACAAGTCTGCTGATTTCTTCAGGATTATCCGAATATGGTCGGGCTGTCGTATTAGAAATCAGCGGAATCACCGGTGCATTCACATGCATCTTCTGAAGAGATGTCAGCATCACTTCTGTTGCCGTTTTCATATATGGTGTATGAAATGCACCACTGACGGCAATGGGCAGTGCTCTTCCACCTGCTACCTTTACTTCGTCAGAAAATAATGCAAGTTCTTCCTTCTTTCCAGCAACTACTGTCTGTCCGGGACAATTATAATTTACTGCATATACATCCTTATAATGGCTGCATATTTTCTCAACCTGCTCAGCCGAAAGGCGAAGCACTGCTGCCATCGCACCAGGATGCTCTTTTGAACATTCAGCCATTGTTTTTCCGCGGAGTGTCACAAGCTGAAATGCATCTTCATCAGACAGAATACCTGAATAAGCAAGCGCTGCAATCTCTCCAAGTGAAAATCCTGCTATCAGGTCTGCATGAATGCCATGTGCTTTAAGAGCCTTTGCACAAGCCAAATCCATTAAAAACAGACAGGGCTGTGTATTCTCGGTCAGTGTTAACTCGTCCTGTTCAGCATAAAAACACTGTTTCAGTGTGTTGCTTCGTAATGTCTCACCCATATCAAATACTTTTTTTGCCGCAGGTTCTTTTTCATACAAATCTTTGCCCATGCCTGTCTTCTGTGCACCCTGTCCGGTCATTAAAAATGCTATTTTACCCATTGCTCTGCTCCTCGTAATATCTGCTCTGCTTCGGCTGTTATTCTCTGAATTATTTCAGAACAGGTATAGCGCTCGGTTACCAATCCCGCAATCTGTCCACACATGAAGGATCCCTTTTCCAGATCGCCTTCAAGCGCAGCCATACGCAGAGTTCCTGCTCCCATACGCTCCAGCTCTTCATTTGTAACGGAAGAATCATATTCCTTTTGAAAAAACATCTTTGTAAACGGTGTTTTCAATGCGCGCACCGGATGTCCGAGACGCTTTCCCGTAACAATCGTTTCAATATCCTTTGCTTTCAGAACTTTTACTTTGTAATTCTCATGTACCGGGCATTCTTCTGCGGTCAAAAAACGTGTACCCATCTGAATCCCACATGCACCAAGCATCAGGGCAGCAGCCATACCTCTTCCATCTGCGATACCGCCTGCTGCCACAACCGGGATATCTATAGCATCAGCAACCTGTGGTACAAGTGTCATCGTTGTAAGATCTCCAACATGTCCGCCTGACTCACCACCCTCTGCAACTACTGCTGTGGCTCCTTTTTTTGCAACCATTCTGGCAATCGCTACAGATGGTACAACCGGAACAACCTTAATCCCTGCTGTCAACATCTTTGGCATATACGCAGATGGATTTCCGGCTCCTGTAGATACAATTGCAACCTGCTCTTCACAGACAGTATCCACGACTTCCTTTACATATGGACTCATCAGCATAATGTTTACACCGAAAGGCTTATCTGTCAGTTTCTTGGCTTTTCTTATCTGTTCTCTCAGTTGTTCAGCATTCGAATTCATTGCGGAAATCATGCCAAGACCACCGGCATTTGATACCGCAGCCGCAAGATGTGCATCTGCAATCCACGCCATACCACCCTGAATAACCGGGTATTCAATTTTCAATACCTCACATAATTTGCTTTTGATCATGACTGCTCCTATTTGTTATTCTCAATGTATGTAACAAGCGCATCAATTGAATTGATATCCTGTGACATTTCGATACTGCATCCAAACTCGTCCTCCATCTGCATAACAAGCTCTGCAATGTCCAGTGAATCAATTCCAATGCTTGAAAATGTTGCATCTGATGCGATAGAAGCAGCATCCTTTCCCAAATATTCTGCTATCATTTCTTTCATTCTTTCTTTCATTTTTGTTACCTCCATTTTGTATTTTTTCCCAATATGGTTACAATTTAATCCTGGGGGTTACCCCCAAGTCAATCAAAATTTTATTAACATCGCCTTTCTATGTTTTGCAATCAAAAAAGACCTCTACGAAGCAGATATCATATCATCTGTCCATAAAGGTCTATTTCGTCATGTCAATTTTGCGAAGTCTATTTTACCAGGTCTAATGCTGTCTTCTGAAATGCTGCCATGAAAGAATCCCAACCGGCAAAAAATATATACACCAAAACTCCAAAAGTAGAATACCTACTATACGTCCCTGATTAGAACTGCTTGAAAACAGTCCACACATCGGAATGATAAAGCATGTTATAAAAAAGGCTCCATGTATGATAAGCAGCCACTTCAGCCATCGATCTGCCTTATTATCTGCTTTGACAGTAAGACCAATAAAAAATGTAGCAAGTGCCATCATTCCATATCCAAATAAATCATAGTTAAAGAATAATCCTGATTTTGAGTAATCAATCATTAATAAAGATTGTTCATCCAAAGCATCCAAACGTACTGATGTTGTTTGTGCGAAATACACAATACAAATAAATACACAGTAAACTCCCGCAAAAATCATTGAAGTATTTGCTGCTGCCCGCCTGTCAGCTTCACATTCATTTGCTAATGCTCCAATCATCATTACAAAACTCATCGATAGAAGCATGCATACAACATAATTTCCAAAATTAAAATCGAACAGCATAAAAAGTGCAAATAAAAATACAGTAATACAATTAATCATTGACCCAATCATTCCAATTTGTCTATTCATTGCCACCCTCAAACAACAGTTTTACAAGCATTGTAATATATGCTTTTCTGTCTTTCTTCTTAGTAAGATTATAGTTCTGTGTTACCAATACCGTTTCCTGTCCAAGAAATGCTACCTGAATAGCAGCTGTAAGCATGAAAATCCTGGCTGCATTGTCCGCCTTTTTTTCCGCTTTCAAAAGGCTCAGGAATCCCTTCTGCGTACGCATGGAATTGCATTTACTCGTATACTCATGATAATCTCCAAGAATCGATATCCTTGAAATAGCTGGATGCTCAAACAGAAATTCAAAAACCTGTATAACACAAGCTGTTAATCGCTCCTGATCTGTTTCAAACTCACCCTTCATTTGAAATTCATTCACAACGCTGTAAATAATTCTCTGTACGCATTCTGTAATCAGATTATCCTTGCTGCCAAAATGATAATTGATTAGTCCCAGTCCTACTCCGGCTTCTTTAGCAATCATACGTGCGGTAATACACGCAGTATCGCCATTGCATTTCTCAATCAAATCTGTTGTGACACTGATAATGTGCTCTTTTGCAGTTTCATTTTTCATTTAGTAGATCTCCTCACACATTGAACAGTGTTCAATTGTATTATACTGAACGCTGTTCAATGTGTCAATCATCTTTTTTTGTTTTCTGTGAAATTATTTCAACTTCATTTCCATGTTCTCTGATTATATCAACTAAATCTTTTGCCTGTATCCAGATGGTTGCTGTATTTTCATTTGGATGAACACCTATTATTCCATCAAAATCAAAAAAACTGTTATCAAAAAACAGCTTTACTCTTCTTTCTTCATCATTCAGTATTCCAAACGGTGTTACTTCACCCGGTAATAACTGCATGATTTCTTTTAGCTCCTCTTCTGCGGCAAAGCTCAGCGGACGTGTACCTTTTTCTTTTCGAAATGCCTTCAAATCTACTCTTTTATCACCTTTTACAGTAATGAGGTAATAGTTTTTCTTCTTATCGTCTCTTACAAACAAATTCTTAGCTACTGCGTCAGGATACGGTATATGAATTGTCGGCAGCTCTTCCATACTAAAGACTGCCGGATGCTCCGTAATCTCATGACAAATATTTTTACGCTTTAATAATTCATAGATTTCTTGTTTTTTCATATTTTTCTCCAAAAATTAGTTCCACACAGACAACTGCTGTTCCTATTCCATAACCACACGGAGCAATGTACCAGCATGCCGCATTGATTACTACTGTTCCTGTCAGGCCAAGTAAACATAGTATTCCGTTAACCAGCAATGTGTTTTTAAGTAATCTATATTCTTTTTTTACAGACAGAGAAGACATGATAAAAGCCAGCCCTAAAAAGAATCCCCATCCCAGATAGTCGATAGCCATCAGTGCAGAAGGCCATTGCCCAACCTGAAGATATGTAGGAATTTCCATGCCTATATCTTGCAGCGGCAATATCAATGCAATATTTGTAAAATGTGTAATAGATGTTAATACCATACAACATGCCATAAACACAATCGACAGATTCTTTTTTATTTGTCCGTAATTTTCCTTTGAATCAGGAATCACAATAAAAAGTAACAGCATTACCGGAGTCGATAGAATTGTACTTAACTCCATTAATACAAGAAACGTTCTGTTTGCTAGCAGAATCAAACCCAGTGTCGATACAACATAACACATAACTGCAGTTAGCCCGTAATATGGTATTCTCTTAATCATGTATCGAATCCTCTTTTCTTACAGCCATTGTAATAATCTCCCTCTTATCTGAACTGAGCCCTTCGTTTTATTTCACTCTCTTATAATCTCTTAAAAAGAGCATTTTTTCAATTCCTTTATAAGCTTTCCACCAATTCTCACTGATTGCAAATTCCTTCATATACTTTCCATTATCATACCATTTCCATGGAAGTGCCCGTTCAAATAACGCTGAGCTTTATCACCATATCGCATGTGGATACCGATCATTCTGTGGAACAGTAAAAAAACATCCTGCTGCTAATATACTTAAGACGGTCTCCACTGATCCGCCTTCAAAATGATAGTTCCACAGCGTATATTCTAATGGTCCTGCATTACGGTACACCCATGATTTCACTTTCAAAAACCTTCTTTATTCAATACTTCCATTTTTCTTTTCTCTCCCATTCATTGAAACACTAGCAAGAACATCATAACATATCTTCATATATATGTCTGTGTCACATTTTAAATAAGAACCATTACAAAAAGTTACCTTGCAAGATAAGCACCTACAGCCATAAAAATAAGCCCAATACAGAAGTTTATTGTAGGAGTCTCTGATGCAATAATCAGAGAAATAAAAGCTCCAATGAATGGTGCGACAGCATAATAGGCGCTTGTTTTTGCTGCGCCAATATAACGTTGTGCATAAATATAAAAATAAATGCTTAACCCATATGCAAATAAGCCCAAAACAAGTGCAGCAATAATATATAAAATACTGTTGACTCTTTCACCACGGATAAGACCTATAATAAGAGATGCACTTCCTGAAAAGATGCCCTTTAAGAGAACAATTTGTAATGGATCTTTGGAGGAAAGCTTCCTTGTACAGTTGTTTTCAAAACCCCAGCATACACATGCGAGCAGTATGAATAACGAACCATATGAGAAATGCAGTGCAGAAATGTCCTTGAAGGTTAGTATTGCGCAGGATAAAGTAATAAAGATAATACCGAACCAAAGACGTTTGCCTATAAATTCTTTAAATATGCATAGTGCAATAATTGCAGTAGCAACAATTTCAAAATTATTCAGTAATGACGCATTTGCTGCCGAGGTGGATAAGAGTCCAAACATTAGAAAAATTGGTGCTGCTATATCTAATAAAATCATCAATATTGTAAATGGTAGATCATTTTGAGAGAGAACATTCTCTTTTACATCATTAGGCTTGAGTGCCCTGATAAAATGTATAAACAGCATTCCAATGCCGGCTCCAATGTATAATAAACCAGCTAAAATAGTAGGTGGAATTACATTTAGTAATATTTTTGAAAATGGTGCATTGACTGCATATAATCCCGCTGCAAGAACAGCAAGTGCAATACCAGTTGCATTTCTTTTTTTCATCTGGATTCTCCAAGGAAACTTAACGTCTCAAATTATTGGCTATAATATGTTAATACATTATAAAACTTCGTCTCATTGCGCACTTATGGCATTCACAATGGAAGCACGTTTTATCCTCCGTATAGGATTACGCACTGCTGCAAATACGGACAGTGCAATGAGTGCCAGAATGACTACAAGTTCTATAAAAGGGAAACGCCATTTATCTCCCCAGTTAAAGGAAATAATCATGGAAAAAAGCAAATAGTTTAGTGTCAGTCCAACTGCCGTGCCTATAACCGAGCCAGTCAAAGAATATGCAACAGCCTCAGTCGTTATCATATGTGAGAGCTGCTTGCCGCTTAACCCGATAGCTCGCAGGACACCATACTGCTTTGTTCGTGCGCTGACACTCATGGCAATGCTGTTGACAATATTGAAAATGGTAACCATGGCGATGAGTGCCAGGAAACCATAGACAAACAGTGCAAAGGAATAATAAGCACCACGTACGCTATTGTTTAAAAGACGCTCGTCAGCAAAAATGTAACCTGTACCAACCCCGTTACGGATACTGTCCACGTCTGCGTCGGAGATCAAATCATAAAGCTGAATATCCACTACTGAATACTCGTTCACACCTGTAATCTGACGCAAGGTGTCCTCAGAGCAAATCACAATAACACCATCATCTCCCGCACGAAACGGCGAGGTAGAAAGTATTCCTGCAACAGAAACCTCTTTAGAAGAACCAGAAACATTTAACTGAATTATACTG
>CAZOHM010000024.1:0-6424 GCA_964579795.1 uncultured Lachnospiraceae bacterium | reverse complement strand
TTGTCTGTACATCAAAAACACTTCCGCTAAGCAAATACTCCTTCGCCCATGTGAACTGAGTCTCCTCATAGGAAATGAGGTGAACAATACACGAGCGGTCTCCAATGACCGCTGGTATACTGTTTACCGCCATCCGTCCATATGCCCTTTTTACATTCGGATTTTCTTTTATATTGTCAATGATAGAAGGTGCAATCAATACATTTTCATCCTGTGTGGAAACAGTCAAATCGGGCGTCCAAGGGTACAAGGGAGTGAGGGCATGCTTCATAAAATCAACACTGACCGCAAAACTCAAAAACAACATGATACTCAGCGCAAATGAGCTGGACATGAGTAGATAGTTCTTTTTCGATTGTCTGGCATGCTGAACACCGAGCAGCATATCTACGGACATACGGGAAGCAATCACGGACTTTCCGAGAAAGCCAATCTCTGTGCTGCCGGACACTGCCGCCAAAGGAGACACTCGTGCGGCTCGCTTTGCAGGGGCATTTGCAGCAAAAAAAACCGTTAGCAAACCGATCGTACACCCTGCAAGAATGCTGGGAATGCTGACACCGAGCGTAGGCATCGCACTAAAGTATTCCGGGCTTAATAACCGCAGCAGCAGACATAATATCCAAATAAGCACTACGCCTGTACATACGCCCAAAGGCAGTGCCATGAGACACCAAGTGAAAGCTTCTCGACGCACTAGTCTTTTAATTTGTTTTTTCGTTGCACCAATGCAGCGCATCATACCGAAAAACTGTGTGCGACTCTCTACGCTGCTGTTTAAGCTGCTAGCTATCATCATAATCCCTGCTATCAAAACCAGCATAAAAAGTACTGCTGCAGTTGCATAGATTTGTGCGCTAAAAGTATTGCTGCTCTGCCCAATTAGAGCCATTAATTTTGTATTTTCCGAGACCTGTTCATCCAGCAGTGAAAGCTGTGCTTTGAGGTTTGCTATTTTATCTGCAATACCTGTATTACCTGCAAACTGAACAAAGAAAATGCTGTTATAGTCGACGGATAAGTTTCCCTCCACTGCAGGATAAAGAGCACGATAACCTGCCGTAGTCATGGAAACTCCATAGGAATCCTCACTCATAAGATTAGCTGTATTATTAATAAAGCCGGTTATTTTGAGTTGATGTGAACTTCCGTCAGGAGATAATATAGTTACTTTGTTTCCAATGGTCGCATTCAACTGTTTTTTTGCGTTTATTGAAATCATAGCTTCATCGTTTTCTGTCGGAAAACGACCTTCGGCAATGGCTCCCTCCATAATTTTGGTAAGTAGACTCTCGTCGCTGCCCATTATAGCTACACTCTTGCCATCTATACTATAGCCATCCTCGCCACGATAATTTAGAATTCCATAGCAGCTCATCGCTTTCACATCGCTTCGCGCTGAAATCAATTCCGCCTGTTCGTCACTTATATTACGAACAGTTATATGCCAGTTACCAAAATCGTGCTTAGTCTGTATAATCTGGCTGCGTATATACATATCCGCCATGCCAAAGATGGTTGTGACAAGAAACACCGACAGTGCAATACAGAATATTGTCATTCGATTCTGCTTTCTGTGCTCTCTTGCCATGGCTGGCACAAGGTCAAGATAACTTTTCATTTGACACACCCTCCTCCAAAGTCGGTAAGAACGCCATCCGACACCTGAAGTACTCTGTCTGCTGTACTGGCAATGCTGCGATTATGAGTAATCATAAGAATTGTCTGTTGATAGCGCTTAGATGCTGTTTTCAATAAGGTGATGACCTCCGCTGAGTTTTGGCTGTCAAGATTGCCAGTGGGTTCATCGGCAAGAATAAGCATAGGATGACTAATCAACGCACGACCGATAGCCACACGCTGCTGCTGACCGCCGGAGAGCTGTCTCGGCAAATGTGTGCGCCGTTCCTGAAGTCCCAGTATCGTCAATAGTTCATCAAGATATGTGCTATCCGGCTTTTTTCCGTCCAGCAACAAAGGAAAAATAATGTTTTGCTCCACATTCAGCTCCGGAACCAGATTATAAGCTTGAAATACGAAGCCGATATTCCGGCGTCGGAAGATTGTCAAATCTTCATCTTTCATGCGAAAAATGTCTTTGCCGTCTATAAGAATAGTACCCGAGGTGGGCGTGTCCAACGCACCAATCATGTTGAGCAGTGTGCTTTTGCCAGATCCTGATTCACCCACGACTGCCACAAATTCGCCTTTTGAAACAAAGAAGCTGACATTCTTGAGTGCCTGCACCGAAGACTCGCCATTACCATATGTCTTACAAAGAGAAGTAACTTCCAATAATTGCATTTTTAATTCCACCTTTCTGTAAGAAAGAATATCACGCCAAGCTTACTCCTTTATGAATTCACGCTTACAGTTTTGTAAGAAAGCTATTGTAAAAACACTTCCCCTGTCGAGAACACTATCCACTTCAATGGTACCGCCGAGCGCCTCCACAACAGACTTTGTAAGTGAAAGACCTAATCCCAGTCCTTGTGTATCCTTAGAAAAGCGGCTACGATAAAAGCGCTTAAAGATATGATACATATCCTCCGGATGGATCCCACAGCCAGTATCTTTTACAATAATTTGCGTAATGGATGGCTGGGCTTTCCATATTACTTCAATTCTGTCGTCTTCCTTAGTATGATCTAATGCATTCTTGACAAGGTTACTGATTGCCTCAATAAGCCATGCTCTGTCGCAAAATAGCTCGCAGCTGTCCGGTCCTGAGATGACAAGCAGTTTTTTTCAAGCTCCGCTCGAACTGCAAAATATGTTGATATCTCTTGTATCATATCAGAAATGTTTTCAAACTGCATATTCATAACAACTGATCCACTGTCCAGTTTAGTAATTTTCAACAAGCTTTGTACCAGAGCTTCAATGCGTTTCAACTCTTTCTCCTGCTTATCGGCAAATTCAACTACCGATACAGGGTTTTCACACTCTTCCTGCAAAAGAGTATTATAAATTTCCAATGCTGCCAGTGGAGTTTTAAGCTGATGAGAAATATCTGAAATCGTATTCTTCAGAAACACCTTTTCCTGTTGCTCCTGTTGCGCCTTGGCACTCAGCGTGGTTGTCAGTTGATTCACCGCATGGAACAATCTCGCTGTTTCACCCTCCTCAATACTTTCAAGTCGAGCCTGAGTATCACCGGCAAAAAATCGGTCTAGCTGAGTTGTTGCTCCGTCCAATATTCGCTTTTGTCTTCTGAAATATCGACTAATACAGGTAAGAATACATGCTGAAAAAAGAAATGAAGCAAACAGTAGCCACAGACTGAAACTGCCTGCAATCAACCTATAGCAAAGCTGTGCAACTATTAGAAAGGCGATGCAAAGCCAACAGATTGTTTGAAACAGTTTCTTTTTTTCGGGACTTATGTTAGAGTTCATATGTTGTTACCACCATTCTCCACATTCCACTTATAGCCCATACCACGAACTGTAACAAGTAAAGAAGGGGTGCCAGGGTCAGTTTCAATCTTAGTACGAAGTCTTCGAATATAGACCGCCAGCGTGTTGTCATCCACAAAACTACCGTTTTCATCCCAAAGCTTAGCAAGAATTGTTTCCCTACTAAGTATAATGCCCGGATTTTGCATAAAAAGGCTGAGCAAACGGTATTCCCCTGCGGTTAGTTCCAGTGACTTCTTCCCTTTGAATGCTTGTCCCTTGAAAAGCTGAACTGTGATGCCACCCGAAGAAAGCTCGTTATTTGATGTAAAAAAACCTTTTGATCGTCTCAGTAAAGCGTTTACTCTGGAAAGAAGAACGCCCAATTTGAATGGCTTTGTGATATAGTCATCTCCTCCGATATCAAGCCCCATAATCACGTTAACCTCCTCATCGGAGGCAGTCAAAAAAAGGACCGGAACCTGTGAAGTTTTGCGTACATCTCTGCACACATCAAACCCAGTACCGTCAGGCAAAGATACATCCAAAATCAGCAGATCAAAGCTTTGTGCACGCAAATACAACATCGCATCAGTCACGGTCCGTGCAACAATTACCTCATAGCCTTGCTTTTTGAGTGAATAGGACAGTCCATCCACAAGGCTCAGGTCGTCTTCTAGCAAAAGTATTTTACTCACTGATACTCCCCCTTTATTATTTGGAAGCAAAAGATATGCTTCACAAAGCGTTAACTTATGAACATGACAGTACAAATCTATGGTTATCTGCAGGGAGATATGTCACAGAATTCTCTGTTCTTCTTAGTAATAAATCTTCTGTCCAGTCCTTAACTTATTTGAATCATCCATAACATTTTATCTATCAGATGTCTTATTCACATCGGTTGCAGTTGAAAAGAGGGCATTGTGCAGATTCAACTTCAAAGTGGAACGAACTGTATTTGGAGTGTATACATTATCGTTGGATGAGAGAAGCCACCACCGAAGCGTCTGCTAATAATGTAATCGTTCCGTCCCGATATTTAGAGTTTACATTCATTACCATCGGTTCATTCGGTCTTGCTTCCACTGTTGTGAACGGCAAAAAGCTGATACGTCCTGCAAACTTTGCTGCAGACAACAAATAACTCATGACCTATGTCATTATTGTATCACACATAAAAAGCTTAATAAATTTATACTACATTTCTGAAAAAGAAACAAGATTCCAGTTCTTTTCTTTCGCAGTATAATCAATGGCATTTTGGGTGAATCCGGATTTACTAAATACATAATAGTTTTTTTCTGTAAAATATCTAAATCTACTAATTCATTACGCCACTTACACTCCAAAAAAGCCGCAAATCAATCAAGATACAGTCCGCTTGATGAAAGAATTATATGGCATTGAATGATCCAGAATCTCTATACAAATTTCATTATCTTGTCCAATAAATACTTAAAGGTCACAGCCTGTTATGCTATGACCTTTTTTTGTTGCATTTTACTCCCTATTTCTCATCCACTACCTGGAAGATGTAGAACTTAAGATAACTTTCTATAATTCCTTTATTTTACAGTATTTCTGCATTATTTTTTATAGTAATAATTGCAATTTACCACTCACTTACCACTCATAAATTCTTACCATTTATCAAGTGGTAACTTTCAAGCACTGCATAAAAGCAGCTACCTTAGCCATTTCGTCCGTAAGTGTTTCTTCACGAACATGACAGTAGAGATCCATAGTCATCTGCAATGAATTATGCCCCATAATCTTCTGTAAGACTTTTGGTTCCATGCCATTCTCAATACAATTGGTTGCAAATGTATGTCTTAGTCCATGCGGTGTCAAATGTTCGAAGTAGAAATTGGGATTTTCCCGATTGATACGTGCAACGATAAAATTGATTGATTCTTTATTGTTAGAAGCATTTATTGGATAATTAGTCTTCGATGTAAATACCAAATCTTCAAAACCTTCCCTTGGCGAAAAATGAGTAGCAATATTAGCTCTGCGTTCTTTCTGTATTACGAGAATATCATAAACTTTCTTTGTCATTGGAATTTTACGATATCCAGCTGGTGTTTTAGGCTTATGGAAACTATAGTTTGCTACTTTACCATCACCTGGCAGATATGTAAGTGTTTTTTCCACTTCAATGATGCGGTTCTCAAAATCAAGATTATTCCAAGTAAGTCCAAGAATCTCGCCCATTCTCATTCCCGTACCAAGTGCTACCACAAAAATAGGATACATCATCCCATCCTTTGAATTTTCCAGTAACATCTCTGATTCTTCTCGTGAAAGAATACGCTTTTCAGATTTTGTCTTTCCATCAATAATTGGATTAATACCCAATGCTGGATTTTTCATAAGTAAATCTGCTTCTACTGCACGATTCAAAATATCTACTAAAAGAGCTTTACAATCACGTCTTGACTTATCAGATCCTAAACAATTGAATGCGTCCTGAAGTACCACAAGATTCAAACCTGTCAGTTTGCGCCAACCCAAGGTATCTTTTATACGATTGTATTGAATCTCGTAGGTTCTCTTCGTGGTATCACGGCAATGGTTTTTACATACACTAATCCACTTATCATACCATTCATCTAAAGTCATCCTGTCATCAATGATGTTAATCTGTTTTTCACGCTCAAATATCTTTTCACGCTGCTTCTTACAGACTTCTGTTACAGTTTTCGCATATACGCTTCGTTGCTTACCAAATCGGTCTATATATCTCGCTTCATATGAGCCATTCGGTCTTTGATAAATTGCACTTCCCAGTTCTTTCCCATTAAGTGATTTTCCCATTTTATTTCCTCCATAAATTTTCATAAAATAAAAAATTATGGAAAAGAACAATATTTGTTTATCCCCATAATTCTACCATTTTCACTATTCAGTTTCCATACATTTTCAAATAATATTATTATGCTACAAATTGTTTCATTAGCCATTTGTCCACTTTATCACGATGAGCATAAAGACGATTACCAATGCGAACAGTAAATCCATTT
>CAZOHM010000023.1:0-42032 GCA_964579795.1 uncultured Lachnospiraceae bacterium | reverse complement strand
TGATTATAAGAAAAAAAGTATTGTCTACCCATTTATGCATGACTAATATTTGTAAATTCAGATATTTCGCGATTTATTGTTATTAGATCATCAGTATTTAAATCATGTAAATTTCGATGTCCGGTAATTCTTGCAAAGGTTATCAGTTCATCCAATGATACATTTAAAAAATTAGCAACTCTTTTTGCTGCAATATCAATTTTCAAACGTTCGCGAAGCTTTGAATCCTGAGTAGCTATACCGACAGGACAGTTACCACTTCCACAAATTCGATACTGCTGACAAGCCGCTGCGATCAAAGCAGCAGAAGCGATTGCTATTGCATCTGCGCCCATGGCAATAGCCTTTGCAAAATCTGCAGACACACGTAATCCTCCAGTGATAACAAGCGAAATATCTGAATGAATGGAATCAAGATATTTTCGTGCACGATAGAGTGCATAAATAGTCGGAACACTAGTTGCTTCTCTTAGTAAATAGGGACTTGAGCCTGTTGCGCCACCCCTTCCATCAATTGTTATGAAATCTGGCTCGGCATATACACAAAATTCGAGATCTCTTTCAAGCCTACCGGCGGCTATTTTGATTCCAATTGGACGTCCATCAGAGCGCAAACGAAGCATTGATACCATTTCCTTCAAGTCTTCTTTAGTATTGAGTTCCTTAAATTTGCTTGGACTCTGCACATCTTCACCCTGTTTTTTTCCACGTAAGGCGGCTATTTCTTCAGTGACTTTTTCTCCTGGAAGATGTCCACCCATTCCTGGCTTTGTACCCTGACCAATTTTAATTTCAATTGCATCTGAGCTGCGAAGATTCTCATCTGTGACACTGTATTTGTTAGGAACATATTCGAATATATATCGATAAGAAGAAGCCTTTTCCTCTGGAAGAATACCACCTTCACCAGAGCACATGGCGGTTTTTGCAAGCGCAGACCCTTTCGCAAGTGCAGTTTTTATTTCTTTTGATAGCGCACCAAAGGACATATGCGATATATATACTGGATTATCTAAAATCATTGGTCGTTTTGCATTCTTTCCAATAACAGTTGTAGTTGTTACCGGCGTATCCATATCTAAAGGCGGTGGATTAAGCTGTGCACCTAATAAGAGAATATCATCCCAAGAAGGCATAGACATCTGTGTTCCCATAGCACCATGTATAGAATGACCATTGACAGCCATTTCGTGTATTTCATCCATATATCTGCAGCTTTTATCATGACGAACATAAGTATTATCATAGGAAAGATCAACTGCTTTGCTATTTGTTAGTGTGATCTTTGGCACAGATTTCTTTGAAGGTTTCTCAATTACCTTTTGCTCATTCTTTCTAAGCAATTCGAACTTCTCCTTTGGCTGCTTGCATACTGGACATTCTTTTAGCTCTGAAAACTTTTTTCCTTCCTTTTCCTCATCAAATTCATATCCACAAACACTGCACTTATAAATTGCCATTCAACCGCCTCCTGTTTTTATTTTAAAATAATTAGTTCCATGACTATATATGTTCACGTAAAGTAACTGCACCGGCTGCTTTTCGTCTGCGTTCATCCTCTAATGCAGCATAATGCTTTTTAGTTGTATTGACATCTTTATGTCCTAATACATCTGCAACCAGATAGATATCTCCAGTTTCTCTATATAGACTCGTACCATATGTGCTGCGAAGCTTATGCGGTGTAATCTTTTTTAAGGATGTTACAGCAGAAGCATACTTTTTAACGAGATTTTCAACTGCACGAACGGTTAACCTTTTATTTTGCAGAGATAAAAATAATGCACCTTCATGACCGGCTTCAGGAATGATTCGCTCACGTTCACATATATATTCCTTAAGAGCGGATTCAACCTCATCACCAAAATAAACAACTGCTTCATAGCCACCTTTTCGACGAATTAATATACCATTGTTTTTAAAATCCACATCCTTTAAATCTAAACCAACACACTCAGAAACACGAATTCCTGTTCCAAGCAATAATGTCATCAATGCAAGATCTCTGACTTTTGTTTTCTTATGAAATGCAGCCTGTTGTTTTGACATGTTTTCGCCGTTTTCTACGTGATCTAACAGCATAGCAACTTCATCAGCATCCAATCGAATAATTTCTTTTTTATGAAGTTTAGGCATTTGTACTAGTGCGGCAGGGTTTTTTTCAATCATTTCATTTCTAAAAAAATAATTATAAAAACTTCGTAATGATGCCAGCTTACGTTGTTTTCCGCGTTCATCATTTGTAATCTGTTCATGATCTTTCTCATAATAGGAGAGATAGTCCAAATACTCAGTAATATCAATTGGATGGAGCATATCGAGTATTTCTAGCTTAAATTCAGTAATAGGAATATTACGACAGGCTGGATTTGTTTCCTTTAAAAAATCAAAAAAAATACGAAGATCATAAGCATACGCCAATCGCGTACGAGTTGAAGTCGTATCTTTTATTCCAAGAAAGAAATCACGGCAAAAAAGTGGGAGAGAAGCAGTTAGTTCCCGTAATTTAACCATATTATCAATATTTGTTTTATCATGATAATTCATATTTTCCTGATGAAGAGTCATTTAAACACCTCACAAATCAAATTAGTATTCAAATCCAATCAATGGTTGACATAACCATTTTATGTCAACTAATAACTGGATTTTTGTGTCTAGGTTGATATGGTTCCTTTTTCGGCCATCCATTCATATCAGCATTAGTAATTGCAGTAAACATTCGTTCTTTTGTTCCAGGATATTCATGAGTTAATTCTTTTAATAAGTTCTTTGCATACTCACGTTTTGTAAAGCCATCAGCTGGACAAGGACTTTTTTGAACAGGAAGATTCATTTTATTACGAAAACCTATGATATCGGCTTCATTTACATACATTAACGGACGAATAACAGTAAGCTCTGTACGATCTAAATAAGTTTTGGGTGAAAACGAATGGAAACGCCCCTCAAAAATCAGGGAAAGCAGCATTGTTTCTACAACATCATCCTTATGATGCGCATATGCTACTTTATTACAGTCAAGCTCCTTAACTGCATCATTTAGAGCTCCCTTTCTCATTTTTGCACATAGAGAACAAGGATTTGTCTCTTTACGTTCATCAAATACAATTTTTCCAATATCGGTTTTAATAATAGAATAGTGCACTTGTAATTGTTCACATAATGCTTTTATTTCTGTCAAATCGAAGCCTTCAAAGCCAAGATCAACAGTAATTGCTTCTAATTCAAATGACTTCGGATAAAAGCGTCTAAGGCCACATAATGCATATAATAATGTCAGACTGTCTTTTCCACCAGAAATTCCAACGGCAATTCTGTCATTATCATCAATCATTCTATAATCATCAACGGCTTTACGTGTATAGCTTAATAATCTTTGTAATTCCATAATTATCAGCATATCTATGGTATAGTGAAAAACATTATATCTATTCGTTAAAGTTGTCTTTCGCGAATAGATATATATTAATCATACAAATACCATAACCTTTCTTTTCATAATTAGTTAATCTTTTTTTTGTGTTTCAGGTGAATTACCATGTTCTGCTGTTATATGATCAAATGCTTTTTTTACAAATTTAATTTCTGTACCTGCATTTGTATCGGCTTTTGCAGAATGATAATCTGCATTCATATAATAAATGGTATCTGCAGGAAGATTCTTTTTAGTAAGACGCTGATTAACAAACGTCTTAATGGCTGCATAAATAATTGCAAACAACGGTACTCCAATGAACATACCAAGGATACCAAATAGTCCTCCAAAAAGAGTAATGGAAAAAATAACCCAAAAGCTTGATAAGCCCGTAGAATCTCCAAGAATTTTAGGACCTAGAATATTACCATCAAATTGTTGAAGTATTAAAATAAAAATCAAAAAAACCAAACATTTCATTGGGTTTATCATGATTAGTATTAATGCACATGGAATAGCTCCCAAGTATGGTCCAAAGAAAGGAATCACATTTGTAACTCCTACAATTACACTAATTAACAATGCATATGGAATTTTCAATATAGAAGTTCCGATAAAACAAAGTATTCCAATAATAAACGAATCTAAAATCTTACCACTTAAAAAACCGCCAAAGGTTTTGTTTGCAAAACGCATATTGTTAATTAGATTATTCGCCCTCTCCTCTCGAAGCAAAGAATATGCAATTTTTTTAGCTTGTGCACAATATATTTCTTTATTTGAAAGTAAATAGACTGAAATAATTATTCCAATAATAAAGTTAAATATCCAGCTTAGAATATCTATTACACTGCCTATCAGACTGGAAGAAACCTTTGAAACAAATGTCTGAATAGTTGGAAGTACCTGTGTCATGAACCAATTTTCAATATCACTCCAATATAAATCAAACATCCCTTCCAAATCCGGGTAAACCTCGAGCATATTGGAAAACCATATATTAATTCGATTCATATATGTAGGAAATTTCATTACAATGCTTTGAATGCTGTTTAAAACCTGCGGAACAATCAATAATAAAAGAATATAAATAATCAAACCAAATGAAATCAGTGTCAGAAACAAACTGACTCCTCTTGTAAGCTTATGCTGTTTCACACTATTTTTCATGTTTGTCTTATTAATTAGTGGTGTAATACACTTCTTCTCATAAAAATTCATAATTGGATTTAAAATATATGCAAGCGCGACGCCATCAATAACAGGCATCATTATTTTGATTGCTGCGTTTTTTGCAACCGAAAAATCTGTTCCATGAAATAATACATAATAAAAACAAATACATGCACATGCAGTAAGAAACAGTGTAATTCCTAAATGTATATACTTTTTATCAATTTGTCGTTTCATTTATCGTTATCCTGTCTTTTTTCAAAATCTTGAATAAATTGGTTAATCAGTTCTACTGTTCCATCAATTCCTAATACACTGCTGTCAATTGATAAATGATAGCTTTCAGCCTGCCCCCATTTTTTTGAAGAATAATAATTGTAATAATTAGCGCGTTGTTTATCCTTCTTTATTATCATTTCCTTTGCCTTCTCAGGTGTCAGGCTATACTTTTCCTGAATACGTTTAATTCGTTTTTCCATTTCTCCATGAATAAACAAATGAATACAATTCTTATAATCTGTCAATGCATAATCAGCACATCTGCCAACAATAATACATGGTCCTTCGTCAGCAATCTTCTTAATTGCATCAAATTGAGCAAGAAAAACCTTGTGACTGATTGGCATATCTACATATGTTGATGTAGAATATCCAAACGAATACGTATCCATTACAAGATTATACAGAAAGCTGCTTGTTGGACGTTCATCATGATTTTCAAACAATTCCGGACACATTCCGCTATCCTTTGCTGCACGCTTTAAAAGCTCCTTGTCATAGCATTTTATACCAAGCTTTTCCCCTAGCTTCTCTCCTATTTCTCTTCCCCCACTGCCAAATTCACGTCCGATTGTAATAATGGTATTCATCTATTCACTCCCCTTTTATTCTGAATTTTTATGCTTTTATATTAACAGTATACAACAATTGCATTGGTTTTAAAAGAAAATTTCATGTTAAAAAAAGCGGCAATAAATATCATTGTCACTTTTCTTTCAATAGTGCTGTTGAGAATCATACCAGATACAGTATTTGTAGAAGTGTTTACTGTAATAATGCTTAATTCATCTCTCTTATCTTTTTTCTCAACTTTAATATGATAGCTGGTGCTACAGATAGTTCATCAATATTCATATTTAAAAAACGTTCTGTCAAAGTGAGATTTGCTCCAAGTTCCCCACATATTCCAATTTTGATGCCATGCTTATGAGCATTTTTTACAGTCATCTCAATCATAGATAAAACTGCAGGATGAAGTGAGTCAAAAAAATCTGTCATATTTGTATTCTGTCTGTCTACCGCAAGTGTATACTGTATTAAATCGTTTGTTCCAATACTGAAAAAATCCACCATACCGGCAAGTTCATCACTGACCATTACCGCTGCCGGAGTTTCAATCATGATTCCCTGTTTTGGAATGCTATAAGTAATTCCATCTCTTTTTAATTCATTCGCTGCTTCCTGAACTATTTGTTTTATTTTCAGTACTTCTTCCGTAGAAATAATCATTGGATACATAATTGAAAGATTTCCATGTATAGAAGCACGAAGAAGTGCTTTTAGCTGTACTTTGAAAATATCAGGTCGCTTAAAACAAAACCGAATAGCCCTGCAGCCCATTGCTGGATTATCTTCTTTTTCAAACTGAAAGTAATCAGACATTTTATCCGAACCGAAATCGATTGTACGAATCACAACTTCTTTCTGCTTCATTCTCTTTAAAACTTCGCTATATGCCTGATATTGTTCCTCTTCTGTCGGAAATGTTTTATGATCAAGATATAAAAATTCACTGCGAAAAAGTCCAATTCCTTCTGCATCATTTTCAAATACCAAATCCAGATCAGTTAAACTTCCTATATTTGCTGACAGTTTCACTTTCTTTCCTGATTTAGTAACACTTTCTTTTCCTTTAATACTATCAAGCTCCATGATTTCGTACTTCTCATTTTTAATTATATTAAGTGCACTCTCCTGCTGTTCTTTTGTCGGATTAATAATCAGTTCTCCATTTACTCCGTCAACGATCACAAGTGTTCCATCAGATATTTCGTCAAGTTTCATATTCACACCAACCAGTGCAGGAATATTCTTAGTTCTTGCAAGAATCGCTGTATGCGAAATTGTTGAACCATTTATTGTTGCAAATGCAAGCAATGATGACTTTTTAATCTGCATGATTTGGCTTGGAGACATATCAACTGCCAGATAAACAGCCGGTTTCATACAATTTCTGTTATCTTCTTCATTTTCTTCATGATTTAGATATTTCAAAAGCTGTTCTGTAATATCCATTATATCTTCAGCACGTGCCTGAAAATACTCATCCTCCAATGTCATAAACCTGTCTGTTATTTTCATTCCGACTGATTTTACAGCGTATTCAGCATTCTTATTTTGATTTAGAATCAAATCCTTTAATTTGCGCAAATAATCATCATCGTCCAGTATCATTTGATGAAGCTCAAATATTGCGGCATTTTCTTTACCAACATCCTTGACTGCTTTTTTATGTACACCGGATAACCGTTTTTTTAAATATGCAATTGCATCCATGACACGGCAAAATTCGGCCTGTGGATTTTCTACTGAATACTCTGAAACACTATTTTCTGTTTTTCGAATTATTTTTGCTTTCCCAATAGCCGTTCCTTTATAAACAATATTACCAGGGATCCGTTCCATTGTGCCACCTCATAATAATTTCAATAATAGCTAAATTTGTTTATTGGTTAAGAGTAGCTGATAACTCTACAGCAGACTCAAGCAAACTGTCGAATACAGCCTCAGCCTCAAGTCTTTTGAAAGAAACTGCATAGGTAAAACTTCCATTTGTCCACCATGCAACACGTGCATATTCATCTTTCGTTTCGCCTTTGAACTCTCCTTTTTGAACTGTAATATCACCTATCTTCTCTTCCTGATAACTCATTCCATAATAACCACTAATATCTTCGTTTCCTTTCGCTGTCCGTACACAAGCCTCCACCTCGGCATTTTCTTTACTTACATAATCTATATCTACGGTTTCTTTTGAAATTAGATATATATTTTCACATTGGAATCCATTTGATTCCGGAATAATCAGATACTCAAAATCAATTTGCTTCTCAAGCTCAGGAAATGTCGAATATTCCACCATTGGATTTACCATACTAGTCATTTCATCATCAGACGAATTCTGGGAATCCTGTGTTTGTATTGCAGTTTGTTTATTTCCACATCCATACATACAAGCTGCCATTAAAAGAACAAATAATGCTGTAATCAATTTTTTCATCATAGTAATTACCTCCTCTTATTGTTATATACATTAATATACACGATATAGTATGTCAAAAGAATGACAAGTTGCTAAGTTATTATCATTAATTTGTAGAATCCAGAGTTTTTATCAGCTTTTCAAAATATTCCGGCAACGGTGCATCTATTTCAATATATTCTTTTGTTGTTGGTTGAATAAACCCGAGAGTTTTTGCATGAAGCGTCTGCCCCTGTAATTTTACAGGTGGTTTTAATCTGCAATATATTTCGTCTCCCGCAAGGGGATGGTGAATACTTTCCATATGCACACGAATCTGATGCGTTCGACCTGTTTCCAGTCTGCATTCTATAAGTGTATAGTTTGAGAATCGTTTAATAACTTTATAGTTTGTTACTGCATCTTTCCCATTTTTATAGTTAACAGCCATTTTTTTTCGATCAGAAGGATGTCTTCCAATTGGTGCGTCAATTCTGCCACTGTCCTCATTTATTACACCATGTACAATTGCAACATATTTACGCATAATGGAATGCGTTTTTAATTGCTCAGCTATAGATGCATGTGATATATCGTTTTTGCAGACAAGCACCGATCCGGTTGTATCCATATCAATACGATGTACAATACCGGGTCTCATAACCCCATTAATACCGGAAAGCTTATCTTTGCAATAATACAACAGTGCATTGACCATTGTGCCACTATAGTGTCCAGGTGCCGGATGAACAACCATTCCCTTGGGTTTATTAACAACAAGTACATCATTGTCTTCATATAGAATATCAAGCGGAATGTTTTCTGGTTCAATATCAGGAAGAATTGCATCCGGTGTGGAAAATACAACTATATCATCAACAGATAGTCTTGCGTTGGCTTTACACGTTTTCCCATTTAGAAGTACATAATCGTCTTTAATTAATTTCTGCACATATGAACGTGAGAGGTCTTCAAACACATCAGAAATACATTTGTCAATCCTCTCACCACTTTGCTCCTCTTCTATTATCAATTGATATTCCTTCATACAGATTATGCTTCCTTATCTTGTTTGCGATTTTTGCGAAAGGGACTTTTCAGTTCATGTTCCAGAAGTGTTAAATCATCTTCTTTATAATGAAACAGTAATAACAACGCAAGTAATACAGTTGCAACCGAAACATAGCAATCTGCAACATTAAAAATAGGGAAATTAATAATACTGATATAAATAAAATCCACAACATAATCAAGTTTAACACGATCAATCATATTACCGGCCCCACCAGCAGCAATACATACAATCAATACATTCAAAATGGAATATTTTTTATCTATCGGCATTCGAATTAACAAATAACACATCAATGAAATTACAATGATTCCAATCATAATAAATAACATCTTCTGCCCTTCCAGAATTCCAAATGCAGCACCCTTATTTCCATTTGGTAAATAATAAAACTCTAAAACATTACGAATAATTGGAATTGCCGGTTTATCTTTCAATTGAAATACAGCCCATTGTTTTGTTATTTGATCAATCATTACCAGTACTAAAATGGAAAATAATTCTACAATACTTCTTATTAGCTTCTTATTCATAATACTCCTCTTCAATTAATATTTTGCCTCAATTTCTTCTATCGACTGCTTCATTTCATCTTCCGTAACATCTTTACATATAAAAGCTTTTCCAATTTTTTTCAAAAGAATAAACTTCACATAACTACCCTCTGACTTCTTATCATTTTTTGTATATTCAATAATTCTGTCAGTATCAATCTGCTCAACGGAAATAGGAAGTCCAAATGGAACAAACATATCTCTGATTTCATAATATTCTTCTGTGCTTAACAATTCTCGTTTCCATGAAATGAATGCAGCCGCAACACATCCAAGAGCAACACATTCCCCGTGGAGAAGAGAAAAATTTTTAAATTTTTCAATTGCATGACCAATCGTATGTCCAAAATTCAATAATGCACGTTCATTTTGTTCAAATGGATCTTTTTCAACGACTGTTTTCTTGATTTCACAGCTACGTTTAATCATTTCTTCAATCACTTCAGGATTCTTATCATTTATTTCGTCAAAATGAGTGAGCAGCCATTCATAGAATATACCATCTCTAATCAAACCTGCCTTTAATACCTCAGCCATTCCAGATGAAAACTGACGCGGCGAAAGTGTTAATAATGTAGAGATATTCATATAAACAAGTCTGGGCATCTTGAAAGCACCAACCATATTTTTATATTGTTCAAAATCGACACCTGTCTTGCCGCCAATACTGCTGTCTACCTGTGAAAGAAGTGTTGTCGGAAGTTGGATGTAATCAATCCCACGCATATAGGTCGCAGCTACAAATCCCGTTAAATCACCGGTGACTCCACCACCAAGCGCCCCCAGTATATCTTTTCTTCCAAAATGATGTTCAATCAGAAAACGATAAACCCCGTTTACTGTTTCAAGATTTTTATACTCTTCACCTTCATCAAAAGAATAAACTTCAACTGTTGAAAAGCAGGATTGTAAAAGCTTTATCACCTTTTTTGCATATAGCGGTCCAACTTTACTGTCAGTTACTATGCAAAGCTTCTTCTTTTCAGGGAACAATTCAGTCACGGCTTCCATAAGCTGATCATATGAATGTTCAATCATAATGTCATAACACTTCTTTTTTTGAAAATTTACTTCTATTTTGCATGCCATATGGCTGCCCTCCTAAAATCATATTATTAGAAAAACTTCCTGCTAACGGCAGGAAGTTTAACATATAATTCATCAAATATAAATTATCAGAATTTATTATGAAGTGCTGGAACATCAAAAGCACCTGACAGAATCTCCTGAAAATCACCAGATATATCTACACTCTTTGGAGTAATAATGAAAATATAATTTGAAATCTTCTGTAAATTACCTCTGATTGCAAATGTTGAACCGGAGGTGAAATCAATGATTCGCTGAGCTATATCTACATCAAGACCTTCCATATTAAGTACGACAGTACGATTTGCAAGAAGTGTTTCTGTGATTTCTCTGGCATCCTCTACTGTTGTCGGTTTAATTACACATACTTCCATTCCACCAGCGATGGTACGATTTTTACCATTTGAACGCATAGGAGTAACTTTTGGTGTAGTTTTTGCCTTTCCCCTATCCTCATAATCATCATCAAGGGTCTCGGTTTTTATTGATTTTTTCTTTCGCGGAGCCGGTTCTTCATAGTCGTCCTCTTCATCAAAATACTCATCATCATAGTCATCATCATCATTATATTTCATTGAACTCAATATTTTATCCAAGAATGCCATAATAATACTCTCCTTATCTTCCTCTATAAATTATAATTCCTCTCACCAAATATAGAAGTACCTATGCGAACATAGGTCGCCCCCTCTTCTATTGCGACTGAATAATCTCCAGACATACCCATGGATAAATAATCCATAGATACATTATCAATGTTTTTTGTTGTTATGTCAACAGATAATTGCTTTAATTTGTGAAAAACTGCCCTATTTTTCTCTGCATCTGACGTATTTGGAGCAACTGTCATAAGTCCCTTCACAAAAACATTCGGAAGAACAGATATTTCTTCTATAAGCATAGAAGCATCTTCACAGCTTATACCAAACTTACTTTCTTCACAGGCAACATTCACTTCAATCAGAATATTTGCTGTCACGTTATGTTTGGCTGCTTCTTTACTTATTTCTTTTGCAAGCTTTAAAGAGTCAACACTATGAATCAAATAGACTTTATCAATAATATATTTTACTTTGTTTGTTTGAAGATGTCCAATAAGATGCCACCGTATATCTTTGGGCATTTCCTCATATTTGTTAACCAGCTCCTGTACTTTGTTCTCACCAAAATCTCGAACGCCACAATCATATGCT
Source organism: uncultured Lachnospiraceae bacterium (assembly GCA_964579795.1). Taxonomy (GTDB): domain Bacteria; phylum Bacillota; class Clostridia; order Lachnospirales; family Lachnospiraceae; genus JAEYFP01. The sequence continues at coordinate 30,292 of CAZOHM010000023.1, read as the reverse complement.
TCCTGTACAAGCTTCACTGGCTTCGTTTTGCTGACAGCAATTAATACAACATCATTTCGTTGTCTGCCGGTCCTTTCACAGGTCTTATCAATTTCATCATTTACAACTTTCAAAGAATCTTTTAGCATGGAATAAATGCTCCTCTAATTATAAATAAAATCATTTTCATTTACAGTATCGCCTTTTAAAACAATATGATCATATACACTAAGTCCATATTCTGAATTGGATTTTACAATAGCATATTCTTCATTTTGATATAAGATAGTAATTTGCTTAAAATCTGCATATCCCTTATTAATATTATACACCCCAATTAATGTAGCCTGCTTACTGATTGGATATTTCTCTCCGCTATCAGGCATAACAATATAATCACCTATTCCAAATACAGATTCATCAACATAATACTCCGTATCATTTGAATTGTAAATAGTTGCTTCCACAAATTCCGAGGACACGGTGCCATCTTCCAGATAGGTTTCCCTAATAAAGCCGTCTGCTCCTGAGTTTCCGCCCTGCGTCAAATATTCAATAGGGATTAAATAAAAGGCTCGTTCTACAATCGCAGAATTTGGTATTTTCAAACCTTCTTCTGAATTTGCCAAAAGCTCTATCTCTATCATTCTTTCAGTTGCAAATGTAATCATGGAATTACTGAAATCCAGTTTAGCATAAATAGCTCCATTCTGTCTTAATATGGAGATTTCCGCCCATGAAGTATAATTGTTTTTTAGAAATCGTACGTTAATATAGGATTCTTCAGCAAGCTCCTGTGCACGTTGTTCATCAATTTCAATAATAATCGACCAGTTTTCACTTGTAATCAGCTTATATGCAGAGTCTCCTTCTGCAATCAAATCATTACTATGAAACTGACTTTTTGTATAGTTTGCCGGATCCATCATTTCGGGCGTAAGTTTTTCAGGTGTAACAGATTCATATCCATCAGTAGAATATATAAGCACACCGGATTCAGGTGAATATCCAAAATCTATTGCATCAGATAAATTTGATGCATTCAAAGTATCTATACTCGATAATACTTTATAATTAGCAAGTTTTAGAACTGTTCCTTCAATATTAAATTTAAAATCATACATATCAGAAAAACTCTTAGGCTGAAAGCTTTTGCTAAAATCAGAAATTTCAGTTTTTAGTTCCGATAAATCTTCATCAGTCAGGGAACTGCCATCTCCGGTATTTTCATTTACCATTTCAGCAAGTTTTCCGGTCGTATCTATTGTATATATCATTTCACCTTTTGCAACTTTTTCATTTTCCCTTGCATAATAATTTACATATCCTGAAAAATCCGAGGGCACAACAGTTTCATCACGCAGTGCCACACCTGTATATGTATTGTTTACAGCTAATGAACCTGTAGTAACTTCATAGGGAGTAATGTGATCACTTTTAAAGTAAGATACAATAATTACGACAATGTATACAAAAAGAACACCAAAAATAATCAATCCCAGATTGACATTGATTGGCTTTTTATATTTTGTAACTTTTTCCGGTTTTTTCCTTTTTCTTGCCATTGCGCATCTCCCTCACAATAGCTTATCAAACAGCAAAGCCCCGGACAGCCGAGGCTTTGTATTGAATTAGCATTAAAAATCACTAAATTAACATCTAATTAAAGAGATACTATTACCTTTGATTTCATATCTTCTGAAAGTTCTGAACCATCCAGCGACATACTGATTACAAAATCAACATGAAACTGTTCTCCAATTCTTTCAAGCTTATTAATAACTGTCTCTACATTCTTATGATCCTGTATGTAAGCTACATCAAGAAAACTATCCAGGTACATCTGCTCCAGGTCGTGATCCTGAGAAACGATACCACAGATAAAACCAACAAATTCGCCTGTTGATGCTACTGGAAACTCTGAAGCATTAATCAGGCGGATTTTATTTTTTAATTCGTACATATGTTTTGAATTTTTGTCCAAATATACAATATTACCAGAAACTGTTTTGACTGCGCCATTTACTTTATCAAGCAAATGTTTTGTTTTCCCCTTACCCTTTTCACCAACAATCAATTGTATCATTGAAATCTCCTCCTTAAGTTGATTTTAAAAGCTATAACAGTATTATAGTAGATTTGAGTATAAAAAACAACCTATAAATATCTTGTGAAGAGGAAGGAACGCTTGTTATTAATCATTACTTAACAGTATTGTAATTACTTCATCAATACTGCTGCAATCATCATAATCTCCTACAATTCCATCCTTGTGATATTTGACTCCAGCCTTTTCATTCTTTTCAAGACAATCTATAAACCTGTCCACACCATATTTTTTAATAAATGCGAGAAAGCCTTTTACCTTTACTTTTCCAAGTACACCTTCTTCACAAGGGGTATCGCATTCATAACAACCTTTAATTCCTTTTTCCATCGAACATTTCCTGCTTTTACACATTGGTGCAAATCCACATTCACCCGAATCACATCCCGAGCAACTTCCTGTCTCTGTTTTTCTTACTTCCTCTGAGCATGCACAGCATGCCAACCCACATCTTGCTATTCCAAGTTCTCTTTTCATTAGTACCTCGCAGAATCCTGATTGTTTATTTATCATGATTATTTATTTTGTTCTTGCTTTTGTTATCGATTATTGTACATTTTCAAGCAATGTTGACATCTCCGTATATAAAGCATCCCGGTCTTTCGCCTGTAAAATCACTGAAATATATGGTTCTCCTGATGTATTATTAGATAATAAAATCAAACAAGAGCCTGCCGCATTCGTTGTTCCGGTTTTTCCACCAATAATGCTAACTGCTGAAGGTGTTGCCTGGTCACCTGAAAGATACTGATTTGTTGTTCCGAAATCCAGTTCCTTCGTATTTCCGTCTTTGTCTGAATATGTAGAATTGTAGCTGGACATATGAATAATTTCCTTGAATTTCTCATACTTCATGGCTTCATTAAAAATCAGATATAAATCATACGCTGTTGTATAATGGTTATCATCTGTCAAGCCATGCGGATTTACAAAATTCGTATTTGTTGCACCAAGCTTTTTGGCTTCTTCATTCATTAGCTTTGCAAATTCTTCTTCATTTCCAGATATATATTCTGCAATCATAACAGCTGCATCGTTTCCTGAATACATGAGCAGTCCATGAAGTACCTGATCGAGTGTCAGTTTGTCTCCTTCTTCGAAGCCACAAAGCTGAGCACCTGATTCCGTTATTTTAACATTAGAAGATGCTGTCAAAATATCATCCAATTTTCCATATTTTAATGCTATAAGTGCTGTCATTGTTTTTGTCAGGCTTGCCGGATACAGCGTTTTATGAACATTTTTTGCAAACACAGTATTTGCTCTGTTGACATCAAATAAACCTGCCGCTGTTGCCATTGACATGTCTATGTCATTTCCTGAAACATCTGAGGAAACTACACATAAATCAGAAGCAAACGCATCTGCGGTAGCTTCTGGATCACTTGTTTCAAAACTATATGCACTTATTGATGTTTCAATACTATAAGGAATGTCATACTTCTTAGAGCCACAGCCATTTAATAACATTGTACAAAACAAAATACCAGCTATACGTGACACCCTTTGATTATTTATACATTTCACGCCACTCCATATCCCCTCTGTCGAGTGATTTGATTAAAAGCTCAGCTGTAGCAAGATTAGTTGCAAGTGGAATATTATGCATATCGCACAGTCTTATAATATACCCGACATCCGGTTCATGAGACTTTGGTGTCAGAGGATCTCGTAAAAAAATCATCAGATCAATTTCATTATGTTCAATCTGTGCTCCTATCTGCTGTTCGCCGCCCAAATGTCCAGCCAGATATTTGTGAATAGAAAGATTTGTTACTTCCTCAATTAATCTGCCAGTTGTACCTGTTGCATAAAGTACATTTTTGCTTAAGATTCCACGATAGGCAATACAAAAATTCTGCATCAGCTTTTTCTTGGAATCATGTGCAATCAACCCAATGTTCATGTTATGTTCCTCCTCCTATTTGTGAAAAACCAGACATTAACTGTATCGTGGTATCTGAAGTTTCACATTTAAAACAAACCCCATTCCAATAAATAAACTAACCAAGGACGTCTGTCCATAGCTGACAAACGGTAATGGTAATCCGGTATTTGGTAAAATTGCAGTTGCCACACCAATATTGATAAAGGTCTGAAAACCAATTAATCCTGCCATACCCGCAGCAATAATCGCACCGGAAGTATCTTTTGCCTTTCTGGCTACAAGAATACATTCCAAAACTATTAAGAACAATAAGACAATTACTACACAGCATCCGACAAATCCCATTTCTTCACCAACAACAGCAAAAATAAAATCAGTCTGTGCTTCAGATATAAAATTTCCATTTTTAACAGATGCTATGACATTGTTATTCAGACCTTTTCCAGTTAACTGTCCAGATCCAATGGCTGTAATGGCGTTCATTGTCTGATAGGCTTCTGTAGCAGCATATTTTTCAGGCTGAAGCCAGGCAAGAATACGTTTTTGCTGATAATCATTAATGATATTTTGGTCAGGCTTTAAAACCATATTCAAAAAAATAATAACCGATGGGACAAGGACTATCCCGGCGCCAACTACAATCTTATAGCTTATTCCACCTACAAACATTACAACTGCAAATATTACAAGAACCATAATACTTGTAGACAAATCCGGTTGTTCATAAATCAGTATAAATGGTGGAGCAATCAATATTACAGAAGCAAGAATTATTCGAAATGTATTTAAATTCTCCTTATGTTTCATAATAAACTGTGCATAAAATAAAATCAATAAAATTTTTACGAGTTCAGAAGGTTGAAATCTAAGTCCGCCTATAGCGAACCACCGTTCTGCTCCACCACCATTGTCACCAAACAACTGTACCAGCAATAAAAGACCGACACCAAACAAATAAATCAGCCAATAAAACTTTAATATAAAAGTATAATCAACAATCGAAATGAATAACATCACAATGACACCAAGAATTAATCCCTGTGTCTGATTTGACATCAAATCTTCTTTGGCGCTTCCGATAAACTGAATTCCCAAAACAGTAATACCGATTGTCAACAGTACAAGAAAAACATCAAATTTTCTAAACGAATATTTACTAAAACTAAACATTTGAATCCCTCGTATTCTATAAAACCTTTTATGAATCTGATACTTTACGTAAATCTACAATCGGAATATTAGCATACAATGCCGGAACATTTCCATGCTTGGCTGTAGATTTTGTCCAGGTAATATGTACTTCCATGCCTTCTGAATCAATCTCAATGTATTTCGATATCACTCTTATCATATCATTCTTGATATGTTCAATTACCTCTGTGGAACAATCTGCTCTATCTGATATTAATAAAAGCTTTAATCTGTCTTTTGCAACCTCTCGTGATTTTTTTTTCCTGAAATACTTAAAAATACTCATGCCATCACCCTCCTTAATTTCGTTTCAATGCGCCAAACATTCTGTTCCACAGAGAATGCACATTTTCAATATCAAGAAGAGGAATATCATTCCCAAGCAGTCGCTGACAAATGTTCTGATATGCACGACTGGCATATGATGAAGCATTTAAACGAAAAAGAGGCTCGCCTTGATTTGTTGCGATTACAACATTTTCATCATCAGGAATTGCACGAAGCAGTGATACAGCAAGTATTTCAGTCACATCAGACACAGACATCATGTCACCGCGTTTCATCATATCTGGTCGTAATCGATTTACAATTAAATCAATTCGTCGGATTTCATTAGCCTCGAGCAATCCAATAATTCGATCTGCATCGCGAATTGCCGAAACCTCCGGGGTAGTAACAACAATTGCACGATCCGCACCTGCAATTGCATTCTTAAAGCCCTGTTCAATACCGGCAGGACAATCTAAAATAATAAAATCAAAACTGTCTTTCAACGTTTCTACCAGTTTTTTCATCTGTGACGGAGAAACTGCTGTTTTGTCTCTTGTTTGCGCCGCAGGCATTAAATATAGCCCTGCAAACCTCTTATCCTTGATTAATGCCTGTTTAATTCTACAATTTCCTTCTACGACATCTACAAGATTATAGACAATGCGGTTTTCGAGTCCCATTACTACGTCAAGATTACGTAATCCAATATCTGTATCAATCAAAACGACTCGTTTTCCTGCTCCTGCAAGACAAGCTCCAATGTTTGCGGTTGTTGTTGTCTTTCCAACACCGCCTTTCCCTGATGTGACGACAATTACTTCACTCATGTTTAACCTCCGTTTTGACAAACTTAATTGTCAATCATGAAATATTTGTCCCCTAAACACCTTCAGATCATACAGGAAGATTATTTAGTAATTCTTTTGTAATGGCATCTGTATAGATTTCTTCATCAAGCACATAAGCAATTCGCGGAGCCTGTTTGTTTTTTAACCATTTTCCACTCTTTGCAAGTGCTTTTGAAGTATAATCTCCAATTTGGATTTTTGTGGGCTTCATATCGAGAGCCACAATAAAACTTCCGTTGTTCCCATTTGCGCCAGCATAGGCATGTCCATAAAGTGTACCAAGTATAACAATATTACCGGCTGAAATTACATCCGCACCCGGGTTGACATCGCCAAGAACAATAATACTCGTATCTGTCTCCAATACCTGCCCTGCATGCAAAGTTCCTTTATAGAATTGTCCATCCGTACGCTCACCGCTGTTAATGAATTTATTAGAGGCTTTTAAATACTGTTCATTCTTTTCATTATCATTTCCCATCACACATAGAACTGTCAAATCCGTATTGTCAGCAATTGAATTTACTAGCAGTCTTTCTTCCTCTACATCAAGTTTTCTTCCTTCAAATGAAACAACCATTTTTGCATTTCCAAAAAACTTTGCTGAATCCCGAAACTTTCTTGCAAGTTCTGTATACAAAACATCAAAAGGTGCATCCGAATCCAGTACAACAGCAATTCCGTTTGGAAAGCTTTTAATCATAACAGTGTTCTTCAAATCTAACATCCCTTTCAAATATTAATCTTCAATTATTTCCTGCTGTGATGTATCTGCTACACCACTTATGAGTTCCTCTTCATTCTCCAGTCCAAAATAATACTTAAACACATCACTAGCGACTGCAGCTGCATTTGCAGATGTATATCCATATGCAATTCTGACTGCCACTGTCAGTTCAGGATTCTCGTATGGTGCAAATCCAAGAAACAACGCATGGTTCGTTCTTGACTTGCTTGTTTGTGCTGTACCTGTCTTTCCCGCTACATTGATTGGAAAGTTCGCAAATGCGCTTGCCTTTTCTGCAACAATCCGCATTCCTGAATGTATAGCATTCCATGTAGAATCAGGTATCTGAATTTGGTTTCTGACTGTAGGTGAAAAATCTTTTACTGTCGTCCCTGAAAGATCAGTTACTTTACTTACAAGTGACATATTATAACAGGTTCCGCGATTGGCAACAGCAGTTACATATCGTCCAAGCCCAATCGTTGTAAAGTTATGACTTCCCTGTCCAATTGCCGAGTCGATTGGAAGTACATCTGAGAATTTTGGTTCATTCTCTTCCATTTCCACACCTGTTTTTTCAGTAAGTCCAAACATGTCCGCATATTTTTTCAGCTTATCAAGACCTGTGTTTTCCGAGTAGGCCGCTGTCATCATATTTGTACTCAGACGGTATCCTACTTCATAAAAGAAGCAGTTACAGGAGTTACCAATTGCCTGTGCAACATCCAAATTTCCATGTGCACCTGGGTAAATCCAGCATGTTTTTTCCGGAAGCACTGTATCATATACACCTCGACATTGTATTGTCTCCCCAAGATTCACTACACCCTCTTGTATCGCAGTTACTGCAGATACCATTTTAAATGTCGATCCGGGTGCAGTCATCTGCTGTGTCGCACAATTATACATCGGACTTGACAAATCTGACATCAACTGTGCATAATAGTCCGCATCTATTGTATTTGCAAGCTTATTTGAATCATATCCCGGATAAGATACACATGCCAGTAATTCACCATTTGTGTTTGTTACTACACACGAACCTGTACATGGATCCAATGCAAGCTGAGCCGGTGTGATTTCCAGATTGGAAATTTTATTAATCAAAAAATCATATGCTGTTTTTCCGCCGGATTCTACAGCCTCTTTTTCTGCAGCAGTTCCATAAACGGCTTTTTGTTCAAACATAATCATACAGATTTCTCTGCCTGTAAGCTGATTGTCACGAATCATATATTTATACTGTTTCTTCGAAAAACCGTTATCATTTTTCAAATCAGAACAAACATAATCAACCAACTGAGAATATACTTCTTCTGTGTCTGAATACTGGCTGTCAAGCTTGAATTTTGAAATATCTATCCAGTTTTTAGACAATGCATATGTTAAATACTCGCGCAGGCTGATTGTTTCATCCGTTGTCCATGCAATATAAGTAGGATCTTCTTTATCAATCATGTCATTCATTAGAACACCACTGTTAGATGAGGCAAGCCTTGAAACAATATAGCTTTCATAAACCTGCATTTCAGTTGTCAGCTGATTGTATGGTGTTGCAGTAGTCAAAAGCTCATCCTTTAAAAGAGCAGTTGTCTGTTCCTGCTTTGCAAGAAAATTTCCATAAACCTGTTGTTCATAGGGATGTGCATCTTCATCATCAAATTTTTCAATATCTATAATATTATTGTTGATAATTGCAAAATATACATCATCAATCGGTATCATCATCAAACTGGTTTTGACTTCTGCATTATTGTATTCTTTTACATTCAGTATTTTTGAAACAAGAATACCGGCAAGCTTCTGCTCCATCATATTATACACAGCCTTTTGCAAATCTGCGTCAATGGAAAGATACACATCATTTCCAGCCTGCGGTTCTATATGAGAAGCGGTTTCAATTACCTTACCTACATTATCAACATAAATAACATCCTTTCCCTTTGTTCCTTGCAGATACTCTTCCATTGCCTTTTCCACACCGGCTTTACCAACCATATCATTCATTGTATATTCATGCTCTGAATCGGCAAGTGCTTCCAAATCATCAGTAGAAGCATTTCCCGTATAGCCAAGAATGTGTGAAAAAAACTTTGCATCATTATACTTTCGAAGTGTATTATCTTCAATGTCAACGCCTTGCAGAGTATCCTTGTTTTCCATAATAACAGCAACAGTTTCATTACTAACATCTGAAGCAATCACTGTAGAAAGGTATTTTTGATAATTATTCATACTCATTGCATAACGAATAGTAATTATTTGAAGAATTTCTTCAGGTGTAAACCCTTCACCCATTATAAATTCTGTTTTTGATCCGTTTTTAACCTTTGCACCAATTGCATACTTTTCAGAACCTGCCAAATATTCGACAACCTGTTCTGGTGTAGCATTTCTCTCAGCAGTTTTTAATTCATCAGTTTTTCCATGTCCATATACATCTGCAAGAAAACGAAGCAGTTTCGTATCAGATACGGTATACTCGTACTTACCGTATTCATTCAATACAATATCAAAATTATTCAGTACCTGATCTCCACTTTCTTCTATCAAATGAATTGTACGAAGAATAGTAGCATTCATATTTGCGTTTTTGTTATTACCTGACTCATAATTATCTTCAATCGTCACAGAATAAGCAAGCTCATTATATGCGAGTAACTTGCCATTTCTATCGTATATATTACCACGTGCACTTTTTAACGTAGTCTCTTTTTTAATCGTTAGTGTGAAATTGTTGAGATAATCCTTGCCATTAATAATCTGTAAGACAAATAATTTTTGTATTAGAATTGCAAATAACACAATAAATACGATAATTAGTACAAAAAATCTGGAAAAGATTACATTTTTAAGCCAGTCCTTTATATCATTAATCAAAAATTATGCACTCCTTTTTTCACGTGACTCCAGCCATTCATTTACCCAAAGAATCGCTTTATAAACTATTAATGTCACTAGAACCGTATATACAATTTCCGGTAATATCACATGTATAAAATAATATCCCAAATGAAGCTTGCCTCTTAACAAAAAAAGAAAAATATAGCACAAAAAACAATACAGGAGTGCGCTTGCTGCAATTAATATCATAGGAAGTTTGATATCTTCCGGATAGAAAATGCTTCTAAAAAATCCATTTAAGTATCCAATACACATATATACTAAAGCATAAAACCCAAGAATATCTCCAAAGAAAACATCAAGAGTCAATCCAGCTAAAAATCCAATTATCATTCCTTCCTTCTTTCCTCTCATAAATCCAAAAGAAGAAGTAATGATAATTAATATGTTAGGCACAATACCACCAAGTGATATTTTTTGGAACAATGTGCATTGTAACAAATATCCAATAAAAACCATTAAAAGAACAATGAATTTTCTAAGCATTTCAAATCAGCCTCCAAACCGTATTATTTCTTTTGCTGCTTTAAATCTTTAAGAACCAATACAGTCTCCAAATGTTTAAAATCAACAACAGGCGTAATATATCCAGACTTTGTCAGATTATTTGCATCTTTGTTAATCTGTGTAATATATCCAACAGAAATGCCGGGAAGATATTTATTGCTGATATGAGATGTTACAATCTGATCTCCCTGTACTACAGCATCGTCAGTGTCTATGAGCTGTGAAAATCTAATATATCCTGCATTCATCAGTTCCAGATCACCTGTTACAATCAATGTATCTGATGTTGACAGTACCATACCGCTCAGATTTGAATTATCATCAATAATAGATTTAACTGTTGACCAGTTAGGACCTGCTTCTGTAATAATGCCAACAAGACCACTACCTGCCATAACATTCATATCAACATCAAGTCCATCATCTGTTCCTTTGTCAATCAAAAATGTACTAAACCAGTTTCCTGCATCTTTACCGATTACCCTTGCACCAACTTTTTCATAATCCGAATATTGTTCATCAAGTGCAAACAGCTGTCTTAATTCGGATAATTCATATTTGTCCTGCTGTAAATCATTAATTTGAATTGTCAAATCAGCAACCTGAGTTTTCAATTCTTCATTTTCTGCTGCAAGCTCATTCATCTTTTTCATATTATCCGATCGGCTTGTCAGCCATAATCCAGCCTGAGAAATTCCTTTTTGGAACGGAACAATTGTATACCCTGCAACTGTTTCTAACGGTCCACTGATAATATCCGTTGTAAACGATATAATCATCATGGAAATACAAATAATCGTTAATGCAAGCAGAATATATTTACTTGGGATAGAAATTTTTGTTCTATTTGACCGATTTCTAGACATTCCCATTTCCCCTTAATTCGTAAAGTCCTGCATAGAATATGCAACAGTTCTAAAATGTTCATTTTTAATTACTTGAGACAAACCATATGCAACACTTTCCTCACCATTTTGTGAAAAATTCACTTTGAGTCCTGTGCTCTTTCCAATCAGTTCGTGCAAATTCCCTATACCTGCAGAACCTCCGGTCAGAAAAATTCCTTTCTTATATATGTCTGCACCAAGCTCCGGTGGGGTTCGCTCCAAAATAACACGAACGCTATCAATAATCGTTTCAAAGCTCTCACGCATTGCCTTTTCCACAAGTGATGTTGGTATACTTCGCTCAACAGGAAGCCCTGTAACAATATCTCTTCCATATACAACGGCATCCTCTTCTGCTGCTTCCAGCTCTGGAAGGGCAATTTTCACTTTTTCAGCCGTCTTTACACCAATCAAAAGATTATACTCTTTCCTTATGATGTTTCTAATACTCTCATCAAATTTCTTTCCACCAATTTTAATTAATCTTGATAGTACAATACCGCCAAGTGACAAAATCGAAATTTCAGTTGTGTCGAATCCAATATTCACAACAAGAATCCCCTGCGAATTTTTAACATCAACATCCAATCCAATACTGTCTGCTATTGCCTTTTCTACAATATAGATACCTCTAGCTTTAACATTGGAGTCTTTTACAAGATCAAAAAATGCACGCTTTTCAACTTCTGTAATGTCTGTCGGTACAGAAATATAATAATCCGCCGGTCTGATATTTCCCCCCATTGCATCATTAATAAAATTACGAAGCAAGATCTGCATATGATTGATATCTGCAATTACACCATTAGTAACAGGATAAGAAATAACAATCGAAGCAGGTGCTTTTTCATACATTTCAAACGCCTGATCACCATAAGCAAACAGATTATGTTTGTTCTGAATTGCAATCATATTTTTCTGACTTGTAATTTTTTCTTCAAATCCATTATATATTTTAATATTGCAGGTACCAAGATCGATACCAAATGCACTGACAGCCAATCAAAACCCTCCTTTAAAATAAACCGGCTTCTTTTAAACTGATATAGCAGTTGTCTCCAATAATAATATGATCCAATAAATGTATATCCATCATACTGCCGGCTTCTTTTATTTTTTTTGTAACCAGAATATCCTGTCTGCTTGGAGTCGGATTTCCGCTTGGATGATTATGTACTAGAATAATATAGACAGCCTCATACTCAAATGCTTTTATGAAAATTTCCCGTGTAGAGACAAGCGACTGATTTACTGTACCGCTCGATAACAAATAATCTCCAATGAAACAGTTAGAACCATTTAAAAATGCAATTCTAGTCTGCTCATTTTTCAGATGCCGCATACTTTCCATATAATAATCTGCCAAAATTTTCGGTGAATCAATCACAGTCTTTTCATTAAGAGCCGACATGGCAATTCGATTGGATAATTCTGCCACACATTTTAACGTGATTGCCTTTACCTTTCCAATTCCATAAATCTGCATCAAATCCTTTATCGATTTCTGATGCAGCGCCAAAAGACTTCTTTCCCCATCTTGAAGCGTTATGATTTCTCCGGCAAGTTCAACTGAAGTTTTTCCCTGTGCTCCGGTTTTGAGCAGAATTGCAAGAAGCTCTGTATCAGTTAATGCCGATGCTCCATAGGTAATAAACTTTTCATAGGGTCTTTCTGAAATTGGTAATTCTTTCAATGAAACATGTCTTTCCTGTAGCATAAATTCCTCCGATGATAACTCTCCAGATATGCAGACGAAGGAACAACAACTCTATAACTTTCTGTAAATAAAAATACCTATAATAATTCCAATAATACTTGCAATGGAAATTTTAACTGTCACAGCAAAGGTAAGCGAAATAATATCAAGGTCAAGAACAAGTGGTGACGTAAATCCAAATGTCTTACCATAATTCAACCATGACAGACCAGAAACACCTGCTGTTAATGTACCTATGAATCCGCCTATTACAATTCCGGCTAAAATAAGCAAAAAACAAGTCCAATTATTCTTACCTTTCATGAACACTATCCTCTCGTAACAGCCATTTCTTATGTTGTGTAGACAAAAGGTCAATAGCCACAACATATTGACATATTATCATATTTTAATCAAACTGTATATAAAATTTCAATTAATTTTTGCGACACAAATAATGCAAAACAGTAACAATCCATACACTTTCGTCAATTATTTTACTATTTTTACAAGTCCTGCGTTCTTAATTGTCTGAACAGATTTCAGAATACCTAGTTTTGCATGATTCCATGTCAGTCCGCCTTGAAAATATACTGCATAAGGTGGCTTAATCGGTGCATCTGCACTTAATTCTATGGACGAGCCGGAAACAAATGCACCCGCTGCCATAATAACATCACTGTCATAACCAGGCATTGCCCATGGTTCCGGTGAAACAAAGCTGTCAACAGGTGCCGCCGCCTGAATTCCTTTGCAAAATGCGATGACTGCTTCGGGCGAACCAAGTGTGACGGCCTGGATAATATCATGTCTGTCCTCCGAGCAGTTTGGAAGAACCGAATATCCAAGTCGTTCATATATTCCGGCAGCAAATGTTGCACCCTTTAGGGCGCTGTTAACAACTGTAGGAGCCAGAAAAAGTCCTTGGTAGAAGCTTTGAATAACACCAAGAGAAGCACCCACTTCTTTGCCAAGTCCCGGTGACGTCAGTCTGTATGCAGCATTTTCCACACATTCTTTTTTGCCTGCAATATAGCCTCCAATAGGAGCCAGTCCTCCACCAGGATTTTTAATTAATGAACCGACAATCATATCAGCACCTACTTGTGAAGGTTCAGTTTCTTCAACAAATTCACCATAACAATTATCCACCATACAGATTACATCCGGTTTAATATTTTTTATAAAACAGATTAGTTCTCCAATTTGTGCCACTGACAAGGTTGGTCGTGTTTGGTAACCTTTGGAACGTTGAATAGTCACAAGCTTTGTGCATGGGCGAACAGCCTTTCTTATGTTTTCATAATCAAAACTTCCATCATCAAGCAAATCAACCTGTCTGTAAGTAATTCCATATTCAGCCAACGAGCCTTTTGAAGGGCGAATTCCTATTACTTCTTCAAGAGTATCATATGGTTTCCCAACAGGGGAAAGCAATTCATCTCCTGGTCTCAAATTAGAAGATAATGCAACAGCAAGCGCATGCGTACCGCATGTGATTTGTGGTCGAACAAGTGCATCTTCTGTATGGAATACTGATGCATATACCTTTTCAAGAGTATCTCTTCCAAGGTCGTTATACCCATATCCGCTTGTCATTTGAAAACAGGCTTCCGATACTCTGCATTCCTGCATGGCCTGAATTACTTTCAACTGATTAATTTCCATAGTTTTATCATATGTCTGAAAGCGTTTCTCCAATTCTTTCAGTACTTGTTCCCCTAGTTCAAATACATCCTCATCAATACCAAATTGTTCATACATTTGTTTCATCATTTCTCTCATTATCTCTTTTCTGTTTATTTACAGGACTGTCTCTATTTCGGCCAATATTTTCTCTAACAGCTCATTACTGTCAGAAAAATCTCTCTTGTCAATCCAACTTACCTTCTTTTCACGGCGAAACCACGTCAACTGTCTTTTGGCGAAATGCCTTGTATCTCTTTTAATAATTCTTACAGCTTCCTCGAGTGAATACGCTCCTTCCAGATATGCCAGAAGTTCCTTATACCCTAACCCCTTCATGGAAACAAGATTTCTGTCATATCCCATCTGCTTCAATTGATTAACTTCTTCCAGAAGACCTGCAGACATCATATTGTCTACTCTTGTATCAATTCGTTCATATATTTTTTCACGATCATCATTTAATACAAAATAGCAGAATGCATATGGTGACTCATTTTGTCGTTCCAGTTCATTGTGTTCTGAAATTTTTTTACCTGTCAGATATTCATACTCCAAGGCACGGATGACTCTTTTTGTATTATTAAAATGAATTGCTGCAGCTGCCTTTTCGTCTTTACTGGCAAGCAGATTATGAACATACTCAGCTCCCTTTTCATTAACCAGCTGTTCAAGCTGGTTGCGATATGCATGATCTTCTGCTGTATCTTCAAAATTAATATCATACAGTAGTGCTTGAATATAAAAGCCTGTCCCTCCGACAAGTAATGGGATTTTTCCCTTATCGTAAATCTCCTGCATGGCAGCCTTTGCCATTTTTTGAAAAATAACTACATTAAAATCTTCGTTAGGAAAAATCATATCAACTAAATGATGTGGTACCCCATCCATTTCTTCTTTTTTTATTTTGGCAGAACCAATATCCATGTATCGATATACCTGCATAGAATCCGCGGATATTATTTCTGCTCCGATTTTTTTTGCAAGACTGATTGATAGTTCTGTCTTTCCAACAGCAGTTGGTCCGGTTAAGATTATCAGTGGATTTTTTTTTATCTGACTTACCATGTTTTCTAATTCCTTCATTTATAAAATACGCTTAAATTTCTTTTCAATTTCATATTTCGAATATGCAATAATAGTTGGACGTCCATGTGGGCAGTTATAAGGATTATCCAATGTAAGCAATTCGTCAATCAGCATTTTGGCTTCCAAGTCAGAAAGACTGTTATTTCCTTTTACTGCACTTTTACAGGCCATTGTTGCAATTCTGTCATTAATTGAATCCATCCCTTTCGAAAGATGCTCTTGTGTCAATTCATCAAACATTTCGTGAAAATATGTAGCAGCAGTCAATCCAAACAGTTCTGTAGGAACCGCTCTGATAGAATACTCACTGCCACCAAAATGTTCTATTTCAAATCCAATTTGGCAGAAATTGTCTAACACACCTGTTAGCAATTGTTCTTCGCTGCTTGACAATGAAATAATAATTGGCGGATTTAACATTTGAGAAGAAACAGAATTTGAACTTATCTTTTTCATCAAACGTTCATATATCACTTTTTCATGTGCTGCGTGCTGGTCAATGATATACAGCTTATCCTGCATTTCTACAAGCCAGTAGGTTTCAAATAGCTGTCCAATAATATGATGCTGTTTAACTGCTTCCTTTGACAGAAATTGTGGTTCAAATAAACTAATCTGATCAGATTTCTGCTCGGGTTTCTGCACAAATGCCTGCTCTTTCAATTCCTCTTTCACATGTTCTGTTTCAGACTCGGCAGATACTGTACGATAAGTCGGAATTTTTTCTGAAACAATCATTGATTTTCTATTGATTTCAAATGGTTCCGGCATAACCGCTTCCTTTTGTACACTTGCAGGAAGCTTTAATTTTGTCTCATACACTTTTGGAATCAATTCTTTTCTGGAAAGCGCTTCTTTAACAGCTTCGACAAGAACCTGATAAATTCTCTCTCCTTCAAAAAATCTAATTTCCATTTTTGTCGGATGCACATTAATATCAATCAATTCAGAAGGAACTGTCAGATGTAACACAACAAATGGATACTTATGAAGCATTAGGTATTGTTTATATGCTTCATCCAGAGCTTTTGAAATCAGCGGACTTTTTAAATATCGTTGATTTACATAATACACCTCATAGCTTCTACTGTTTCTGGCAAGTTCAGGTTTCCCTACAAAACCAGTAACAGAAATTGATTCGTTACTGACTTCTATTGGAACCATTCCTGCAGTCATATCTCTTCCATATACCTGATAAATGGCATCCTTTAATTCGCGATTCCCGGATGATTGTAATTTGCAATTTCCATTCACAACCAGCTTAAATGCTATTTCCGGATGAGACAGCATCATATGTTCAACAAGCTCTGTAATATATATGCCCTCTGTCATCGCACTTTTTAAAAACTTGCGTCTGGCCGGTGTATTATAGAACAAATCACGTACAAAAAATGTTGTTCCTTCAGGTACTCCAACATCCTCCAATGTCATTTCTCTTGCGCCCTCAATCACATATCTCGTGCCTGTCACAGAGTTTTTTGTTTTGGATAACAATTCAACCTTAGCAACGGCTGCTATGCTGGATAAGGCTTCACCACGGAAGCCAAGACTGCTTACACAAAGCAAATCTTCTACCGAACGGATTTTACTTGTAGCATGTCTTAAAAATGCTGTTGAAATCTGGTTTTTTTCTATTCCAATTCCATTGTCCGTAACTCGAATAAGACTAATACCACCATTCTTAATTTCAATAGTAATTGCTGATGCACAAGCATCAATAGCATTTTCAACCAACTCTTTTACAACTGACATAGGACGTTCAACTACTTCGCCAGCTGCAATCTTATCAATAGTTTGATTATCTAAAACCTGTATTTGTGACATAACCTCTCCTGTGACAACTTATTTGTGTTTATTACCAACGGTTTTTAAGTTTGTTTTGAAGCTGGTTCAATGTATTGAGTGCATCCATTGGCGTCAGATTATTTAAATCAATTTCTTTAAGTTCACGTAAAATATCATCATCCCTTACCGTATCAAATAATGATATCTGCGCAAGATCAACCTCATCAAGCTTTTTAGCAGATGCTCTTTTCCCGGTTTTTGATTCTTCTGCAATACTTTTTACACTTGCCGTAATATCGTTTTCAGAGAGCTCATCAACCAGTTCTTTTGCTCGTTCAATAACCGGATCCGGAACACCTGCAAGCTTGGCAACCTGAATTCCATAACTACGGTCTGCACCACCTCTTACGATTTTTCTCAAAAAAACAATGTTATCGCCCTGCTCTTTTACTGCAATACAATAATTACTGACAGCACTCAGTTTTCCTTCTAATTCTGTGAGTTCATGATAATGTGTTGCAAACAATGTTTTTGCACCCAAAAGCTTTGCATTACTGATATATTCAATAACAGCCCAGGCAATGGACAAGCCATCAAAAGTTGACGTTCCACGTCCAATTTCATCCAGAATAAGTAGACTCCTGCTAGTCGCATTTCTAAGAATATTTGCAACCTCAGTCATTTCGACCATAAAAGTACTCTGACCGCTTGCCAAATCATCTGATGCACCAACTCGCGTGAAAATTCTGTCTACAATTCCGATATTGGCTTCCTTTGCAGGGACAAAACAGCCAATCTGTGCCATCAGTACAATCAAAGCTGTCTGCCTCATATATGTGGATTTACCTGCCATATTTGGTCCGGTAATTATTGAAACTCGATTGTTACCATTATCAAGATATGTATCATTTGAAACAAACATATCCGCATCTATCATATTTTCGACTACTGGGTGACGTCCATCCTTAATATCAATAATACCCTTTTCATTGATTTTCGGTCTGCAGTAATGATTTCTCTCTGCAACAATAGCAAACGACGCGTATGTATCAAGTTTTGCAATTACTTTTGCAGTTTCCTGTATTCTGGCAACCTGTTCTGCAATTTTCTCTCTGATTTCACAAAAAATATCATATTCAAGTGAAAAAAGCTTGTCCTCAGCATTTAAAATTGTATCCTCAAGTTCTTTTAATTTTGGCGTTGTATAGCGTTCTGCATTTGTCAATGTCTGTTTTCTTATATAATCATCTGGTACTAAATTTACAAATGAATTTGTCACTTCAAAATAATACCCGAATACACGATTGTACTTTATACGCAGATTTTTTATTCCTGTACGTTCACGATCCTCAGCCTCAAGCTGAGCAAGCCATGTTTTACCTTCCGTTTTGGCATTCCTTAAAGAGTCAATCGTATCATTATAACCTGACTTGATAATTCCACCCTCTTTAATTGCAATAGGTGGCTCCTCATTTACTGAATTCCGAATCAATGTATAAATATCTTCAAGTGGATCCAGCTGTTCCCTGAGTCTTCCAAGTTCACCCGTCTTAAATTCATTTAAAAGCTGCTTAATATGAGGAAGCATTTCAAGAGAATTCAAAAATGCAATCAAATCACGAGGATTTGCAGACCTGTAGCTTACTTTGCTCATCAGTCTTTCCATATCATAAATCGGATTTAAATATTCTCGAAGCTCTTCCCTGACAATTGCATGCTCATTTAAAGCTTCAATGGCATCAAGTCGTAATTCAATCTGTTTTTTATCAATCAGCGGCTGTTCAATATAGCTTCGCAGGCATCTGGCACCCATTGCTGTTTTGGTTTTATCAAGAACCCATAGCAGAGAACCTCGTTTCTGCTTATCTCTAAGAGTTTCTGTAAGCTCAAGATTACGTCTTGTCGATGAATCTAAAACCATATATGTGGAAACGCTATAGGGTTCAAGCTTTCGCATATGGGAAAGAGAGTTTTTCTGCGTTTCATACAAGTATTTCATTAACGAGCCTGCACTGATTGTACCGCACTCATAATCCTTTAAGCCAAATCCATCCAAAGAAGTAACATGAAAATGCTCCTTTAATACTTGCACACATGTTGTGTCATCAAAATACCATGGTTCCAAAGTATATATAGTTACACCAAGCTTATATTTCAATTCGTCTAAATCAATACCGCATACAAGAAATGACTCATTACAGATAATCTCTGTCGGAGAAAATCTATATATTTCATCAAGCAGCTTACGCTGTGAGGAAACCTCCGTAACAAAATAATCACCTGTTGTAATATCTGCAATAGAAATTCCAAACTGATCAGCAATATATACAATTGACATCAGATAATTATTTCGTGATTCTTCAAGTGCCTGCATATCAATGTTCGTACCTGGTGTTACAATTCTTGTTACTTCACGCTTTACAAGTCCTTTTGCAAGCTTTGGATCTTCAACCTGCTCACAGATGGCAACTTTATATCCCTTAGAAACAAGTTTATTGAGATACCCCTCCACTGCATGATAAGGCACACCACACATTGGTGCCCGTTCTTCCTGACCGCAGTTCTTTCCTGTCAATGTCAGCTCGAGTTCCTTAGATGCAGTGACAGCGTCATCAAAAAACATTTCATAAAAATCGCCAAGACGATAAAACAAAATGCAGTCACTATATTTTTCTTTCGTTTCCACGTATTTTTGCATCATTGGTGATAACTCAGACAATCGTTTATCCTTCTTTCTCTAAATGCTTACTCATCATAACCCTTTATGATTTTTTCAGCAGTCCCGCCTGTTCATACAAAGGCTGCCTAACCTTCATTCTTGTTACCTCAACAAGTCCCAGTGCCGTCATGTCATGAAGCTGTGCTTTTACTGGATCTTTCTTTAATTCCTCAGATAATTTCTTTAATAAAATTTTCTGATTTTCCGTCTTCTCCATATTGATAAAGTCTATTAGAATCATACCAGACAAATTACGCAGTCGTAACTGCTTCGCAATCTCTACGGCAGCCTCAAGATTTGTATGCAAAAATGTATCTTCACGATTCCCTTTTTTAATATTTTTACCTGTATTAACATCAATCGCCGTTAATGCCTCTGTTGGCTCAATAATTAAAAAGCCACCTGATTTCATCCAGACACGTTTTTTTAATGCCTCATCCAACCTGGCTTCCAGACTATAAAAACTTTTAAGCGAAACCAATGTATCAGAATATCTTATCAGTTTGATTTTGGAAAAATAGCTTTCTCCATATACGTTTTTCAGATAATCTGTCAGACCACAAAATACATCATCCTGATCTGTAATAATTTCATCAAGATACTCCATTCTAATATCAGATACTGCTCGCATCCATTCTGATGGTGCCTGATAGAGAACTGAACCTGGTGTACGCATATTTGCATAATGCTGGATGTCAGAAAGTGTGCTGCTAAGCTGAGCAATTTCATTTTTTATTTCTTCTGCTGTTGCATGTACTGCATTTGTTCTTACAATGACGCCATATGGCATCTGTTTTTGATTATCAGATATCAGCTTTATCAATTGTTTCTTCTGTACAGTGGAAAGCTTCGAAGATACAGAAATTTTATTATCCTTTGTATGTACAACACAATAAACACCTGCCAACGACAGATGATCACTTAGAACTGCATCCTTTGTCCTTGTACGCTCTTTCATAAGCTGCACAGGAATCATTGTCCCGGGTTTTAAGTCTGCACGCGGAAGAAACCCCTTAACCTCTTTAGAAATTCGTACAAATGAAGCATTAATATTACTTACGATCTGCTCAATCCTGCCTAAATATATCGTATTAAGCTGTTCAGTCTTGCTGGAAAAAATCTGTAATTCCAGGGGTTTATCCTGATGTAAATATGCAAATATAATATTATGATTATACTTCGTCAAAATAATTCTGTATTGTTCCATCATAGTGTTATGATATCCGTTCCTATCTCATTAAGCGAAAGACGATTTCCGTTTTTTTCAGTATATAGCTCCGTACGTTTAATTCGCAGTGCATATTCATCAAACACCTGATTTTGCTGTAAAAATAAAGCTTCTATCACAAGTTCCGGTTTAATATTTGTTATACTTCCACAGGACAAACTCAAGAATACACAATCTTCCTCAGGTACACACTGATAGATATATGGCTTCAAATCCACTTCTCGTTCGCTTTTCTTTGTTTTTTTCTGAATGAGAATTTCTTTTTGTTCCATCAGCTCATGAAATGCAGTTGGCAAATGAAACGCCGGACGATTTCCCGTCTGAAAAGACACCTGATAATCTGCTGCGCATACACTTGCCATCGCATTTTTTGAATCATCCGGAAGCTCTTTGAACGAAAGAATTTGAATTCCTTCTACTGTTTTTTCGTTCATTTTTTTTATAGCTTCTTCGGACAGAATTGGTTCTGTAATTTCAATATCAACATATTCCGCTTCACTTTCCAAACCAATTCCAAGTGGCAAGGCAAAAGACATAATCTGATGTGGACTTAAACCATTACTGTATGTAATTGGAATATTTGCTCTGCGAATCAGCTTTTGAAAATACCTCATTACATCAAGATGTCCAATAAATCTCATTGCACCTGATTTTGAAAACTTAATTCTGATTTTCATAGCAGACACCTCCTCCAAAGCATTTAGCACCACATCCAGAACATTGCTGTCTGCAGTTTGGTGTAACTGTCTCATTATGGGCCTTATTCCATTCTCGAAGCAGAAACTCTTTTGTAACTCCAATATCTATAAAATCCCATGGAAGAAGTTCTGTCACGTCCCGCTTTCTTGTTGTATAAAACGGTATAGAACAATTACATTCCTCAAATGCCATAAGCCAACGCTCTTCATGAAATGATTCTGACCACGAATCAAACAAACAGCCCTTTTCATATGCGCATAATAAAACCTTTGACAGTCTTCTGTCTCCTCTTGCAAACACACCCTCCAATACACTGACATCTGCTTCGTGCCAATTATAACGAATACTTTTATAATTTAACTGTTGTTTCATAGCATCATTTACAACTTTGGCCTTATGCAGATATTCTTCTTTTGTATACATGGAAGCCCATTGAAATGGCGTAAATGGTTTCGGAATAAAGAATGAAGTGCTTGATACAATCTGTACCTTCCCTGAACGTTCCTGTTTTGGAATTAATTCATAATATAGCTTTGCAATTTCATTGGAAAGCTCAGCAATTCCTTGCATATCCTCTTCTGTTTCCGTTGGAAGACCAAGCATAAAATATAGCTTAACTCTTGTCCATCCTCCTAAAAATGCCTGTTTGGCACCTTCCAGTATAACTTCCTGGGTTAATCCTTTATTAATAACATTACGAAGCCTTTGAGAACCGGCTTCTGGGGCAAAAGTAAGACTGCTCTTTCGAATATCCTGCACTTTGCTCATTACATCTAATGAAAATGCGTCTATTCTAAGTGAAGGAAGTGAAATGTTCAGTTTTTTATGTTCTGCATACTCCATCAGAAAATTTACAAGCTCTTCCAGTTTAGAATAATCACTGGAGCTTAAAGAACTTAATGAAATTTCTTCATGTCCTGTATTATCAAGCATGTTAACAGCATACTGCTTCAGACACTCTACATCTCTTTCTCTAACCGGTCTATATATCATCCCTGCCTGGCAAAAACGGCATCCACGTATGCAACCTCTTTGAATTTCTAAAACAACTCTGTCCTGAGTGACCTTAATAAACGGAACAACTGGCTTTTGCGGATAACATGTTTTCGTAACATCAACAGCAATTTCTTTTCTAACAGTAACAGGAACTCCTTCTTTTATCGGTTTAAATGATGCAAGTGTGCCGTCTTCATAATAAGTAACATCATAAAACTGAGGCACATAAATGCCAGGGATAGAAGCAGCTTCAAGCAAAAAAGCTTCACGAGACATTCCCTTTTCCTTACATCTTCGGTACGTATCAAGCAAAAGATCGTATGACGTCTCTCCCTCTCCAATATAGAATAAATCGAAAAAATCTGCGATTGGTTCTGGATTATATGCGCATGGTCCTCCACCAATTACTATCGGATCCGACTCTCCTCTGTCCTTTGCATAAAATGGAATTTGGGAAAGGTCTAAAATCTGTATTATATTTGTATAACACATCTCATATTGCAATGTAATTCCAAGAAAATCAAAATCGCGAATTACATCCTGTGATTCCAAAGCAAACAAAGGAATCTTTTGCTCTTTCATAACTGCATGTAAATCAGTCCATGGCGAATAAACACGTTCACACCATGTGTCATCTCTTCGATTAAACATATCATATAGGATTTGTATACCAAGATGTGACATTCCTATCTCATATACATCCGGAAAACACATCGCAAATCTGATTTTTATTTTTTCTTTATCTTTCATAACAGCATTAACTTCGTTTCCGATGTATCTGGCTGGTTTTTCTACATTTAACAATACCCTATCTGGTAATGCAAGTTTTCTCATTCTGTTTCTGCCTTTCCGTTTTTGTATATTCTTCTATAGCGTACCATGTAAAGTATACGTGAATCCATCCATAAAATCAAATACATTAGTCACCAAATTCAAATCCATATCATTTTCAATCATCTGTCTGATTTGAACCTGTTTCTGGTTGTCTGTTTCGTTTGATTTTCCAACATAAATCCATGCAGCTATGAACAGCACACCTGCTATTATCATTCTGTATTTTAACAAACTTCCTGTATTTGTTCTTTTCTGTAAACTTGAAACTTCGTTCTGTTCTCTGCTGGCTGTAACTATTCCTGGAATTTCTTTGCTGACAAGTGGTAGCTGCATTTTTTCACATACTGCATTCTGTTCTCGATATTGTTTCAGCAGTTGTGCTCTTTGACTGCCTGCCTCCATACATTTTTCTTTTTGATTTTGATACACGAACGACTCCTTAACTATGATCTTATAACAAGAATATGTACAAGAAGTGATATTATTACAAAACAGGACGTATTTTCATACGTCCTGTAAAATTAATTCTTTTTATATATTGCATAAATTTCTCTGTCTTCCTGAATATTTTCAGCAGAACCTTCCCATCTGTCAAACGTGTATCCATCTACGTTTGGAGGCGTTGGACATTTTGCATTTCCACCGCTTCTGATATTCTGAGTATCAATTACATCATTTGTTTCACCATTGATAAATTTCACTCTATATCTGCGATAGTACCATGCTTTTATTGCACGATCCTCTGTAATGTTAGTCCATGAACCCTCCCAGCCAACAAACTCATAACCGTCCAGACATGGATCCTGCGGATCCGGCAAAGATGAACCATAAGGAACAACATCCGTCTTCCATAGTTCGTCATTCCAACCATTATACCATCTTACAACACAGGTTTTTCCCGGAACACCCTTTTCATCTGTCCACCACGGAAGAAACGGAGCTGTTACATTGTCATTAACCTTTTTAACTGTTGAAACAGCACTGGTTGAAGCTGCATAAGGCGTATTATTAGTATACATACCAAGAATCATTTTATCTGTTCGAACATCTATAGCACTGTCTGTCCAGCCTATAAATGTATAGCCACTAACCGACGTATCTGTTGGTATTACGGCATTTCCACCATCAGGAACAGTCTGCATACTGATTTTTGTACCATAAACAAATGCAACATTATGTGTGGTTTTTGCCTCAACATTTGCTGATGTGAACATCACGCTTGACAAGACAACTGCCGCCATTGCAAATATCGCTTTTTTAATCATTCCAATCATTCCAGTTCCTCCTAATCGCATTGTATTTGCTATAAAAAATTATACACTTTTTACTATCGGTTAGCAAGTTCTTTTGTGATATCTGACCATGTCAAATCACATTCTGCCATCAATACCATTGCATGATACAAAAAATCTGCCATTTCATATTTTACTTCTTCTTTATCCGGATTCTTTGCAGCAATAACAATCTCCGTTGCCTCTTCTCCAACCTTCTTTAATATCTTATCTATACCCTTATCAAACAAATAATTTGTATAGGAGCCTTCCTTTGGATGTTCTTTTCTGTCTAATATTACAGCATATACATCCTCAAATACACGTAACGGATTACTATGTTCATATTCCTTTTTCATAATGTCATTAAAAAAGCAGGAACGGCTACCTGTATGGCAGGCTGCACCAACCTGTACAACCTTTGCAAGAATTGTATCCATATCGCAATCTGCAATTAATTCTTTAACATACTGATAATGACCACTTGTGGCTCCCTTGACCCATAATTCGCTTCGACTTCTTGAATAGTATGTCATAGTTCCTGTTTCAATCGTCATGTTATATGCTTCTTCATTCATATAAGCAACCATCAGTACTTCATCAGTTTTATAATCCTGAACTACAACTGTTACATGTCCATCACTGTTTGTTTTAAAATCGCTCCATGCAAACCGACTGTCAAACAGATTCATCTCAATGTTTTCTTTTTTGCATTCTCTTTTAAACTGCATAATGCTGTCAATTCGATTATTTATCACATCACCTGATATCCCGTATACACAGTCTGTTTTCAAAAGTCTGAATATTTCTTCATCAGAAGCCATATTCACTAATGGCAAAATTTTCAATCCCTTATGTTCATCCACAACAGAATGGTTAAGAAGCAAAACACCACTTGTAAATTCTTTAAGTGCATCAAGACTTGCAAGAATCTGTTCCTCGGCATCTGCACACGCCATAATCTTATCTTTGCCGAATCGTTTACTGACTTCCTCCATCAAATCAAGATTTGCCTGTTTTGCCATATTCAGTGCCGCATAGCTACAGCCTGCATATAATAATTTCTTTACATCCTCCACCCGTTTGATATTTCCTGCACCTATAACCGGAATGTCTACCAAACGATTGATTTCTCTCAAAATCAG
Organism: uncultured Lachnospiraceae bacterium; assembly: GCA_964579795.1. Taxonomy (GTDB): domain Bacteria; phylum Bacillota; class Clostridia; order Lachnospirales; family Lachnospiraceae; genus JAEYFP01. Next base: position 3,836 of record CAZOHM010000023.1, on the reverse strand, counting down.
TAATGCTTCTTCATGATCTGCATCATGACTGGACAAATCAAATATTATCATTTCGTCTGCACCCTGATTACTACATTTGACAGCATACGATACAGGATCCTTTGAAATTATATCTTTACTTTTGAAGCCCCTTACCAACACTTTATCTTTTAGATACAAACAAGGTAACATTTTTTTTTGAATCATCACAAAGTTCCTTTCGTTGATAACACATCTTTTATTCTTTCATCTTTTGCGACTGCCTCATCAAGTGCCTTTGCAAATGCCTTAAACATTGCCTCAGCAATATGATGAGAATTCATACCTGACAAAACTTTTATATGCAGGTTCATGGTTGCTGAATAGCTGACAGCATAGAAAAATTCGCGAACAAGCTCTGTATCCATATAACCGATTCTTTCTGTTGGAAACTCTGCTTCATATGAAAAATATGGTCTTCCGCAAAGATCAATTGCACAAAGAACTAATGCATCATCCATAGGTAAAATCATACTGCCATATCGTTTTATACCTTTTTTATCAGCAACAGCCTCTTTGATGGCACTGCCAAGAACAATTCCTGTATCTTCTATTGTATGATGTCCGTCCACCTGAATATCACCATCAACCGATAATGTACAATCAAAAAAACCATGACGTGCAAATCCTTCCAGCATATGATCAAAAAAACCGATACCTGTATCAATTTTACTGTTTCCGCTTCCATCAAGATCCAGTGTCATCTTGATTTTTGTTTCTTTTGTATTACGTTCTATTACTGCTTTACGTTCCATACAGGCTGTCCCTCCCTATTCAAATCTTACTCGGATAGAATTTGCATGCGCTGTTAATCCTTCTGCTTCTGCAAAGGTGGCAATATTTTCAGCTACTGGTGCCAGAGCAGTGCGTGAATAAGAAATAATACTTGTTCTCTTATAAAATGCATCTACACCTAGTGCAGAAAAGAATTTTGCAGTACCATTTGTAGGAAGCACATGATCAGGTCCGGCAAAATAATCGCCTAATGGCTCTGATGAGTATTCTCCGATAAAAATCGCCCCTGCATTTCTGATTCCTGTCATTACAGTAAATGCATCCTTTGTTAATATTTCAACATGTTCACTGGCAATTTCATTTGCTGTCTCTACTGCCTGTTCAATTGAATCAGCAAGCAAAATATATCCATAATTATCTAGTGATTTTTCAATGATTTCTCTTCTGGAAAGCTCCTTAGTAAAACATTCAACTTCTTTTGAAACCTGTTTTGCTAGTGTTTCTGACGTTGTAATCAAAATTGCAGATGCCAACTGGTCGTGCTCAGCCTGTGAAAGTAAATCAGCAGCTATATACCTTGGATTAGCTGTTTCATCGGCAATAACAAGAATTTCGCTTGGACCTGCTATAGAATCAATACTTACATAACCAAATACTGCTTTCTTCGCAAGTGCAACAAAAATATTTCCCGGTCCAACTATTTTGTCGACTTTTGGCACAGATTCCGTTCCAAACGCAAGTGCTGCTATGGCCTGTGCGCCTCCAACTTTATATATTTCTGTCACACCGGTTATTTTAGCAGCAACGAGTGTACACGGCTGTACTTTTCCATCTTTACCTGCCGGTGTCATCATTATTATACGTTTTACTCCTGCTACCTTAGCCGGAAGTACACACATAAGTGTAGATGATGGATATGCTGCTTTTCCTCCTGGAACATATACACCAACACGTTCAATGGGTGTAACCTTTTGCCCTAAAATTGTGCCATCTTCCTTAGCATCAAACCAACTATTTGTTTTCTGCTTTTCATGGTATTTAATAATATTTTCAGCTGCCTGTTTCATAACAGCAATCAAGTTTTTATCATAAGAAGCATAAGCCTCTTCAATTTCTGCTTCCGTAACTTTAATCGTATCCTTTGTTAATCTGCATCCGTCGAACTTCTCTGTATAAGCAAAAACTGCCTCATCCTTTTTTTCTTTCACCTCAGCCAAAATATCATTGACAGTCTGTTCAAACTCTTTATACTGTCCCGGATTTCTTTTTAATAAATTAGTCAAAATATCCTGTCTTGTCTCATTAGTCAGTTTTATTGTTCTCATAATTTCTCCTTAATATCTTTAATTAATTGATTAATACGCTTTGATTCCATTCTCATGCTCACTTGATTTACAATCATTCGTGCAGATAATGGACATATTTCCTCCAATACTTCCAGACCATTTTCACGCAATGTTGAACCAGTCTCAACTATATCAACAATCACTTCCGAAAGGCCAACAATCGGTGCAAGTTCAATAGAACCATTTAATTTAATAATATCAACCGTCTGATGCTTTTTATTATAAAAATAATCTTTGGCAATATGAGGATATTTCGTAGCCACACGTATCATTTCATGATGCTGTAAAAGATCTTTTGCAGATGCAGGACCACATACACACATTCTGCACTTTCCAAAACCCAAATCCAACACTTCATAATTTTTTCTGTTTTCTTCTAAAATGGTATCTTTTCCTACTACGCCAATATCAGCTGCACCATATTCCACATATGTGGGAACATCCGGTCCTTTAGCAAGAAAAAATTTCAATTTTAATTCTTCATTTACAAATATCAGCTTTCTGGAATTCTTATCCTTCATTTCCTCACAGGTTATTCCTATCTCTTCCAGTAATTCCAATGTGCGATTTGCAAGTCTACCTTTTCCAAGCGCAAATGTCAAATATCTCATACTCATCCTCTTGTCTTCCTGAATTTCATATGTATCATATACAAAATTATTACATATTCTGTACAATAAGCAGTTTATAATGAAAAGTATTTGCATACTCATCAAAATCAGCTATGGTCTCCTGTTCAGAAATATGCATTAAAATTATACGTTTTCCATGTTCTCGATACTCTCCTGCCTTTTTATAGGCCAATTCCTTCTCATTGTCTTTATAAAGAACTAAAAATGTCTCTTTTTCCTCAGCTGACTGAATTCCCTGTCTTGACAAAGTTGATAAAAGTTGATCAACAACAATTGCAAATCCAATAGCTGTTGCAGACTTTCCAAACTCCCTCAGCAAATTATCATACCGACCACCTTTTATGACAGCATCCCCATTGCCATATGTATATGCTCTAAAAATTACACCAGTATAATAATGATACTTACTGAGCATTCCAAGGTCAAATGTCACATAATCAGACACACCTTCCTTAAACAGTAGCTCATAAATCGCTTCCAGTCTTTCAATGGCAAGAATAGAACGCGTATTTGAAACATAATTCTTTGCTTCTTTAATCGTTTCTATTGAGCCAAACATCTCAGAAATTTTTAATACAATTTCCTTGCTCTGCTCTGGAATAGCAAGTGCATCCAAAATCTCCTGCGTACCAAAATAGTTTTTATTTGAAATAAATTCTCTTAGTTCTGTTTCAGCATCATCATTTATTCCATATTCAGCACAGAGTCCTTTGAAAAATTCAACATTACCGATGCTGATTTGAAAATCATGCAGACCTGCCTGCTTCATACACGAAATCACAAGCGAAATCATTTCTGCATCTGCCTCAACACTTCCATCATTGATTAACTCAGCGCCAATTTGTGTTGTTTCCTTTAATCTTCCCTGAAAATCAGATGCGTTTATAAATGTATTTCCCATATAGCTAAATCTAAGTGGACGTTTTTCATCCATAAAATATTTGGCAGCTGCTCTTGCAATTGATGGTGTAAAATCTGGTCGAAGAACGAGTGTATTTCCTTCCTTATCAAAAAACTTATATAATTCTTTTGATGGAATAGTTCCTATTCTGCTTGAAAAAATATCAAAAAACTCAAAAGTCGGTGTCTGAATATCCTGATAACC
>CAZOHM010000022.1:0-42601 GCA_964579795.1 uncultured Lachnospiraceae bacterium | reverse complement strand
GAACCCGCGGCCCTCGCCTTGGGAAGGCGATGCTCCACCACTGAGCCACTCGTGCTTAATATTTATATTATATTTGTATTATATTATAATTTCAAGACCTTCTTTTACATTACAACGTTTTCTTCCTGGAAAAGCAGAGATATCACTGCCCTGTAAGCAGCCAAAGTATCTACCTTCTGTATTTTCTTAACATAGGTTAACTGTCCAGTAAATACAGTAATCATATAGCTCCAAATTTCTTTCATTTTATACAGTACATTTGTTTCTCCGGACAGCAGTTCACAATACCCATCAAGTAACAGATCGTGGAACTGCCTAAGTTTCTTGAAATCAATCGCATCTGTAGTAATTGAACAGCACATCCCGGGATTTCTAACAAGACCTCTTCCAATCATTACTTTTGAAATCTGAGGAAAAAGTCCAGCAACCTTTTCCATATCTGCAATACAAACAATATCTCCATTGTAGCAAACCGAAGATTTACACTTTTTTGCTGCATTATAAAAAGCATCCATATGGGGATGATTCTTATAATGCTCATTTTTTACGCGTGGATGAATAATCAACTCTTTAACCGGATATTGATTATACACTTCTACCAAATCAAATATTTCTTCAGTCTGCTCGATTCCCAGTCGCGTTTTAATTGAAATATCTATCGGACACTTCCTAAATATTTCTTCCAGAAACATATTAAGTTTTTCAGTGTCCGCCAGCTGACCTGCGCCCTTTCCTTTTGCTGCAACAGTTTGAGACGGACATCCTAAATTGAGATTCACCTCCTGATATCCATACTGAGATAGTTTCTCCGCTGTATACACAAATTGCTCTGCCTGGTTTGTTAATATCTGTGGAACAAGCATTAATCCTTTATTATTCTCCGGTAACACACCACGGATATCCCTTGGTTTGAATTTATGATTTTGATTGGGCGCAATAAATGGTGTAAAATACTTTTCCATTCCCGGATAGATCGTATGATGGGCGCTTCTGAAAATCTCGTCTGTAATTCCTTCAAGAGGTGCAAAGTAACAGTCCATGATTCTTTATCCCTTCTGTTTCTAAGTATTATTTGTATCATTTATAAAAATGTTGTAGAGTATGATTTAAAATATATCTATATTCAAATGAACCATTTTCTGCTTTCAGCGCTCTTACTATCAGGTGCACCGAAAGGTAGTAAGAGAAATAAGGAGGAATTATCTTGGAAGATGAAGCTTTTCTTGTAGAACGCATGAAAAACGGTGATCGGTCTGCGTTTGATCAGATTTATGAACGATACCAGAACCGCATTCTGCGTATGGCATATCTGATTGTCGGAAATATATCTGACAGTGAAGATATTGCACAGGAAACATTTATTAAATGTTTCCTTCATTGTGCCGAGCTGAAAGACCCTGCCGGCTTTAAATCTTGGCTCTTTCAAATCTTGACAAGAACAGCCTGGAACTATGCAAAAAAGAAAAGTAGAGAGCTGCCTGATGAAGAAATCGAAAAAAAAGCTGACCGGAGCAACGGAATCACAATTTTAGATCATATTCTTGCCTCTGAGCAGTCAAGTGAAATCATTTCGGCTATTCGCACAATGGACATGAAATATCGCCTTGTTTTAGTTTACTATTACTATAACCAGATGTCTACTAAAGAAATTGCGAATGTATGCAGTTGTTTTGAAGGGACAGTCAAATCAAGATTGTTTACTGCGCGAAGAATATTAAAAGAAATGCTCAATGTAAACAAACAGGAGGAGCCAAATTATGAACAAGCCGGACAATTTCGACAAACAAATCACGCAAGCGCTGTTTCAGGAAGGTAATTATATCTTAGCCTCCCCTGACTTAAAATCGAGTATTGATGCCAAAATTGATACAGAAATCAACAATACTTTGATTTCTATTCATTCTCATCGAAACCAGGAGGATTCTATGAAAAAACCAAATTTCAAATGGCTGGTTGCAGCAGTTGCAGCAGTATGTATTTTAATTCCTACCGGCGTTTATGCCAGTGGAAAAATAACCGGATATGTTTCGTCCATTTCACTTGGAAGAAGCTATGATTCTTATTCCAATCTGGAAAAATCACAGGACTATGCCGGTTTCTCTTTTTATACACCAGAAACTTTTTCTAATGAATATATATTTTTAAAAATGGATGTCTGTGATACGGATAAACTTGATGAAAACAACAATCGTGTTGGCAGCTTCCGCGAATGGTATGGTTATTATCAGCGTGAAGCCTCCCCTGATATATCACTGATAATTCACGAGATTTTACCAGAATCTGCAGAAGATGATTCTACCGCTACCGAGGAAACTGATATCGACGGCATACATGTCAGCTATACAGTCAGTCACTATAAATTTGTTCCTGTTGATTATGAACTGACAGCTGCTGATGAAGCTTTTATGGAACAGCCAAACTGCTATATTTCTGTTGGGTCTGAAAGTGTAGAAGAAACTGACTGTTATTATACCTCATGGGAGAAGGACAATTTATGCTACGCTTTGATGTACTCCGGAACCGAATTGCCTGCTAAGGAATGCTTTACCATGGCTGAAGAGATCATTACTCACTAAATTAAAGTGCCTGTCACAAACTCATATACTTTGTTTAATCATATGATGTTAATGACAGGCACTTTTTCATTGTATCCAATGTAAAAACATGATAGACTATTACTATATTTTTAACTTGGTTTTTTTGACTTACTATTCTTATACAGAAAGTGAGGCATACATCGTTGGATACCCCCTATGAAATTCAAAAAAAATGGCGGAAAAACCTCTTTCAGATCTGCGTCCTTCTTGCTGCCATTGGATTTGTTACCGAAGTCGTAATCTATTTAATAGACACTTCGTTGCACACTTTATTTCTTCCTGATTCACTTTACAGATTACGATTTATATATATTCCCTCATCTTTAAATATTATTATTATTTTAATCACCTATATTTGTATCAAATCAGATAAACTGACAAATTCTTCAAAGAATATTTGGTCTTGTATTCTGATTCTTTTTCTTTGTATAAACACACAGTTTATTCACTATGTATACGGTCCGCTTCTTTGCCTTCCTAGTCTGGCCATTTTCGTGTCCATTCTTTTTGCAAACAAAAAGCTGACTATATGTTTAACAATTACTTCCTGTATTTCCATTATTGCTTCCTGTATTTTTGCTTCTACAGAATTACGTAAAAATGATCCTCAGCTCCTGTCTGACATGTGTCTTGCTCTTCTTGTTATGTTTGTATCATATATTGCAGCAAACTTGTTGATTAAATATGTAAATGAACAAATTATGTTTATTAAAGACAGTTCCAAGCGTGAGAACGAACTTTTACATAAATTACAGTTGGACACACTCATGGGAATCTATAACAGACGTGGTATGGAGCAGATTATGGACGATTTGCTTTCAAGCCGCACTCCTGATCGTAAATTATGTATTGTTATGCTCGATTTAGATCATTTCAAACAGGTAAACGATACGTATGGTCATCCATGCGGTGATCAGGTTCTTGTTTATCTTGCAGACTTGATTCGTGAACATGGTCGAAAAAATATTATTCCATGTCGCTACGGAGGAGAAGAAATTATTATCATTCTGAAAAATATGTCGATCGAACAAGCTTATCAGAAAACTTTCTGTCTTCTCGAAAATTTCCGTCAAAAGCGGTTTGATTTTGCACCAAACATCCAACTTTCTTTCAGTGCAGGTATTGCGGAATACAAAGATCTAATGTCTAAAGAAGACTGGATTAATCAAGCCGACAAAAATCTTTATCAGGCAAAAAGCAATGGAAGAAACTGCATATATCCTGATTATGATTTTTCATCCAGATTAACCGTCTAAAACTAAATTATTGTGTGTTCGAGACCTTCCACACGTAAAACAAAACTAAAGGAGATTTAAAATGAAAAAAAACAATGTGTACCATCTCACCCAGGCCGCTGCTATAGCTGCTATTTATGTTGTGTTGACTTTTGTCGCCAACTTCTTTGGTCTTTCAAACGGCATCATTCAGATTCGCTTTTCAGAAGCACTCACCATTCTTCCTTTTTTTACTCCTCTCGCAATTCCAGGATTATTTGTCGGCTGTCTAATCAGTAACCTTCTGACAGGCTGCATGCCTCTTGATGTAATTTTCGGAAGTATCGCAACATGGATTGGTGCTTATGGAACTTATCTCATTGGAAAAGCAGCCCATAAACAGTCCTCCCGGACTATTAACAGACTGCTCTGTATCGTATCTCCTCTTCCACCAATTATAGCGAATACCTTGATTATTCCTTTCATCCTTGCCTATGTTTATGAATTTGAAGGATCCATTCCTTACTTTATGATTACTGTAGGTGCCGGTGAAATTATTTCCTGCGGAATTCTTGGGATGTTTCTATTTTATGCAATGCAAAAATATGAACATCGTTTGTTTCCAAAAAGCTGATTATTATATTACACAAGGTTTTCCGGATTCAGACACTCCAGCTCTTTCACAACAAAGCGTCCATCCTTGCGGATTAATACATCATCAAAATAAATTTCACCACCGCCATATTCCTTTGTCTGTATCATTACCAGATCCCAGTGAATAGCGGATTCATTACCGTTTGACGCTTCTTCATAACAATTACCAGGTGTAAAATGTATAGAGCCCATTATTTTCTCATCAAACAGAATATCTTTCATAGGTGATAAAATATACGGATTCACGCCTATTGCAAACTCTCCAACATAGCGGGCTCCCTCATCGGTATCAAACACCTGATTCACCTTCTCTGTATTATTTGCTGTAGCTTTGACAATTTTACCGTTTTCGAAGGTCAGGCAGACATTCTCATAAGTAAATCCCTGATAAAGAGAAGGGGTATTATAGGAAATGGTTCCGTTCACAGAATCTTTTACCGGTGCTGTATACACTTCCCCATCCGGAATATTCAATTTTCCATCGCAAGCAATTGCAGGTATATCTTTTATGGAAAATGTTAAGTCTGTCCCCTTTCCAACAAGTCGTACCTTATCTGTCCTGTTCATATAGGAAACAAGACTCTCCATTGCCTCTCCCATTTTAGAGTAATCCAGATTACAAACCTTAAAATAAAAATCTTCGAATGCCTCAGTTGATGTGCCGGAAAGCTGCGCCATTGCAGCATTCGGATATCGAAGCACAACCCATCGAGTCTTCGGAACTCTGATTTTATGATGCACAGGCGTCGAATATAGTCTGTCATACATTGCCCTCTTTTCAGATGGAACATCTGCAAGCTCTGCCACATTATCAGTACCGCGCACTCCAATATAGCAGTCCATTTTTGACATTTCCAATGCATCCACCTCAGCCATCAGTTTCAACTGCTCTTCACAGCAGTTCAGAAGCATTTCCCGTTCCACTTTTTGATTTGTATAATGCAGAAATGGCATACCGCCTGCCAGATATGTCTCTTTAACCAGTGCGCGTGCAAGGTCTTCGGTTGCTTCTCCAATATAGTGAATATACACTTTATCACCTTTATTCACATTGCAGGAATAGTTAATCAAATTTTTTGCAAGTGCCTTTACTCTTTCATCCATCTTTCATCCTTCTTTCATTTATTTAATATATGTGATAAATTTATTTCCATTTGCTTCAAACCACTCTTTCGAATCATTCATTCCTTTTTTTTCAACAGTTCCATTTAACGGATCATAAATAAATGTATTCTTTTCATTATATCCAACAATAAGTACTGCTTCTCCATCCACAAATGCCATAACCGGATATCCACTGCTGACATAATACAGCACTGACTGAAGAGAACAGCCTGTCAAATCCAAAACATTAGCATCAAGATTATCTTCCATTGCTGACAGAACAGTGTTTCTGCTCAGCAGCTCTTCCGTATCCTTAAATACCTCTTCATGACGCATCATTACATCTAAACATACAGCTACAGAAGTCGTTCCTTCTGTCATTTGAATTTCCTCTATATTGTCCAGCTGTGTTTTTGTCTTTCTATTACCGCTTTCCCAAATGTATGCACATCCTTTATTGACAACAACACCAAATAACTGTTCTGCCTTACTTACTGCCTCAGCTGCATCCGTGTAAACACTATTAATTTGTCCCATCACATATACATAATATCGATTGATAACATCTTCTTCATCAAGAGAAATCGCTCTGCTTCCTTCAAAAATAACTTCTTTTGGTGTCAAAAGCTTTGCTGTATCAGAGGACGGTGTTTTTGCGAGTATCGTCTGATATGTCGTCTCCATTTCCTCAGTAACAACCGGCTTGTATAAATTTCCTCCTGTTTCTATTGCTTCATTATTCATGATCTGATCAGGCTCTATCACTTCATAAGCTTCGGTTTCTTCGTTTTTAGAAAGTCTCTCCAGCTCAATCATATTTTCGGTTATATTTACATTTTGAATATAGACATTATCCTGCTTATATTCTTTTAATATCTCGCCGGCAATATTCTGTATTCGAAGTGCGTACATTGGTACAGTCAGCAAACCTGCTGTATCTCTCATAATATCATTATTTCTCGCAACCCCATATATAAAGTCTTTTTCTATAAAACCAAGCGGAATAATGACACTTCCTGTCTCAGCTTCAATATTTACAGGAACGAGTGAATCTAATGAAAAAAGCTGTATATTTTTATAATCGCTCAATTCCATGCCGGTTTGCCAGGCTATCATACTGTTATCTTGTGATGTCACGAATCGATTTTCATCAAGTCCTGTTGCCACTGTTTCTACTTTCCTCGATTCAAGATTTACACTGTACACTGTTCCGTCTAGCATTAAATAAAACAATCCACGTAAATTCATATAGGATAAGCAGTCTATGTCCTGCTTGAGCATATTATATGACTTTTTGTATGGAATATACAATTCTTCTTCAATGGAGTTGATTACACTGTCATAATAGTACATGGCAATACCAACCTCTCCTTCATGAATTCCTCTATTCATATATCCATAAACAAGAAATCGAACATTTCCCGGTTCATCAACAGACAGCAGCTTGATACCATGTGCATCATAACTTGTCCTTGTATCATCATGCTCCTGATCCCAGAAAGAATAGATTTTGGCAAGATCATTTGTAACTGAATTAAAGCTGAACAGCCTATTCTGCTGTACAAAGCAGTATATGGAACCATCTTTGCTTTCAATAGACTGAAGTTTCTCATTTAGTATTCCATGTAGAATTTTTCCGTTTACAAGCACATCCTTTTCTTCATCAAATATCTGATTCATATATCTTTCATATTCCATCAGATATATTCTGTCACTTCCACGTCGTATTCTATAATATTCTTTGACATTGTATAAATTATTCTTTACGGCTACTCTGTAACTTAGCTCTATATTTGCATTAACTGTATCTATTTCCAGAATCTCAAGATTTTTTTCTGTGACAACTACCGGCTGCAAATCACCCCATGTCAGCTGCTGAAAGCTTGAATGAATATTCACATACGCATAACTGGAATTATCACCCTCCGAATTTGATTCCATGTATTTTACTAATGACTTGGCTCTTTCTTTATCAAAAGTCTGCTCTGAGAAATTCTGTACAAAATCCATTTTCTCCGTAAGATATAGCTCTGTCTTGTTTGCAATTCGCGAGTAGTATCGGATAACATCACCTGCACCTGTCGTAAGTTTAATGATCAGCATATACTCTGTGTCATCACTAATTAGATCCTTAATCGAGATCGTGCCTGTAATTGTATTATTATCATATGAAAATCCAGAAAGCGGCGTATCTTCAATCAGCCTCTGCATGTCCATACTCCTGACTTCATAGGCTATCTGGCTGATAACAGCTCCATATGTATCTGCCTTAAAAGAAATTGTTCGATTTGCCTGAAGGGGTGTAAATGAGCCACGCAAATAGTTGCCTTCCATTTCTACAGTGTATCCATGCAGGCAATTCACATATTCATCATTTACATTCATATAGAGTACTGGCAGTGTTGCCGGTCTCATATCAGCTGTCAGGTCAGTATTTCCTCTGTTAATTATTTTACTAACAACTAAAACCGCTATTAGAAAAATGACCAGAAAACTGCCAAGCTTTATCAGCATTTTCTTCATAATTAAAGATCCCTTTTCAACAGTTCCTGTAATTTCGGCTTTACATGCAGCTCATGAATAAGCCTTTCCACTGCTTCCATGTTCTTTTTTTGTGCTTTCGGTTTTTTAACTGCTCTGATAAGAATGTTCTTGGGTGTATGTTCCATATCAATAAACTCTAAAACCTGCACTTCATATCCCATATTCTCAAGCAGCTCAGCTCTGATTCCATCTGTAATTAATGCATTGACTCTTTCTTTTAGCAATCCATGCTTAAATACTGGTGCAAGCAGAGTACTAGATGCCTGTGCATTCAATTCGTGCTGACAGCATGGAACAGATAATATTACAGACGCATTCCAACGCACTGCCTGATACAGTGCATAATCCGTAGCAGTATCGCATGCATGAAGTGTCACTACCATATCCACATGATCTTCTCCAGAATAATCAGCAATATCGCCGTATTCAAATGAAAGCTTTTCATACTGATACTGATCTTTCAATAAGTTACAATGATCAATTACATCTTGTTTCAAATCAAGCCCGGTCACCCGGATATCGTATCCGTTCAATACCTTTAAATAATAATACATGGCAAATGTTAAGTATGATTTACCACATCCAAAATCAATAATACGAACCTCTCTGTCTTTTGGAAGCATTTCCATAATATCTTCAATAAATTCAAGAAATCGATTCACTTGCCGAAATTTATCATATCTGGTACGAACAATTTTACCTTCCTTTGTCATGACACCAAGATCAATTAAAAAAGGAACCGGTTTATCCTCCTCAAGTATATATTTTTTCTTTCTATTATGAGAAAGATCTCTTTGAACCGGCTGATTATTGTCAGTATCATTTGTCAGCCTTTTTATTTTGAGTGTCAGATGTCCCTGTTTACTAAGTAATGCTGTTGCTCGTAATGACTCCGTTGTAATCTCTATTTGACTGAATGTTTCCTTTAGGCGGCTTAAAATATACTCTTTTGCCTCTTTCTTTTCAAAATTTTTATGAAAAACCTTTTCCTTTATATACTCTTCGGCCTGAAACTTAAGACCGCTGTGAATCAACAGCGGTCTTATCTTAACCTTGCTGATTAGCTCTCTGTTTTTAGTATTGCTCAATATGATCTGAATCATATTTTCATCCATTGTTTCTTCCAAAAGATTTTCTAGTTTTTCCATTATTTGTCCCTGTTTCATTTTTTATATATACTATAGTGTAATATTATTCCTGCAAAATCACAAGTAAAACATATCCTTTTTATGATGACGCCGTCTTAATACTTCCTGATATAAAAGCACTTCTATCAAATCCTTCACATACTCTTTTCCAGCCGTATCTTCTGTCCTTTCATAAACTGCATTTGCAATCAATGACAATCCCAGTCGATCCGGATACTCATCATAGAGAATACTTTCTCTGTAATCACGAAACTGTAATTCTTCTTCAATGTTCTTTTGTATTTTTTTTGCAGTCACAGGGTACAATTCCGTTAGATATACTCTGTCTCTCTCCCATTCAGACTGCTGGTCAATGTACTGTTCCAATGGATATGCCATAAAAAACGGAATAATCTTTCCAATATTGAAATTTTCTGTTTGTTTTACTTTTTCCATCATAACACTTCTTTCCAAAAAATATAGCAGGATACATGCGTATCCTGCTATAATATATGCCTTCTTCTAAAAAAAGACACATTTTACATTATTTTTTTGCAGCTTCAATTCGTGCGATTGATCTTTGCAAAGCCAAACTCGCGCGTGCCATATTTGTACCGGCTGCTTTTTCTGCAAGTCGCCTTTCTGCGCGGATCTTAGCTTCCTCTGCACGGTTTAAGTCAATTTCGTCAGGCCACTCAACAACCTCGGCCAGAATTGTCATACTCTCCTGTAGTATTTCAATAAATCCTCCGTGCAACGCCGCCATTTTTACCTCGGTATCCGATTCCTTTATTCTGGCAACACCTGGTGCCAAAACAGAAGTCAGCGGAATATGGTTTTTAAGAACACCTATTTCTCCCTCAGTCGTACGAACCTCAACCATAACTACATCCCCTTCATAGAAGGTTCTGTCTGGAGATATGATTTTCAGTTTGAATGTTCTGTCTTCTGCCATACTTCTACTCCTTCGTTCCAGTTACCCTATTTTTGCTCTTGAACCTTTGCAAGAACATCATCAATACTACCGGCATTTAAGAAATAACTCTCCGGAATGGCGTCATGCTTGCCTTCCAGAATTTCCTTAAAGCCCTGTATTGTCTCGGCAATCGGAACATATCTTCCTTCAAGACCAGTAAACTGTCCTGCTACAAAGAATGGTTGTGACAAGAAACGCTGAATCTTTCTGGCTCTTGATACTGTAACCTTATCCTCTTCAGAAAGTTCATCCATACCAAGAATAGCAATAATATCCTGCAATTCCTTATATTTCTGCAAAATCTCCTGTACTCCACGTGCAACTTTGTAATGCTCCTCTCCAACAATACGAGGATCCAAAATTCTGGATGTAGACTCCAATGGATCAACAGCTGGATAAATACCAAGTTCAACTATCGAACGTGAAAGCACTGTCGTTGCATCCAAATGTGCAAATGTTGTAGCCGGTGCAGGATCCGTCAAGTCATCAGCAGGTACATAGACTGCCTGTACAGATGTGATAGATCCATTTTTTGTTGAAGTAATACGCTCCTGAAGAGCTCCCATCTCCGTCTGCAGTGTTGGCTGATATCCAACTGCAGATGGCATACGTCCAAGAAGTGCAGACACTTCTGAACCAGCCTGTGTAAAACGGAAAATATTATCAATAAAAAGCAATACGTCCTTTCCACCCTTATCACGAAAGTATTCAGCCATGGTAAGTCCGGAAAGTCCAACTCTCATTCTTGCTCCAGGTGGCTCATTCATCTGTCCAAATACCATAGTTGTTTTATCAATAACACCTGATTCCTGCATTTCATGATAAAGATCGTTACCTTCACGAGTACGTTCTCCAACACCGGTAAATACAGAATATCCACCATGTTCTGTTGCAATATTTCTAATCAATTCCTGAATTAATACTGTTTTTCCTACACCTGCTCCACCAAACAGACCGATTTTTCCACCCTTCTGATATGGGCAGAGAAGATCGACAACCTTGATACCAGTCTCCAACAGTTCAGCTGAAGTAGACTGCTCTTCAAAATCAGGAGCTTTTCTATGAATAGGAAAATACTCCACTCCCTCCGGTGCAGGCTTATTATCAATGGGTTGACCCAATACATTAAAAATACGTCCAAGCGTATTCTCACCAACTGGTACACAAATCGGAGAGCCTGTTGCAATTGCATCCATTCCTCTGACAAGACCGTCTGTTGGACCCATGGCAATACACCTTACCGTATCATCACCCAAATGCTGTGCAACCTCGATATAGAGCACAGAATTGTCCTTCTTTGGTACAGTAATTGCTTCGTTGATCTCCGGAAGATTTCCTTCCGCAAATTTCACGTCCAGTACCGCACCGACAATCTGGGTGATCTTACCTACGTTTTTATCTGCCACTGTTTTGTTCACTCCTTTTCATATTATGCGTTTAGTGCATCAGCTCCACCAATGATTTCTGTTAACTCCTGCGTAATATGACCCTGTCTTGCTCTATTATACATCAGCTCAAGACTGCTGATCATTTCATCAGCATTGCTGGTAGCGGAATCCATCGCCTGCATTCTGGCACCATTCTCACTGGCTACAGCTTCAACTAATGCTCCATAAATCAAGCTGGTCACATATTTGGGAATAATCATGTCCAATGCTTCTTTTTCCTCTGGCTCATAATTCATCAGCACTTTTTCTTCAGCTGAATTTTCCACTGATTTCTCTTCATCTGCACATATCTCTACCGGCAGAAGCTTCATTAATGTCGGCACATGACTGACTGTATTCTTAAATGCTGTATATGCCAGATATATCTCGCCTATTTCTCCATCTGCAAAAGATTGTAATACAGTTTCACTTATTTCGGCAGCGTCAGAATAAATTGGTTCATTTATAAGGTCTGGATAATCCTTTGTAATCTGATAACCTCTCCTCTTTAACGTGTCGCGTCCTTTTTTTCCAATTGTATATAGCTCGACATCCTGCTTGTCCCAATCTCTCTCAGTAATCAACTTCACGATATTGGAATTGTATCCTCCTGCCAAACCTCTGTTAGAGGTTATGACAATAACGGCTCGTTTTCCAGAATTGTTTTTCTTCATAAACGGATGATCCATATATCCGGATCTTCTTAACATAGAAGAAACCGTCTCGTACATACAATCAAAATATGTTTTGGAACGCTCTGCCCTGGCTTTCGCCCTTTGCAATTTAACGGTAGAAACAAGCTTCATGGCTTTGGTAATCTGCTGTGTGCTTTGAATACTCGTTTTGCGCCTTTTTATATCTCTCATTGAGGCCATGCTTCTATCACCTTACCTTATCTTTCTACCTATTTGAAACTTGCCTTAAAGTCAACAATAGCCTTTTCAAGCTTTCCTTCTGCTTCATCAGAAATAATCTTCGTATCTTTAATAGATGCAGGAATCTCCGGATAATTTGTCTTAATATATTCAAATAATCCCTTTTCAAAATCAAGAATTCTGTCAATTTCTACATCCAGTAAAAACTTCTTTGTTACAACATAAATGATAATAACCTGATACTCTACCGGCATTGGCTGATACTGTGACTGCTTAAGAACTTCCTTAATTCTTTCACCCTGTGCAAGCTTTTCTTTTGTATCAGCATCAAGCTCTGATCCAAACTGCGCAAATGCTGCAAGCTCACGATATTGAGCAAGCTCTGTACGAATTGGTGCAGCAATCTTTTTCATAGCTTTAATCTGCGCAGCACCACCAACACGGGATACAGAAAGTCCAGCATTAACAGCCGGTCTGAATCCAGAATTAAACATTTCTGTCTCCAGATAAATCTGTCCGTCAGTTATTGAAATAACATTTGTAGGAATGTATGCTGATACATCACCGGCCTGTGTCTCAATAATCGGAAGTGCAGTTAATGAGCCTCCACCATACTCTTCGCTCATTCTAGCAGCTCTTTCCAACAATCTGGAATGAAGATAGAATACATCACCCGGATAAGCTTCTCTGCCTGGTGGACGTCTCAGGAGCAGGGAAAGTGTACGGTATGCTGTTGCATGCTTTGACAAATCGTCATAAATAACAAGCACATCTTCTCCATTTTCCATCCACTCTTCTCCGATTGCACAACCTGAATATGGTGCAATATACTGCAATGGAGCCATTTCACTTGCTGTAGATGCAACAACTGTTGTATATGCCATTGCTCCATATTCCTCAAGTGTTTTTACAATTGATGCAACCGTTGATGCTTTCTGACCGATTGCAACATAAATACATTTAACATTTTGTCCCTTTTGGTTAATGATTGTATCAATTGCAATTGCCGTTTTACCGGTCTGTCTGTCACCAATGATTAACTCTCTTTGACCTCTACCAATTGGAACCATGGAATCAATTGCCTTGATACCTGTTTGCAACGGTGTATCAACTGATTTTCTTGTAATAACACCTGATGCAACACGTTCGATCTGACGGAATTTATCAGTCTGAATAGGACCCTTTCCATCAATCGGTTGACCAAGAGAATTCACAACACGACCTAACATGGCATCTCCAACCGGAACTTCTACTACTCGTCCAGTCGTCTTAACAGTATCTCCCTCATTAATATTTCTGTCTGCGCCAAGCAAAACAGCACCAACATTATCTTCCTCGAGGTTCATGACCATACCGAATACTTCGCCAGGAAACTCAAGAAGCTCTCCCTGCATAGCGTTTTCCAAACCATGTACACGTGCGATGCCATCTGCAACTTGAATGACTGTTCCGACTTCGGATACTTCAAGCTCTCCGGCGTATCTCTTAATCTGATCCTTTATTACCGAACTTATTTCTTCTGGTCTTAAATTCATGGATCTTACGCACCTTTCTCTTATTTTTAATAACTGTAAATATCTGTTACCTATTAACGCGCAAGCTGTATTCTCTGCAGCGTCTTTGCTAATTCATATAGTTTTGTCCTAACACTGCTGTCAACAACACGATCTCCAATGCGGATAATCATCCCGCCAATGATAGCTTTGTCTATCTGAAAATTCATTTCCATTGTTTCATAGGATGTTGTTTCCAACAGCTTATCTTCAATGTTCTTCTTTTGAATTTCATCAAGTGGAAGTGGCGTCGTTACATAAGCTATCCCTATTTTCTTGTATTCTTTTACCTTTGCAATAAAATAATCCAATGTGGGTTCCAGCTGTGCATACCGATCATTGACAATGATAATTCGCAAAAAACCTGTCATTTCATCAGAAACTCTTCCTTGAAACACAGTTTCCATAACAGCTTCTTTTTCTTCTTTAACAATCTTAGGATGATTCATCAGCTTTGTGAATTCCGGATTCTCTTTTAGAAGGTCTTTCAATACTTTTGTTTCTTCAAAAAGAACATCTATTGTATTCTGCTCCAAAGCGAGTTCAAACAAAGCATCTCCATATGTTTTTGAAACTAACTTAGCCATGTTTTATCACCTACTTCTTCCAGCGTCTCTTTCACAAGAGCATTCTGAACAGTAGTATCAATTGATGCGGCAACTACCTTGCCAGCCATCAGGGATGCAATTTGTATCATTTCCTGCTTCATTTCATCAGCTGCTTTTTGTTTCTCAAGCTCTGCTTCTACACGCGCCTGTTTAATTATACGCGCAGCCTCCTCCTTCGCATCAGCAACAATCTGTGCTTCGTTGGACATAGCTTTTTTTCTGGCAGCAGCAAGAATCTCTTCTGATTCTTTTTCTACCTGTTTGATTTTTTCATCATACTGTTCCTTTAAGGAAAGAGCATCTTCTTTGTCTTTCTTTGCCGTATCGATATCGCCCTGAATCTTATCCTGACGCTTTTTTAATAAATCCCTTGTTGGATTAAACAAAAGATAAGACATTAACATAAACAAGCAAAATACAGAAAAGGCAACAAGCACTGCATCATGCAGTAATTGAAAATCAAGATCAAATAGTCTTTCCATTGGTTCTGCCGTAGCGCTTAACAATACGGTTCTCAGTAATGGCTCCAAGTTTTAGCCTCCTTTCAGATTATTTAGCTTTTTCTCACGTAAGAGGCTTAACAAATAATAACAGCATGGCAACAAGCAAACCATAAAGACCTGTTGTCTCGGCAACAGCCTGTCCTAAAAGCATTGTAGATGTAATATCTGACTTTGCTCCTGGGTTTCTACCAACGGCTGCTGCTGCATGTCCAGCTGCAATACCCTGTCCAACACCAGGTCCAATACCTGCAATAAGTGCAAGTCCGGCTCCAATAGCGGAACATCCTAAAATAAACTGTTCTCCTGAAATCTGCATAATAGTTCCTCCTTAAATTTGGTTTATAATTGTTTTTAGTTTCTTACATTATGACTCTCCGATTGCATCGGTCACATATGTCATTGTCAGCATACAGAATACATATGTCTGAATCGCTCCTGAGAATAAATCAAAATAAATATGTAAAAAGGCAGGAATACCTACTTTTACAAAAATCGGAAGCAATCCGTAATATAATGCGAGCATAACTGTTCCTGACAATACATTTGCAAATAAACGCAAGGACAACGAAATAGGTACAGCCACATCACCAATAATGTTGATAGGCAGCCATATCGGCCATGGATCACATAGTCCTTTGATAAATCCGCTAATCTTTTGATACTTAATCTTATTAAAGAATATGACACAAAATGTAATTATACCAAGTGGAAACGTCACACCATAATCAGCTGTCGGCGGTCGAAGTCCAAGTAGACCGGAAATATTACTGATTAGTATGAAAAGGAATATCGTACTGATATAATTTACAAATTTGGGTGCGTTCTTGCCCATTACACTCGATACCATTTTATCAAGCATTTCCACAATCAATTCAACAATATTCTGAAATGTCGTAGGAACCGCATCAATATCTGCATGCTTTATTGCTCGATTTGCAACCAAGCTGAAAACGAGTAATAGTAACAGCACAATCAAAATACAGACATGGCTCGTTGTAATCCAGACTGTTTGACCAAATAATTCATACGAAAACAATCCTTTAATCATAAAATCAACATCTGCGCCTGATGATAACAACGTACAAACGTTCATTAATTTATTCACCTCCCTTATCTTCTGATTTTAATAATTTCAAAAAAAACTTATGCGTAGCCGGCTGAAGATAAGCTCCGATTTTAAGTCCCATAATTCCGAGCATACATGTAAGAGGATTACAGAAATCAATCACTCCTGCTACAACAACTACCACACACACAATAAAATACCTGATTGCTGACTTTTTTCGCAAGTAACTATCTGCACCCTTTTCTCCAAGCAATAGTGCTGTATCGAGTGTCTCAGCCATATGAAAAGACATAAAGCAGGCCGTCACTATCCCTATCCAAAGTCCTATCGAATGATAAACTCTGTTTTTAGTAAAAAATAATAATACTATTTGGGAAACTAAACCGAATAGCAGAATACCGACAAGCAGCTCCCGTAAAGTATCATTTTCTTTTAATAGATTCTTTACCATCTTTTTTACTATCATTCCCATCTATGCTGTCAGATTGTATGTGGTGAGTTCCGGGTTGCTCATAAATCTGTTTTGCAAAAATATAAATATTTCGGAATCCAGCTAAAGCACCCAGAAAAAAAAATACGATAACGAGAAAAGAAGTGTGAAACAATCCATCAAGAAATATCCCGAGAAATGTACACAAAAAAATAGGAACCAACATATTTATGCCGAATTGTGTAACTAAAGCTAACGAGCGGTATACTTCTTTCTTATATTTCACGAGGGTTCCCTTCTTAAACCGTATTAATTTTATTATACCAGTTTTCTATAAAAAGTCTAGGAAAACATGTGATATTACCACTTGTATTATTACACTTACATTTTGTAGACTTTTCCGTTTTTTGTGCTATACTGAATTAAAATCATATATTAATGCACATACTATTTTGGGAGGAATCATGATGGACAAACCGCTTCTTTACCGAAAACGTATCATTCCAGAAGAATGTATTGCCCTGAAAGACGATATTATTCTATACCAGGATGAAGCGCTTATTATTACTAAATGGCAGGCACTCAAACCAAAAAAAGATCTTCATCACGGTTATTCCTGTTATTTTCTTAATGAAGGCTATAAAGTCAGCAAATTCTATCAAGCCGATTCCACACTCATGTACTGGTACTGTGATATTATTAGTCACACATATCAGGAAGCTACTAATACCTATGTTTTTACAGATCTCCTAGTAGACGTAATCATATATCCAAACGGTTTTGTTAAAGTAGTTGATATTGATGAAATTGCCGATGCACTCAACAGCAGGAAAATCTCTGCAAAAGAAACTGCCCAGGCTCTTAACAGCTTGGACAGGCTTTTAAATATCATATATAATAACAAATTCTGTGACTTACAAAAAATCATTGAAGATGCCGAAAAGTAAGTATTTCATATCCATTAATAGAATACATGACCGCCAATAATCTGCCCGTTAATTTCAGGAATAACTGTTCTGAAATACAAACAATTTCCTACAGGTGTCGATCCACTCATTGCCTCATCAGCAGCCGAATAACAGGATGCGTTTGCACCTATGGCCAATCTTGCAGCTAATCGACCACTGCCAACCGGAGAAAACTGCTTGTTTTGATAAATAACTCCTACCATAGATCCCGGATATGCTGCACTTCTCATTCGATTAATTACAACTGCACCTACGGCAACTTGACCGGTATATGGTTCTCCACCCGCTTCGCAATATATCAAGCAGGCCAGTAAGTCTCTATCTCCGGCTTCAAAAGAAAGTTCTGAAACATCACGCCACGCCATTGCTGCTGCTCGTGCGCTCATTGCCTGTTCTTCAGCAAGCTGCTTTTTTAACGCTGCCAGATTTTCTTCCTGCGCCTTCAGTTCTGCATCATATGCCGCTTTTTCCATTTCTGCAGCTGTAATAGCTCCATTTGTTGCAGCAATTGTTCCGGATGTTGAATTGACAAGTGTATTCACTTTGCTGTGTTCTGTTTCTACCTGTTCCTGTAGTGTCAGTAATTCTGCTTTTTCTTCTTCCAGATTTGCTTCCTTCTCTTCCACGCTTTGTCTGAGTGCTACAAGATTTTCAAACATCTTCTGGTCATATTCCTCGACTTTATTCACATACTCTGCTTTATTTAAAAACTCCGAATAGCTTTTTGCCATCAAAAAAGCTTCCAGCAGCGATGAATCACCTCGTTCATACATAAACTTTACTCTTTTTTTCATGAGCGCATACTGATCTGCTTCTTCAATCTTAGCCTGTTCTACTTCTTCCTGAGTTTTTTGAATCTCATCCTCTTTATCCGCAACCTGCTGTTCCAAATCTGCCAGATTGTCGCCGATTTCCTCCAAATCAGAGTTTAGCTGTGATAGATAATCCTGAAGCTGTTCCTTTGTATTCTCAAGATTATCCTTTTTTTCTTCTGTTGCTTTTTTTTGTTCTTCTGTCTGCTTCTTTAATTCCTCTGCCTTTTTTATTTTTTCTGAAGTAGTCTCCGCATAAACCGGATTCGGAAAAAGCTGAACCAGCACAGACAAAGAAAGCATAAGACATATGAACTTGTATTTGAAAGACTGTTGTATTTTCATGCAATCCTCACCTGCTTCTTATGCTTTATGACAGTTTCTTTATATTTCTGCCAGTTCATTTATGAAGCCTATTATAATGATAATGTAATTCTTCGATTCGTATGTTTATACTGATAGTACCTGACACCGGCAGCATCCAACATACGTTTGGAAGCGATAACAGAATCTGTATCCGCATACTTATCGCAATCATAAACAATTGTCTGTATTCCTGACTGTATGATTGCCTTTGCACACTCGTTACATGGGAACAAAGACACATAAATCTTTGCACCCTCGAGACTTCCACCCCTGTAATTTAAAATCGCATTCAGCTCACTGTGTGTTGAATAAAAATATTTATTATCCAGAGGATTCCCTTCTCTGCACCATGGAAACTCGTCATCTGAGCAGCCCTTTGGAAAACCATTATATCCCATTGATAATATTTTGTTATCACTGCTGACAATACATGCTCCAACCTGAGTATTTGGATCCTTTGAACGCATTCCAGAAAGCATGGCAACACCCATAAAATATTCATCCCATGAAATATAGTCCTGTCTTTTCTCGCTCATCGCAACCCCCTTCAATCGTCAGATAACCAATTAATTATTTTGTTCCGAAAATTCTGTCTCCAGCATCTCCAAGACCAGGTACAATGTATCCATAATCATTCAGTTTTTCATCCAGCGCACCAACATACATGTCCACATCCGGATGGGCAGCCTGCATGGCCTTAATTCCTTCCGGTGCAGCAATAATGCACATGAAATGAATATTCTTACATCCTTTGTCTTTCAGCATCTGGATAGCTGCAACTGATGATCCTCCGGTTGCAAGCATAGGATCTACTACAAATACTTCTCTTTCTGCACAATCTGCCGGCAGCTTACAATAATATTCTACCGGTTTTAATGTTTCCGGATTTCTATATAATCCAATATGTCCTATTTTTGCTGCCGGAATCATTGTAAGCATACCATCTACCATGCCAAGACCAGCTCGTAAAATAGGAACAATAGCCATCTTCTTTCCTTTTAATTCCTTTACAGTAGTTTTACAGATTGGTGTCTCTATTTCGACATCAGAAAGTTGTAGTTGTCTTGTTGCTTCATAACATATCAACATGGCTATTTCTCCGATTGTCTGCCTGAAGTCTTTTGTTCCTGTGCTAATCCTTCTGATATAACCGATTTTGTGCTGAATCAACGGATGATCCATAATTACTACATTTTTCATTTCTTTCCTCCTGTGTTTGGTTGGCGGCTCTGCTGCCATATTTTGTCTATGATTACTCGATTTCAGATATCCTTCGTACATGCTTTTCCAAGCCCGAGAATTCTGTTTCAAAAAACACATCAACAATATCCAGTGCTTGGTTTGTTCCAATAATCCCTGCACCAAGTGCCAGCACATTTGCATCATTATGCTCTCTCGTCAATCGTGCGCTTGTACAATCTCCGCATAACGCTGCCCGAATACCTGGCACTTTATTTGCTGTAATGGAAATCCCGATTCCGGTTGTGCAGATTACAATACCTTTTTCGCATTCACCGGCTACAACCGATTTAGCTACTGCCCGTCCATATTCCGGATAATCGCAAGACTGTAGATTATAGCAGCCGAAATCCTTTAGCTCATGTCCCTTTTCTTTCAGGTGTGCACATACCTTCTCTTTTAATTCAAATCCACCATGGTCACATCCAATTGCTATTTTCATGCTTTTTCACCTTCCCTGCCCTTTCATCATATCAATTTATTTTACCACTACACCTCAACAATATGATGACCTGCTGCCTTAATCAATCGATTCATAATAGCCTGTCCCATATGCGGGGTGTCAAACTCCTCTGAAAAAATTCGAGTTACCTGTTTATCATCAAAATCTCGAAGGACAGCATACAAATGACGTGCAATTGCTTCCTCGTCCTCTCTTGCACCAATATTTTCTATAATATCTGCATGATAAGCACAACACGTCTCCTCTGTTGCAATTACACCGATTTTTGCACCTGTTTTGCTCTGCTTTTCTATTTCACTGCAAATATATGCAACAACTTTCTCCTGCGTTCCTTTTACAATGGTCAAATCTCCCTTTGGAGCATAATGCTTATACTTCATTCCGGGTGCTCTGGGGGGTGTTTTCATATCACCTGTTCCAAGAATTGCTTTGTCATACTCTACCCTGCCAAGTACATGTGTAAGCATTTCCAGAGAGATATATCCCGGGCGCAAAATAAGAGGCAGCTCACCTGTCATATCCACAATCGTTGATTCCAGACCAATGTTGACCTCGCCACCATCAATAATCATATCAATCCTGCCGTCCATATCTTCAGCAACATGCTTTGCTAATGTCGGACTCGGTCTGCCGGAAATATTTGCACTTGGTGCAGCAATAAAACCTCCAGACGCTTTAATAAATGCCAATGCCACTTTATGGCTCGGCATCCTCACAGCAACTGTATCAAGCCCACCGGTCGTTTGTTTTGGAACAATACCCTTCTTTTGAAAAATCATCGTTAATGGTCCCGGCCAAAACTCATCTGCAAGTCGTATTGCTGCTCTTGGAACCTCTTTGACAATTTTATATAAATCATCCATATCCGCAATATGAACAATTAACGGGTTATCCGATGGTCTTCCCTTCGCTGCATATATTTTCCCCGATGCCTCTTTATTCAGCGCATCACCGCCAAGACCATACACTGTCTCTGTCGGGAATGCAACCAAACCGCCTGCCTTGATAATCTCTCCGGCAAGCTGCATTTCATGTATATCAATGTGATTTTCATCTGCTTTAATATAGCTCGTTTTCATATGTTTCCTTCTATTTCCTGTATCATTACATACGAAAAGATTATATCACAACTTTTCATTCATAACAACTGTTCTGGTTGGCAGTTTCCGGCATTCAAATATTTCAATATTCCTATGCAAATCTCCCATGCAAGTTTCTCCTGATATTCACTTTGAATCAATTTTGATGCTTCCTCACTATTAGACAAAAATCCACATTCAACAATTACTGTTGGAGTCTGTGTATTCAGCAGCAAATAATATGCATCATTTGATTTTGCCTGTCTTGTATTTCCATCATTCAGTCCATTAGCCAGTTGACTTTGCAGACACTGTGCAAGTTTCTTTCCATCATCAGAATTTTTATAGTAAAATACCTGTGCCCCCCTAATACTTTCTTCATGGTAACTGTTTTGATGGATACTGACTGTAAAAATTGGCATCGTTTCATTAATTAATGCACATCGTCTTTTCATATCCTGTGATTTTTTATTGGTACTTTCTTCATCATATAAACCATCATCCGTTTCTCTTGTCATAACAACCTTCACATCATTTTGTACAAGAAGCGTTCTTACTCTTCGTGCAATTAAAAGATTGATATCCTTTTCAAGTGCATGATTGATTCCGACTTTACCCGGATCTGTTCCGCCATGTCCTGCATCAATACAGATTATGCGTTCCCCTCTCTCCTCAACGCGACTGCTCATAACTGCAACAGCTGCTGTCTTAGACAGTACAGCTGCACCTATCAGAAGGACGACTCCCATTATTATTTCTACACTCTTACCTTTCATATGCTGTGTTGTCCTGTATATGTATTTATACATCATATGAATGAGTATTTATCTTTTATGCAAAAGAGCACTCTTTGTTTACACAAAGAATGCTCTTTAAAACACTTAATATCTATTAGTAATTAATTCCTGTAATACCAAAAGTTCCGTCTTCTGCAACACCAAGTATTACGTTTGGTGTTCCATTTCCAAGAACAACACCAGCTTCAACCATAGTAAGAGAATCCATATCAACTGCATCTACTGCTGCTGTAAGCTCTGGTGTAATCACTTCATCACCAAGTGCTTTAAAATCTTCCGCATTTTCAACAATTGATCCTTCACCAAGTCCCACATATGCTGGATATGCAACTAATGTTGATAACCCCTCTAAATCCTTTGCGTCCAGTGCAACCTTTACCTTCTGAGCAAGTGACTTGATTTCTTCTGCGCTTGGTGTGGAAGCATCTTCAGCTGTTACTTCTGTTTCCTCATCTGCTGCTTCTGTTGCCTCTGTTGTTTCTGCTGTTTCTGCTGTTTCTGCTGCCTCTGTTGTTTCTGCTGCTTCTGTTACTTCTGTTGTTTCTGCTGTTTCTACTTGTGCTGCTTCCTTCTTGCTTCCACATGCTGTAAAAGCAAATAATGTCATTGCAGCAACCACTACTGTTACGATTGATTTCTTCATAGTATTTTCTCCTTATTTTCCCCAGGCAGAATATCATTTCATTCTGTCCTTTTTTATATATCACATCATAATATAAAAAATCGAATATGTCATTGGAGAATTTCATTCATTTTTCAAAACACTTTTAATAAAAATTTGTTAATTTTTTCTATTAATATTCTTCCACATTAGATGATTTATGTTTTTACAGAAAAGTTCACCATATTGTTATTCATGTTTTTCCATAATCTCATCTACACAATTTCTAACACCCTGCTGTGAAAGAATTTTCAAAATTTCTTCTAATCTCTCAATCGGAATGTCCTGCCCATTCTTATGCCACTTTGCAATCATCATAAACATTCCACAAAGATTGTATTCTATTGCATAGGGGATTTCTACTCTCTGTTTTGGTGAAAGCTCTTCCAAATACTCAGAATAATGAGGCTCTGCCAGTTCCCATAGTCTTTTAGTAAACACAGGTGCCTGCATTTTTCCAAATAAAACCGATAAATATTTCTTATACTCCGAATAGAATTGGACAAATCGATGTGTTATTTCTCCGGCTCCTGTCGTTTCATTTACTTGCGTGACCGTATCCTTGCATCCATGCCCAAGTCCCATTTTTCTTGCACTGGAATAAAGCTCCTCTACTACATATTCCAGAACCTCATCTGTATTTCCGAAATAAGCATAGAATGTGCTTCGATTGTATCCCGCTCTTTCTGTAATTTCTTTTACAGAAATTTGATTCATATCCTTTTCTGCATAGAGACTCCAAAATGCCTGCACAATATTCTGTTTTGTCTGTTCTGTAAGTTCCGGATTTTTATTCATAGCTTACCTCTCTTTTATTCACTATTCCTTATCATCCGTTATTTCAACAATCTCCAATTTCTTTATACCGTTCTTTTTATTTCTTTTTAGTTCCATTTTGATTTCTTTCTTTGTTTTTCGTGCAGTTTTATTAATTAAGTGACGTTCACCTGTACGCATCTGATCCATGAGTGTATAGAACACCGGCAGCAGCAACAACGTTAATACAGTTGAAGCTACAAACCCTCCAATGATAACAACACCCATACTCTGCATCATTTCTGTGCCCTCACCTATTCCAAGCGACATCGGTACCATTGCAAGTATTGTTGTTAAAGAAGTCATTAATATTGGGCGAAGACGAATATGTCCTGTTTCAACAAGGGCTTCCTCTCTATTCATGTTTTCTCGAAGCTGATTAGTTGTGTCCACAAAAAGTATTCCGTTATTTACAACAGTTCCTATCAGCATAAGTATTCCCATTAATGAAACCATTGTCAGTGTCGTACCTGTAAAAAGCATCAAGCCAATAGAACCAATCAGACTAAATGGGATACACCACATTACCATTACTGAAAATCTAATCGATTCAAACTGCATTGCCATAATCATCAAAACAAGAATAAATGCTACAACAATTGCTGTTCCAAGACTGGTAAATTCTTCTGTCATCATCTCTGACATAGTTGTCGAACCAATAGATACATCTCCCGGATAAAGCATATCCGCTGTAGCAGACTCTATGGCTTCTTTTGCCTCGAATCGAAATTCCTTCATCGGAGTACCGGTAATCGTAACACTATACCTTCCATTATATCGGCTTAGTGATTGCGCACTATCGGTATATACAGTATCTGAAATATCTGAAAGTAATACATTCTTTCCGCTTGGTGATGCTAATGTCAAGTTGTCCAAATCAGCCACGTTCTCATACAAATCGTCCGGATACTCAACTGTTACTGTATACAATTTCCTGTTATTTGTAATTTCAATTGTATCCACACCGCCGAGTGCCATATTCACATTACCTGCAACCATTGCCGGGGTAAATCCAACAGACGCTGCCTTTAACGGATCAATCACAAGCTTTGCTTTGCTTCCGCTTGTATTAGCAGTTGAAGTCACATTGATAATTCCCGGTGTCTCCTTCATGAGTTCTTCCACCATAGCTGATGCAACTTTTAAATCGTCTACTTTGCTGCCGAGTAATGTGATTTCAACATTGTCACCACCCAGACCGCCTGAACCCATTCCACTATCACTGACCTCTTCTACCGTCACATCAAACCCGGTTATGTCTGCCATTTCAAGTTTCCAGGCTTCCGCTGTCTCCCATGTTTCTTTTTCGCGATCCTTTTTCAGATATACGTCAAGTGTTCCTGAAGCATCTGCACTGCTGGCAGAAAGACTATATGTTTCTACATCTGGGTTTTCTGATACAAGCGTCTCTAAATCTGACATGAACATATCATATTGCTCTATTTTCAATCCGGGCTTTCCATTGACTGTAAATGATATATGACCCTGGTCTGTTTTAGGCATTAGCTCCATATTCAGTAATGTTGCGCCGAAGCCGGCTGCTACAAGCAAAATCATCGCTGTTAAAAATGCCAGTTTCTTTCTATGTAATACCTTCCTCAGTAAACGGCTGTACCCCGTAGACAGAGCCTCCAAAAATTTTGTAATTGGAGTATCCTTTTTTTCAACCGGCTTGTATCTGGAAAAAAACAGAGGTACAAGCGTAATTGCCGAAACAAGTGATGCCAATAAAGAAAATACTATCGTAAAACCCAACGGTCCAAACATTTGTCCCGATAATCCCTTTGTCAGACTGATAGGTAAAAATACCGCAACTGTCGTAGTTGTTGATGCCACAATGGAATTCAGTACAAACTTTGTACCTGCTTGAGCCGCTTCCATATAATCTAATCCATCATCTCTTTTTCGAAAGCAGCTTTCTAACACTACAATCGAATTATCAACCATCATACCTACACCTATTACCAATCCACCCATTGTTACTACATTCAAAGAGTAACCCATAAACTTCATAAGTATAAATGTAATTAAAACGGAAATAGGCATAGAGCAACCAACAATCAAGCTTCCCTTCATATCACCAAAGAAGATAAACAAAATCAACATAGACAGAAGCATACCAAGTACCAATGTCTCTGCAACCGACCTCAGCGAACTGATTACGCTCTCGCTTGTATCAGAAATAATCTCAAAATGGACACCAGAATCATTGGTTTCTATTTTCTTTAAAACCTGCTTAACTGAATTTGCAACTGCCACATCACCGGCACTCTGTCTCTTACTGATACTGAGTGTCACATTATCCAATCCATTGTATCGGCTAATAGAATTACTTTTTTCAAATTTCTGACTGACATCAGCTACATCAGACAGCTTTATTACTGCTCCTTTTTTTGTTGTAACAGGAATAGCAAGCAGCTGATCTATTGTATCATATTCCGCACTGATGCTGACATTCATGGATTGCTTTCCTTGTGTAGCAGAGCCTACCGGCATCGTAAAATTCGCAGCATTAATATATGTAACAATTGTGTTCATATCCAGACCATACTGATTCATTTTCTGCTGATCCAGTGTTACACTGATATACGCATCCTTTCCTCCGGATACATTTACTTCAGCTACATCAGTAATACGTTCAAGCTCTGGAACAATGTCATCTTCCACATAATTCAGAAGATCAATATCGCCCTCTGCCGCCGCAGATATTGTCATCGTTGGCAACTGGTTCATATTCAATTCAATAATTGTTGGATCTCCAGCATCATCAGGCAAGTCATTCTGACTTGAATTGACTGCCTCCAAAAGATCCATATAGGCATCGTCCATGTCTGTTCCATATTCATACTGAAACATAACCATTGAAATATTTTCAGCTGAAGAAGACTGAATATTCTTCAAACCCTTCAATGTACCGCCAGCTTCTTCTATTTCCTGCGAAACAAGCTCATCAATATCCTCCGGAGATACTCCAATATATCTTGTGTATACAATAAACATCGGCATCTCCATATCAGGAGACATCTGCATGTTTAATCCAAATATTGAAGCTGCACCAAAAATCAGAATGGCAATAATCACTATGATAACAGATACCGGGCGTTTTAGAGATAAATTAGTTAACCCCATTGACCTTCTCACCATCCTTTAATCTAGCAGACCAGGATGTGATGACCTGACTGTCAGACGCAACCCCTTCTGTAATCTCTATTTTTTCAGAATCATATAATCCTGTCTGTACATATGTTTTGGCTGCAACTCCATTTACATCTAAATATACATAAGCCTGTTCATTCTCATAATAAACAGACTCCAGTGGTACAGTCAATACATTATCACTATGTCCTGTTTCCACCCTTACTTTTACACTGGAGCCGGTATGTAGAGCACTTCCATCGCCTGCAAGAGCGGCTTCAACTTTAAACAAACCTGTTTGCTCATCAACACTGTCATCTATGCTTGTCACGGCTGCTGGAAATACATTTTCTGCATATTCGATTTCAACATCCTGTCCAACAGCTATATGCCCAATATTACTTTCACTAATATAGAATATTGCCTTTTTTGTGTCATCAGTAGTAATCACATATGCCGGTGCGCCTGCCTGTGCCATTCCATACTGATCAATATTTACGGACTCTACTACGCCGCTGACTGGCGATTTGATATGATAATTTTCAATTGCTGCTTTTGCATTATTCACTGCAACCTGAGATTGATTCAACATCGTAGCTGCAGATTCCAGAGATTCATTTAAAATACGTGTCACTGTCATGTTTAATGTTGCTTCTGCTGTACTCATTCCGACTTCAGCCTGGTCTATCGCATTCTCATATGTATGAATACTGGACTGCAACTGATCTCTTGTAGATTTCAAGGAAGTGATTCCCGAATTAACAGATGTTATTTGTCCCTCTATTGCTGAAATCTGTGATTTTAACTGTGATACTGCAGTCGAATTCGCAGACACTGCCAGTGCTTCCTGAAGCTTTTTATTCAGCTCTTCATCCTGTCCCTTCAGATTGCCAAGTGTTCCCTCCATATCAGAAATGCTTCGTTTTGTATCACCAATCTTTTCACATGTGTTACTGTAATTGTATTGCGCTGTATCTAATCCAATTTCAGCATTTTTATACGAATTGGTAACAGAAATTGCCTGTGAATCCAGTCCACTTCCCAATAGTTTATCAACGCTGCTTTTTGTTGACTGATAAGCTGCCTGTGCAGATGCAATTCCCTGTTGTGCTTGGGTGGAATCAATATCGAATAAGAGATCTCCCTCATTCACAATATCTCCTTCCTCAAAATATGTTTCCAATACTTCGCCGGATGCCTTTGCTACGATAGTTACAGTATCACCAGCTTCAATGTTCCCCATAAATTCACCATAATTTATAATGGTCTCTGGCTTAGGCGTCTGTATAGTTACCTTTAAATCCTCATAAACCGTTTCTGCTTCTTTCTCACCACATCCATTCAATGTAATGAGTGAACTGCACAGCACCAAACACATCCATGTGCTGATTCTTCTTTTTCTCATCTGATTTTCCTCGTTCCCTGTTTTATTCCCCCGCATAATTGACTATGCATTAGCAACATGAATTATCATCCAACACCATGTTGTCTGATTGCCATTATATCTATTTGCAAAAAATAAATCAACCAACAATCCAAATAATATTGTTGGTTGATTTCAAGCAATTATTCTTTCAGTTGTCTTTCTTACGAAAAACTCCTCTTTTATCAAGTATATTAAATATTAAGTCCTGTTTTCTAACAACAAATATGATTAATGTCCATAAAAGCACGATTGAAATAATACTAAATGTATAATTTCCTTTTAATATGAAATGCCCTGTTAGACAGGATAGTAAAATTGGTATCCCACTTCCCATTGCAACAGCAAGTGTAAAATTGATATATGTAATCTGTGTACGAGCAGCAAGATACGGAACAATTCCATTTGGAACCGCCGGCATTAGGCATGCCAGTGAAACTACAAACTCTGGTCTAATCGTTTTAAACTTATTTTCCAGCCAGCTGCTTTTCTTCTTAAAGGAAATGTTCTCAACAAGACCTGTACCAATATGTCTTGCCACTGCAAACACTATCACATTTGCTGATACATATCCAAAGTAAGTAAACAGAAAAGCTCTGAACGCTCCATAAACCATTCCCGCAGCAATCTGTATTGGCATACCCGGAATAACAATGGATATTACCTGAACCATCTGTAAAACAATTGTGCAAAGCATTCCATCCAGTTTTCCAGCATTACTAAGATAATCTGCTATTTCCTTTTCATTTCCACTTTTTAGTACTCGTATCAGTCCCGGAATCATCGTCCCGAATGATTGATATATTAATAAGAAAATCAATGCAGTGCATAAAAGGACAATAACAACTCTTATAGTATTCTTCAACCATTTTATTGATTTCACACGCAGCTCCTTTTCATATCATTAAATTACTTTAACATTTTTCGCTTTTCTTTTCAATAGAAGCTGCGGTGTAACCAAATAAACAATTTTCAAATGCTTAATATCGTCTGGTATTTTACAGAGAGATTGTCATCTCTGTTCCATTTAATGGATATTCTTTTTTCTCACTTCCTTCAATATGAACGCAGAATTTTGCATTCATTAATGCAGCAGACAATTTAACTGTAATAGCATTTCCGTTTCTGGATACCTCTGCCAGAGAAACATGCTCACCCTTCATATCTACAATATCAGCAGCGGCTGTCTTTCCATCTGACAGTTCATAAACATGTAAAGTACATCCATTTGTGTAATCATAATCAGGTCTATTATCTGTTGCTCCTGTCACAAGCAAAGTATTCTCACGAACAAAAAGTGGAAGTGAAAAATAATCATATGCATCATTATAGAAACGTCCGCCAGTTTTCTTCTCTTCAGACAACAGATGTGTCCATTTTCCTTCCGGTAAATAGTAATCTGCTGTTCCCTTGTTATTAAAAATCGGCGCAACCAGTAAGCTTTCACCAAGCATATACTGCATATCCAGGCAGCTTACTGCCGGATCATTCATGTATTCAAATACCATAGGTCGCATAACAGGAGTACCTTCTTCATGTGCCTCTACTGCTTTACTGAATACATATGGCATCAATTTACACTTCAATTTTGTAAAAAATCTTACAACATCGTTAGACTCCTCATCAAACAGCCATGGAACACGATAACTGGTTGACCCATGCAGTCTACTATGAGTAGATAACAATCCAAATGCTACCCAACGCTTATACAAATCTGGTGGTGCAGTCATTTCAAATCCAGAAATATCATGACTCCAGAATGAGAAGCCTGACATTGCAAAGGAAAGTCCTCCTCGCAAAGTTTCTGCCATTGATGGATAGTTAGCTGAACAGTCACCACCCCAATGTACTGGGAACTGCTGACATCCTGCCGTTGCACTTCTTGCAAACAACACAGCCTCATTTTCACCCTTTTCCTGTTTTAACAGATTAAACACTGCCTGATTATATAAATACGTATAATAATTATGCATGGAAACCGGATCTGAACCATCAAAATACTCTACATCGACTGGTATGCGCTCACCAAAGTCAGTTTTAAAACAATCTACTCCGGCATCTAGTAATGTTTTTAATTTATCTGTATACCATTTGGTTGCTGCTGGATTCGTAAAATCAACAAGTCCCATTCCTGTCTGCCATACATCTATCTGCTTTACACCTTTTCCGTCAGCACGCTTTAACAGATATCCCTTTTGTGAACCTTCTTTGAAGAATTTTGTTCCCTGTGCAATATATGGGTTAATCCACAAATCGATTTTCAGTCCTTTTTCACGATATCTCTTCAGCATACCGACTACATCGGGAAATACTCTTTCGTCCCATTCAAAATCACACCAATGGAATTCTTTCATCCAGAAACAGTCAAAATGAAATACACTGAGTGGAATATCTCTATCAAACATTCCCTGAATAAAAGAACTTGTTGTAGCCTCATCATAATTTGTGGTAAATGAAGTGGAAAGCCAAAGACCAAATGACCATGCCGGAGGAAGTGCCGGCTTTCCAGTCAATTGCGTGTAGGATGACATAATCTGCTTTGCTGTCGGTCCATAAATAAAGAAATACCTCATTTCCTCTCCAGAAACAGAGAATCCAACATATTCAACCTTTTCACTTGCTACTTCGAATGAAACATTTTCAGTATGATCAACGAAAATACCATACCCTTTATTTGTCATATAATAAGGAATACATTTATATGCAATCTGTGAAGAAGTTCCACCGTCTTCATTCCATGTGTCAACCACCTGTCCATTCTTTGTAAAAGAGGTGAATCTCTCACCCAAACCGTATACATATTCACCGGGACAAAGTGAGAGCTCCGTTACCATATATGGTTTGCATTCTTCCTTTAAATATCCGTCCTGTGGAAGCATTGTAGAAAGTGCTCGGTCATATTGCACATAAAACAGATTCTTAAATCCACATTTTGTAATTACTTCTCCACCTGCTTCAAACTGATAACTCCAGTTTTCTCTGTCCACACGCACGGTTACATCACCTGCAGTCATGACAGCCTCTTTACTGTCAATTGTAACCTTTGTATCATCCGGAGAAATGTGAAGTGGAAATCTTGCTTCATGAGCTTCATAAGCCTCATAATGATAGCTTCTGACACTTATCACATTTTTCTCCGCTGAAGTAAACTCCAGCGTAATAGTGGGCTGGTTTAATGTATCTCCTCTGCTTTCAATTTTTTTGCAGGGAGCAACTATTCGCATTCCATTTGGAATCTGTTCAACAAAATATGCATCTGATGCATAAAATGCAGTTGCACGTTCACTCTTTAACCAATAACCTTCTGTAAATTTCATTTTGTCTCTTCCTTTCATATTAATTGTATTTTAATGATTTACGATTCAATTCTTAAAAAAATTATAGTATCAAAACAGCTAGGTCGTAAATGTTTTGCAGAGTTTTCTTTTGTATATTAGCGACTTTTTGTTGTCGTTTTCAGTTTTACTTTCCTCAGCAATAGAAAAGGACGACTACCATTACAGTATTCGTCCCTTTCTTCTTATTTATATATAACTGTTTTATACATTATTTATTCATAAACCTATATTCTAGTTTCCACCTTCCAGCTCAACCCACTTTTCTTCAATCTGTGTACAAGCTGTATCCTTATCAATTGTACCTGCAATATATGACTGCAGAACTTCTCCAAATGCCTGATGGAAGCTGTCTGTTGAATAAACAATAGATAATGTATTTGTTCCTTCTGATGATGATAATTCATTTCCCTGTTTAATTACTTCAAAGTCAGGAGCTGTTGCATCATCAATTGGAGGAATTACACCTGCAACTTCATTGAACCATGATTTTCCATAGTCTGATGTATACCACCAGTTCACAAAATCAAGTACATCATTCAGAACCGGTGAATCTTTATAAATACGAAGTGCCTGATCTGAACCACCAATAACCTTACACTGAGCAGCATCATTACTAACAGGATATCCATCAAAACCAATCTTTATTTCCGGATCAATTGCAAGAACATCTGCCTCAACCCATGCACCCTGTCCATTCATAATTGCAGCCTGTCCAGAACCAAATGCAGCATCTTCTGCACTTAAATCTGTCTCAAGTGGTTTTGAATCACCATACTTAACTGTCAGATCAAGATATCTAAAGAAATCATCATATATTTCAGGATAATCCTTCATATGAGCTTCTCCAGCAGCAAATTTCTTTACAAGTGCTTCTACATCATCTTTACCTGCTGCGTCAAGGAATGACTGGAATGTATGTTTGAATACCCACCACTCAGCATAACCTGTTGTGAACGGCTGATAACCCTTAGCCTGAATTGTTTCGCAAGCTGCTTCCAGATCATCAAGCGTCTGAGGGAACTCTTTAATTCCACATTCCTCGAAAATTGCCTTATTGTAAAGCAGACCAAAGTAATTTCCTTTAATACTGAGACCATGTATTTCATCTCCGGATTTCATAACATTGGCAACAGACTCACTCA
Source organism: uncultured Lachnospiraceae bacterium (assembly GCA_964579795.1). Lineage (GTDB taxonomy): Bacteria > Bacillota > Clostridia > Lachnospirales > Lachnospiraceae > JAEYFP01. The sequence continues at coordinate 9,684 of CAZOHM010000022.1, read as the reverse complement.
TTGCACTTGCAAGAGGCTGATCAGCAAGGTTATATGAATAATCCAAATATGTGCCTATTTCTTTTCCTGATGTTGAAGAGAAGATATCAGGACACTCTCCTGCATTCAACTTTGTCTTTAATAGTGTAGGGTAATCATTCTGTGTTGTTTCATAATTAATTGTAACATTTGGTTTTACTTCCTTGTATGCTGTAATCAGTTCATTAATTGCATCTGCATATTCCGGACTGGCAATAAACATATTAATTTCAACAGGTTCATCGGATGAAGCATCTGCTGGTGCAGTCTCTTCTGTCGCTGCAGTATCTGCTGGTGCAGTCTCTTCTGTTTTCTCCTGAGTTGCATCAGATGCGGGGGTTTCTGTCGCTGCAGCTGATCCACAGCCTGCTAATAAAGTTGACATCATTGCTACTGAAAGAACTAAACTTAATAATTTCTTTTTCATAATTTCTTTTCCTTCCTTTCAAAAGCTTACATTACATAGTTATATATTAATCTACACCCGGCCGAAGTGTAAATAAATATCGTCTCAAATCCTTCTGATGAATAATTTATCCTTTTACTGCACCTGCAACTACGCCTTCTACAATATACTTCTGCAGCAATACAAAGAAGATAATAGAAGGTACAACTGCCAAAACCATTGCTGTCATGGCATAATGCCATTGTGTATTAAACTGTCCGACAAAATTGTATGCAGCAAGAACAAGTGTTTTTGTCTTCGGTGAACTGTTTACCATCAATAATGGAAGTAAGAAATCATTCCATATCCACATCACATCCAATACGATGACTGTTACAGAAACAGATTTTAAAAGTGGAAAAATAACGCTTGTAAATGTGCGAAACGTCGATGCACCATCTATTCTTGCACTTTCATCAATTTCTTTTGGAATTGTCTTCATGAAATTAAAATAAATAAAAGTTGCCATTGGAATACCAAAACCCCAATACTGAATTCCCAGTCCCCAAGTAGAACCAGAAAGGTGCACAATATTCATGACCTTCAACAATGTGATCATAATTGTCTGAAACGGAATGAGCATCGGTGTAATAATAATTGTATGAATCAGTTTCGTATATTTGTTCTTTCTTCGATCAAGGATATATGCAGAGATTGAAGAAAAAGCAACTATACCCGCGATTCCAACAGCGGTAATCACCACATTATTAATAAATAGTCTTCCATATTCCATTTTATCAATTACATAAGAGTAATTTTCCCATGCAATTTTTGACGGAAGTCCGATTACATCTGTAACTACCTCTTTGAACGGTTTCACAGAATTCATAAACATTAAAAATACCGGATAAATATATACAATTGCAACCAAAACCATCACTACTTCCAATGTCAGCAAACGAAGCTTTTTCTTTTTTGCACGTGTCATTACAGGTCAACCTCCTTCCTGCTGAACACCTTCAAAACAATCTGAGTCAAAATCAATACAACAACAAAGAAGATAATTGATTTTGCAGAGCCAAGTCCATAATTGTTATTTTGAAAAGCCTCTCTGTAAATTTCCAATGTAACACTATAGGTCGAGCTTCCCGGTCCTCCCTTTGTCAAAGCAAGAATAATATCAAAAACCTTTAATGAATTAGTCAATGACATAAACAGGCAAGTTGTTATTGAGGGACCAAGTAAAGGAAGCGTTACCTTGAAAAATCTTTGAAATCCATCTGCTCCATCTACCGTTGCTGCCTCAAGCACATCTGTCGGAACTGCCTGAAGACCGGCAATATACAAAACTACATAAAAACCAATTGACTGCCAGATTCCAACAAACGCTACAGAATAGAATGCATATTTAGGATCTCCCAGCCAGCTTAGATTCAAAAACTCTGCACCCGTAATATCAAACAGTCTTGCAAATCCCTGCGAAAAAATAAATTTCCAAATAAATCCTACAATTGTCATACTCATAATATATGGAACAAAGAAAATTCCACGTAACAGGTTCGCTGTTTTCATTTTCTTAACAAGTGCAGTAGCAAGAGCTAACGAGATTACATTGGCAATAATAATAAATACAAGAGCATATTTCATTGTAAAAAATATTGAATTAATAAAATCCGTATCACCGGTAAAAATTTGTTTAAAGTTTTCTAATCCAATAAATATTGGTTCTTTTGAGATTCCATTCCATTTTGTAAGTGAATAATATCCGCTCATGATAAATGGAACATAAATTGTCAGGCTGACAAGAATCACGGCCGGTATTGTATATAAAATCGTTTCCAGCGTTTCCTTTCTTTTCATACCCATCTGTTTACCTCCTCACATCACTTCTTAATAAAACGCTTTATAATTTGTGCATCTTGTACATTAATCATTATATTTGCAAAAACATTTTGTGAAAATATAATTTCAAGAACAAGTTATGGTAAAAAAAAGAACAAATATTATTCACATATGGATTATTTATGATAAGATAATTATACTTAATACATAATAAACATTTTAACTATATATATGAAAAGATATTAATAGGAGCACGATACATATCATGACAAAAAAGAGGATTAAACAATTTCTTAATAAAATATCTCTGCAAAATCAATTGATTCTTCTAAGTTCTTCACTTATCTTATTAACCGTTGTCATAATCATCACCTTTAACTATGTCAGAAATAAAAATACAATTATGTCCGAAAGTATCAAATCCCAATCCACCATCCTCTCTTATGAAGGAGCAAACTTTGATTCATATATGGATGATATCAGTTGGTTTTCTCTGGCTCTAAGAAATGATGCAACATTTCTGCAAATAATCTCCAATGACAAACCACTTACTTATGAAGAAAAAAGTTACATACAATCTCTTCTGAAAAGTAACTTTTATTCTCGAACAGATCTGTTTTCATATAATCTGTATCTAATCAAAAAGAATACTCTCTATTCTCGTCCGGCAAAATACAATCAGTTCGTAAGTTCGGATTTCTATGACTTTTCTTCCATAGAAGATTATAATAACTTTACAAAAGGAAGCTACTATCATTCTATTCTTCCTTCAGATGAAGGCGGATTTATGAAATATTACCGCACGGTTATTGATGTTGAAACAAAAGAGCCGCTTGCCATCGTCGAATTGTCTTTTACAAATTCCTTTGTGAATACACTCGTTAAAAATCATATTCGTAATAATGAGATGTACTGTATTAATGACAGCCGAGATCAACTGTACTTTTCAAACAGTAATCTATTTTTTGATGCCGACATACATTCATCTTTTATAGAAGATTTACATGCCGCAGATGGTATTTCATTTTTTACAAATATAAATGGTATTCCTTATCTTGCAGTATCTCATGAATGCTCATCAGAGGATTTCACTCTTGTCCTGTTAAAGCCAATAGCTGACATTGAGAGTGGCATCGCTGTCACACGTAATATCAGTATTATTCTGGCACTGATAGCAATCTCTCTTTCTGTTCTGCTGTTTATTTTCTTTATTCGTCTTGTTACAAATCCAATCAGTGCATTAACAAAACGAATGAACAAGGCTGCCTTGGGCAATTTCTCTGCCATCGAAAAAATCGGTGGAAATCTTGAGATATGTGAGCTGGAAGAAGAATATAATACAATGCTTCAAAAAATTGACGAATTAATCAAAACAAATTACATTGCAAAATTGAACGAGGAAACTGCGCGCTTAATTGCCTTAGAAGCACAGACCAATCCTCATTTCTTATATAATACCTTGCAAGCCATCTCTGCTGAGGCAATCCTGAACAAGCAGACTAAGATTAACACAATGATTACAAGTCTTGCTTCTCTTTTACGTTACTCAATCAGAGAACAGGAGCTGGTTACAATAGATGAGGAAATTGTACAGGTTCGAGGTTACCTGATGCTTCATAAGGAACGTTTTGACCAGGCACTTACCTTTAGAATCGACATTTTAGAAGACGTTTCAAATTACCTGATTCCAAAGCTCAGCATTATGACACTTGTAGAAAATTCCATTATGCACGGAATGACTGGAAATATTACATCCATACATATTGATGTAGATGCATTTATTGAAAATGATACTTTATGGATTAGAGTAACAGATAACGGAAATGGTATTGAGAGAGAAAAACTTGATAAGCTGCTGGCTTCATTTTCTGACATTCCTCTTCGTTCCGAGAAAAACACGGGTATCGGTCTTTCAAATTTAGCCAACCGTCTTCAATTTATCTACCATGAAAAGGCAATATTAAATATCGAAAGCATAATATATGCAGGAACAACCATTACTGTATCGATTCCCATCACGGAGGTAGAGCATGTTTCAAGCACTCATTATTGATGATGAAAAACCGGTTCGAATAGCAATCACTGCATTAGGTGACTGGAAAAAATATCAGATTTCCGAAGTTTATTATGCAATGAACGGAAAAGAAGGTCTTGCAAGTATGCGGGAACTTCATCCGGACTTTGTTTTTGTTGACATGCAGATGCCCGTGATGAACGGAATTGAATTTCTTGAACAGGCCAGAAAGGATTTTCCAAAATCTAAATATATTGTAGTAAGTGGCTATGATGATTTCCTATATGCTCAGGCAGCAATTAAAAACGGAGCTGTGGATTACATACTAAAACCAATCAGCTCCGAAGATTTAAACAATGCAATAGAGCGAGCCTTTTTAGATCTTGGAGGCATTCTAGCTAACCCGTCAGAAACTTCCTCCTCACAACAGCTAGCACCTGCGGAAGTAATAGAAATTATTCGTAATTATGTTGAAAAGAATTATGCAACTGATATAAAAATTTCCATGTTCAGCGAAAAATTTTATTTCTCAAAGGAATATCTTTCTAAGCTATTCAAAAAGCAATACGGTATCGGCATTTATGAATATGCACTAAAGCTTCGTATGCTTCGAGCAAAAGAACTGCTTGCTGACAATTCAATTCAGATACAGGAAATATCTGATCGTCTCGGCTATAGCAATAACAATTATTTCAGCAAAGCATTTAAGAATTATTACGGCATTTCTCCGACTGATTATAGAGAAACGCTTTAATAATACTGACTAATCGCATTCCATGCAGAACTGTCTGCATATCCCAACTGCCACACAGCAGCTCCTGCCAGATTATTATTCTTCATCACTTGCAGTTTCGCACTAAGAGACATTTCATCCTCAAGCCATACTTTGTAAGTTGCACCATTCTTTGTCCACTCTGCATAATTCTGTGCTGTCACATCATCCCATGCAGCTGTCGCACCAGCTTCATTAACTGCAGTTTGTGCACTTGCCATCCCAACGGTCTGCACATCAAGCTTATATGGAACATATTCTGTATTAGTATCTTCTGCTGCAATCTCTTCCTCTGTTTTTGGTGTTTCAATCCAAATTCTTGTATACAATGGTAATGCATTTATTACCTTTTGCGCTGGAACCTCCTGTAAAGTTTTCTCTATTCCATTCGTAACATAATTCAAAGATGCAACAGAGCCACTCTCTTTAGATCCGTTATAATGTTCATCGTATCCCATGATTATTACATAGTCTGCAAAAATGCCCTGTTCTTTCCTATTGTAATGGTCTGTATATGCTTCTGGAACATAATTATCAACAGAAAGAACAATACCTTCCTTACGACACTGAATAGACAGTTCTCTGACAAACTGAATAAATGGCTCTCCGGCATCTGCTGACAAAGACTCAAAGTCAACATTAATTCCTTCTAATCCATATTGTTTCGCATAAGTCATCAATTGTTCTATCACAAATGCCCGCTTATCGGAATATGATAAAACATCATATGTGCTGACTTCCTTATATGTCATGTTATCAATCAGTCCCCATACTTCCAAGCCGGCTGCATGAGCTGTATCAACATAGCTTTGACTCGCGATAGAGGAAACCGTTCCGTTATTATCTGCAAGAGAAAACCACGTAGGTGAAATTGTTGTTAAGTTTGATGTAGATGGCAATTTCTCCGACAACAATGCATTTGCATCTGCATTTGTTACCATATCCCATGCTAACACAATCGGATAACTCTTGCTTATACTGGTAATCTCAGGTTCCATAACAGTCTCAACTGCCACTGAGTCTTCGCGAGAACCAGTCAGATATTTTGATTCCAGATAACCAATTATTAAGTCCTGTGATTGAACTTTAGACCATCCGTCTGCCTGCTCCAATACAGCTACTGTACTGCCTTCATCCAGTTCAGATAATATTTCGCTTTTTTTATCCATATCAGTTCTTATTGACTGATTTTTGCTGAGATTTGCATATGTCACAGTCTTTCCTTCTGTAAGAAGCTCCGTACGATAAGGCTCTCCGTTGCCACCATAAAGCTGATAGGATAATGATGTATACAATTTAACATAATCCAGTGCTACAAATAGTTTATCTCCTTCGGTCATACAGATTACATATGGCGTCTGTGTAGCTGCACCTTCTACTGTGTAAGCGGATTCCCCAACAGCTGCAGATATCACAGATGATGCCGTTGTATAAAGTAACGCATTTCCATTGACATCATAATAAAAACGGTCGTTCATACTACTTTTTACAGTATCTATATCAAGATAACAACAACCATTTACAACTTTCAACTGCTGATCAGTAACTGCTCCATTTTCAATAACTGCAGCATAGTCATCTGTACTTACATGATAATAGTTATACAAATCTGCTTTCTCTGATGAATATGAAAAACTCTCAAACAATCCTGTTGCCATGGCAACAATGATAATAATGACAATTAAAATAATAGCAATCAACGCAGGAAGTACCTTTTGCATAATTCTTCTTTTTCTTTTGCGTCTTCTGGCTCTGGATCTGTCTGTACCCAACTTCTATTCCTCCTACTCTGGTCAACCCCAAAAAATATACTCAGTGGTAAAAACCATTGTACATTATAGCAGACAATCTTATTTTCGTCATTATAAAAAACAATATTCCGTAATATTTTCGTAATACTTCAGATATTATTAATAATTACAGCCTGGCTGCATTGCATATCGGGGCCTGATTGACACTTACAGCACAGGCTGCCTGTTTGTTTTTCTGAATCTACAAGGTTACACGATCGTATCTGACTTCTACTAATCGACCGGTATCATCACTCAGATAATCCGCCATATAGCAGACCTCCTCGTTGACTGATAGAATTTCTGCTGCCTTAGTGATTGGAAAAACATATCCTTCAATTGTAACCCTGATTCCTTTCAATGACAGCATCTTCAAATACGTGAAAATATCTTTGCGAATCCTCGCATAGACTGCTTTTTTATAGACATCCATAAGAAACCTCCTTAATCCCCTATCCTGCTTTATAACAAAATACCAGCATCGGTTTACGGTTGTCGTGACACAATGATGCAATCCAATTTAATAAGGGATTATTTTTTAAATTTTTTTGCCGATACTAAAATCAGCAGTCGATTATAAAACAAATATGAGGTTTCCCGCTTGCTAAAATAACGATTCGTTTGAATTATTACTGTATCCGAAGTCCTATCGTTTGTTGAATAGTTGCTGAAACGATTGATTAAGTGATTGTTTATCCACTTAACAGACATCTGTAAAACAGATCATGTGGCAAGAATTAATTTACATTAATTTCCGCTAGAAAAAAACACAAATATGGCTTAAAATATAAGTGAGAGATATAATAAAGGGGTATACTATCCTCCTTTCGCAGCTGTTTCGCGAAAGAAACCTCATGCATAGATTGTAATTGATTTCCATTTACAATGCAAGTACTTTTTACAAATTTTACAATTTTTATTATGAAATAGTCTTCAGATTTTTATGAAACTTTAATATTTTGTACCTTTGCAGACTATTGACTTCGGAAATAAGAAAGTATATTATGATTAAAACTAAATTGAAATAGGTTCTGAAACTGTTGTTTTATACATTAATATATCAAATAGGAAGGATGTGATACTATGAAACTTGAAAAAGTAAATGACCACCAGATACGCTGCACATTAACAAAAGCTGACTTGGCTGATCGGGAATTAAAGATCAGTGAACTTGCGTATGGTACAGAAAAGGCAAAAAATCTTTTCCGGGACATGATGCAGCAGGCGGCATATGAATTCGGTTTCGAAGCAGAAGACATCCCACTTATGATAGAAGCAATTCCTCTATCTGCCGATTGTATTGTTCTTATTATTACTAAGGTTGAAGATCCCGAGGAACTTGATACGCGTTTTTCCAATTTTGCTCCTTCTGTTCATGAAGAAGAGGATTCTGGTCTTGAAGACGTTATGCAGTCACTAAATGACGATACTGATAATGTTTTGGATTTGTTTAAGAAACTAAAGCAGGAACGTTCTGCTGCTTCAGCAGAACCTGTTGAAAATGCCAAAGAAAAAATTATGGAAAAGGCTGCTTCATATGAGCTTACAAAGACATATGCCTTTCATGACATTGACTCTGTTGCCCGTGTTGCTCACGTTGTTTCCACTTTTTACTTCGGCAAGAATTCTCTATACAAAGACTTGAAAACAGGACGAATTATTCTTGTCGTTACAAAATCGAGCCATACACCGGAAGATTTCAACAGAGTTTGTAATATGATTTCAGAATATGGAATATCTCAAAAATATACGCCAGCAGTAGAAGCATACTTTGAAGAACATAATGAATTGCTTATTAAGGATGATGCTTTACAGAAGCTTCTTTCCATATAGTATTATAGCAAAGAGCAGACCAATTGGTCTGCTCTTTGTACATCTGTACAGCGTACTTAACTGACAATCATTATAATGCTTTAATTTTTGCCATTAAATCTTCAATATCCATTCCATGGACAAAAGCTGCTTCCTCAAGACTCTCTCCTTGTGCGGAAGGGCATCCCAGACAATGCATGCCAGCTTCCATAAGAATTGGAGCTACATTTGGATTGGTTGCTAAAATTTCTCCTATTGTCATATCCTTTGTGATATCAGCCATAATCAAGACCTCCTTCTGTTTTTCTTACACACTGAAAGGGTAACACTTTTTTAAATTGATTACAAGATAATATGAAATATTATACACAATGCCTAAAAAGTCCCTGTTTTTCTGTATTTGTATGTAAAAAAATACAGTTCGTCTCTTGACGTGTATACACGATTAACCTATAATTACAGTTAACACGAAATGTGCAACTTCCGGTTTATTTTACCGGATTAATATCTCAATATTATAATAGGAGGCATTCAACAATGAGATCAGAATGGAATGGTTTCGTAGGTGGAAAATGGGAAAAAGAAATCAATGTCAGAGACTTCATCCAGAAGAACTACACACAGTACGATGGTGATGATTCTTTCTTAGCAGGACCTACAAAGAACACAACAGATTTATGGGCACAGGTACTTGATTTACAGAAAAAAGAGCGTGACGCAGGTGGCGTTCTTGATATGGATACAAAGGTTGTATCTACTATCACATCACATGGTCCTGGATATTTGGACAAGAATAAGGAAACAATTGTTGGTTTCCAGACAGATAAGCCTTTTAAACGTTCTATGCAGCCTTATGGTGGTATTCGTATGGCAGAAAAAGCTTGTTCAGACAATGGATATGAAGTAGATCCTGAAATCAGTGAGTTCTTCTCAACACACAGAAAGACTCATAATGCTGGCTGCTTCGATGCATACAATGCTGAAATGAGAGCTTGCCGTTCATCACACATTATCACAGGTCTTCCTGATGCTTATGGTCGTGGACGTATCA
>CAZOHM010000021.1:0-44548 GCA_964579795.1 uncultured Lachnospiraceae bacterium | reverse complement strand
ATGCCTATTCATTATTAATGCGTCTTGTGTGCTTTACTGTTATTACAAGAATGCTGCTGCTGATTTTACCGGGTAAGAAATATTATGTGTATATGAAATTATTGATTGGGTTTTGTATTATGACACTTACTATTTCATATTTAAATCAAATAATAAGTGTTGGGAAATTTTCAGAAAATTTAGAATTGATAATTCCTGATTTTGAAGAATTGTCACAAAATGATGAAATCATTAAGTATGCTAAAACAGCGGATAAATTGGCATTATCCACATTGGAAGAAAATATTAAAACAGAATTAAATAAAAGCACATCAGAAGAAAAGGAGTGTATTGATGCTGTTAAAATAGACATTTGTGAGAATGTGAATAGTGTGGATTATGGAAAAATTACTGCAGTAGACATTGAAATTTCTGAATATGTGGATAAAACTGTTAACACGGTCGTGAATAACTCTATTGTTAGACAAGAAGAAAAAAAACAAGATATAATTAGACAACAATACATCAAAAATTATGTGGTCAGTATGCTTGGGATTGAGGAGGACGTAATAAAGATTGTCAGATGAAAAAGAAAGAACTGGCATAAAGAGATTAATAAGTAAATTTAAAAGAAAAGAATTGGGAAGAGAACAATATTTTATAATATTGTTGTTTGGAATCCTGCTGCTTGTAGCTGCACTTCCGGTGAACAGCCACAAAACATCTTCGTCAGAAAATGAGGAGTCTCATTTAGGGAAGACTGAATCTGATGTAGAAAAAACGCAGATTACAGAAAAAAAATGTGAGTGGGATGACGAGTATACAGACAGAATGGAAAAACAGCTTGGAGAAATACTTCGCAGAGTGAATGGTGTTGGGGAAACAGAAGTAATGATAACCCTAAAATATATGGAGGAGCTTGTAGTTGCAAAAGATTTGGAAATACAGAATGATCAGACAGAAGAGACGGACAGTGATGGAGGAAAAAAAAGTAGTGTGCAGTCTGTAAGACGAGAAGAAACTGTTTATAGTCAAGAGGATGAAACGCCCTTTGTTATAAAACAATCATTGCCGGAAGTAGAGGGAGTGCTTGTAATATGCGAGGGAGGTGATAATTCAAGGTTAATAGCTGATATTACAGAAGCAGTTCATGCATTAACGGGCGTAGAGGTGCATAAAATTAGAGTAATGAAAATGAAATAAGGGGAGCTGTTAGTGAAGAATATGAAGAAAAAAAATCAGATGATTATCACAGCACTGGCAATTATGATTGCGGTGGCAGGGTATCTGAATTTCACAGGTACAAAATTTGATGATAAGGAGATCAAAATTGCAGCAAACGCTACAGGTCTGGAATCTTCTGACGGAGAACTGCTTGCAGAGGAAGAAAATACAGAAGCAGCTTCCATACTGGATATTTCTGACGAGGATATTTATGCTGGGGCAGAGAGTGAAGTAGATGTTCTTACGTCAGATTCCAAGGTGGGCAGTGTGGAGGATGAAACAGCGTATACAGAAATAGAAAGCCTGGACAGTGATGCTACAGTACAGGAGGAACCAGGAGAGGCAGTCTTTACAAGTGGTGAAGTGACAAGTGTTGCAGTTGTGGCAAATGCAAAACTGTTAAAGGAACAGACTCGTGCAAAAAATAAAGAGACGCTTCTTGAAGTTATCAACAGTGCTTCTGTGTCTGAAACACAAAAACAAAGTGCAATTGATGGTATGATTTCAATGACTGATATTGCAGAACGAGAGACAGCTGCTGAAAATCTGCTCGTTGCAAAGGGGTTTTCGGAAGTCGTTGTCAGTATAACGGGAAATACGGCAGATGTCCTTGTAAATGCAACAGAGCTTTCTGATGCGAACAGAGCTCAGATAGAAGATGTGATACAAAGGAAAACCGGTGTTTCAGCGGAAAATATAGTGATTACTCCGATAGAGACAGTTGAATGAAATTGTCTTGAAAATCTTTTATAGAAAACGAAAGTGTTTTGTGATATGATAAAGAAGCATCGGTGTCCGCCGGTGCCTCTTTATAGTTAAAGCGAAAGAGGTCCGAGGGATTTTTTTGTGTATTTTTGTATAGTAACTGAAAAATGGAAGATAAATAAATTAGAGGATTTGAAGTTTTTACTTACAGAGGAGGAAAACATATGAGTAAAAGAGTAGTATTAATTGTAATGGACAGCTTTGGTATTGGTCAGATGCCTGATGCACAGGATTATGGAGATGCAGGAACAAATACGTTACGTTCCTGTACAACGAGTTCGTTATTTAAAGCTGACAATTTAAAGAAAATGGGATTATTTAATATTGATGGTGTCGATTGCTGGGAGAAGGAAGAACAGCCTGTGGCAGCATATGCAAGGATGACTGAAAAATCAAAGGGAAAGGATACTACAATTGGTCATTGGGAGATAGCAGGACTTGTTTCTGAGAAACCATTGCCAACATATCCAAATGGATTTCCTAAGGAAGTATTGGACAAGTTTTCTGAAAGAACAGGCAGAGCTGTACTTTGCAATCGTCCGTACTCAGGAACAGAGGTAATAAAAGATTATGGTGACCTACATGTGAAGACAGGCGATTTGATCGTATATACATCTGCAGACAGTGTATTTCAGATAGCAGCACATGAGGACATTGTTCCTCTTGAAACGCTGTATGAATATTGCAGAATAGCAAGAGAAATCCTGTGCAAAGAGCATGGAGTAGGACGTGTCATTGCAAGACCGTTTATTGGAGCTGACGGAAATTATACAAGAACGTCTCACAGGCATGATTTTTCACTGCTTCCCCCGAAAGATACGATGCTTGATAACATTGTAAGCGCTGGACTCGATTCGATTGGTATAGGAAAGATTAAAGATATTTTTGCAGGAAAAGGTATTTCGGAATTCACCTATACAAATGGAAATCAGGATGGAATAGAAAAGACACTTACCTATATGGACAAAGATTTTAATGGACTTCTTTTTGTGAATCTGGTAGATTATGATATGTTGTATGGTCATCGCAACAATATAGACGGCTATGCACAGGCTGTTGCATATTTTGATGCCAGGCTTCCGGAAATAATGGAGAAGCTTAGAGAAGATGATATATTGATGATTACAGCAGATCATGGCTGCGATCCGGGATATACGGTTTCGACAGATCACTCAAGAGAGTATACTCCGTTTTTGATGTATGGAAAACATGTAACTCCGAAGAATATTGGAACAAGAGACAGCTTTGCTGATATTGGAGCGACTGTTCTTGACTGGCTGAATGTGAAGGGAACAATCAGCGGAAAAAGTGTACTATAATGAATTTATTTGTGGGAGGAAGAAATGTCAGATTATACAAAGGAAATAAATAAAAGGAGAACATTTGCGATTATATCCCATCCGGATGCGGGAAAAACTACACTTACGGAGAAATTTCTTTTGTATGGTGGCGCAATTAATTTAGCAGGTAGTGTAAAGGGAAAAGCAACTGCCAGACATGCTGTATCTGATTGGATGGAAATTGAAAAAGAACGTGGTATTTCTGTAACATCCAGTGTACTGCAGTTTCAGTATGACGGTTTTTGTATTAATATTTTGGATACACCAGGACATCAGGACTTTTCGGAGGATACATACAGGACGCTGATGGCAGCTGATTCGGCTGTTATGGTTATTGATGCAAGTAAGGGCGTGGAGGCACAGACAAGAAAACTGTTCAAAGTCTGTGTTATGAGAAAGATACCTATTTTTACATTTATCAATAAAATGGATAGAGATGCTAACGATACATTTGCATTACTGGATGAAATTGAAAAAGAACTTGGTATTGCGACGTGCCCGATTAACTGGCCAATTGGTTCAGGCAAACGTTTCAAGGGAGTTTATGACAGAAAAAAAGAATGTGTTGTGACGTTTTCGGATACAGAAAAGGGAACAAAGGAAGGACACAGCGAATCCATTCCGATTTCTGAAAAGGAGCGTCTTAGCAGCTATATTGGAGAAGAAGCAGAGGCACAGTTTCTGGACGAAATTGAGCTTCTTGATGGCGCAAGCGAAGATTTTGATCTCGAATCAGTTAGAAGAGGCGAGCTTTCTCCTGTTTTTTTTGGATCGGCATTGACAAATTTCGGTGTGGAGGTGTTTTTGGAGTATTTCCTGCAAATGACAACACCGCCACTTGCGAGAAAATCTGACATTGGATTAATTCAACCTGCAGAAAAAGAGTTTTCAGCTTTTGTATTTAAAATTCAGGCAAATATGAATAAAGCGCACAGAGACAGAATCGCATTTATGCGGATTTGCTCCGGCAAATTCCATGCAGGTATGGAAGTAAAGCATATTCAGGGAAATAAAGTAATTCGTCTTTCACAGCCACAACAGATGATGGCATCTGAGCGACATATTGTGGAAGAAGCATACGCGGGGGATATTATTGGTGTGTTTGATCCTGGTATCTTTTCAATTGGAGATACCATTTGTATGCCGAATGAGAGTTTTTCATATGAAGGAATTCCTACATTTGCGCCTGAGCATTTTGCAAGAGTACGTCAGATGGATACAATGAAGAGAAAACAGTTTGTAAAGGGAATCACACAGATTGCGCAGGAAGGTGCAATTCAGATTTTTCAGGAATTTAATACAGGTATGGAGGAGATTATTGTAGGTGTTGTAGGAGTACTGCAGTTTGAAGTGTTAAAATACCGACTGGAAAATGAATATAATGTAGATATCCGATTGGAAAATCTTCCGTATGAGCATATTCGCTGGATTGGGAATAAGGATATTGATCTAATGAAGCTGACAGGCACTTCTGATATGAAGAAAATCAAAGATATGAAGGGAAATCCACTGCTGCTGTTTGTGAACAGCTGGAGCGTTGGTATGACCCTTGACAGAAATAAAGGATTGGAACTGCTTGAATTTGGACGTGACTAGTATCTTGTGGGGATAAAATTGATGCGCAAAAAAAAATTGTCAGGTATCCTTTGCATCCTATGCCTGCTTGGACTGCTGTTATGTGGCTGCACATATTCCTTGCCAAAGTTCTATCAATCAAACATTGGACAGGATATTAAGGATGCAGAATCGCAACAGGACGAAGTGGATACCGATGCACTTGATAATACAGTAGTAATATTGGAAAAAGAAGAAGCAGAGGAAGACGCAGATGTCGCGCAGAAGCTTCCGGATGAAAGTCTGGCTGCTGTACAGAAAAACCTTGGTTCGGGCGACGTTGGAAACTATGCATATGGACAGCTTGACAAAGAAGAACAACTGATTTACAGCGAAATTCTCGGTATTTTACAGAATTTTTCTGAACTTGTGCAGGTATCGACAATAGACACAGACCTTATTGACCATGCATTTAATTGTGTGATGCTGGATCATCCGGAGATCTTCTATGTTTCGGGCTATTCAATTACAAAGTATACACGAGGCGATGTTACTGAAAAAATAACACTTTCCGGCTCCTATACGATGACTGCCAGTGAGGCAGAAAAGGAAATGCTTGCAGTTGATGCCTATGTAAATGAATGTATGGCTGGTGTGCCGGCAAATGCTGATGAGTATGAGAAAGTAAAGTATGTATATGAGTATTTGATTCAACATACGGAATATGATTTGAATGCACCTCAGAATCAGAATATTTTGAGCGTATGTGAGAATGGCAGGAGCGTGTGCCAGGGGTATGCAAAGACAACCCAGTATATTCTTAACAAGATGAATGTGTTTTGCATTCTTGTAGAGGGAAACATTATTGGAAGAGAAGCACATGTGTGGAACCTTGTTCGTATCAACGAAAACTATTATTATGTTGATACTACTTGGGGAGATGCATCTTATAATTTACTTACTGAAGGAAAAGAATCATCCATGCAGGCACCGGAAATCAATTATGATTACTTGTGTGTGCCGGAAAGGATGATTAAGAAAACACATATTATTCGTGAAACAGTTGCACTACCTACGTGTACATCTATGCAGGATAATTACTATGTACATGAGGGAATTTATTTTGAGAGCCCTGATGAACAACAGCTTAGAAACGTATTCTCACGTGCATACGAGCAGGGGAAGGAATCTGTTACATTAAAGAGCAGTGATGCGACTGTCTATGAACAGCTTCATCAGTATCTGATTTTGGAGGAGCATATTTTTGATTATCTGCAAGGTGGAAGCAGCGTCAGTTATGTTGAAATTCCTGAACAACAGTCACTTTTAGTTTATTTACAATAAACTGCATGAACTTCATGCAAACTAACAAATTATACTAGGCAAAAAAGTTTCATTCTGCTATAATATACGGATAGGGCAGAGCCAGATAGACAGGAGGTTTTGGTATGGCAAAGGAAACAGAAAAATATAACCACACTTTACAGGAGGATTCATTTGGAGAAGTAAGAATTGCGGATGATGTTGTAGCTAATATCGCAGGTCTAGCAGCTATGGAAATTGATGGTGTTTCTGCAATGGCAGGAAATATCACAAACGAGCTGATGAGCAAAGTTGGTATGAAGACACTTTCCAAGGGTGTAAAGGTAGAACTGATTGATAATACGGTTTCTGTAGATATGGCATTAATTATGGGGTATGGATATAATATTCCTACTACATGTAAAAAAGTACAGGAGCGTGTTAAATCTTCAATAGAGAATATGACAGGTCTGGAGGTTTCTGATGTAAATATCAGAATTGCCGGAATTGATATGACAAAGCAGTCACAATAAGGAGCAACAGGGGATGACAAGGTCAGAAGTAAGGGAACATATTTTTAAGCTTCTTTTCAGAGTGGAATTCAATTCTGCAGAGGACATGCCTCAACAGCTGCAGTTGTTTTTTGACAACGCACTTCCGGATGAGGATTCACAGAAAAAAATAAAGATATCTGAAAAAGATGAGCAGTACATTCGTGATAAATACAGCAGGATTATGGAAAACATTCCTGCACTGGATGAGATAATAGATGAGACTGCAAAAGGATGGAAGGCAAGTCGACTTGGAAAAGTTGATTTGTCCATTTTACGTCTTGCTGTTTATGAAATGAAATATGATGAAGAGATTCCTGTGGGTGTTGCTATTGATGAAGCAGTTGAATTGGCTAAAAGGTTTGGGCAGGATGAGTCCCCTGCATTCATTAATGGAATTCTTGCCAAAATAGCGAAATGATATGATGGACACCGGGTGGCTGGAATGAAAAATGTATATTCTGTCGGACAGATTAACTCATATATCAAAAACATGTTTTCGCAGGACTATATGCTGCGCTCTATTTATGTAAAAGGAGAGGTATCCAATGTAAAATATCACTCCTCAGGTCACATATATTTTACAATCAAGGATAAAACAGGAATGCTTTCAGGTGTGATGTTTGCCGGCTCAAGAAAAGGACTTGGCTTTACACTCAAAGAGGGTCAGCAGGTAGTTGCAGGTGGAAGCATTGAAATTTATGAGCGTGATGGAAAATATCAGCTTTACGCGAAGGAAATCACGCTTGATGGAGCAGGTCTTCTTTATGAAAAATATGAGCAGCTGAAAAATGAACTCGAAGAGATGGGTATGTTTGCTGCTGAATATAAGAAAAAAATTCCGATGTATATCCAAAGACTTGGCATTGTGACTGCACCAACAGGTGCGGCAGTACAGGACATGATTAATGTTTCAAAACGAAGAAATCCATATATACAGATTATTTTATATCCTGCCAGAGTTCAGGGAACAGGCGCAAAAGAAAGTATTGTCAATGGTATTCATGCGCTAGAACAAGTGGGAGTAGATGTAATAATCGTAGGGCGTGGAGGCGGTTCCATAGAAGATTTGTGGGCGTTTAATGAGGAGATTGTTGCCAGAGCGATTTTTGAGTGTAGCATTCCTGTAATATCAGCTGTTGGACATGAGACGGATACAACAATTGCTGATTATGTTGCGGATTTACGTGCGCCGACGCCATCTGCAGCCGCAGAGCTGTCGGTTTTTTCTTTTGAAGAGTATACAAGAAGATGCTTTGATTTGTACAGCATGCTTCGCCATCAATTTGACAACAGTCTGAATGTTAAGCGAACAAAGTATGAGAAACTTCAGCTAAGACTTACTACGCTTAGTCCGCAAAGTAAAATCAGAGAGAAAAGGCTGTATTGTGCAAATTTGAAAGATAATATGGAAAACAGGATGCAGCAGATTTTACAGTACAAGCATCATATTTTGCAGCTTCAGATTGAAAAACTGAAGGGATTATCGCCATTAGAACGATTAAACAACGGATTTGCATATGTGGAGGATCAGAATCAAAGACCAGTCATAGATGTTAATGAAATAAAGACTGGGCAGCAGCTGACACTTCATTTTAAAAATGGAATTTTGCAGACAATTGTAACTGATAAGGAGATTATCGATGGGAACGGAGCATAATACATTAGAGGAGCTGTCTCTTGAAGAGGCGTTTGAAAAGGTGGAAGAGAAGCTGAACAGTCTGCAGTCTGATGAAAATTCACTGGAGACATCTTTTCAGCTTTACAGAGAAGGAATGGAGCTGTTAAAATACTGCAATGATAAAATAGAGCGGGTGGAAAAGCAGGTGCTTGTTTTAGGTGAGGAAGGAGAACTTCATGAGTTTTGAGGAAGAATTAAAGGAACGAACAGACTATGCAAATGCAGTTCTTGAACAATACGGTATTCTTCCAGAGAAAGGGTATCAGAAAACTGTGCTTGAAGCTATGAATTACAGTCTTCTTGCCGGAGGGAAAAGACTTCGCCCGATTCTGATGTTAGAAACGTACAGACTGTTTGGCGAAAGAGTAAAAGTGATTGAACCGTATATGGCGGCAATTGAAATGATACATACCTATTCTCTTGTTCATGATGATCTTCCAGCAATGGATAATGATGAATATAGAAGAGGAAAGAAAACAACCCATATTGCCTATGGTGAGGATATGGCTATTCTTGCAGGAGATGCATTATTGAATTATGCATATGAGACAGCAGCAAGGTCGTTTGATATGTGTGAGCAAAAGGATTTCAAAGCAGTAGCAAAA
This sequence comes from uncultured Lachnospiraceae bacterium, assembly GCA_964579795.1. GTDB lineage: Bacteria > Bacillota > Clostridia > Lachnospirales > Lachnospiraceae > JAEYFP01. Next base: position 35,547 of record CAZOHM010000021.1, on the reverse strand, counting down.
GCATTTCAGATACTGGCATCCAGGGCTGGCATTTATGGAATGGTTGGCGGACAGACGTTTGACGTTGAAGCGGAGAGAGAACAGACAGAACTAAATGAAGAACAGTTATTGTTTATCTTTAAGCTGAAAACCGGTGCATTGATACAGAGTGCAATGATGGTTGGTGCAGTACTTGGCGGAGCACAGGAAAATGAATTACAGATTGTTTCAGAAGCAGCAGAGAATATTGGAATTGCATTTCAGATTCAGGATGATATTCTGGATGTGACAAGTACGCAGGAAGTACTAGGTAAACCAATTGGATCAGACAGGAAAAACAACAAGATTACTTATGTTACAATTAAAGGAATTGAGCAGGCGACAAAGGATGTAGAGCGTTATTCAACACTTGCTTTGGAAGGACTTGAGTCGTTGGAAAATAAAAATGAATTTTTGATGGAGCTTGTCAGAAAACTAATTACACGGGTGAAATAACACATGATACAGTAACTGTATTTTGGTGCATCAGGAGGCATTCAAATGATACTTGACAAAATAAAGGGACCTAATGACATTAAGAGAATCTCAAGCGAAGATTATTCTGCGCTTGCCCAGGAAATTCGTGAGTTTCTTGTAAAGAAGATTAGTGTGGCTGGCGGACATTTAGGGTCAAATCTTGGAACCGTGGAACTGACAATGGCATTGCATCTTGTTGCATCACTTCCAGAAGATAAAATTGTATGGGATGTTGGACATCAATCCTATACGCATAAGATTCTTACCGGAAGACGTGAGGGATTTGATGCTCTACGCAAATATGGAGGAATGAGTGGATTTCCAAAACGAAAGGAAAGCCCATGTGACAGTTTTGATACAGGGCACAGCTCCACATCTGTTTCGGCAGGACTTGGACTTGTAAAGGCAAGAGATATTAAAGGTGAGAACTTTGGCGTGTATGCAGTTATTGGTGATGGTGCACTGACCGGTGGAATGGCATATGAAGCACTGAATAATGCGTCACGTCTGGAAACAAACTATGTGATTGTTCTGAACGATAATAATATGTCGATAGCCGAAAATGTCGGTGGCGTTTCCAAGTATTTAAGAAGCATTAGAACAGCAGATGCCTATAAGGATTTTAAGATTTCTTTGGAAAGCACACTGCTAAAGATTCCACACTATGGAGATGCGGTTGTAGATACACTCAAGAGATACAAAAGTGGAATCAAACAGCTTGTGGTACCTGGAATGTTTTTTGAAGACATGGGGATTACATACTTAGGCCCGGTCGATGGTCATAATATTCAGGCGATGACAAAGATGTTTCGGGAAGCTCGTAAAATTGACAAATGTGTGATTGTTCATGTTATTACGAAAAAAGGAAAAGGATATTTGCCTGCCGAACGTCATCCTGCACGTTTTCATGCAGCAGGACCTTTTGATATTGAGACAGGACTTCCGACAGTAAACAGACCAAAGGCAAATTATACAGATATTTTTTCGACTGTAATGACAAAGCTTGGGGCAAGAAATGAGAAAGTTGTGGCTGTAACTGCTGCGATGCCTGATGGAACAGGTCTTAAGCGCTTTTCCAATATGTATCCGGAACGATTTTTTGATGTTGGTATTGCTGAAGAGCATGCAGTCACGTTTGCAGCGGGTTTGGCAGCTGGTGGACTGCGACCAATCGTTGCAGTTTATTCCTCATTCCTGCAGCGGGCATACGATCAGATTCTACACGATGTTTGTATTCAGAATCTTCCGGTAGTATTTGCAATTGATCGAGCAGGACTAGTTGGCAGTGATGGGGAAACACATCAGGGTATTTTTGATATCTCCTATTTGTCCTCTATTCCGAATATGACAATTATGGCTCCTAAAAACAAATGGGAGCTTTCAGACATGATGAAATTTGCTGTTCAATTTGATTCACCAATAGCGATTCGTTATCCGCGTGGAGAAGCATATGATGGATTGAAGGATTATCGTGTACCTATCAGCTGTGGAAAGAGCGAAGTGATTTATGAAGAGGCAGATATTGCATTGTTCGCAATTGGAAGTATGGTAAAAACAGCAGAATATGTAAGAAAAGACTTGAAGGAGAGAGGCTATTCCTGTTCACTTGTAAATGCCAGATTTGCAAAGCCGATTGATACCGAAACAATTGCAATGCTTGCAGCAAACCATAGTCTGTTTGTGACACTTGAGGAAAATGTCCAGAGTGGTGGATTTGGAGAAAAGGTACGCGATTATGTAGCGGAGCATGAACTAAATACAAAGGTTGTGATTATTTCGCTTCCAGATGATTATGTTGAACATGGAAATGTAGAGATATTAAAAAAAGAAGTAGGGATTGACCAGGAGACAATTATTAAGCGTATTATTACAGAGTATGTTGGAATAGGCAGAAAAATATGAAAGAGCGTTTAGATGTAATTTTAGTTAATCAAGGATATGCAGCATCAAGAGAAAAAGCAAAAGCAATTATTATGTCAGGCAACGTATTTGTGAAGGGACAGCGAGAGGATAAAGCAGGCGCGGTGTTTGAGGAGGACGGTATAGAGCTGTCTGTTAAAGGAAATCTGATGAAATATGTGAGTCGTGGAGGTTTAAAGCTTGAAAAAGCAATGCAGGTATTTCCAATTAATCTTGATTCCATGATTTGCATGGATATAGGTGCATCAACAGGAGGCTTTACTGATTGCATGCTGCAGAATGGAGCAAGCAAAGTGTATTCAGTGGATGTTGGACATGGACAGCTTGACTGGAAACTTAGAAATGATGAACGTGTCGTCTGCATGGAAAAGACGAATTTTCGGTATGTGAAGAAAGAAGATATCGCTGACTGGATTGATTTTGCATCAGTGGACGTTTCGTTTATCTCGCTTACAAAAATTCTTTTGCCGGCATATGAACTGCTGAAACCGGATGCATTTATGGTTTGTCTGATTAAACCACAGTTTGAAGCAGGCAGAGAAAAAGTTGGAAAAAAAGGTGTTGTCCGGGATAAGTCGGTCCATATAGATGTTATTGAAAAGATTACACAGTTTTGTGCAGATAGCAGATTCTTGCCGATTGGATTGACACATTCTCCAATCAAAGGACCGGAAGGAAATATTGAGTATTTGATTTATATTCAAAAGAAAGATGAAGTACAGGAATCCGAGACTGTTCTGAGTATGGTAAGACAGGTCGTGGAAGAGGCACATGCATTGCTATAAATGATGTTTTAATAAAATTGGAGGATAATAGCTGGAATGAAGAATTTTTATGTACTGACAAATATTGATAAGGATCCGGGGTTTGAAAAAACAAAGGCTATTAAGCAGTTTCTGGAGCTTCGAGGAAAAAAGTGCATGTATGAAGAAATTGCCTATTCCAGTGAAAAAACACAGACAGACGAATGCTGGCAGAAGAAGATTCCCGCTGACACAGAATGTGTACTTGTTCTTGGCGGCGACGGAACATTGATACAGGCGGCAGGCCTATTGGCAAGGCGCAGTATTCCTCTGATAGGAATTAATCTTGGAACGCTTGGATATTTGGCTGAGGTCGAAAAAGATAACATCTTTCAGATGCTGGAGCATTTGTTGAATGAAGAATATGAAATTGTTGAACGGATGATGTTAAGCGGAGAATCATATATTAATAAGAAAAAGATTTCTACACACAGTGCTTTGAATGATATTGTGATTACAAGAAGCGGTGCATTGCGGATTGTGAGCTTTAAGATTTTTGTCAATGGAAAGCTTCTGAATGTTTATGATGCAGATGGAATCATTGTTTCCACTCCGACCGGGTCAACGGCATACAATCTTTCAGCCGGCGGACCAATTGTGGAGCCGGAGGCAAAGGTGATTTTGATTACGCCAATTTGTCCTCATACATTGAATGAACGTGCAATCGTTCTGTCTGCCGAGGATGACGTGAGAATAGAGGTTGGCAATGGAAAACATCAGGATACGGCAGAGGTTTCTTTTGACGGAAGTCATGCCTGCAGTCTTGCTACAGGTGACTATGTGGAAATCAGGAGAGCAAGAGAAGTGACAAAAATTATCAAAATGAGTAAGGAAAGCTTTCTGGATGTGCTGTCTAGAAAGATGTCTGAGGTAAAGTAATGAAAAATACCAGACACAATAAGATAATTGAGATTATTAAGGATAATATTGTAGAAACACAAGAGGAGCTTGCAGAAAGACTGAATCAGGAAGGGTTTTGCGTAACACAGGCTACTGTTTCGCGTGATATTAAGCAGTTGAAACTTGTAAAGATTCCAAGCGGGACAGGTAGACAGAAATATGCGTTTCATGCAGAAGAAAAGCAGGAGATGAACGATAAATTTGTCAGAGTGCTTCGTGACGGATTTATTTCCATGGATATGGCACAGAATATTCTTGTGATTAAGACAGTTTCGGGTATGGCAATGGCAGTCGCGGCTGCACTGGATGCATTACATTTTTCACAAATGGTTGGATGTATTGCAGGAGATGATACTGTTATGTGTGCAATCAGAAGTGTAGAGGATACTTATACAGTCATGGATGATTTGAGAGCCATGCTTGCGTAAAGAGAGGGAAAATACATGCTGGTGAATCTTCATGTAAAGAATATAGCACTGATTAATGATGTGGAAATTGATTTTTCGAAAGGATTGAATATCCTTACAGGAGAAACAGGAGCCGGAAAATCAATTATTATTGATGCCGTAAATTTTGCGCTCGGAAAACGGATGCCAAAGGATGTTGTCCGTGAGGACGCAGAATATGCGTTGTGTGAACTTGTTTTTGCTGTGGAAAACCCGGAACAGGAGAAGGCACTTTTAGCTATGGATATTCCGGTTTGTGATGGTCAGATTATCATCCAGCGCAAAATCATGAATGGCAGGGGTGTCTGCAAAGTGAATGGAGAGGCTGTGCCAGTTTCTTCTTTAAAGGAAATTGCCGGCATGCTGATTGACATACATGGACAGCATGAACATCAGTCATTACTGTACAAGAAAAAGCATATGGAAATTCTGGACAGCTATTGTGGAAATACATGTAAGACACAATTGGAGAAGCTTAGAAAGGAATATCTTCAGTATGTAAGGCTGCGAGATGAGCTTGAAACAACTAAGAATACAGACGGCAATCGTGAAAAAGAAATAGCATTGGCATTATTTGAAACGGAAGAAATACGTGGTGCTAATCTTATTGAAAAAGAGGATGAGCAGTTAGAGCTTGATTACCGCAGAATGGTAAATGCAAAAAAGATCGCGGAAGCGGTCACGGGAGTTCATCAATTAACCGGGTATGAAGGAGAGGGCGCGTCAGGTGCTGCTATCGGAAGGGCGCTTGGACTATTACGGTCTGTGACAGAGTATGACAATGAGCTGGTTGGATTGTATGAACAGCTGGCCGATATTGACAATCTACTAAATGATTTTAACAGAACAATAGCTGATTATGAGGATGGTCTTCAGTTTGGAGAGGATGTGTTTGCACAGACAGAAGAGCGACTGAATGTATGGAATCATTTAAAAAGCAAGTATGGGAATACAATAGAGGAAATTCTTTCGTACTGTGAGAAGCAGGAAGATAAGCTGGAAAAGTATCAAAATTTTGATGATTATTGTGCAGCACTTGAAAAAGAAACAGAGCGTGCAAAAGAACTTCTTTTGAAAACATGTGGAAGTGTATCTGAAATCAGACAGAAAAAAGCGGTGATTCTTGCTGGAGAAATCAGAAATGCATTAGTCGATTTGAATTTTCTTGAGGCAGAATTTGAAATTCATATAGGGCAGTCAGAAGATAATTTGAGTGCAGATGGATATGATGATGTAGAGTTTCTAATCAGTACAAATCCGGGAGAAAAGTTGAAACCTTTGATACAGGTGGCTTCCGGTGGAGAGTTGTCAAGAATTATGCTTGCCCTAAAAGCAGTCCTGGCTAACAGAGATCATGTCGGAACTTTGATTTTTGACGAAATTGATACGGGAATCAGTGGTCGTACAGCACAAAAAGTTTCAGAAAAAATGGCTCTTTTGGCACAAAACCATCAGGTTATTTGTGTAACACATCTACCACAGATTGCAGCAATGGCTGATACACATTTTGAAATATCCAAAAACGTTTTAGCTGGGCGAACAACAACAAATGTAAAACAGATGGAGCCATCCGAAGTTGAAAAGGAGCTTGCAAGAATGCTTGGCGGTGTACAGATAACAGATACGGTTCTTGAGAATGCAAGAGAAATGAAGCAACTTGCAGAAAAAATCAAAAAACAGTTAAAACATGATTGAAAGAGAAAAATAATCACATACTATAATGAGCAGCTTGCAAAAGAAACATGCCGGATTTGCAACCTGCTCATTTTGCTGTTTTTGCAAGAAAATAGCAGTTATGAATGCATGAACTGATATTGAAGAAAGGTATGTGATTTTGTGACAGAAAGATACAGAATTTACAGGAAAATTTTGATTTTTTCCTGTATACTTGTGGTACTGGTCGGTTCGGCTTATTTTTTTGTAGTGACCAGAAATAAAATCCCTGATGAAATAAATATTGTAAAGGGAAGCGATAAACAGTTGAGTCTCTCTATTCCGGTTTCCGGTGAAATTATGTCAGCCAGAGAGTATTCAGAAAAAGAGACTGTCATTCCAGTGTCACTTGACCGTCCGGTAACTGTACAAAGCTCAACAACAGGAAATTATTTGCTTAGGTGCAGACTGTTCGGAATGATTCCAATTAAAAACGTTGATCTTTGTGTTGTAGAAGAATGTCTGGTGACACCTGTTGGAATTCCAATTGGAATTTATGTGGAGTCAAATGGAATTCTTGTATTGGAGACAGGCTCTGTAAAAGGAGCGGACGGAATGAATTACGAGCCATCAACAGGGATATTACAACAGGGAGACTATATTGAAGCTGTGAATGGAAAAGAAATTCAAAACAAAAAAGAACTGCTGGAAGCTGTGGGAAGCTGTCAGGGAGAGGAAATGATTGTTAAGCTCAGACGGTCAGAAAATGAGCTTGAAGTGAAGATATGTCCTGTTTTGAATACTGATGGTGAATATAAAATTGGAGTATGGGTAAGAGATAATGTACAGGGAATCGGGACATTGACATATATTGATGAAAACATGGAATTTGGAGCATTGGGACATGGTATCAATGATATGGATACAGCTGAACTTATGGAGTTCGGAAGCGGCACCTTGTACCATACTGATATTGTATCGATTGTCAGAGGCGAAAATGGATTGCCAGGGGAATTGATGGGAATCATTAATTATCTGCCCGAAAATGAAATAGGAGTAATCACACAAAATACAGATCATGGAGTATTTGGAAAGGGAAGTGAAGCGCTTATTGAAGCAGTCTCTATCGGAAGCTACCCTGTTGCCATGAAACAGGATATTGTAATCGGTCCTGCACAAATACTTTGTAATATTAGTGGACAGGCTGAACTTTATGATGTGGAAATTATAAAAATTGAAATGAATTCAACTGATGAAAATTACAATCACGGAATTGTGGTGGAAGTAACCGATGAACGGCTTTTGAGTCTTACCGGCGGAATAGTACAGGGGATGAGCGGCAGCCCGATTATGCAGAATGGAAAACTGATTGGTGCCGTGACACATGTGTTTGTAAATAATCCTTCCAGAGGATATGGTATTTTCATCGAAACCATGCTAGCAGAGCAAAATGAAGAGAAACCAGATTGACAGAATCATTTTGGATTGAAGAGGAAATTATAGTGAAACATTCTTGCGTTCCAATTCTCGACAACGTATAATATAGGTGGATTTGTGAATTCATCAGTGGAGAGAACGCATGCAGATAAATAAGAACTTGCTTAAATACTTTTATAGAGGATTAGTTGTTTTAATTTTTACCATTGGAATTATGTCCGGTTTTTTCACACCGCTTCATGCTAAGGAGAATTTATCCTCCAATCAGGTTGATATAGTATTTACACATGATTTACATTCTCATCTGAAAAGCTATGAGATAGAAGATAACGGGGAGCAAATAAGTATTGGCGGAGCCGCCAGATTAAAGACATTGCTCGATGAAAAACGAAGTCAAAATCCTGAACAGCTTGTTGTGGATGCCGGAGATATGGCGATGGGCACACTGTTTCAGACATTAATAAAGGATGAAGCTATTGAATACAGAATGCTTGGGGAGTTAGGCTTTGATGCGGTAACATTTGGTAATCATGAATTTGATTATGGTTCAGAAGCACTTGCCGGAATGTTTCAGACTGCTTCTGAAAAGGAAAAAAATCTGCCGGCATTTGTAATTTGCAATATGGACTGGTCCAGTACAAACGAGGGCAGTCAGGCTATTTATAAGGCATTGCAGAAGTGTAAGCTAGCAGATTATGTAGTTGTTGAAAAAAATGGGGTAAAAATTGCCATTACCGGTGTGCTTGGAAAAGATGCACTGGAATGTGCGCCTACTTGTGAACTGACAGTTCTTGATCCAATAGAGAGTGTTAAGAGGACGGTACAGAAGATTCAGAGTGATGAATCGGTTGATATGATAGTGTGTCTGTCACATAGTGGGACATGGGAGGATATTAAGAAATCAGAAGATGAGCAGTTAGCAAAAGCTGTTCCGGAGTTGGATGTGATTGTCAGTGCACATACTCATACTGTACTTAATGAGCCAATTCATAGTGGAAATACCTATATCGTAAGTTGTGGATGTTATGGAGAAAATACCGGTACATGTCATATGGAGCAGCAAGAAGACGGTCGCTGGAAAATGACAGAGTATAAGCTCATAAGGATGACAGACGACATTGCTGAAGATGACGAAATTTCATCAGAGCTTTCAACTTTTGAAAAGAAGATTGACAGTGAATATCTTAGTGAGTTTGGTCTAACAGAGAATCAGGTACTGGTAGAGAATAATATTGCTTTTGAAAAAGTTGAAATGCTGGAACAGGAGCATACAGAACACAAACTTGGAAATTTGATGTCTGATGCGTACAGATATGCTGTAAATCAGACGCCGTCTGGAAAGGAGCATCCAGCAGAAATTGCTGTTGTACCATCCGGAACAGTACGTGGTACGTATTTACTTGGACCGATTACAGTCAGTAATGTCTTTGAATCTTTTTCACTTGGCAGCGGAGCAGACGGCAGTATAGGATATCCACTGATTAGTTTGTATCTGACAGGCAGGGAATTAAAAAATGTTGCTGAGGTTGATGCATCTGTATCTGATTATATGAAGACAGCACGACTCTATATGAGTGGACTGTCATTCACCTACAATCCACATCGCTTGTTATTAAACAAAGTGTCTGATTGTTGGATTTCTTCTGCAACGCTTGAGGATTCTCGAACAGAGCTTGAAGATGACAGGCTTTATCGCGTTGTTACTGATATGTATAGTGGTAGAATGCTTGGAGCGGTCACTGATATATCAAAAGGGTTATTATCCATCAAACCAAAGGATGAGAATGGAGAACCGTTAACTGAGGTAGAAGACGTAATTATCTATGATGGTGATGGAAAAGAATTGAAGGCATGGTATGCAATTGCAAGTTACATGCAGTCATTTGAAAAAAACGAAGATGGAGTCAGCGTGATACCGTCATATTATAGCACTTTTCATAATAGAAAGGGTGTTGAGGATTCCAGAAATCCAATTGCATTGTTTTCAAATCCCAATCGATTTTCTATATGTGTGTATGCTGTGATAGCTGTTTTAATTCTATTAATTCTTTTGATAGTCAGACATATAATTAGAAAAAAAAGGAAAAAAAGAGTGATGCGAAATAAGTAATATTTGAGAAAAAAATAAAAATCTGAATAATTATGTGAACAAAGAGTGAAGATTGAATTTCACTCTTTGTTTTTGGTTGAATTTATGCTACAATGTTAATCGTGTTTTTTAGTTTAAAATGTTCGAAGAGGGTTATATGAAAAAGAAAAAGCGGATGACGAGTTGGGAAAGAAGGCAGCGTAGAAGAATACAAATCATTTTCAGAGTTGTTTTGATATGCGCATTATTAATTGTTGGTGTGATAGCAGCAAAAGAATTTCTTCCATACGAGACGATGAACATAAGTGAATATTATACAGTAAGTTATGAAGGATATAATACAAAAGGTACTGCCCGACTAACACTGAATAAAGAAGCGGTAGATGCCACAATTGCAAAGGTGAAGGAAGATTATGAGGCATCTCTGATTCACATACAGGAATGTACAGATGCGGATTATGAATCATTTGAAAACAGCTTACAGGTAAATATACAGAATGGAGAAAATCTTAGCAATGGTGGAACTTTTTCTGTTTCCTACAGCTTTGACGAAGCATTAGCCAAGAAACTGAAAATTAAAGTCGTGTCGAACAAAAAAGAGATTACGGTATCTGGTTTGACAACGGCAGCAGTGTTGACAAAGGAAGAAGTATTTAAAGATATTGAGGTTAGGTTTGATGGTATTTCGCCCAATATTTCAATGGAAATCATTAATAACAGTTCCAATGAGTTTGTGCGAAATATGGTATTTAACCCAGAGGTATTCAAAGCGTATTATGCTACAGGTGATGTTGTAAAGATTAGAGCATATTTCAGTGAGGAAGAAAGTCTGAAACAGCATTATGTAGTTGACACACCATCAGAGGAGTGTGTTATGGAATATACAGTAGAAGGAACAGATGAGTATGTAACTTCTGCTGCAGAGTTGACAGATGAACTTGTGAAGGAAGCAGCGGAGGCAGGAAAAGAAGCATTTGTAAATGCAAATGAATATGGAGTAAGAATTTTTTGTGAAGCAAATCTTGTTCCGGTCTATGTGAATAAAAAGGCAACATTTGAGTGGCTGAAACCAACATTGTTATCAGTGTATTTTAAATCTGTAAAACCGGAAGCTGCCGGTCAGAATGGTAATAACTATAACGATTTGGACCTTATTTATTTTGTAAAAATCACGCAGGCAGACGGAGTGACCTGCGATGCGGAAGCAGTTGTGCGGTTCAGCAATATTATTAAGCGTTCGGATGGGACCTTTGAGTATGATTTTTCCAATGCAAAAATAATATCGGCATCCTACAGCAACAGCAGTATTGTGAAAAATGTAGTAGGCCGGTATGAGGATACCTATAATATTGAAAAACTTGATTTCAGCGAGTATTATGAGTAAATAGAATCGTATTTGTCAGTATGTTCAAAATTTAAACGTTTCAATTTATTATTTGACTTTATATTGTACAAACATAAAAAAACCTTTAGAATGATAATATTGGTGAATCTTGTTTGAATTTGTATGATGTTAGAAATAAATTAGACGGAGGATGCTTATGGGCACACTTGGGACAAAAAGGAATCAAAAGGAAAAGAAAATCATGAATCGGATGCTTGAATGGGATTTCTCTGAGAAGGATGAGGAAAGCAAGCAGCTGGGATATGAATTGTATTGCAACTTACAGAAATACTTTGAAGAATTCTATGAGGAATTCAGTCAGGTTGATACTGTAAGTGGTCAGATGAAGGGTGTGACAGATCAGATTCGTGATGTTTCCGAAAATGTCAAAGAAGCATCGGAGTATATTGCCAAAGGATCCACAGCTCAGGCTGAAGACATTGAAAAATGCAGACAGGTTGCAGATGAACTTGCTACTCAGATTGGACAGATGAGTGAGCAGTATCAGACACTGATTCGTATGGCTGAGGAAATGAGTAATGCAAATGCAACAGGTAAACAGACCGTGGATAATCTTTCTGAACAGCAGAAGACTAGCCAAGGGTTAATGGAGAAGATTACCGGCAATATGAACCAGCTTGTATCAAATTCACAGCATATCACAGAGATTACTGATGTACTTTATTCTATTGCAAATCAGACAAATCTTCTTGCACTTAATGCATCAATTGAGGCAGCAAGAGCAGGAGAGTCAGGGAGAGGCTTTGCGGTTGTAGCAGAGCAGGTGAGAAAGCTTTCTATAGAAAGCAAGGAAGCCAGTCAGAATATTAATGATTCCATTAAGGATATTTGCAGAGAAATGCAGCAGCTGAAATTGATTGTCGATCAGTCGCAGGAGAGCTTCAGTGCACAGGAAGAGGCGGTAGCTACAGTAGTTTCTTTTTTTGGGGAGATAGATCAGTATACAGGCACATCTATCAGCTGCCAGCGTGAGCTGATGAATAAAGTAGGAATTCTTGAAAGGGAAAAAGAAAATCTTCTCGATTCCATTACAAATATTGCGAATGTGATTGAGGAATCTTCCGCTACGACAGAAGAAGTTGCATCATTAACAATTACCCAGAACAGTGTTGTAAACCTGATGGATAAGATGTCTCTTGATTTGCGAAAGCATGTTGATGTTGTCAGAGATAACTTTCAAAATATTAAAATATCAAGAAGTGTTTTTGGAAAAAAGAAAATAGCAATGGTATTTGATTTGGACATTCCTTTTTATAAAGTAACTGAAAATGAGGCTAGAAAAACAGCGCAGATTTTGAATATGCAATTGGATGTATTTGCACCAAAATCAAGAAGCACCAGTATCGAAGAAATGACAGAAATACTGGAAAAGGTTGTATCGGAAGGTTATGACGGTCTTGTAATCAGTCCGGTATCCTCTCCTAGAATTGAGGAACTGTTAAGACAGGGACATACAGACGGAATGAAGATTATCTTTTTGAATGCAGAACTTCCGGGTATTCCATATGAGTCAGTTGTAACCTCTGACGGAGTTCAGCTTGGTATTACTGCAGCACGCACGGCCAAGAAGGCCATGAATGGAAACGGACTTGCACTTGTGCTCTCCTGGAATGATGTTCATATTTCCGCAATTGAAAAAAGAGAGGAAGGATTTATGCAGGAAATGCAGGGAGGCAGTGCCTGTGCAAAAAAAGTACCTGTTCCGAGTGCTCCATCGGAGAGTGAAGCGGAGACTATTATTTCAGGACTGATTCGTTCTAATCCGGATACAAAGCTTATTTATGCAACAAATGCTGATTGGGGATGCCTGCTTGGAAAATATTTCTCCCGTCACCGTTCAGATATCAAAGTAATTTCAATCGACTATGTAAAGGAAATGGAAAGCTTTATTCAAAATGGAGCCATTGATTATGCAATTGCTCAGAGAAACTTTGTATGGGGCAGTGTAACAATGGAAGGTCTTGCGAAGCTTCTTGAGGGTGATACTATGGAGCGATATGTTGATACCGGCTCTTATGAAGTGAATATTAATAATTATGTAATTTATGAGAACAGAGTTTGATGTATAAAAAAGAATCGCCGGTGATAACCGGCGATTCTTTTTACTGGTGATGCGCCTTACGGCGCACGTTTCCAGGCAGTAAAGTCTGCGTGATTCGTCCGGTAGTGGGAAGGATATAGCCGAAGACAAGGGTGTCCATTGTGAGATGGAATGCTCTGAAAGGATGACATGGACAATCTTTATATGTACAGTAAAGGTAAAAAAAGTACAAATTATTAGCAGATAATAAGCATAGTCAACACAACAGTGAAAATAGTACAATAAAATAGAATAAAGCCGACAATGCAAGGAGGATTCAATATGAAGTATAAAGAAAACTGGGAAGATACAAAGAAAAAATGGAATCAATACTGGAAGCATCAGAATGAGGGCAGACCGTTGATGTTTGTTGTTGCAAGGAAGCCGGAAATAGAAGCTGCATTTCAGGAAGCACGCAAAGCAGGAGAGAAAATTATTTATGAATCCTGTCAGGGTATGCAGACAGGACTGCCGGAGGAACTGAAGTACAAAGAAGATATGGTTGACAAATACAGAAATGCAGAACGCATGGTAGCAAGATATCGTTATTTCTGTGATACGCACGAGTTCCTTGCAGAAAGCTTTCCGAATATCGAAGTGGATTTTGGTCCAGGTTCTGTGGCTGGATATCTTGGTTCTGAAATAAAGTTCAAGGATGATACAGTATGGTTTGAGGAATGTGTTGATGAATGGGAAGAAGCAGATGAATTAGTGTTTGATTCGGAGAATAAGTGGTGGAAGGAGCATTATCAGCTTGTGAAAGACATTCGCAAGCTTGCAGGAGATGATTTTTATATCGGAATGCCGGATTTGATGGAAAATATAGATGTGCTGGCTTCACTTCGAGGTGCACAGAATACAATCTTTGATATGATGGATGAACCGGAAGAGGTTGAAGAACGAATCCGTCAGGTGAGCAGTGTTTATTTCGAGTATTTTGACAGATTCTATGATGTTATCAAAAACGAAGAAGACAAGGGTTCCTGCTATACAGTTTTTCAAATCTGGGGCGAAGGAAAAACAGCAAAACTGCAATGTGATTTTGCGGCAATGATGTCACCGCAGAACTACAGGGATTTTATCTTGGAACCACTACGTGAACAGGCAAAACAGATAGACAATGTACTATACCATCTGGATGGTCCGGACTGTATTCGACATTTGGATGCAATTATGGAAATTGAAGAAATTGATGCACTGCAATGGACAAGCGGTGATTATGGTCCTGATGGTACACTGGAGGAATGGTATCAAATTTACGACAAGGCACGTGCAGCAGGAAAATCATTGTGGGTAAAAGTGTATTCGGGAGAGTTTGAAGACTGGATTAAAAATGTTGACAGACTTGTAGAACGTTATGGATCACACAGCCTGTTTCTTCATTTTCCGGAAATGTCACATGAACAGGCAGAAATATTAATTGCGCATGCTGATAAGTACTGGAGCAATGTAAAAGGAACATTTGGAGCATAAATCCAAAATTAGTTGGCATTAATCTATAATTCGTCATAAAAAAATACAAAATGAACGTAATATACTGTAGGAAATAAATACTTATGGAGGTATATGCGTATGAAACGTGATATGAAAAAATGGGTGGCAGAGTATATTAATGCTCCAAAGAAAAAAGGAATGCCAATACTATCCTTTCCTGGGACACAGCTTATAGGGGCTACAGTTGAGGAACTTGTGAAGGACGGTCATTTGCAGGCAAAGTGTATGGAGGCAGTGGCAAAACGATTTGATACAGGAGCTGCGGTCAGCCTGATGGATTTGTCTGTGGAAGCAGAAGCATTTGGAAGTCCTGTTCATTACAGCCCAGATGATGTGCCAACTGTTCATGCAGCATTGATTCATGATGAAGACGAGGCAGAAGCACTTGAAATACCTGAGGTTGGTACCGGAAGAACAGGAGAGTGCGTCAGAGGAATTAAAGAAGCATCAGAACTGATTACTGATCGACCTCTTTTTGCAGGCATTATAGGACCATATTCGCTTGCCGGCAGAATGCTTGACATGACAGAAATTATGATTCTTTGTTATGAAGAACCGGAGCTTGTGGAGGCTGTCCTGGAGAAGGCAACACAGTTTTTAATTAAATATGCAAAGGCTTTCAAAGAAGCAGGTGCAAATGGTATCGTGATGGCAGAACCGGCGGCAGGTCTTCTTTCTCCGAATCTGATGGACGAATTTTCAACACCATATGTACAGCGTGTCAGAGAAGCGGTCGAGGATGATTCCTTTATTATTATGTACCATAATTGTGGAAACATTGTTCCGTTAATGAAAAATGTAGCAGGAATTGATGCACTGGCATATAGTGTTGGAAATGCAATAGATATAGAAGAAGCACTTAAGGTGATACCTGCGGACAGAATGGTTATTGGAAATATTGACCCAGCAGGCGTATTCAGAGGAGGAACACCAGAAATTGTCAAATCTGAAACGCTGGCATTACTGAACAGATGCAGCAAGTATCCGAACTTTGTGATTGCATCAGGGTGCGATATTCCACCTGTAACGGCATTGGAAAACATTGATGCATTTTTTGAAGCAGTAAACGAATTTTATCAGAATTAGTAAGTGAATGGGATGCCTGTCGTGGACATCCCATTTAACTTGCACGAAATTGTCTTGGTGACAAACCTGTATATTTTTTGAAAACCTTGGAAAAGTAGCTTTGGTCTTCAAATCCAACAGCAATGGCGATATCAAGTATTGGATAGTCGGTATTTGACAACAGACGTTTACTTTCCTCGATTCGAACCATGTTTAAATATTCTTTGAAGGATGAACCGGATGACTGCTTGAAAATACTTGAAAAGTAAGCCGGATTCAAATGAACCTGTTCTGCGACTGATTCAAGAGTGAGTCCTGACGCATAATTATGTGAAATATATTGGATAGCGGTTTTGATTGTATCGTTGTTTTTCTGCGTAGGTAGATAATGAAACATGCTTTCGACAAATGCTTCTACCGTTTCCTGCAGCATATAACAGAGAGAATCAATGTCCGTAACAGATTGAATATCTTTAAGAAACTGGTTATTAAGCTTTAAAATTACATCCGTGGATGCACCACCTTCAATAGTTGCTCTTGATAATATGGAGGAGAGCTCAAGAGAACGCGTTTTTACAATTTCCAGACTGCTTCCTTCTGAAAAAAATACATAGCCGAGCAGGTCGTTTAGTATTCCTTTTGCAGAAGCGAGATCGCCGTTTTTCACTTTGCTTACAAGTGCTTTTTCTTTTTCGTACGGATAGGAAGAAGTGATTTCAAATCCAGGTGTTTTGTACATCTGAATTGATTCGTTGATTTTTGATTGCTGATGAAGCTTCTCCTGATTGATTTTTAATTGTGCTTTTCCATCGGCAATCAAATTTGAAAAAAGAAAGTAAAGCAGCTTACTGATGAAGGTTGCTTTTGAAGGCGCAATAACCTGTATAGAACCAAGTTCGTCGTACAAACTGAGCAAATCTTCTGCTTCAATAGGATGGCTTTTTGCAATATCGGCGATTAATGTAGAATCGGGAATATCCAAAAGGAAGGGTCCAACAAGAACAGAACCAAGAAAGGATTGGTTGCTGATTAATGGAAAAACAATATGATTTAAGTTTGCATGACACGAAAAAATATATGTCTCACCAAGGCCAATGGCTCGTTTGCTTGCATTGATATGTATTTTTGTACACGCCTCAGCTGAAGAAAATCGTTTTTTAAAAATATCACAAAAACTTGTGACAGAACCACAGGATTCTAAAATTTTTCCCTGTTCATCAATGACTTGAATAGGAATTTCAATACAGGCATAAAAAGTTTCAAGTATTTGTACGAGGTAATCATGAGGCACAATTGTATATAAATAGGATTCCATGGTTGCTCCTTTCGATGTATTACTGGTATAATATTATTATACAACAGAATTGGTAAAAAATTTAGACTGATTCTAAAAAAAATACAGAAAAATAAAAAACCATTCAATTATTATAGTAGTAAGAAATAAGGATGTTGGATTTATTCACAATAAAACATGTAATTAGGAGGTAACAAACGATGGGGTTAATTGAGGAAATTTCAGAATTCCTACAAAAAGGAAGAGCAAAAAATGTTAAGGCATTAGTACAACAGGCGATTGACGAAGGGATGGATCCTAAGGTAATATTAAATGATGGATTACTTTCTGGAATGATGATTATTGGTGCCAAGTTTAAAAACAATGAAGTATTTGTGCCTGAGGTTCTTGTAGCAGCACGTGCGATGAATGCAGGAATTTCGATTCTTGAGCCAAAGCTTGTTGAGGTAGGTAATGAGCCGGTAGGAAAGGCTGTTATTGGAACTGTAAAAGGCGATTTGCATGATATTGGAAAGAACCTTGTAATGATGATGATCAAAGGTGCCGGTTTTGAAGTATATGATATTGGTGTAGATGTTGAAGCATCAGCCTTTGTTGACAAAGCAGAAGAGGTTGGCGCAGATATTATTTGTATGTCTGCACTGCTTACAACAACAATGCCAAACATGCAGGAAGTGATTGATGAGTTAAAGAAACGCAACCTGAGAGAAAAGTATATTGTAATGGTTGGCGGCGCACCCGTAAATCAAAACTTTGCAGAGCAGATCGGAGCCGATTATTATACCGCAGATGCTGCGACAGCCGCAGAAGTTGCAAAAAAGGCAGTTATGGCTAAATAATTATGAAAATAACCACATTTGAAATTGAATTAAACAAAAAAGAAGTACTCCGGAGTATGCAATGCTATGAAGACAGTCCATTGTATGAAGAGCTTGCTGAGGAGTATGAAAAGTGGATACCTAAGGTACATGCTTCTATAGAAGCATGTGCCTTAGTTTCATTTGGAACAATCCCGAAAGAGACTGCTCTTGGGGGAAATTATGCCACAAAGGATGCTTTTTTTGTGCTGCTTACAGTTGGAAATCAGGTTTCAAGACTGTATGAAGAAGAATTTCGTAAAGAAGATTATCTGGCAGGGCTGCTGATTGATACAATTGCAGACTGTTATTTGTTTAAAATGGAGAAGGCATTGGAGCCTTATATTCGACAACAGTGCAGAAAAAGAAATGTTGGGATTGCAAAGCGGGTTGATGCTCCGAATGATATTCCTTTTGGTTTTCAGAAGGTAGTGTATGATAAAACAGATGCGGTAAATGAAGAAATCAAAATTAATGAAAGCTATATGCTTGAACCACTAAAGAGCATGACATATGCATTGATTTTGTCTGAGAATCAAAATGAGTTTCATGCAGAACATGATTGCAGAAACTGCAGTGCAAAGGAGTGTAAAATGAGACGAATACAAGGGGTGCGGTTAACTGTAATAAAAGGAGAAAAACAATGGAATCTGACATGCTGTCTGGGCGAGAGCATACTGGATGCCATGCGTAGAGAAGCATTGGACGTTTCTTCGCTTTGCGGAGGACGTGGAACATGCGGAAAATGTAAAGTCAAACTGCTCGAAGGACAGCTTGTGCCTTGTGAAAGCGATAGACAATGTCTGACTTCAAAAGAATTAGAAGAAGGAATCAGGCTTGCCTGTAAAGCGTATCCTAAGGAAGACTGCTGCATCTCGCTCGATATGGTTTCAGAGTCAGAGTATACAGTATTATCAGAATTCCAGCTGAGAAGCACGGAAAAGCTGCAGACATCAAGTGACTTTCCAGATAAGGCTTCCAATGAAAAATTCTATGTAATAGGTATTGACATTGGAACAACAACACTTGCGATGCAACTATTGGATGGAGAATCAGGACAGGTGATTGAAACATACACAGCACTGAACAGACAGCGCAGGTTTGGGGCAGATGTAATCAGTCGAATGGATTATTCAAATCAGGGGAATGGAGAGCAGCTGCAGCAAAGTATCAGGCAGGATATTACAAAGGGTGTAGAGCATTTTCAAAAAACAGATTTAATCAGAAAAATTGTAATTGCAGGGAATACGACAATGATTCACCTGTTGCTGGGATTATCGTGCAAAACACTTGGAATTTTTCCATTTGAACCAGTCACACTTGAGCGGATTACAGGCCATGGTGAACTGCTTGGCATGAATCAGCTGCAGGCAGAAGTAATCATATATCCAGGAATATCTACATTTGTCGGAGGAGATATAACAGCAGGTTTGATGGCCTGCGGATTTCATAAGACAGATAAAATAAATCTGCTTGTTGATCTTGGTACAAATGGAGAAATGGCAATCGGTAATGCTGACAAAATATTATGTACCTCAACAGCTGCAGGTCCTGCTTTTGAGGGTGGAAATCTAAGCTGTGGAGTCGGAAGTATTCCGGGTGCGGTTTGCGGTGTTACAATCAATTCAGAAAGCGATACAGCAGTTTTACAGACGATAGCAGATAAAGAGCCAATCGGTATTTGCGGAACGGGTATTGTAGAGGCTATTGCAGAATTGGTTAAAATTGAGGCAATTGATGAGACTGGACGGTTCGAAGATGCCTATTTTGAAGACGGATATTTACTATACGCAGGTAATGATGACAGACAAATCATAATAACTCAAAAGGACATTCGCGAGTTTCAGCTTGCAAAGGCAGCAACTCGTGCAGGTATAGAAATACTATGCAGACGGTTTGATATAACATATGATAAAATTAATAATGTATATTTGGCTGGTGGGTTTGGATATGCGATGAATGTAGAAAAAGCAGTTCGAATTGGTTTATTTCCTGAGGAATTACAGGAGAAAATTGTTCCTGTCGGAAATGCGTCGCTACAGGGAACATTGATGGAGCTTAGAAATGAATGTACAGGAGAAGACGAACTTGCCTGTATCGCCACAGCTGATGAAATTTCGCTGTCAGCAGACAGTGAATTTAATGATTTGTATATGGATTATATGTATTTTGAATGAAGGGAGCAACGTCTATGGAACAGTTTGATATGGTAATCAAAAATGGAAGAATCGTAACAGAAACAGAGGTTTTGGAAGAAGATTTGGCAATACAGGATGGAAAGATTGCTGCTATTGGTACGAATTTAAGTGCAGCAAAGACTGTAGATGCAAAAGGGAACTATGTTCTTCCGGGAGGTATTGATGTACACACACATCTTGATATGCCTCTTGATGAGAAACTGACCTCTGCCGATGATTTTGAAACCGGTTCCATAGCTGCAGCCATTGGAGGGACGACATCCTTCATAGATTATGCCTGTCAGCCGACTGGCGGAACACTTCGAGATGCACTTGAAATCTGGAAAAAGAAAGGAAGCAAATCCTGTCTGGATTATGGCCTTCATATCGCTGTAACAAGTGCTGATACAGATACACTTGCCCAGATGGAGGAAATGGTAGAGGAAGGTGTTACGAGCTTTAAAGTATATCTTGTTTATGATATGCGTGTGAATGATGAAGAACTCTTGAAAATACTGGAAAAGTCCAGAGATTGTGGTGCACTTGTGACAGTGCATTGTGAAAACTATTATGTCATCAAGCATCGTGTGGAACAGCTGCTTGCAGCTGGGAAAACTGAACCCAAATACCATCCTGTTTCGAGACCTGCTGCATGTGAAGCAGAAGCAGTGAATAGAGTTATCAAGCTTGCCCAGATTGCGAACGCACCGGTGTATATTGTTCACAATACGTGTGCAGAAGGAGTTTGCAGAATTAAAGAGGCACAGGAGAAAGGATATTCGGTATATGCAGAAACCTGTCCACAGTATTTGATTCTAACAGATAAAGAATATGAACGACCAGATTTTGAAGGTGCTAAATATGTCATGTCACCACCACTTAGAAAGGCAGAGGATAATGCCTTTTTGTGGCAACAGCTGAAGGATGGTGTTATACAGGTAGTGGCAACGGATCACTGTCCGTTTACATTTGAAGAAAAAAAGAGAGGTTTACATAACTTCTCTCAAATACCAAATGGAGGAACTGGAATCGAGGAAAGGATGCCATTAATGCTGTCTGAGGGACTTAACCATCAGATGACAATACACCAGATTGTAAAAGTGACAGCAGAAAATCCTGCAAAATTATTTGGCATGTATCCGCAAAAGGGTACACTAAAGATTGGTTCGGATGCAGATATTATTATTTACGATACTGATTGTGAGTGCGTTCTTACAAAAGCAATGCTTCATGAAAGAGTGGATTACACCGTTTACGAAGGTCATACACTTAAGGGATATCCTGTCATGACAATATCCAGAGGCGATATTATTGTGGAAAACGGAATCTATGTTGGAAAGTCGGCACGCGGGAGATTCGTAAAAAGGAAAGAATCTGGTGGTAATTTATAGAAAAATCACGAATACTGCGAATAGTCACTCTTGCCTGCAAAAATACTACTTTATTATACTGTTATATGTGAGGATACTGCTCGATTCGGGTAGTAATCTATAAAAACAGAAAGGATTTTGTAGGATGGAGAAGTTGAATGTAGCTATTTTTGATGACAACAGAAGAATGCTGGAAGTAGTCGGCGATGTATTGGAGAACGACAGCGAGATGAACGTGGTAGGACATGCAGATAACGGTGAGGATGCTTATGCAATTATCAAAAACAAAGAGCCGGATGTTGTTTTACTTGATTTGATTTTGCCAAAGCTTGATGGACTGGAAATCATGCAACGGGTAAAAAAGGATACAACACTAAAGAAAATACCATCATTTATTGTACTTTCTGCTGTGGGAGATGAACAGATTACGGAGGATGCTTTTCGTTTGGGTGCTAAATATTTTATTTTAAAACCCTTCAATCCAGAAGCAGTCAAAAACCGCCTTAAGATGTTTAAGGATAATGCAGGACATAAACAGGAAGAACGCGAAATTGCTTATGAAAAGAAAACAGGTGCCGAATTTGTAGAAGCGAACCTGGAAAGTGATGTGACCAATATTATACATGAGATAGGTGTTCCGGCACATATTAAAGGATATCAGTTCTTACGTGATGCAATTATGATGTCGGTCAATGACATGGACATGCTAAATTCTATTACAAAGGTTCTGTATCCGACGATTGCCAAAAGATATCAGACAACACCAAGCAGAGTAGAACGTGCGATTCGCCATGCTATTGAGGTTGCATGGAGTCGCGGGAAAATGGATACCATTGATGAATTGTTTGGATATACGATACATGTCAGCAAAGGAAAACCGACAAATTCTGAGTTTATTGCATTGATTGCAGATAAAATCAGAATACAGTATCGGATGAATGCGAAATAGTTTTTTTCCCTTTTCTTCTTGGAGCGTCTCGTGTATAATAATATAAATGTATTCCGAAAGGGAGGTTTCAGAAGTTATGAAAAAAATACTTTTTGCGGCATCGGAAGGAGTCCCGTTTATTAAAACAGGTGGACTTGCAGATGTTGTTGGTTCTCTGCCAAAATGCTTTGATCAGAAGTATTTTGATGTTAGAGTAATCATGCCTAAATATATGTGTATCGGACCGGAGTATGTACAGCAAATGACGTATGTCAATCATTTTTATATGGATATTGGCAACAATACGCAGTATGTTGGTGTGTTTCGAATGCAGTATGAGGGAATTACCTTCTATTTTGTAGATAATGAGTATTATTTTTCAGGTGTAAAACCATATGGAGATTTACTATGGGATTTGGAGAAGTTTGCTTTCTTTTCAAAGGCAGCTCTTTCAGTTTTACCTGTAGTTGATTTCAAGCCTGATATTATACATTGCCATGATTGGCAGACAGGTTTGATTCCGGTATATTTGAAGGAACGTTTCCATGCAGGAGAATTTTTCAGAGATATCAAGTCGATTATGACAATACATAATCTGAAATTCCAGGGCATCTGGGATGTAAAGACTTTGAAAGCCTTGACTGGTCTTCCAGATTATTATTTTACACCGGACAAGCTTGAAGCATACAAGGATGGAAACCTGTTAAAGGGCGGTATTGTATTTGCAGATGCAATTACGACTGTCAGCAATACATATGCAGAAGAAATCAAAATGCCATTTTATGGAGAAGGTCTGGACGGACTGTTAAGAGCTAGAGACAAAGACCTTCGAGGAATACTAAACGGAATTGATTACGAAGAATACAATCCGCAAACGGATAAATATATATCAAATCCATATAACGCAAAGGATTTCAGAAAAGAGAAGATAAAGAACAAACGTGCTCTTCAGGCAGAACTTGGACTGGAGCAGGATGATAAGAAATTCATGATTGGTATCGTAAGCAGACTTACTGATCAGAAGGGCTTTGATTTGATCGCATATGTGATGGATGAGATTTGCCAGATGGATGTACAGATTGTCATTCTTGGAACAGGTGAAGAACAGTATGAAAACATGTTCCGTCACTTTGACTGGAAATATGCAAATAAAGTATCTGCAAATATTTATTATTCAGAATCGATTTCACATAAGATTTATGCTTCGGCAGATGCGTTCCTAATGCCTTCACTGTTTGAACCTTGTGGATTGTCTCAGTTGATGGCACTTCGATATGGAACCATTCCTATTGTCAGAGAAACCGGCGGACTTAAAGACACAGTAGTTCCATACAATGAATATGAGAGTACCGGAGATGGCTTTAGCTTTACGAACTACAATGCACATGAGATGCTGAATACTATACGTTATGCACAGAGCATCTATGCAGGAAAAAAACGTGAATGGAACAAAATGGTAGACAGAGCAATGGCAGCAGATTTTTCATGGCATGTTTCAGCACTAAAATATCAGGAAATGTATGACTGGCTTGTTCAGTAATAGAAATAGATAACCCGGATTATATCCGGGTTATTTTTTTGATATCAGGTATGGCAACAAGAGAGTAATTTGTGTAATAGACTACAAAGCCAGGACGACTCTTGTTTGGTTTTTTAATGTTTTTCTTTTCGGTATAGTCAATTTCAACTTTTGCCTGTTCCCGTCCTTTGGAGTAGTAGGCAGCAAGACTTCCTGCCTCTTCAAATGTTTTGTCGGGAAGTGTATCTCCGTTAGTTTTGACGATAACATGAGAACCGGGTATCCCCTTTGCGTGAAACCACCAGTCGTTGCCAACAGCAAATTTAAAAGTCAACTCGTCATTTTGATAATTATTTTTTCCAACATACATATCATATCCGTCACTGCTGACATAATGAAAAGGCTTGCTTGTTATCTTTCCTTTTTTTACGGAAGGACCTTTCCTGTGGATGTAACCACTTTCTATAAGCTCCTCTTTGATTTGTGCAAGATCTTCTTCGAGAAGAGCGATGTCAAGAGAGGTACTGATGGATTCAAGATGTTCAATTTCATATTTTGTTTCCGCAGCCTGTTCTGTGACGGCTTCTTCTGTTCGCTTGAGCTTGTTGTATTTTTCAAAATAGTGCTTGGCGTTTTCGGAAGCGGACAACAAATTATCGAGAGGAATTGTAATTCTTTCACCGGTATAGTAATTATCTGCTTCAAATGAGCAGCATCCGGACTCGAGATTGTAGCCATAGGTATTGAGTAATTCCCCATACACCTTGAATTTGTCTTTTTTTTCTGTATCTTTCAGCTGCTTCAGCTGCAAATCGTATTTTTTAACATTACGTTCCAAAGCTGTTTGGACAATTCTTCGTAAGTCAGAAGATTTCTGACGAATACGTGTGACCGCGTTTTTTCTGGCATAGTAGGTTTCCAGAATGCTTGAAATAGAGCTGCTAGTAATAACTGGTAATTCTTTGTACTGTGTAAGCGAAAGTGCAGAAAATTCAACAGGCACATCATTTGTAAGTACAATGTTTGGTGAAAAATGTCCGGCAGTAATATCTTCCAGCATCCATTTCAGATGGTTGTATAAATGGAGTACAAGTTCCGTGGAAAGAGTATTTGCAGGAAGTGCTGAATCGATGGAGGCACGGAATAATAATTCCTCTGCCATTACCGGAGAAAAACCGGTCAATGTTGTATAAATAGCCTTTGCGACAGGCATTGGTTTCATTGACAGACTGTTTTGAAACGTTTCCTTTGTAATACTAAGTGGATCATATTTTTCCTGCGTCTGTGGAATGAAATAGCTGCGTCCAGGAAGAACCTCCCTGACAGAACTGACAGCATTGGAAATATGCTTGATACTGTCAATAATCAGATTCTCATCATTTAGAAAGATAATATTGCTGTGTTTCCCCATGATTTCAACGACAAGCGTTTTATGACACAAATCTCCAAGTTCATCCAGATGTTCAATATCAAACATGAGAATTCGTTCAAGACCGGGCTGGCGAATGGAAGTTATTCGTCCATTCTGTAAATGCTTACGAAGCAGCATGCAGAAATTGGGTGCTGTCAAGGGACTTGGTTTGTTTGTTTCTGTTAGATAAATAAAAGGAAGAGAGGCACCGGCAGAGATTAAAAGCCGATACTGTCCATTTCCTGTTTTAATAGTCAACAACAGCTCGTCATTTTCTGGCTGTGCGATTTTATAAATTCTTCCATTTAAAATTGTGTGTTTCAGCTCATCGGCGATACATGCAACTGCAATTCCATCTAATGCCATTGTAATTCCTCATTTCTCAAAATTCAGTGATAGAAGCTAAAGTACATTATAGAAGAAAATTGTGAGAAAAGCAAATGGCTTGCTTGACGTTGCAGAAACGATAGACTATAATAAAAAATAGTATGCAGAGGGAATTCTACTGCGGATAAAGGAGAAAACAGGACATGATAAAAAGCATGACAGGCTTTGGGCGGTTTGAGGTTTCTGATGCTGACAGGAAGATTACTGTTGAAATGAAGGCAGTGAATCACAGATACCTTGATATCAATATAAAAATGCCGAAAAAGCTTAGTTTTTTTGAGGCGTCTATGCGTAATCTGCTAAAGGAATATATGCAGCGAGGCAAGGTAGACATCTTTATTTCCTATGAGGATTTTACAGAGAACAATTATTTTTTGAAATATAATAAAGAAATGGCTGCTGCATACATGAATTATTTAAAGGAAATGGCAACAGACTTTTCTATTGAGAATGATATTCGTGTTTCGTCACTATCCCGTTATCCTGAAGTCTTTTCCATTGAAGAGCAGGAACTTGATGAAAAGGAATTGTGGAATGATTTGGAGAAGGCAATACGAGGTGCGGCAGAGAGCTTTGTTTCAACAAGGATCACTGAGGGTGAAAACTTGAAAAATGATTTGATTATGAAACTGGATGGTATGCTTTCTCATGTGGACTATATTGCTGAACGTGCACCGGAGATTATTCAGGAGTATCGGACAAGGCTGACAGATAAGGTTACTGATTTCCTTAAAGATGCAAATATTGAGGAAAATCGCATATTGACAGAGGTTACTGTATTTTCAGATAAAATATGCGTAGACGAAGAGATTGTCCGCTTAAGAAGTCATATAGAACATACGAAGGCAACATTGGAAGAGGGTGGAAGCGTTGGCAGAAAACTTGATTTCATAGCCCAGGAAATGAACAGAGAAGCAAACACGATTTTATCTAAAGCAAATGATCTTGCAACGTCTGATAAAGCAATTGATTTGAAAACAGATATTGAAAAGGTACGGGAACAGATTCAAAATATAGAATAAATCTTGGAGCGATACAGTATGAACAGAGGGATTCTTTTAGTAGTATCCGGATTTGCTGGTTCAGGTAAGGGAACCATTATGAAAGAACTGATAAAGCAGTATGATAATTATGCGTTATCAGTTTCAGCCACGACGAGAAGCCCAAGACCGGGTGAAGTAAACGGTGTGGATTATTTTTTCGTCACAAAAGAAAATTTTGAAAAAATGATTGAGAAGGATGAACTTCTGGAACATGCACAGTATGTAAATAATTATTACGGTACACCAAAGAAGTATGTCGAGGAACAGCTTGCATCCGGTAAAAATGTCATTTTGGAAATTGAAACACAGGGAGCATTGATAATTAAAGAGAAGTTCCCGGAGTCATTGTTATTATTTGTGATGCCGCCTACTGTTCAGGAAGTTTACAACCGATTAAAAAAAAGAGGCACAGAGACAGAGGAAGTAATCGCCGCTAGAATGAAGCGTGGAGCAGAGGAAGCAGATTTAATAGAAAACTACGATTTTCTCGTAATAAATGATGATTTGGATGAGTGCGTGAGAACATTGCATCACACTGTGATGAGTGCTCACTATGCAGCTTTTCGAAATAAAGAAACAGTACAGAGTATAAAACAACAATTCAAAGAGTTTTTGGAAGGAGAATGAAACATGTTACACCCATCTTATACGGATTTAATGAAAGTAGTAAACAGCGAGGTAGAGGAAGGTGAGCAGCCAATCGTAAACAGTCGTTATTCGATTGTAATGGCTACATCCAAAAGAGCCAGACAGCTGATTTCAGGTTCACCGACACCGGTAAACGCAGCTACGGAGAAGAAACCATTATCAGTTGCAATTGAAGAATTAAATGATGGAATTATCAAAATTGTCGGAGCTGACGATTGACAGGAGATTGCATGAAGCTATTATTTGTTTCTCTGGGTTGTGATAAAAATCTGGTAGATACAGAGGTCATGCTTGGTATTCTAAGAAAGCATTCTTTTGAATTTACTGATGATGAAGCAGAGGCAGACGTGATTATTATTAACACGTGCTGCTTTATTCATGATGCCAAAGAAGAGAGTATACAGACGATTTTGGAAATGGCTGAATACAAACAGGAAAAGGGCGGTCGATGTCGAGCATTACTTGTGACAGGTTGTCTTGCTCAGCGTTATGCAAAGGAAATTCATGAAGAAATTCCTGAAGTTGATGCCATTGTAGGAACAACAGCCTATAATAAGATTGCTGAAGCACTTGAATCAGTACTTGATGGCAAAGATGGAGATTGCTTTGCAGACATTGAGGAATTACCGCTTGTAGAGGAAAATCGTATTGTTACAACAGGGGGATATTTTGCATATCTGAAAATCGCAGAGGGGTGTGACAAGCATTGTACATATTGCATCATACCAAAGCTTCGCGGACATTTTCGGAGTATGCCGATCGAGAGACTTGTGACAGAGGCAGAGCAGCTTGTAAATAATGGTGTAAAGGAATTGATTCTTGTTGCACAGGAAACGACTATATATGGAATTGATCTTTATGGAAAAAAATCATTGCCTGAGCTTTTGCGTCGCCTTTGTTCAATCATGGGATTGAAATGGATTCGGATCATGTATTGCTATCCTGAAGAAATAAATGATGAATTGATTCAGACAATTAAAGAAAACGATAAAATCTGCAAATATCTTGATATTCCGATACAGCATGCAGCCGATACGGTCTTAAAACGCATGGGTAGGTTAACTAATAAGAAACAACTATGTAACGTTATACAAAAATTACGGGACGAAATCCCGGATATCTGTATTCGTACGACATTAATTACCGGATTTCCAGGTGAAACAGAAGCTGATCATCAGGAATTAATGGAATTTGTTGATAAGATGGAATTTGAACGGCTTGGTGTGTTTACTTACTCACAGGAGGAAGATACTCCGGCAGCAAGCATGTCTGACCAGGTTGAGGAAGAAATAAAGCTTGCAAGACAGGCAGAGCTCATGGAGCTGCAGCAGGAGATTGCATTTGCTCATGCACAGAATATGATTGGCTGTAGACTGGAAGCATTCATAGAGGGAAAGGTTTCTGATGAGGATGCATACGCTGCAAGAACATATATGGATGCACCTAATGTAGATGGTATGCTTTTTATTCAAAGTAAAAAAGAATTGATGAGCGGAAGTCTTGTAAAAGTAGAAGTAACGGGTGCTTATGAATATGATTTGATAGGAGAAATCTGCGATGAATCTACCGAATAAACTGACAATACTAAGAGTGTTACTGATTCCGGTCTTTCTTGTTTTTATATTGACTGATATTGGCGGAACAATGGGAAAATGGATTGCACTTACTATTTTTATCGTTGCAAGCCTGACTGATCTTTTAGATGGATATATTGCCAGAAAATACAACCTAGTAACAAACTTTGGAAAATTTATGGATCCACTTGCTGATAAATTACTTGTATGTTCGGCAATGATTTGTTTTGTTGAACTTGGGAGACTGCCTGCATGGATGGTAGTTGTAATTATAAGCAGGGAGTTTATTATCAGTGGCTTCAGACTTGTGGCGTCAGATAATGGCGTTGTAATTGCAGCGAGCTATTGGGGAAAGTTCAAAACCACATTTCAGATGTTGATGCTGTGCCTGCTGATTGCAGATATTCAGAATCCAGTTTATGAGACAGTGACTAAGGCCTGTATTTGGATTGCATTACTTCTGACAGTTGTTTCACTGATAGATTACATTTTCAAAAATAAAGATGTACTGAAAACAACAAAATGACAGAAAGAACTGTATGACGACAGGAGAAAGGATGATACTATGGTAGTAGAATTGATCAGCGTCGGAACAGAATTACTTTTGGGCAATATTATTAATACAAATGCGGCTTATCTTGCTGAAAAATGTGCATATTTGGGATTGTCCTGTTTTTATCAGAGCACAGTAGGGGATAATGAGGAAAGGCTGAAAGATACAATTCGTACAGGACTAAATCGTTCTGATATCTTGATACTTTCCGGTGGACTTGGTCCAACAGAGGATGATTTGACAAAGGAATGTGCAACAGATGTTTTTGAATACAATATGGTATTAGATGAAGATGCCAAAGAGCATATTCAGGTGTATTTTGAAAAAAGGAAAATTGAAATTGCATCCAGTAATTGGAAACAGGCAATGGTACCAGAAAACTCAATTGTTTTACAAAATGAGAATGGGACAGCACCGGGACTTATTATGGAGAAAAACAGGAAAATAATGATTCTGCTTCCGGGTCCTCCAAACGAAATGATTCCGATGTTTGAAAATCAGGTTATTCCTTATTTGACAGATAAATCAAAGGCAGCAATCTATTCTCAGGTTATTAAAATGTGTGGTGTCAGCGAAAGCATAGTAGAAACATCGATTAAAGATCTTGTTGAATCTGAAAATCCAACTGTAGCTACTTATGCAAAGACCGGTGAGGTTCATATTCGAGTAACTGCAAAAGCAGAGACCGAGAAAGATGCAAAGAAAATAGTAAAGCCGGTTGTGAAAGAGTTAAAGAGCAGCTTTGGTGCAAATATCTATACAACAGATGCAGCTGTTTCGTTGGAAGAATCGATTGTAGAGCTGCTTGTCAAAAATAATCTGACGATTACAACCGCTGAATCATGTACAGGTGGAATGGTTGCTTCGAGAATTGTTAATGTAGCAGGAGCATCAGAAATTTTCAAAGAAGGATTTATTACTTATTCTAACAAAGCAAAACGTTTACGACTTGGAGTGAAAAAGGGAACACTGAATAAGTATGGCGCAGTCAGTGAACAGACAGCAAAAGAGATGGCAAAGGGTGGAACCATATTTACAAAGTCAGATACATGTATTGCAATAACAGGAATTGCAGGACCGGACGGTGGTTCAGAAGAAAAACCGGTGGGACTTGTTTACATTGCATGTACGGCATGTGGCAAGACACATGTGGAAGAATTTCATTTTTCCGGTAACAGAAATAAAATACGTGATAATGCAACATCTCAGGCACTGACACTTTTGAGAATGTGTATTTTGGAGTATTATAGTGAAAAGACCTTTGCATAATTTTAGATAACGATTCGTATGCATATAATCAATGCGTACGCAAAAAGATAAATTGATATGCCTCATGGGGCAGAGGCATATCCGTATCCGGCAGTTCGCCATATTTCATTTACTATAGTTCATTTATATTTACAATTTATTTCAATTAAAAACAGTTGACAAAATCGAACATTTGTTTTATTCTTATAAAAGAAACGAACAGATGTTCCTTAAATGCAAAAGGAGATTACAATGGAAAAAGAAGAAAAGTTAAAAGCATTAGATGCGGCATTATCGCAGATAGAAAAGCAGTTTGGAAAGGGCTCTGTCATGAAGCTGGGTGACAGTGGTAATACTATGAATGTAGAGACTGTTCCAACAGGTTCTCTGAGTCTGGATATTGCACTCGGTCTGGGTGGTATACCAAAGGGTAGAATTGTAGAGATATATGGTCCAGAGTCGAGTGGTAAGACAACAGTGACACTTCATATGATTGCAGAGGTACAGAAAAGGGGAGGAATTGCTGGATTTATTGATGCAGAGCATGCACTGGATCCTGTATATGCAAAGAACATAGGTGTAGATATAGATAATTTGTATATTTCACAGCCGGATAATGGTGAACAGGCACTGGAGATTACAGAAACAATGGTGCGTTCAGGTGCAGTGGATATTGTTGTTGTGGATTCCGTCGCAGCAATCGTCCCGAAGGCAGAGATTGATGGAGATATGGGAGATTCTCATATGGGTCTGCAGGCACGCTTAATGTCACAGGCACTTCGTAAGCTTACAGCAGTTATAAGCAAATCAAATTGTACAGTAGTTTTTATTAATCAGCTTCGAGAGAAGATTGGTGTAATGTTTGGTAATCCAGAGACGACGACTGGTGGTCGTGCCTTGAAGTTTTATGCGTCTGTACGTATGGATGTCCGCAGAATCGAGACATTAAAGCAGGGTGGCGAGGTCGTAGGAAATCGTACAAGAGTTAAGGTTGTAAAAAACAAGATAGCACCGCCTTTTAAAGAGGCTGAGTTTGATATTATGTTTGGAAAGGGTATTTCAAGCGAGGGAGATATTCTGGATCTTGCTTCCGATGTGAATATCGTTAATAAGAGTGGAGCCTGGTATGCATATGAGGGACAGAAGATTGGTCAGGGACGTGAAAATACTAAGCAGTATTTGATTGACAATCCTACAGTATGCAACGAAATAGAGCAAAAGGTACGTGAGCATTATGGACTTTTGAAGATAGATGACAGTGCGACTGTATCCAAGGAAGAGAAAAGTACTGAAAAGACTGCTAAATCATCAAAAGCATCAAAAACTTCAGATGAAGCAGAATAGCTAAATTGTTTTGAAACGCTTTCTTGGTTAATAAACATACAGAAAGCGATAACGATCGGCTTTGTTTGTATGGGAAGGTGGATTAAATTGACCGTTACCAAGATAGAGGAATATAGCAAGAGTAAATATAGAATATATTTAAATGACGCCTTTGCCTTTGTATTATATAAAGGCGAAGTGCGTCATTTTAAAATTTCAGAAGGTGAAGAGCTGGAAGATACAGTTTATAAAGAAATCGTGGAACAGGTACTGACGAAGCGAGCTAAGCTTAGAGCCATGCATCTACTTAAAACAATCGATCGTACAGAAGCAGATGTCAGACAAAAGCTGAAAGATGGATTATATCCAGAAGAAGTGATTGACTGTGCAATTGCATATATTAAGGGATATCATTATATAGATGATGAACGATATGCTGAGAACTATATTTCATCGAGAGCATCCGGTATGAGCAGGAATGTATTAAGACAAAAGCTTATTCAGAAAGGTATTGATAAGGAGATTGCTGATACGAAGCTGGCAGCATGTCTTGGTGACGACGGAGAGCGTGAGATGAGTTTAATCAAATCTCTTATGCAGAAAAAATGTCGAAATATTTCAGAACTTGATTATGATTCGAAGAATAAACTCTTTTCATATTTGTATAGAAAAGGATTTTCAATAGAGAATATTAACAGAGCGTATAAGGAACTTTTGCTTGACATAACATAGTAAACAGTATAAAATTTAAGTGTTGTAAAATCGAAAATTAGAATATGATTGTCGATATTCTATTGAGATAATTGTACAATGAAAACTAAATAAGGAGGTGCCCTGTGCAAATTGGTTTAATAATTGCTGGTGTTGTCGTATTTATCGTAGCAGTGGTTGTTGCATACAAGCTTGGTTTTTCCGGTCGTATTAAGGCTGATGAAGGTAAAATCGGTAATGCTGAGCAGAAAGCAAGAGAAATCATTGACGAAGCATTAAAAACAGCGGAAACCAAGAAGCGCGAGAGTCTTTTAGAGGTAAAGGAAGAGTCCATTCGTACAAAGAATGAACTTGAAAAAGAAACCAAGGAAAGACGTTCAGAGCTTCAGCGTCTGGAACGAAGAGTTCAACAGAAGGAAGAAAATGTTGATAAAAAAACAGATGCATTGGAAAAACGTGAATTAAGCTTCACAGCAAAAGAAGAGGCATTAGCAAAGCAAAAGGAAGAAGTATCAAAGCTTAACGAACAAAGAGTACAGGAACTAGAAAGAATCTCAGGTCTGACCTCCGAACAAGCAAAAGATTATCTGTTAAAGATTGTTGAAGATGAAGTGAAACATGAAACCGCATTGCTCGTAAAAGAATTAGAATCACGTGCAAAAGAAGAAGCGGACAAAAAGGCTAAAGAATACGTGGTTACAGCAATACAGAAATGTGCAGCTGACCATGTGGCAGAGACTACTATTTCGGTAGTTCAGTTGCCAAGTGATGAAATGAAAGGAAGAATCATCGGTAGAGAAGGAAGAAATATCCGTACATTAGAGACAATGACGGGTGTTGATCTGATAATTGATGATACACCGGAAGCTGTTGTCTTATCCGGCTTTGATCCAATCAGAAGAGAAGTAGCAAGAATAGCTCTTGAGAAGCTGATTGTGGATGGACGTATTCATCCAGCAAGAATTGAAGAAATGGTTGAAAAGGCGCAGAAAGAAGTAGAAACGATGATTCGTGAAGAGGGTGAAGCAGCTACCCTTGAAGTAGGCGTTCACGGCATTCATCCAGAGCTTATTAAGCTTTTGGGAAGAATGAAATTCAGGACGAGCTATGGACAGAATGCATTAAAGCATTCAATTGAAGTATCCCTGTTATCAGGATTACTTGCTGCAGAAATCGGCGTAGATGTTCGTATGGCCAAACGAGCAGGTTTATTGCATGATATAGGCAAAGCAGTAGATCATGAGATGGAAGGTTCTCATATTCAACTGGGTGTTGAGTTATGTAAAAAATATAAGGAATCACCGATTGTTATTAATTCCGTGGAATCACATCATGGAGATGTGGAGCCGCAGTCTTTGATTGCATGTATAGTACAAGCTGCAGACACAATCTCAGCAGCAAGACCGGGTGCAAGAAGAGAAACATTAGAAACATACACTAACAGATTGAAACAATTAGAAGATATTACAAACTCCTTTAAGGGAGTAGACAAGTCTTTTGCTATTCAGGCAGGTAGAGAGATTCGTATTATGGTAGTTCCTGATCAGGTAACTGATGCAGATATGGTACTTATGGCACGTGATATTTCAAAGAAAATTGAAGCAGAAATGGAATATCCTGGACAGATTAAAGTCAATGTCATAAGAGAAAGTCGAGTAATCGACTACGCCAAATAATTTTAACCAAATTTAAGAAATAACTAAAACCCCAGAAAACGTGATGTTTACTGGGGTTTTTCATACTTTTTTTTTGCTCATTACTATAAATTACTATAGTTTACGGGTATATTTGTGATGGAGTTGTGATGAACTTCAAAAAAATTTGTGATAGAGCTTTTTTCTATTTTTCTTACATAGAGAGTTTATTGGTTTATTCGAACTAATAGACTCTCTTTTTTGTTGCTCAATCATAACACAAAGTAGGAGGAAAGAAAATTATGAACTTCGAAGAATTCAGAGAACAGCTACGCAATGATTTACCCGGCGTGCTTCCGGCAGATATGCAGAATGTCGAAATTGACTTTCAGCATACTGAAAAGCTACAGAATGGTTCCTATGATGGAATGGTGATTCGTCCAGAGGGACAACCCATTGGAATGAATATTGATCTGAACCGGTTCTTCAGTGAGTATGCGAATGGAACATCTTATGATGACTGTCTGGCTGAGCTGGGTGCAATTGTATCTCATCACATTTATGAAATGCCGAAGGTTGATTTGGATGTACTGAATAATTACGATCAAATGAAATCAATGCTTAGCATTCAGGTCGTTTCAACTGAGTCAAACATGGATATGCTGCAGAACATACCACATAAAGAAATCGAAGACCTCTCTATGGTCTACCGATTTGTTACTGGCAATGACAGCGAGGGTATTCAGTCCATTCTTGTCACAAACAACTTGCTTAAGAACTATGGTATTACAGCAGAGCAGCTTCATCAGGATGCATTGGAAATGGCACCTATTTATAAGCCAGTGGAAATTCGTACCATGGAAGAAGTCATACGTGAGATGATGGGAGATGATTTCCCTGTAGAAATTGGAGAGATGGATAACATGATGTATATTGCATCTACTTCAAGCAAGACAAGCAGCACAGTATCAAAAGGTTGATGAACCAGTGGTAGAAACAGTCACTAAGCCCGAAACAGTGCAGCCAGAAGAACCCAAGAAAACAAATGCCGGACCATTATTATTTTTGATTGTTGTAGTAGTA
>CAZOHM010000020.1:0-48346 GCA_964579795.1 uncultured Lachnospiraceae bacterium | reverse complement strand
CAATCCAGCGTGTTCTTCGAGATGTTGACAACAGCGATCTCGCAATTGCTCTTAAGAGCGCAAACGAAGAAGTTCAGAATGCGATTTTCAACAATCTGTCAAAGCGTTTAGCTGTTATGATAAAAGAGGATATGGAGTTCATGGGTCCTGTGCGTATGAAGGATGTTGAAGAAGCACAGCAGAAGATTGTTAATACAATTAGACGTCTTGAGGACTCCGCTGAAATTGTAATTTCGCGTGGCGGAGGTGATGAGATCGTTGTCTAAGAATCTAGTAAAGTTTAATAATGTTGTTGTGAAAGAAGAAGGCAAACGAATCATCGATTCAAATACACTTGTCGCAGAGAAAATTCAGAGCTTGACAGCATTGTTAGAAGAAGAAAACTCATCCGAAAGTTTTGCAGAAGGATTTACAGCAGGTTTAAATGCTGACCAGGTAGAACAGCTGCTTGCGGACCCTGAGAAGGTCGAAATGGATACACAACAGGCAGGTGAAGTAATTAAGAACGCTAATGAAGAAGCAGAACAGATAATTGCTTCTGCTCAGGCGGAAGCTGATTCTATATTACTTACTGCCAAGGGAGATGCTGCAAAGGTCAAGGCAGATGCAATCAGAACCGGACATGATGAAGGGTATCAGGTAGGATTTGATGAGGGTCTGAAAAAGGCAAGTAAAGCAGAAGAGACTTACAGAGCAAAGCAACAGCAGCTTGAAGAAGCTTATGAAAAAAAACTAGAAGAAATTGAACCCCAGTTTATTGAAGTATTAACAGGTATTTATTCACATATCTTTCACATTGATTTATCTTCAAAAAAGGAACTTGTTTTGTATTTGTTAAAAGATACAATACGTAATATTGAAGGCGGTAAAAATTTTCTTGTACATGTTTCAAAAGACGATTATGCCTTAGTAAATGAACATAAGCAGGAACTTTTGGCAGGAATTGGCAGCACCAATATGGTTGAAATTATCGAAGATCTTACGCTTCCAACAATGCAGTGCTTCGTAGAAACTGAAGGTGGTATTTTTGACTGCAGTCTTGGTACAGAGCTTGAACTATTGGAAAAAGAGCTGAAGCTGTTATCTTATACGAAGGATTAGCCGTTGATAGGAGTATGGAATTGATAGATTTTGCAAAATACAACAGGGTGACTGAAAAACCCCTTTTTAAAAAACTTGGTAAAGTTGTAAATGTTGTTGGTTTGACGATTGAGTCAAACGGACCGGATGCAAAGCTTGATGATCTTTGCCGCATTGTCATTGATGAAGCGACAGATAAGTATGTACTTGCGGAAGTTGTTGGATTCAAAGATAATAAAACATTGTTAATGCCTTATGAGAACACAGAAGGCATTGGGTATGGCTGTATAGTCGAGAATCTTGGGTTTCCATTAAGCGTTAATGTCGGGGATGAATTACTCGGATTATGTTTGGATGGACTTGGCAGATCAGTCGACGGAACTGAAATTGAAACAAATCAAACATATCCGGTAGAAGCAGCACCACCTGATCCACTGGAGAGAGTTATAATCAGTGATCCCCTGCCTCTTGGTGTAAAAGCGGTGGATGGTCTGATGACAATTGGCAAAGGTCAGAGAATTGGAATTTTTGCAGGCTCCGGTGTAGGAAAGAGTACATTGCTTGGTATGTTTGCCCGTAATACAAAGGCAGACATCAATGTAATTGCGCTGATTGGTGAACGAGGAAGAGAAGTTCGGGAGTTTATTGAACGAGATCTTGGTGAAGAAGGCATGAAACGGTCGATTGTTGTTGTTGCTACGTCAGATAAGCCTGCACTTATCAGAAAAAAGGCAGCAAAGACAGCAACTGCAATTGCAGAATATTTTAGAGATCAAGGGAAAGATGTATTACTAATGATGGATTCCCTGACTCGTTTTTCTATGGCACAGCGTGAAATAGGACTTGCGAGCGGAGAGCCACCAGTAACAAGAGGGTATCCGCCAAGTGTATATGCGGAAATGCCCAAATTACTTGAAAGAGCTGGAAATTCTGCTACGGGCTCAATTACAGGATTGTATACAGTACTTGTAGATGGTGACGATTTCAATGAACCAATTACAGATACTGCACGAAGTATATTGGATGGACATATTGTTTTGAGCAGAAAACTTGGACACAAAAATCATTATCCGGCCATTGATGTGTTGCAGAGTATATCCAGATGTATGAGCCAGATTGCAGACAAAGAGCATAAGACAGTTGCGGGAAAGCTGAAAAATGTACTTGCTACATATACCGAGGCAGAGGATTTAATTAATATTGGGGCTTATAAGACCGGAGCAAATGAGAATATAGATTTTGCAATTCAAAAAATTGATCAGGTTAACGAATATTTGTGTCAGGATGTGGAATCAAAATATACTTTTGAAGAAGAGCTGGAGCTTTTGTATGCGATTTTTTAATAAAGACTGATATAAGGCTTATAATTGAATATTGAGCAAAGGATATCATTATGGCAAAATTTTTATACCGCATGCAGAGTATTCTGAATATTAAACTTAAAATGGAATCGCAGGCAAAAAATGAATTTGCCATAGCGAACGGAAAACTTCGAGAAGAAGAGGAAAAGCTAAAAGCGCTTGAAGCAAGACAACGTGGCTATGAATCCGAATTGAAAAGGCTGTATTCCGATAATCTACAGATTCAAAAGATAACAGAAACACAGCAGGCAGTTGAAATTATGAAATATAAGGTTAAACTGCAGATACTCGAAGTGAAACATGCGCAAAAGAACGTTGAGACGGCAAGAATAAAACTTCAGACTGCAATGCAGGAACGTAAAACGCATGATAAATTAAAAGAAAAAGAATTTGAGCAGTTCCTGCTTGACGAGGCATCTAAGGAAAGTAAAGCAATCGATGAACTTGTTAGTTACCGGCATGGACAGAAGAAAGAGGAGTGAGACTGATGCCAAAGGAAATGAATGACATGGTCGATGACGAAGAACAGGAAGAAACTGGGAAAGCGTCTAGGAAGAAAAAACGAAAAGAAAAAAAAAATAAGGATAAAGACAGTCAGCAGACACAGGGGTTTGATGCAACAGTAACAGATTCCGGCACAATGTACACAGATGCAGACAGCGAGGATGAAGGCGGTTCGGCTTCTATTGTTTTAATTATTATTTTTATTGTACTGATCTGGCTCGCAATTCTTGGACTATTAATCAAACTGGATATTGGAGGGTTTGGTTCTAATGTTCTGTACCCGATTCTAAAGGATGTTCCGGTTGTCAATTTGATTTTGCCGGACGGTGTCGCAGAAGAGGATGCTGCTGACGCAAGCGAATATAAAACACTCGCTGATGCAGTTGCGGAAATAGACAGATTGAATGATCAGATTGCTGATTTGGAAAACCAGCAGGGGGACAGCAGCACTGTAGATGATGAAGAGCTTTCTCTACTCAGAGAAGAAATCAAACGTCTGAAGACTTTTGAAGATAGTCAGATCGAATTCCAAAAAGTAAAGACTGAGTTTTACGAGGAAGTGGTTTTTTCCGAAAATGCTCCTAATATTGAGGAATATAAAAAATATTATGAGGAAGTAGATCCGGAAAATGCGGAGTATCTTTATAAACAAGTTGTTCAGCAAATGGCTACAGATAAGGAAATGAGCGAATATGTGAAAGCCTACAGCGAGATGAAACCGAAGCAGGCTGCTGCAATATTTGAAATGATGACAGATAATCTGGATTTAGTTGCAAAGATTCTTGGAAATATGGATACAGACAGCAGAGCAAAGATTCTTGGTGTAATGGATTCCACAATTGCATCGCAGATTACGAAGATTATGGATCCTGATTAATGTTTCTCTCATGTGATATGGTAAATAAGCCGATATATCTATTGATTATACTTCGCTAACAGCGAATTATAATAAAGTAATTTGAACCTTGAAAACTGAAGAAAGGAGGAAAAGTATGACTAACACTACAGTAACAGATGTTAAAAACATGCTTTCAGGTGTTGCGGGCAGAGCAGCAGAAGTGAGCAAAACAGCCGATGCTGGCAGCAAAAAGCAACAGGACGGGTATTCATTCACAAAAGTGATGAGTGAAACGTCTGGTAAGTCTACCGGAAATGTCAATCAGACAACTGGAGCAAAGCAGTCAAATACAGTTGTTGAGAAGCCAGGTAGAAAAAATCTGGAAAGTCAGAATACGGAGACTGAAAAAGCCCCTGATGAGGTGAAGGATGATTCAAAGATTGCAGAGGCAATTGTTGAAAAAACCGATGAGATTAAAGATTCTATTAAAGAGGAACTTGGTATTTCAGAGGAACAGCTTGTAGCTGCAATGGAAACACTTGGATTGACAACACAGGATTTGCTGAATCCGAATTGTATTAAGGATCTCATGCTAGAACTTTCCGGAATGGAAGATTCCCTTTCGCTGTTAACAAATGCTGACCTTTATGAAGGAATGAAGGAAATTATGCAAATGGCAGAGAATATGAGCAATGAAATCAAGGAGACATTTTCTTTGACGGATGCAGAATTTGCTCAGATTCTTGAAGGAAGAGATGCAAAACAGCTGCTGACAGAAGGTGGAACTTTTGAAAATCCAGAGACTGAAGAAATGGTTAATGGTGATATTTCGGTAGGTGATAAAACAGATATTCCTGTGGAAAAAGCTGGCGCTCCAGTAATAAAGGTTGAAGTTATGCACAGCGAAGAAACAAGAACAACTGCTCCGATGGCAAATGAACAGGTTACAGAGTCAGAAAATGATTCAAAAGGATTAGTGCTTCCTGATAATACTTCAAAGGGGAATGCAGATAATCAATTTGAAGAGTCAAACAGCGAAATGTTTGGACAGGCACAGCAGACGACAACAACAACGACAAACAGTGTAGGCGAAGTTGTAGAAACGGTTAAGCAGTTTGCACAGTCATATGTTAACGGTGAAGAGGTTTTACATCAGGTTACAGAAACAATCAAGGTCAATATGGGACCAGATGTAACATCTATGGAAATGCAGCTTCATCCAGCAAGCCTTGGAACAGTAAACATGCAGATTTCAGCTCAGAATGGTATCATAACAGCACAGCTTCTTGTACAGAACGAAGCGGTAAAGGCAGCCTTGGAAACACAGCTTGTGCATCTTCAGGAAACATTTGAAGCACAAGGTCAGAAAGTTGAGGCAATTGAAGTAACAATCGCAAATTATGATCTGGACAGAGGATTAAATCAGAGCAATGAGAACAATGCAGGAGAGCAGCAGACACAAAATGATCAGGTTCGCAGAAAACAAAATCTGAATTTGAACGATTTGGATGCAGATGAATTGGAAGAACTTGATGAAGAAGAACAACTTGCAGCAGCAGTGATGACCATGAATGGAAACAGTGTGGACTTTACTGCATAATAAATGGGAAAGGAGTGAGCGCAAATGTCTTTATCAGCATCAGTAGTAAATGGAGAACTTGTATATTCTTCAACTAAAACAACTGAGAGTGGAAATACAAATGTTAAATCAACAACTGAGAATACCAGTTCATTGGATAAGGATGCTTTTTTGCAGCTTTTGGTTGCACAGATGAAGTATCAGGATCCGTTGGAACCGACATCAAATACAGAGTATATTTCTCAGTTTGCAACATTCTCGGAACTTGAGCAGATGCAGAATTTGAGTGCTTCTATGGATTTACAGCGAGCATCTTCGCTGGTTGGTCAGTACGTAATGCTGAAAGTTACATCTGAAACAACAGGCGAGACAAGTGCAGTTCTCGGAAAAGTTGATTACGTAATCAATGAGAACAATAAAGCATACCTGCATGTAAATGGCAATGACTATGCTTTGGATACACTGGATACAATCATTGACTATGATTATTATGTAGCATCCAGTCTTGCAGCTGATTTTTCAACATCTCTTGGTCAGCTTCCTACAATTGGTAATCTTACAACAGGTTATTCTGATGTAATTAAAAACCTGAGAACAGTGTATGATGATATGACCGACTATCAGAAGACTTTCATTACTGATAAGCAGCTGACAACTCTGAAAGAATATGAGGCAAAGCTGGCTGAACTGAACAAAGTAGCAGAAGCTTCAAATTCTGATGGCGACGACGAAGAAAGTACGACAGAGTAATGACTTTTATTCAGGAGGAATACATATGAAGATTATGAACAGTCAGTTTTCTTCCATTGAGCAGATAACCAGCCAGTATTTAAAGGATGGGAGTGCCGCAAAAAAAGTCAGTCAGAACGGTGAACGGTCATTCGCTGAGATATTAAAGCAAACGCAGGATTCGAAAAACAGTACTGTAAAGTTTTCGAAACATGCGGCAGGAAGACTGAATGACAGAAATATCGAACTGTCCGATACACAGCTGGACAGACTGAATGCAGGGACGCAGAAAGCAAATGAGAAGGGAATCAATGAATCACTGGTTTTGGTAGACCAGCTTGCATTTATAGTGAATGTCAAGAACAATACCGTAATTACAGCAATGGATCAGGCAGAGGCAGACGAAAATGTTTTTACTAACATTGATGGAGCCGTCATTGCATAACTAATAATTCACAGCTGGACCTTAGGGAGGCTGGTATCCCCGACTGACAGAAGGGATACAATTACAAAAGGAGGTCACTCATTATGATGAGATCACTTTTTTCTGGTGTAACAGGTCTTAAAACTCACCAGACAAAGATGGACGTAATCGGTAATAATATCGCAAACGTCAACACAGTAGGTTTTAAATCAAGTAGCGTAACTTTCAGTGATTTGATGTATCAGACAACACAGAATGCATCAGGTGCAAATGCCGCAACGGGCAGATCAGGTATAAACTCAAAGCAGATTGGTCTTGGTGTGTCGACTGGAGCAATCAATACAAATATTTCTACGTCAGGTGCTTCACAGACAACAGGAAATCCGTTTGACGTACAGATTACAGGAGACAGTTTCTTTATTGTAAATGATGGTTCATCAAATTATTTCACAAGAGCGGGTGCTTTTTATGTGGATGGTGCAGGAAATCTTGCTATGACATCCAATGGATTTTCCGTTATGGGATGGCAGGAGGATACAGCAAATCCTGGTACAATTAAGAAAGATACAGTTTCTAAATTACAGGTTATGAAGGCATCAAACTTAACATCTCCTGCAGAAGCAACGAAAGAGTCATATATTTCT
Source organism: uncultured Lachnospiraceae bacterium (assembly GCA_964579795.1). Classification (GTDB taxonomy): domain Bacteria; phylum Bacillota; class Clostridia; order Lachnospirales; family Lachnospiraceae; genus JAEYFP01. The sequence continues at coordinate 41,187 of CAZOHM010000020.1, read as the reverse complement.
GGTATTCTTGATAAGAACAGCGCAAATGTATCTACAGCAACAGGACAGGCAGTTAATATCACCTTCTATGACAATATGGGTTACAGCTATGTTGCAAAATATGCTGTATTCAATACAGACGCAGACGGGAATGCTCTCGATGATTATGTGTATCGTATGGATTTAACTGATGTTGTAGATTCTACAGGAAAGTCAGTAGTAAAAACAGGCGAAACGGTTGCCGATTATGTAACAATAAATGGCGGCGGCGGTACAACAGTCAGCAAGGATACTGTATATTTGAAGTACAGCAATACGAATGGCTCTTATTTGGGCTATTGGACAGGAAATGCAGTTCCGTCTTATGGCGATACGGCCGATTTCCATGCTGCTTCCACAACGGATACAGAAACTGATGCCAATAAAATTCAGATGTCATTTAATACAACTCATCCGAATTACCCGACAACAATTAATGTCAGCATGAAGAATTCCAGCAATGTAGATAACAGTGGAACATCAACGATTGCCGGAAAAGCAGGCGATTATGACGGCAACTATGCAGGCCGCAAGGTTGGTACAATGTCCGGAATTTCTATTCAGACAGATGGAAAGATTTTTGCGTCTTATGATAATGGAACAGAAAAACTCTTAGGACAGATTGCAGTAGCAAGCTTTGCTAATCCGTCAGGTCTTGAAAAAGCCGGAGAGAATCTTTATACAACAACACAAAACTCTGGTCAGTTTGATGGAATTGGTGAAGATGTTACGTCTGATGGAATTGGAAAAATGGCAACTGGTGTGTTGGAAATGTCAAACGTTGATCTTTCTTCAGAATTTACAGAAATGATTACAACCCAGCGTGGTTTTCAGGCAAATAGCAGAATTATTACTGTATCAGATACGATGCTTGAAGAATTGACTAATCTCAAGAGATAATTTGTATTAAGATAAGTGTTGAAAAAGGGTGGACAAAAGTGTATTATATCGCACTTTTGTCCACCAGATTTCGACAAAACAATAATCGCATGGAGGCGAAGAATGATTGAAGTAACTAAGCTGAATGGCTCGCCTTTTCTATTGAATTCGGACTTGATTGAGACTGTCGAAGAAACGCCAGATACAGTCATTACATTGGTAAATGGAAAGAAAATTATTGTAAAAGAATGTAGACAAGAAGTGAAAAATTTGGTAAAATCTTATAAAAGGGATATTTATGAGAATTGGTAGGTGTGTGCTGTGGATTTAGCAACGATTATTGGCTTAGTTTTTTGTTTTGCATTTATTATAATTTCTATTGCGATAGGTCAGGATGGTATTGCGGGTGTTAGATATTTCTTTGATCCTGCATCTATCATGATTACTTTTGGTGGAGCATTTTGCTCCATATTAGCAAGTTATACACTACAGGGTTTCTTTAACGGATTGAAGAGTATTCGCATTTCATTCAAAACGCCCACAATTAATGCTGCTTCTATTATTCAAAAGATTATTGACTTGTCTAATGTTGCCAGAAAAGAAGGTTTACTTTCTCTGGAAGAAGCTGCTGGTGAATTGGATGATATTTTTTTGCAGAAAGGAATCATGCTGATTGTTGATGGTACAGATCCGGATCTTGTCAGAGGAATTATGGAGACAGAGCTGGTAGGTATTGACGATCGTCACAAAAAGAACATCGGATTTTGGGAAAACTTAGCTTCGATGGGCCCTGCTTGGGGTATGATTGGTACACTCCTTGGTCTTATTATGATGCTTTATCATATGGAAGATGCATCCAGTATTGGTCCTTCCATGGCGGTTGCGCTTGTTACTACTTTTTATGGTTCTGTTCTTGCAAACTGGATTAGTACTCCGATTGCCACAAAGCTTAAATCAATTAACGATTCGGAAATGCAGGTAAAAGAAATTATCATTGAAGGATTACTTTCTATACAGGCAGGAGAGAATCCGAGAGTAATTGAGGAAAAACTGAAGTCCTTCATGTCTCCAAGTGAACGCGGAAGCGTTGGTAAGGATGTGGGCGGAGGTGAAGAGTAGTGGCAAAACGTAAGGAACAGCCACCAAAGCCCGGAGCGGCGTGGATGAATACCTTCGCAGATTTGATGAACCTGCTGTTATGTTTTTTTGTACTACTGTTCTCAATGTCATCTGTAGATGCACAGAAGTTTGAACTTGTGGCAGCATCGTTTTCAGACAGTTTCAGTATTTTTTCCGGTGGAGGTGCTTCGTTTGGAAGCGGAGTTTTGATTTCGAACGGTGTCAGCCAGCTGAATGATTTAAGCGAATATATGAATTCTATGGGAAAAGCCGCAGAGGATTCAGAAACAAATGATGCAATTGATGAAGTGAATAAGGAACAAATGAAACAGTCAGAGGAGCTTGCAGAATTAGTTGAAGAAACGCTGCAGGAACAGAAACTTGACAAGGAAGTTGATATTGATTTCACTTCTCAATACATATCACTTACATTAAATGGTGCATTGTTGTTTGATTCGGGTAGTGCTACAATAAAGAAAGATTCTTATACCCTGCTTGATAAGATTGGCGTAATATTACAAAAGTATGGGCAGAGCACAATTGAAATCGAAGGACACACTGACAATGTTCCAATACATAATGCAAATTTTGACAGCAATAACGAACTTTCCAGCGCACGTGCGCTGTCAGTGTTTGAATATTTGATTACAAATGCAAACCTTGATCCTGCAATGGTAAAGCATTCCGGACGAGGAGAGTATGTTCCAGTTGCTGATAATTCCACAGCAGAAGGCCGGGCGCAGAATAGAAGAGTTGAAATTAAAATTTATCATACACTTTCTACATATTAGGTCATGATTACGAAGGAGTAGAGAAAATGAAAAAGAATTTGATGACGGTTATTATTCTGGCACTTTTGATAGTGAATCTGGTACTAACCGGAATTATTATGTTTTCAACAGTTTCAGCGAACAAAAAAACAGTTGCACTTGTAAATGATATTGCATCTGTTCTTGATTTGGAGTTGTCTCCGGGTGCAAATTCTGAAGAGGGTGAGCAGGAAGAGGCAGTATCCATTGCTGATACAAGTGTATACAATATTGAGGATGCCATGACAGTTGCATTAAAACCAAGTGCAGATGGTTCAGAACATTATGCTATGGTTTCTGTTTCTTTTTCATTAAATATGAAAGATCCTGATTACAAAGATTATCAGCCGATGATGTCTGAGAAAGAAAGCAAGATAAAGAGCGAGATTATTGATGTAATTGGTTCTTATACAAAAGAAGAGGCAATGACAGGCGAAGCCCAGATTGAAGATGCAATTCTTCAGAGAGTTCAGGCGATGTTTGATTCGAAATTTGTTTATGAGGCATATTTTAGAGATGTTAAATTTCAGTAAAAGCACATTGACAAAAAAGTGAGGTGAGCTTGATGGGTGAGGTACTCTCCCAAAATGAGATAGATAGTCTGCTTCAAGCGTTAAGCTCAGGCGAACTGGATGCAGAGGACATGAATGGGAACGACGAAAAGTCGACCAAAAATTATGATTTTAGAAGACCGGCAAAGTTTTCAAAAGAACATTTGAGAACTTTGGAAATAATTTTTGAACACTATGGAAGACTTTTGTCAACAAATTTACCTGTATATTTAAGAAAAAACATTCAAGTGAGTGTTGTTAATTCGGAGGCATGTACTTTTTCGGAATTTTCAACAGCTCTTGCAAATCCGGTGTTACTTGCAGTTGTAAATTTTGAACCACTAAATGGAAACATTATGCTTGAGGTGGCAGCGAATCTTGGGTTTGCTATGATTGACAGGATGCTTGGAGGTCCGGGTAATCCACTCGAGAAGAGTAGAGACTTTTCGGAAATAGAGCGTTCTATCATAGATAAGATTATTTCTGTATGCGTGCAGTTACTTCGTGAACCATGGAAAAATGTAGTTGAGATTAATCCGATATTGGAGAGAATTGAGACTAATCCACAGTTTGCACAGATTATTGCACCTAGCGAGATGATAGCAATTGTAACAATCAATGTTAAAATTGGTGATGTAGAAGGACTTATGAATGTTTGTTTACCTTTTTTTACATTGGAAAGCATTATGGAAAAACTGAATACAAAATTCTGGTTCTCCTCTATGAAGGAAAACAAGGAAGAAAATTACGAAGATCATATAGAGACAATCGTTCGGCGTGTTGAAATGCCAATACGTACTGTCCTTGGCAAGAGTTCTATTACAGTCAATGATTTTGTTAATCTACAGCTTGGCGATATTATCAAGCTGAATTCCAAGGTTAATAATGAACTGGATGTGTATGTTGGTAATTTGAAGAAGTTTAAAGTCTTACCGGGTTCTACAAAGGATTCATATGCGGTAAGAGTTACTACAATATTGAGAGAGGAGGAATAGTGGGATGGATGGAATGCTATCTCAGGGTGAGATTAATGCCCTGTTAAACGGCATGAGCGATATATCGGATTCGTCGGAGACGGCAGAGGCATCATTGAATTCCGAAATGTCAGGCGAAGAACATTTAACAGATGTGGAAAAGGATGCTATCGGAGAAATCGCTAACATCAGCATGGGAACATCAGCGACAACACTTTATTCCTTAGTTAACAGAAAAGTTAATATCACGACGCCGGTAGTTACACTGGCGACATGGCCAGAGGTCAATGAAGCATATGAACGTCCATGCGTTTTTATCAAAATTCAGTATACAGACGGTCTTGAAGGTACGAATATATTAGTATTAAGAGAAAACGATGTAAAGATTATTACTGATTTGATGATGGGTGGTGATGGCACAAATACAGAGGGGGAACTTGGCGAGCTTCATCTGAGTGCAATATCTGAGGCTATGAATCAGATGATGGGATCCTCAGCAACATCATTATCTTCCATGCTGGGCAGGATGATTGATATTAGTCCGCCGGAAGCAAGCCTGGTAGATACGGATGCATTAAAAAAAGGTGGAGATATTTCTTCTTTTCTCGCAGGAACTTTTGTAAAAATAACATTCCGTATGCAGATAGGAGATTTGGTTGACAGTCAGATTATGCAGCTGTATCCAATTGATTTTGCCAAATCTTTATATGGGTATTTTATTGATAATCAAGAACCTGAACCACCTAAAGCAGCAGCCCCGATGCCTACAGCATCAGTACAGGTTCCACAGCAGTCTATAGATATGGGGTATGGAAATGCAATGGGTATGGGTAATTCAATGGGAATGCAGCAGCCAATGAATATGCAACAGTCAATGGGAGGAATGCAACAGCCGATGGGAATGCAACAGCCGATGGGAATGCAACAGACGATGGGAATGCAACAACCGATGGGAATGCCAAATATCAATATTCAACCGGCAGCATTTCAGGCATTTTCAAATGATGTAAATGCAATGCAGAGCCAAGAGAATATTTCTTTAATCAAAGATGTTCCGCTGGAAGTTACAGTTGAACTTGGCAGAACGAGCAAAGCAATAAGTGATATTTTGGATTTTGCACCGGGTACCATCATTGAACTTGATAAGATTGCAGGTGAACCTGTAGATGTTTTGGTAAATGGAAAACTTGTAGCAAAAGGTGAAGTTGTCGTTATTGAAGAAAACTTTGGTGTTAGGGTAACCGAGATAATCAACTAAAATAATGTATAGGAGAATGAAAGATGGCAAAGAGCATTTTAATTTGTGATGACGCAGCATTTATGAGAATGATGATCAAGGACATTTTAACAAAGAATGGTTATAATGTAGCCGGAGAAGCAGAGAATGGTGCAAAGGCAGTAGAAAAATATAACGAGTTAAAGCCGGATTTGGTTTTGATGGATATTACTATGCCGGAAATGGATGGAATTCAGGCTCTCAAGAAAATTAAAGAGGGAGATTCCAGCGCACTTGTAATTATGTGTTCTGCTATGGGTCAGCAGGCAATGGTTATTGAATCTATTCAGGCAGGTGCAAAAGATTTTATTGTAAAACCATTCCAGGCAGATCGTGTTATTGAGGCAGTTAAAAAAGTCGTAGGCTAAAAGTATGATATTACTTAATGCAACATCGCGTCTTGACAGTGCGGCTCAGTTTGCGACTGTTTTAATAGTCTTTATTCTTGTATTGGCACTGACTTATTTTACAACACGTTGGGTTGGAAAAATTCAGAAATCGCAGGTGCACAATCGGAATTTTGAAGTAGTTGAAACTTTCAAAGTAACAACTAACAAGTATCTGCAGATTGTCAGGATTGGAAAAAAATACGTTGTAATTGCGATAGGAAAAGACTCCATTACGCAGATTACAGAACTTGACGAGACTGAAATAGAGTTAACCCCTGCTGGTACGGTTACACAGGATAGCTTTCAGAGAATATTTGATAAAGCAAAAGAGCGGATACACAAACGGAGCGATAAATAAATGAAAAAAAGTAAAATACAAAGAGGCAGAGGATGGAAGCTCTTCTTTTGCCTACTTGTGTGTATAGCCGGTGTTTTTTTTGTGCCGGCAAAGACGATAATGGCGGCAGACTATAATGACATAGGAATGACAGATGAGTCTGCTACAAATGAGAACAGGACAGTCATAAATGAACCGGGATCTTCTAAAACGACAGATGATCTTAAGGAGTTGAACGTTTCCAATAATTTATCCATTACCTATCAGGATGGGCAGGGAAATCTTTCGGGGACGCTGAGAATTCTGATAATTCTTACTTTGATTGCTCTTGCGCCAACGCTATTAGTCATGATGACATCTTTTACAAGGATTATCATTGTGATGCATTTTGTCAGAACAGCTCTTGGTACGCAGACAGCACCACCTAATCAGGTGCTGATTGGACTATCTCTGTTTCTGACTTTTTTTATTATGAATCCGGTTATTACAGAGATTAATACAAATGCAGTCAAACCATTTGAAGCGGGAGAGATAACTCAGGAGGAGTTCTTTGAGACAGCAGCACAGCCTCTTCGTGAGTTTATGTATGGACAAACGCAGACAAAAGATGTAAAACTGTTTCTTGACATTGCGGGAATTGAAAATGTTGAGAGCTTAGACGACATTCCGACAAATGTACTTGTTCCAGGCTTTATTATAAGCGAGCTTCGAACTGCGTTTATTATTGGTTTCTTACTCTATATACCTTTTATTGTTATTGATATGGTAGTTGCATCAACATTGATGTCAATGGGTATGATGATGCTTCCTCCAACAACGATTTCCATGCCATTTAAAATTTTATTATTTGTTCTTGCCGATGGATGGAATCTTGTGATTGTTAATTTAGTAAAAACTTTCTATTAGTAAATAGCGGAACATGCTTTACAGAGAGGAAATGACTCCTAATGACTGTAGATACTGTAACAGAAATTGTAAGAGATGCGTTATACACAATAATAACTACGGCAGCACCATTATTGCTTGTTGCGCTTGTAGTAGGTCTAATCATTAGTATTTTTCAAACAGTGACTTCTATTCAGGAGCAGACACTTACATTTGTACCCAAAATTATTTCCATGTTTATCATGTTGATGATAATTGGGCATTGGATGTTGAATAATATGGTGAACTACACAGTCAATCTCTGGTCAGATTTCTCTCGATATATAAGGTAGACATATGATTGATTATACATTTACCTATGAAGATTTAGAATTTTTTTTATTGATTTTTACAAGAATGAGTTGCTTTATTTTTGTAGCTCCTTTTTTTTCTATGAATAATACACCGCGAAATGTCAGGGCAGGGCTGAGTTTTTTTGTTTCACTTCTTGTTTTTCAGGTTCTGACTCCACATGAAATGCCGCTGTACAATAGTGTTATTGGTTATGCAGCACTTGTATTAAAGGAAGGAATGACGGGTCTTTTATTAGGAATGGGGGCCAACATCTGCCTGTCAATTGTACAGTTTGCAGGAAAAATTTCAGATATGGAAATAGGTCTTTCCATGATGCAGTTGATGGATCCGCTATCTAAGAGTGTATCAGGTTTTACCGGCTCGATTTATCAGTATTCTATAATTTTGATTATGATGATTACTGATATGCATCATTATTTTTTACGTGCGATTGTTGAAACCTTTACCTTAATTCCAATTGGAGGTGCCAGATTTCAATCAGATAAGATTTTGACTACAACAATTCAATTTTTAGGTGACTATGTCATGATTGCATTCAGACTATGTTTACCAATTGTTGCGTCGATTATGATATTAAATGCAGTTCTTGGTATTCTTGCGAAGACTGCGCCACAGATTAATATGTTTTCTGTTGGTCTTCAGTTGAAGATTCTTGTAGGACTTACAGTACTTTTTTTAACAATTAGTGTTTTGCCGAGTGCATCAGAGTATATTTTCAAAGAAATGAAGATTATGATGACGGCAATGGTCGAAAGTATGACTTAGGGAAGCTATAATATGCAGTTAAAAAAATATCTAGTACAATATGATTTGCAGAAATTCGCAAAAGAAGGTCCAGGCGGCGAAAAAACTGAGCCGGCTACCGAAAAAAAGCTGAAGGACGCAAGAGAAGAGGGACAGGTAGCCAAAAGTAAGGAATTGGAAAATGCAGTAGGGCTGCTTATCCTTTTTGTAGTATTAAAGTACTGGTCAAGCAGTATGGGTTATCAATTCATGGAGAATTTCAGCTTTGTTTATAACAAAATTCCTGAATTGATTAAAATGGTTGATGGACAAGTGGTTCCAAAGGTTTTCACAACTCTAATTTCACAGATGTTACTTAGAGTACTACAGATTATGATACCGGTATTACTTCTTGGAGTGATTTCTGCATTTGTGATTGATGTAGCGCAGGTTAAGTGGAGACCGACGACCAAGCCGCTTCGACCTAAAGGATCAAAGCTGAATCCAATAAAGGGCTTTAAGAAAATATTTTCTAAGGACAAGCTCGTTGAACTGCTGAAATCAGCTATTAAGCTCGTTATGCTTTGGTATTTAGCGTATTCGACATTAAAGGATTCCATGAAATCTCTTTTTTTGTTGTATGATATGACCTTAATTAGTGCTATTAAGCTTTTTGGTAATGTGGCAATTGATTTGGGAATGAAAATCAGTGCTTTTTTACTTGTTCTTGGCTGCGCGGATTATTTATATCAAAAGTGGAAATTTAGTGAAGATATGAAAATGACAAAGCAGGAAATCAAGGATGAGTGGAAAAATGCTGAAGGAGATCCTAAGATTAAGGGTAAACAAAGGCAGAGAATGCAGGAAGCGTCCAGAAGACGTATGATGCAGTCTGTACCTCAGGCGGATGTGGTTATTACAAATCCGACGCATTTTGCTGTCGCTATTAAATATGAGCCGGAAGTCGCAGAGGCTCCTTATGTTCTGGCAAAGGGAGAGGATTTTCTGGCAGCTAAAATCAAAGAGGAAGCACGTACTCATAATATTGAAATTGTTGAGAACAAACCGCTTGCAAGAATGCTATATTATAATGTAGAACTCGGTGCACAGATACCACCGGAACTGTATCAGGCTGTTGCGGAAATACTTGCTGTGATTTATAATAACAAGCAACGTGCTTAATACATATATTTGAGAGAAATGGGAGGAATAGCAGCATGAAATTTAAAAAAGCTGATTTAGGCGTTGCTTTATATTTGCTATGTGCAGTTGTGTTTTTGATTGTGCCTATTCCATCATATGTATTGGATGTTTGTTTGGCAATTAATATGGCGGTTGCATTTGCTGTTTTGTTTAATTGTATGTTTGCAAAGGAAGTATTGGAAATGTCGCTGTTTCCAACACTTTTGCTGTTTACTACTATTTTCAGAATATCACTGAACGTGTCTTCGACAAGACTGATTTTATCAACGGGTTCACCAGGTAATGTTGTAGAGACATTTGGTAATTTCGTTGGTGGCGGTGATTTGATAATAGGTTCTATAATTTTTGTTATTTTGATTATCATTCAGTTCATGGTTATTAATAAAGGTTCAGAGCGTGTTGCTGAGGTGACTGCAAGGTTTACTTTGGATGCAATGCCCGGTAAACAGATGGCTATTGATGCTGACTTGAATACAGGCGCTATTACAGATGCAGAGGCAAAGCATGCACGTGATAAAATCCAGCAGGAATCCAGTTTTTTTGGTTCTATGGATGGTGCTGTTAAGTATGTAAAGGGAGATGCAACAGCAGGACTGATTATTACTGCGGTTAATATCATTGGTGGTATTGCAATGGGAATGACCAGGCAGGGGCTTGATATCAGTGGCGCTCTTCAGAAGTATACAATTTTGACAATTGGTGATGGACTTGTCAGCCAGATTCCGTCGCTGTTGATTTCACTTGCAACAGGTATTCTTGTTACAAAAGGATCTAAGGAAGCTGATTTTGGATCTGTACTTGTCAGACAGTTGTTTGGTGTGCCGAAGGTTTTGTATTTTGTGGGCGGAACAATTTGTTTTTTGGGGATTGCTACACCATTGAATACAATTCTGTTTCTTGTTTTAGGTATTGCTTTTATTATTACTGGAAGAGTGATTGCCAATACGCTTGAGGTTGACCAAATTGAGAAAGAGGTTGATACGGATGAGACAGCCGCCGAGGAAATCAGAAAGCCGGAAAATGTTGTTTCACTTCTGCAGGTTGACCCAATCGAACTCGAATTTGGTTATGGAATTATCCCATTGGCCGATGTGAATCAGGGTGGTGATTTACTGGATCGTGTTGTTATGATACGTCGTCAGGTTGCACTTGAACTTGGTACGGTTGTTCCGATTATTCGATTAAGAGACAATATTCAGCTCAATCCAAATCAATATATTATTAAGATTAAAGGAATACAGATTAGCGAGGGAGAAATTCTTTTTGACCATTATATGGCGATGAATCCGGGATTTGTTGAGGAAGAAATTTCCGGCATCCCTACTTTTGAACCTTCGTTCCATTTGCCGGCAATCTGGATTACAGAAACACAGCGTGAAAGAGCAGAAAGTCTCGGATATACGGTTGTTGATCCGCCATCCATTATTGCTACACATCTGACAGAAATTATCAGACAGCATATAGCTGAATTGCTGACAAGGCAGGATGTACAAAATCTTGTCAATAATATTAAAGAATCAAATCCGTCACTTGTGGAAGAACTTACACCGAAGCTTCTTGGACTTGGTGAGATTCAAAAGGTATTGCAAAATCTTTTACGTGAAGGTATTTCCATTAGAGATTTGCTGACCATTTTCGAAACACTTGCCGATCATGCAGCAGTGACAAGAGACACAGATGTTTTAACAGAATATGTAAGACAAAGCTTGAAGAGAGCAATTTCTGCTAAATACTTCCCTGCAAATGAGTCTACAAGTGTTGTGACGCTTGATCCAAAGATTGAACAGGAAGTTATGGGAAGCGTGAAACAGACGGAACAAGGTGCATATTTGACAATTGATCCTGACAGAACGAAATCAATTATCAAGTCTGTTGAGACAGAAATCGCAAAGCTTGAAAACCTTGGAAAGAGTCCAATTATTATTACTTCTCCAATTGTTCGAATGTATTTTAAAAAATTGACAGAGGACTATTTCAAAGATTTGATTGTTGTATCGTATAATGAGGTTGATAATAATGTTGAATTACAATCTGTAGGGATGGTGACAGCGTAATGATAATCAAAAAATTTCAAGGAAAAACAGAAGAGGAAGCTGTTATAGCGGCAAAGAAGGAACTTGGTCAGAGCGTGGTAATTATGAACGTGAAAAACATGAAAAAAAGAGGGTTTTTGTTTTTTATGAAAAAACCTCTTGTTGAAGTGACAGCTGCTTTAGAAGAGAAACCTGATAAAACAGTACCGAAGGTTGCTCAGATTAATCCATCAATTATTCCGGAGCTTGGAGCAAAGGAGAAGCGCAGTCTTCTAGAAGATAACAGGACAGAAAAGGTTCTGGAAGAGAAACTGGAAAGTCTGCATTCACTGATTGAAAAACAACTTAGCAAAGAAGAAGAGGGCGAGGATTTCAAGGAAGATGAAGATAAGAATGTTGCTTTCTTAAAATTGATTTATAATACGATGATTGAAAATGAGGTTTCTGAAAAATATGCCAATGAACTAATCGATGAGATGGAAAAGATTCAAAAACCAAATGCTTCTATTGATTTTATTCTTGGAAACATCTATCAGAAAATGATTTTAAAATTTGGACAGCCAAAGATGATATCAGCCGCCAAGAAAGGTGCAAAGGTGATTTTTTTTATTGGACCGACTGGTGTTGGAAAGACAACAACGATTGCAAAAATTGCATCACGTCTGAATGTGAACGATAAAAAGAAAGTTGCCCTGTTGACGACAGATACTTATCGAATAGCAGCAGCTGAGCAGCTTCGTACATATGCAAGTATATTAGATGCTCCGTTTCGTGTAATCTATTCTGCAGATGAAGTTACTGCAGCAATGAAAGATTTTGCATCTTATGACTATATTTTGATTGATACTGCGGGACATTCGCATAGTAATGAGACACAGAAAGACAGTATGAATCAATTTATCAATGCAGTGGATGAAAAAATCGAGAAGGAAATATATCTGGTTGTCAGTGCAACTACGAAGTACAGGGATCTGATTAGTATTACAGATGCCTATTCCTCGTTAATAGGTTATAAGCTGATTTTTACAAAGCTGGATGAAACAACGACACTTGGTAATCTGTTCAATCTAAAAATGCATACCGGTGCAGACATGTCTTATGTTACATGTGGACAGAATGTTCCAGATGATATTGAGCAATTTAGTCCACAGAGTACCGTAAAGCAGTTGTTAGGAGGCAAATAACTATGGATCAGGCTGAACAGTTAAGAAATATTATTAAAAAAAGTGCTCAGATTCAGCGACCAGCAGCCCGTGTTATTACTGTCACGAGCGGCAAAGGCGGAGTGGGAAAATCAAATGTTTCCATAAATCTTGCAGTGCAAATGCGAAAAAGAGGACAGCGTGTTATCATTTTTGATGCAGATTTTGGCTTGGCGAATATTGAAGTCATGTTTGGTGCTGTACCGAAGAATAACCTGAGTGACCTTATCTATCAGGGGAAAAATATTAAAGATATTATTACAATGGGACCAATGGATATCGGGTTTATTTCAGGAGGCTCAGGAATAGCGGGATTATCTAACTTGGGTAAGGATTATATAAACTATCTGATACAAAATCTGACAGAACTGGACAGTCTTGCAGATGTGATTATTATTGATACGGGAGCTGGAATATCGGATGCGGTGATTGAATTTCTTGTTGCAAGTGGGGAAGTATTGCTTGTGACTACGCCAGAGCCAACATCAATTACCGATTCCTATTCATTGTTAAAAGCATTAAACCGGCATGAACGGTTTAATCGTGAAATGACACAAATTAAAGTAATCACAAATAAAGTTGACAGCATAGATGAAGGACGTCTTCTGTTTAGCAAATTAAATGCAGTTGTCAGCAGATATCTTAAAATTCCAATATCATTTATTGGGGCAGTTCCACAGGATTCACAGCTTATGAAAGCAGTCATGCAGCAGATGCCTATTTCCATTCAAAATCCGAATGCAAAGTCGGCACAGGCGTTTGAAGATATTGCACTGAAATTAATGAACAATAACACGGATCAGGTAATGAGAAAACGTGGAATGGCCGGATTTTTCGCTAATATTGTTCATGGAAAAATATTCGAGTAAAATGTACAGACAAATTTCAAAATAAGGAGTGGGTATATGTTATCAAAATTTGTAAATGTGGGAGATAAATTGGAACTGGAGACAATTGAGGGACTGAATGATGAAGGAGTTTCTCAGGAAAGAAAGAATTATCGTAGTGTTCTGTATGATATTGTATCTGAAGATCAGGTTAAGATTGCAATGCCAATGGAACAGGGGAAAGTTATTCTGCTTCCTGTTGATGGAGAGTATAATCTCTGTTTTTATACAAAAAGTGGATTGTATCAGTGTCTGGCAAGAGTTATAGATCGATATAAAACAGACAACCTGTTTATTTTGTTAATGGAGCTTACCACTGATATCATGCGTTATCAGCGTCGAGAATATTATAGGTTAAATTGTGTACTCGATATGAAATGCAGAGAAATAACTGATGGTGATGTCAGTAGCTTGAGTGAGAGGGTGCGTTTCCTCGATACAGATATTACGTTTAATGATGGTATTATGGTTGATATCAGTGGTGGAGGTGCACGTTTTATTTCCAGAACGAGATATGCTAAGAATTCAAGCATCATGTTTGTTTTTTCTTTATATGTCAATGGAAAGCTGACTGAATATAAGTTAGTTGGTAAAGTTTTGCTTTCAGAGCGTCTGGAGAACAGAGACGATGAATATGAGCATAGAATTCAATTCGTAAATATAATGAATGATGACAGAGAAAGCATTATCAAGTATATCTTTGAAGAAGAGAGAAAAATTCGCCGTAGAGAAAAGGGCTGATTAAATGAAGAAAAAAATATTGATCGTTGATGACTCTGCACTCATGAGAAGGGTGCTGTGTGATATAATTAACTCAGATGACAGATTCGAAGTTGTTGATATGGCAAAAGATGGTGTGGAAGGATTTAAGCTGATTGTATCCAGGTCATATGATGCAGTTGTTCTGGATGTATATATGCCAAGAATGACAGGACTTGAAATGCTGAGAGAAATGCAGGCAAGTAAAGTACATGCAAATGTATTAATGGCCAGCACAACGACAGCAGAGGGTGCCAAAGAAACATTAACAGCATTGGAACTTGGCGCAATTGACTTTATCAAAAAACCAGAAAATGTTGCAAATGCCAGATTGAGCGGGTTTAGAGACCGTTTTCTGCAACTGCTGGATATCGTAGCAAATGCAGGTTCAGTGACAAGGACGGTTCATGTAGCTGATAAACAGCTGCATGATGAAAAAAAGCCAACCTTTACTACAAGGTATGATGTGAATTTTCATACGCAGGTTGGTATGACGTCTGCAAAGTCCGAAGCAGCTGAAAAAACAGTCTATAGACCAAGTGTACCGGTTAGGGGACATAAAATAGTTGCAATAGCCAGTTCTACTGGTGGCCCGAAAGCTTTGCAGGATGTGATTCCGAGACTTTCAAAAGATATTAAGGCACCGATTTTACTTGTTCAGCACATGCCAAAGGGCTTTACACAATCATTGGCAGAACGTTTAAACGAACTGAGCGAGGTAGAGGTGACAGAAGCAAAGCCCGGAGAGCCAATTAAGAATGGACATGTTTATGTTGCTCCTGGTGGAAACCATCTGAAGGTCGAAAAAAAAGAGACAGGGTATTTCGTAAAGTGTACAGATGAACCGTCTCGAGAAGGTGTAAAGCCGTGTGCAAATTATATGTTCGAGTCTCTTTGCGATACAACATACGATGAAGTGATCTGCGTAGTTTTGACAGGAATGGGAAGCGACGGTACGGCAGGAATTACCGCACTTGAAAAAAAGAAAAAGATACATGTGATTGCACAGGATGAAATGACCTGTACCGTGTATGGAATGCCAAAAAGCATAGCAATGTCCGGACTTGTCAATGAAGTTGTTCCGCTGGAAAAGGTTGCGGATTACATTATGAAGAACGTGGGGGTATAATGATATGGACGTAAGCCAATATTTGGAAATTTTTCTTGATGAAACGAATGAGCATTTACAGAGTCTGAGTGATCAGCTGATGATTTTGGAGAATGAGCCGGAAAATGAAGATACAATTAATGAAATTTTTCGTGCAGCACATTCTTTAAAAGGTATGGCAGGCACGATGGGCTATAAAAGAATGCAGACATTAACACATGATATGGAAAATGTTTTTTCAGAAGTACGTAATGGAAAAATGAAGGTAAATGGTCATTTGATTGATGTCCTTTTTCAGGCTTTGGATGCTTTGGAAGCGTACAAAAATCAAATTCAGGAAACACAGGATGAAGGAACAAATGATAATGAACCTATTATCAAGGCATTACAGGCTATTCTTGAAGAGGGTCTAAATGGAGGAAAAGCTCCAGAGCCTAAGAAAGAACCTGAAAAGGCAGTCGTGGAAACAGAAACAGCTTCTACGTCAGGAGATAATAAATGGTGTGATGTTATATTGCATGAGCCAGAAAAACATGTTATGCGTGAAGCTATCGGTAAGGGATTGCATGTTTATGGTGTTACTGTGTTTGTTCAGGAGACCTGTATATTAAAGGCAGCACGTGCATTTCTTGTATTTAAGGCCCTTGAGGAAATTGGAGAAATAATTGTTTCCAAGCCAACGGTACAGGATATTGAGGACGAAAAATTTGAATATGAGTTCAGTATATTTATAATAACAGCTGAATCATTTGATGGTGTTAAGACTGCAATTATGGGGGTTTCCGAAATTGATAGAGCTGTAGGAAAAGAAATAATGGCAGATGATCCTAAACTGGTTGCTTTGGATGAGGATGCAGCTGATGCTGTAGAAGCTGCAGCAGAGGCAGCAAAAGAAGCAACAAAGAAAGCAAAAACTGAAGAGAGCAAATCAACACCACCCGCTACTCAGGGTGCTGCAAAGAAGGCAACTACAGGAAAACCTGTAGTAAACAGAACGGTCAGAGTTGATATTGAAAAATTGGATATTCTGATGAATCTTGTCAGTGAGTTGATTATTGCCAAGAACAGTCTTGTCTCTTTTAGTACAGGAGACGGCGTAAATGCTAATTTTAATGAACAGATTGAATATCTTGAGAGCGTTACGACAAATCTTCACGAGTCTGTGATGAAAGTAAGAATGGTTCCTATTGAGAGCGTTGTGAATAAGTTCCCAAGAATGATTCGTGATTTATCTAAAAAACTGAACAAGAAGATGGAATTATTCATGTCCGGTGAGGAAACAGAGCTTGATCGTACAGTTGTTGATGAAATTGGTGATCCTCTTATGCATTTGTTGAGAAATTCAGCGGATCATGGGTTGGAAGCTAATGATGTCAGACGTGCTCGTGGCAAAGAGGAAGTTGGTTCTATTTTCCTTGATGCATATCAGGATGGTAATAATGTTGTAATTGAAGTTCGCGATGATGGTAATGGAATTGATGTAGAAGGTGTTAAGAAGAAAGCAATAGAACGTGGAACAATATCTGCTGAACAGGCAGAGAATATGTCAGATAAAGATATTATTGATTTATTGTTCCTTCCAAGCTTTTCTACTGCCAAAGTTGTTTCTGATGTTTCAGGACGAGGAGTTGGTCTTGATGTTGTTAAATCGAAAATTGAAGCTCTTGGTGGAGATGTCAGTGTAAAGACAAAGCTTGGTGTTGGATCTACATTTTCTATAAGACTTCCGCTTACCCTTGCAATCATTCAAGCTTTGATGGTTGTTGTTGGTGGAGAAAAGTATGCAATTTCTCTAGGCTCCATACAGACAATAGAAGATATTGCTGAAGAGGATGTGAAGTATGTTGAGGCCAGAGAAGTAATTAATCTGCGTGGAAGTGTAATACCACTTGTTCGTCTTCATTCGATACTTGGTGTGGAGTCTACTAAGAACCCTTCGGAAAGTATGGTTGTTGTCATTGTAAAGAAGGCAGATGCTCTTGCGGGTCTGGTTGTTGACGAATTGATTGGACAGCAGGAAATTGTTATCAAGTCACTTGGTAAATATATTAACAGTTCAAGCCGTTTGATTAGTGGCGCAACGATTCTTGGCGATGGTGAAGTCGCATTGATTCTTGATGCCAATGTATTGATATAGAGGGGGTATAAAAATGGATGCTTTAGGAACAGTTACAGATTATGAAACAACTCAATATATTGTAATTAAAATTGGCGAGGAGCAGTATGGTATCGACATAAAGTATGTTGAAAATATTGTTCGTATGCAGAAGATAACACGAGTACCAAAAGTACAGCCATATTTTAAAGGCGTAATTAATTTAAGAGGTGAGGTTGTACCTGTTATGAGCCTTCGTCTTAAAATGAATCTTGATGCGGATGAAACAACAAATAAGACGAGAATTATTATTATTAAGCTTGAACCAAATGCTCCAATAGGAATCGTTGTTGATGAGGTAAAGGAGGTTGTGACGCTTGATGAGAGCAGTATAGAAACAACAGTTAGAAATTCCAAAGCAAATGATACTTCATATATTAATGGTATTGGAAAATGTGGTGAGAATCTGATTTCGTTATTGGAGTTGAACACAGTCATATCAGATAAAGAAATAGTATAATGAGGTAGAATGTATGGCAAAAGTAGATTTAGACAATATGGAAGGGGCATATTTTGATGTCCTGAAAGAAATTGGAAACATAGGAGCGGGAAATGCCACAACTGCATTAGCACAGATGCTTGATACAAAACTGGATATGAAGGTTCCGAAAGTTGCTTTACTGGAGTTCTCTGAAGTCGGCGAAGCAATGGGTGGAGAAGAACAGATCATGACCGGTATTTATCAGGTAGTCGAAGGTGATATTTCCGGCAGTATCATGTTCTTACTGGAAGAAAAGTCTGCAAGAACACTAATTGCAAAACTGATGGGCGCTCCAGAGATTGGAACAGGTGCTTTTTCAGAAATGGAAGTATCGGCGTTGAAGGAGATTGGAAATATAATAACGGGATCCTATTTATCATCGTTGTCAATGTTAACCAATTTAAAAATCATTTCTTCAGTACCGGATATCAGTGTGGATATGCTGGGAGCAATTCTAAGTGTACCGGCGATAGAGTTTGGAACATTGGGTGATAAAATTCTGCTGATTCAGACAGCGTTTTCTGATGATGTAAAGCTTGACGGATACTTTATTCTTGTACCTGATTTGGAATCTTATGACAAAATTCTAACATCCCTTGGGATGTAAGCTATGGGCGGACAATATGAGCGAAATGATAAAAGTGGGAATGGCGGATCTGAAATTATGTAAGAGCCCAGATGCAATTACGACTTTGGGCTTAGGTTCTTGTGTTGGAATCGCAATCAGAGACCCCAATAGTAAAATTGGTGGACTGGCACATATCATGCTGCCAGACAGTACTAAAATTCAAAACAATTCACATATTCCAAAGTTTGCAGATACGGGTGTCGCGGAGCTTGTCAGAATTATTGTACAGGCAGGCGGCGTTCGTTCGAGACTGGTTGCAAAAATTGCTGGTGGTGCGCAGATGTTTGCGTTTCAGAATAAATCAGAGCTTGTTGCAGTTGGTGAACGAAATGTAGAGGCAGTTATTAAAATTCTTAAAGAAATGAGAATTCCGATTCTGGCTCAGGATACTGGGGCAAATTATGGACGTACTGTTGAATTTTATCCCGAAACCGGAAACTTTATTATTAAAGCAGTAGGACGGGATATTAAGACGATTTAAACAACAAGGGATAAGGCTGGGAATCAGAATGAATACAAAAAAAATTCCGGCATTGATTATGCTGCTTGCCGGTGCAGTGGTTTGTATTGTAACATACCTGAATCATTACAATTTGAAAGATATGCTGACGGTCTTATTTGGGGTGCTGCTTGTTTTTCTTGTAATAGGTGTTATAGTTAAAAAAATATTTGATTCTTTTCGTATGCCTGATGAAAATGCTGTAAACGACGAAGGGGAAGTTGTTGAAAAACAGGTAGAAAGTGAGGAGTCTGAAGAGACAGAAAAGCAGGAGGCTGAAAATAACGAAGGGGTTTGATTGTAGTTGGAGGGGAACATGGAAGATACTGCAAAACTAAAAATGTGGGCCGAATATGCAAATAATCCGACTCCTGAATTACGAGAAAAAATCATATTAGAGTATGCACCACTCGTAAAATTGGTCGCAGGACGGTTATCTATGTATCTTGGATATAATGTAGAATATGATGATCTTGTCAGCTATGGAATTTTTGGATTAATTGACGCTATTGATAAATTTGATTCCATGAAGGCAGTAAAGTTCGAGACTTATGCAAGCCTGCGAATTCGTGGAGCTATTTTAGATCAGATTAGAAAGATGGACTGGATTCCACGTACTGTACGTCAGCGTCAGAAGAAAATCGCGACGGTGATAAAGGAGATTGAACTTACTACAGGAAAATCTGCTACAGATGAACAAATTGCCGAGAAACTTGGAATCAGCTCAAGCGAGTATGATGACTGGCAGTCACAAATGAAGGTGACAAATTTAGTTTCTCTGGATGAGTTTGTGGAGCAGGGAAGTGATGTTGCTGACAGTAAGGGAATCTCTTCGAAGATTGAGCGTCCTGAAGAAGTCATAGAAAAAGAAGAACTAAAGAAGGTGCTGTCAGAGGCACTGGAGCAGCTTACAGAAAAAGAAAGAAAAGTAATCCTGCTATATTATTATGAAGATTTAACTTTGAAGGAAATCAGTAATATTTTGGAGGTTTCAGAATCACGAATATCACAGCTTCATACTAAGGGATTACAAAAAATGAAAACAAAAATGGGAAAATATATGGGGTTATTGGAACATTAAGTTAATGGGGGTATTATGGGCGCAACAAATGGATATTTTAAATTACATATGGAAGATGATGGAACATATATTGAACTGTTTCCACAAGTTGGTGATGGAGAGCCGGTTTCTTTGGAAGAAATAAGAACCTATTTGGCATCGAAAAATTATACAGTAGATGTTATTACGCTAAACAAGGCGTTAATGAATTTAACAGGACCAACAAGTGTAAAAATCAAAAATGAAAAAGGCTTACCGGAGGCAGAAACATTTATTATTAATATTTCTGCAGATAAGATGATGGCAACTGCCAGGTTTTATCCTTGTTCAAATTTAGGAGCATCTTTAACAAAAGATGAGATAGTTGCCAGTTTAAAATTTAAAGGAGTACAGGTAGGAATAGACGAGAATGTTATATCGGCTTATTTATCAAATAAGCATTATTGTACAGATTATGTAATTGCAAAAGGAAAACCTGTTGTGCAGGGGACGGATGCATCAATTGAATATTTCTTTAATACAAATCCTAATACAAAACCTTCATTAAACAGTGATGGAACAGTTGATTTTTATAATCTGAACATTATCAGTAAGTGTACAATTGGACAGGAACTTGCCAGATTGACACCGGAACAGCCTGGAGTACCTGGGCAGAATGTTTTAGGAGAAAATATTTCACCAAAAGATGTTAGAAAGTTAATTCTGAAGTTTGGAAGAAATATTGAACTTTCACCAGATGGTCTTGCTTTGATTTCACAAGTAAACGGACATGTGACATTGACGGATGATAAGGTCTTTGTAACAGATGTTTATGAGGTGACTGATGTAGATACATCAACCGGTAATATTGATTACAATGGAAATGTTGTTGTAATGGGAAATGTCAAGGCTGGCTTTAGTGTACATGCAGAAGGCAATGTAGAAGTGCGCGGTATAGTCGAAGGTGCATTAATACAGGCACAGGGAGATATTATCATTACCAGTGGAATGAATGGCATGGGTCGCGGAAAGTTACAGGCAGATGGAAATATAGTAGCAAAATTTATTGAAAACGCTTCCATATCGGCAGGTGGATATGTACATGCAGAAGCAATTTTACATAGTAATGTTACTGCAACTGGAGATGTTGAGGTGACAGGTAAAAAGGGCTTTATTACAGGAGGATCCATACGTTCACTTGGTACCGTCAGCGCAAGAGTAATTGGCTCATCAATGGGAGCTGATACGGAAATTGAAGTTGGTGTAGATCCATCTGTTAAGAACCAATTGAATGCACTTCAACAGGAGGTTACTACAATTAAGAAAGAGATTGCCCAGATTGAGCCAATACTGCAAACCGTGAAAACAAGAATAAAGCGGGGAGACAAGCTTACACCAGAGCAGATTCGATATTTTAAACAGTTGTCAGATCAATATAGTAAATTAAGACCGGAACTTGAACAGAAGATGTCTGAGATTGATAATTGGAGTAGTTCTGCAGACGTATTAAAAACAGAATCAATAGTAAAAGTATCTGAGTTTATTTACCCGGGAACAAAGATTACTATTAGCGAAGCAGTGTTGAATGTTACGAATACAATTCAACATAGCCGCCTTGTAAAAGAGGGAGCAGATGTGCGTATAAAAGGATTTTAACACAGGCTTTAGTTGGGAGGGTGTATTATGATTAGTCCTATTGAAACGAATGGAATGATTTCAAGAACACAGGATATTTCTACAATACGTCAGAATGAAGAAACCAGAAGTGAATTTGATAATTTGAATTTTCATAATAAGCTTGAACAAAAACAGGAGCAAAATCTTAGGACCGTACGTGAAGCGGATAATAGTGATAAATCAAATACGCGCCATGATGCCAAAGAGAAGGGAAAAAATGAATACTTCAATTTGCGCAAGAATGTCAAGAAAAAGTCTCAGGAACCGGGAGAGAAGGTAGTTGCCAAGAGCATGCATGGGTTTGATATTAAAATATAATAGAGGAGAATACACATATGACCCCTATGGAAATAGCACTCCTTTTATTAGGAGTGATTATTTTTGTAATCAGCTTTTTACTTCCAAATCGAACGCCAGCAAAGAGTCCGAAGGAAAAGGAAAAAGAAAAAGAAGAAGTCAGAAGAATAATGGAGAAGGAACTTGACAGTATGAAGCTTCGTGTAAATGAAGCAACAAATGAGACTGTTGAGTATGCTGTGCAAAAAACAGAACGCTCACTTGAAAAAATTTCCAATGAAAAAATTATGGCAGTGAATGAGTATTCTGATACAATTATGGAAGAAATCAATAAGAGCCATAAAGAAGTGATGTTTTTATATGATATGCTGAGTGATAAACAAGTCGACTTGAAAAACATTATGCGAAAAGCCGAGGCAACAGCGAAAGAAGTGGAAACGGTTTCGGAGACAGCACAAACAACAACAGAAATACTTAGAAAAAATCTGAATGTTATTTCTGTTTCCAGAAATAAATCAGTGGGGACAGATAAAGCGAATACTTTTGTGCATAGTATGGGACAGCAGAATCAGAATGGAACCTTGATTATTGATATGAAGGCCGAGCAGAAACCTTCTGTGCAGAGTATTACGCAGAATACGGATATTCAGCCAATGACGTTGTCTAAATCTGAGCAAGCCAAATTTAATACTGATAACGTGGTGAAGAATCAGTCTGGAATTGAGAGACTTTCGAAAGCTTCAAATGAAAAATCAAGGGGTGAATCGGAAAAGCTTTCTGCAGCACAGATGTTTCAGCAAAAGATTGCACAGAGTGTGTTTGAACAATCTGCACAGGAAGAGCTTGTGAGCCAGTCTGATGTCAGAAGCAGCAATAATAACGACAAAATATTGGAGCTATGTCGTCAGGGTAAAAATACTGTTGAAATTGCAAGAACGCTAGGCTTAGGTGTTGGAGAAGTACAGCTTGTAATTGATTTATATAAGAGGTAGAACAGATGAAATTAAGTATCTATTTAAGAGGTCTTGGAATTGGAATTGTTGTTACAGCATTGTTGATGGGACTTTCTGGCGGACGACGCCAGACCATGACTGACGCAGAGATTATAGCTCGGGCAGAATTACTTGGAATGGTAAAAAAGGATAACGTATTACTGGCAACTGACTCACATAAAGCCACTGATAGTAAATCCACTGATAGTAAAACGGAAGACTCTGAAAAGGATGCAGTTAATTCCGATAATAAAACAAGCGCTCCTGATAAAGAAGCATTCAATCAGGGTACTGAAAAACCTAATTTGGATAGTAAAACGGAAGATGTAACCAGTTCGCCAAAGGCAGATAATACATCCATTGATTTGACAGGACAAAAAAATCAGACAAGTGATGTAGAAAGCGAGAATACAGGTTCTTTTCAGTTGGAGATAGCGAATGGAAGCAGTTCCTCATCTGTTAGTCTGCTGTTGAAAAAAGGTGGCTTGATTGACAACGCAGAGGATTTTGATAAGTATCTGTGTCAGAATGGTTATGACAGTAAAATTTGTGCGGGTATACATAAGATTCCAGAGGGAGCAGATTTTGAATCTATAGCTGAGATTATTACAACAAGACAATAACTTTTCTTGGCGTGGATTACGACAGCATGTACAGCAAAAGTGATTGACTTGTGTTTTTGTATGTTTAATGATAAACTTTTACAGAGAAAGGATGGAAAAATAATGGGTGATTATGTATTGAGTTGCTGTTCAACAGCAGATTTATCAGCTGAGCATATGAAAGAGAGGGCAATTTCCTATATATGTTTTCATTATGAACTTGATGGTAAGTCATATGAGGATGATTTGGGAAAATCAATGCCATTTGATGAGTTCTATAAAGCGATGGAACAGGGTGCCGAAACAAAAACATCGCAGGTAAATGCAGATGAGTATGAGACATACTTTGAAGGCTTTTTGAAAGAAGGAAAGGACATTTTGCACGTATGTCTATCGAGTGGAATTTCAGGATCCATTAATTCTGCAATGATTGCCAGAGATAATCTTGAAGAAAAATATACAGATAGAAAGATTCTTGTTGTTGATTCACTGGGTGCTTCCTCAGGATATGGTCTGATTATGGATAAGCTGGCAGATTTAAGAGATGACGGGATGGATTTGGAGTCTATTTTTAAGTGGACGCAGGAGCATAAGCTGGAGCTTCATCATTGGTTTTTTTCATCAGATCTTACCTTTTATATTAAGGGCGGTCGTGTTTCAAAAACAGCAGGTTTTTTTGGAAATATGTTAAGTATTTGTCCACTGTTGAATATGGATAATCTTGGACGCCTGATTCCACGCTTTAAGATTAGAACAAAAAGAAAAGTAATACAGGCTATTGTAGAAAAGATGGAAGAAAACGCAGTTGATGGATTGGATTATTCTGGAAAATGCTATATTTCACAGTCTGCCTGCTATGAGGATGCGAGAGCAGTTGCTGATTTGGTTGAAAGTAAATTTAAAAAAATAAATGGAAAAGTAGAAATAAATTCTATTGGTACGACGATTGGAAGTCATACCGGTCCGGGGACAGTTGCATTGTTTTTCTGGGGCGGAGAGCGTATCGATTAACAAAGAGACGGTCTGATTAACATTGGACAGCCTGAAGAGTGGCTTTATGTCGAGAGGAGAAATAAATATTAATGAAAACTGCAATTATGACAGATGGCAACAGCGGAATAAGCGCTGCAGAGGCTGAACGATTCGGAATCTTCAGAATGCGTATGCCAGTAATTATTGATGGTGAGAATTTTTTTGAAGGGTTGAATCTGACACAGGAACTGTTTTACAGTAGTCTGTCATCAGGAAAAAATGTGACAACATCTCAGCCGTCACCTGGTGATGTGCTCGAAATGTGGGATGAAATATTTGAAAAGGGATATGATGAGATTGTATATGTTCCCATGTCAAGTGGGTTAAGTAATTCTTGTGAAAGCGCACTTGGACTTTCTCAAGATTATAATGGACGAATTGAAGTTGTTGATAATCACAGGATATCTGTTACACAGCGACAGTCTGTGTTAGATGCAAAGCTTCTTGCAGAGAGTGGTATGAATGCTTCTGAGATTAAGCACAGATTAGAGGAAAATGCATATCGTTCCAGCATTTATATTGCTGTAAACACACTGGAATTTCTTAAGAAAAGCGGAAGAGTAACTGCAGCAGGTGCGGCACTGGGAACGGTTTTGAATATTAAGCCACTCTTGACAATACAGGGTGGAAAGCTGGATGCATTTGCCAAAGTACGTGGAATGAAAAAGTGTGAAACAAAAATAATTGAGGCAATACATCATGATATTGAAACGAGATTTTCGGATGTAAAGAGTGAACAGCTGATTATTGGAACTGCCGGTACATTTTTAAAGGAGTCGGATGCTGAAGAATGGACGCATTCTGTTCAGGAAGCATTTCCAGAAATCGAAGTTTACTATAATGCATTGTCATTAAGCATTGGAAGCCATGTTGGACCTGATGCAATTGGTATTGGAGTCAGTGTAAAGGAAAAAGGCTGATGGAAAGAGAAATTGATCTGTCCGAAATGTCTGATGGAAAGTTATATCATGCAAATGATATGGTAAAGGTGGGGTGTAATGATTGTGAAGGCTGCTCTGCTTGTTGTCATGGAATGGGAAACTCTATTATTTTGGATCCTATGGATGTTTATCGGCTTACACAAAAAAAGAAAGTAAGTTTCATGCAGCTGTTGGAAAAGAGCCTTGAATTACATGTTGTAGAAGGAATTATTCAACCTAATATCAAAATGCAGGAAAATAATGATCAATGTTCTTATTTAAACGAAGAGGGACGCTGCAGTATTCATGATGCACGACCGGGCTTTTGCAGAATGTTTCCTCTTGGAAGAATTTATGAAAATAAGCAGTTCCAGTATTTTTTACAAATATATGAATGTAAAAAGACGGTAAAGACAAAGATTAAGGTACAAAAGTGGATTGGTCTTCCAAATATAAAGGCATATGAACAATACATTACAGAATGGCATTATTTTCTGAAACATGTCATTGAATGGATGAAGGATATGGAAGATGAACAAAAACGCCGGTACAATATGTATTTACTCAATGAGTTTTATGTAAAGGCATATGAGACAGATGATTTTTATAAAGAATTTTATATTAGACTTGAAAATGCAAAAAAAGCAGCTACTTCAATATGAAGGATAGCTGCTTTTTTGTTATAAACTCCGTTTCTTTAGACAGGGTAAGCCAAATATTGAGCCAGACCTACAATCAGAGTGATTGTAATGATGGATAGCAGTGTCGAAACAGCAACAGTACCAGCTGAAAGCTCGGCATCTGCATGAAATTTAATTGAAAACATTGTTGAAGAGGCTGCGACAGGAGCACTTGCTGAAACAATGGAAGAAACTAACAGTGTTCCTCGAAAGCCGATGGAGTAAAGCAATAGTAATAGTATTAACGGACAGGCAATCAGACGCAGAAAAAGCATCATAAATTCATCAGCACCTTTAAACAGACCGGAAAGCTTTAAGTTGGAAATGTAGTAGCCAATAATAAGCATTGGGACAGGTGTATTCAGGCTTGCAAGATAGGATACCGGAGCTCCAACAATCGTCGGAAGCTTAAACGAACAAAAGAAAAACAGAAGTCCTATAATTACAGGAAGAGTTCCGGGATTAAAAAATAATTTTTTAATAGACAGTTTAGGATGGGTCTGATCCATCAATAAAAGGCCATATGACCACACTAACAAATTAAATACTGCAATGTAGGAAGCACCATAAAATAGTCCTTCTTGACCCAGCAGAGCATCTAACAATGGAAGAGACATAAATCCGCAATTTGAAAACACAACACCAAATTGAAGTACACTTTTTCTGGAAATATCTTTACTGCGTATTAGAAGTCGACTCAGGATGATGCAGATTACGTGTGCGGCAATGGCAACCAAAAAGGATTTAACAAAACCACTAAACAAATCACGATTAAAGTCTGTTTGAAAGGCATTCACAATAACACAGGGAGTAACAATATACAGCATGATATTCGTCATGCAGGATACACCTTTCTCAGTAATTATTTTCAAGTGTCCGCCGGCAAATCCTATAGCAATTAATATGAATAAAATTAACACCTGCTGTCCAACAACGAAAAAACTCTCAAGCATAATCATTCTCCTTATAATTCAACAATGATACGCAATTAAACATACCACAGACTTGAAATTTCGTAAAGCATAAATCCTTAGATTAATTATGTTTGTTTTTAAGCTTGATTTCAGAAATCTTTTGTATACTTTACGTAAATCAATGAACGAAAGGAGAAGATGTGAATGGATTATCAGAACATATTTGAACGTTATGAGATCAAGTTTCTGCTGACGACGCAGCAGCAAAGAGAACTGTATCATGTCATGCAGCAGTATATGAAGCCGGATACTTTCGGAAAAAGTACAATCTATAATATATATTATGATACATTGGATAAACGCCTGATTAGAAGGTCGATAGAAAATCCATGTTATAAGGAAAAGCTTCGAGTACGAAGTTATGGGATAGTAAATGAAGAACAAACGGTGTTTGTTGAATTAAAAAAGAAGTATCAGGGAGTTGTATACAAGCGTCGAATAGATATGTCAAAATGCATGGCAGAGAACTATCTGAATCATCACATTCGCTTATCTGTTCAATCACAGATTATGAAGGAAGTTGATTATTTTCTTTGCTTTTATGAGAGTCTGGAACCCTCTGCTTTTATTTCTTATAATAGAGAAGCATTTTTAGGAATAGAGGATCAGAATTTTCGAATGACATTTGATAATCAAATTTTAATGCGTGCATATGATATGGATTTAAAGTCAGGCGCATACGGAACATCGTTACTGTCAGAAAATCAAGTGCTTTTGGAAATCAAAACAGTAATGGGAATACCAGAGTGGCTTCGCAATTTCTTAAGCATGAATCAGATATATAAAACTTCTTATTCAAAATATGGGTGTGCATTTCAGAAAATGTTGCTTCCACAAATGCTTGGTGCTTCGAAAGCAGGAAAATACAAAGGTTCAAAAAACGTAAAAGAAAGAAATGGAGGGACTGAAGATGTTGCTTAGCAGTATATTTGATGGAATTTATGAAAAGAGTGATAAGGTCACATGCAGCTCTTTTCTGATATGTGTCATTACGGCGTTGGTTATAGGATTATGTCTGGCATTGCTTTTTGCGTATAAAAGCAGACATTCTAAAAGCTTTTTGATTTCATTGGCCATTTTGCCTGCTGTAGTATGTATGGTGATTATAATGGTAAATGGAAATCTCGGTGCGGGTGTGGCAGTTGCTGGAACATTCAGCCTTGTCCGATTCAGGTCTGCTCCGGGGAGCGCAAGAGAAATCAGCGCAATTTTTATTGCGATGGCTGCCGGTCTGGCAACAGGTATGGGGTATCTGGCGTACGCAGTGCTTTTTTGCGTTCTTCTAAGTTTAGCTATGCTACTCTATACAAATAGTCGAATTGGAGAGGCTGATGATTTGAAACGACTGTTAAAAGTAACGATACCAGAAGATTTAGATTATACAGGAGCGTTTGATGATTTACTTAGTCAATACACATCAAAGTGGGACTTGTCTGTTGTGCGAACAGCAAGTATGGGAAGTCTGTATAAGCTTTCTTATGACATCACGCTTAAGAATGGAGCTGAAGAAAAGAAAATGATAGATGCGATGCGTTGTCGTAATGGTAATCTTGAAATAATACTATCAAAGAAGACAACACTTTCTGAAGAGTTATAAGAGAGGAGCCGGCTATGAATAAAATAAGAAAACATAGATGGAGTGATGCACTTTGTTTATTTATAGTAATCAGTGTTTTGCTTGGATGCAGCACTACTGAAGTTAAAGAAAACATTGCTTCGGGTACATTTGCAGAAACAAAACAGGACGAATCAACCAAGAGCGATATTACACAAGATGAACCAACAACGCAGGATTCCGTGGTTGAGGCTGATATGTTTACAAACCGAGATTACGAAACAGATTATGAAGAAAGTGAATGTACAAAAATTGTACTTGCAGACAGCAAAATAGAAGCAGGCGATGGAGTAGAAATCAATGATTCAACAGCTGTCATTACTAAAGAAGGAACTTATCTGGTCATTGGAAGTCTGGAGAATGGACAGATTATTGTAAATGCTGATGAGAATGCAAAAGTCAGACTGATTCTTGCAAATGTAACGATAGAGTGCAATGACAGTGCACCGATATATGTTAAAAGTGCGGATAAAGTGTTTATTACAATGCCTGAGGGATCAAGTAGTAAACTTACGTCATATGGAGAATATACAGAAGTCAATGAAGAAAAGAATATTACTGCAGATAATATAGATGCGGTTATTTTCTCTAAAGCAGATTTAACACTAAATGGAGAGGGAAGCTTAGAGATTACTTCAAAAACAGGAAATGGAATAACATCCAAGGATGATCTTATTGTAACAGGTGGAAACTATACAGTTAATGCAGGAAACCACACTTTGGAAGGAAAGGATAGTGTGAGAATTGCTGCAGGTGTTTATGAACTGAATGCTGTCGCTGATGGAATCCATAGTGATAACAGTGAGGATACGGAAAAAGGGTTTGTATATATTTCAGATGGAGAAATGACTATTAATGCCGCAGATGACGGAATTCATGCGGAAACATCGGTAACTATAGATGGAGGAACTATTGCTATCATAAATGGATGTGAAGGAATAGAAGGAAGCATAATTTGTATTAATAATGGAGATATTAATGTTTTTGTATCAGACGATGGACTAAACGCAGTTGGTGGAAATGACAACAACAATATATTGATAACAGGTGGAGTGATAAATATTGATGCAGGTGGCGATGGAGTTGACTCGAACGGTAATATTCATATTTCCGGTGGAGAAACTTATGTGTCAGGTCCAATACTGGACAAAGATGGGGCTCTTGACTATACTGGTATTGCAGAAATAACAGGTGGATTATTTGCTGCTGCGGGTTCCAGTGGTATGGCAATGAATTTCACAGAGGATTCCACTCAGTGTGCAATTCTTGTTTTTGCTGATTCCATGCAGAACGGAGCCGCTGTGTTAATTGATACTGATGGAAACGAGCTGTTTAGATTTACACCTGCAAAGGAATACAGCTCAATTGTAATCAGTATTCCTCAAATAGAGAAGAACGGGACATATACAGTTAATTTGGGTGAAGAAACACAGGAAATAGTTTTAGATGGAATACTATATGGCAGAGGAATGGGTGCTGCCGGCATGATGGATTTTAATGATGAAAAAAGATCAGAAAAAATGGGAGACTTTGATGTAGATGAGGAAGAATTTGCACGACCGGATGAAACAAAGACTCATCCAGATGGAACAATGACACCACCAAATGGGAAAAAGGGACATTAATTTGAGCTTTTGTATCAGAAATTGAAAAGCTGTCTATACTAATAGTATTATAGTGTTCATTAATTAGTGTAGGAGGCCAATATTGAAGGTGAATTTCAGAGCAAGTGAAACGAGACTAAATCTGATGAGAGCGTTTGCAGGTGAAAGTCAGGCAAGAAACAGGTATACATTTGCGGCAGCTGAAGCAAAAACACAGAAATTGCCGGTTATTGAGCGGGTATTTCTATTTACTGCTGGACAAGAGAAAGAGCATGCAGAAATATTTTATGATTTTTTAAAGGAGTTTGCAGGTGAAACAATAGAGGTGAATGGTGGATATCCGGTAGACATTTCAGAGTCTATCGAAGAACTTCTTGGAATGGCACAACATAATGAGTATGAAGAAAGTGATGATATATATCCGAGCTTTTGCAATATAGCAGAAGATGAAGGATTTCCCAAAATAGCGGAGAAATTTCATATGATTACAGAAATTGAGAAACATCATGGAAATAGATTTGGAGAGTATGCAGACTTAATGAAAAATAATAGGCTTTTTGTTTCAGATGTCAAATGTGGGTGGATTTGTTTGAATTGTGGATATCAATTTGAAGGGTTCACGCCTCCGGAAAAATGTCCAGTATGTAACCATGAGAAAGGATATTTTATCAGATTATCCATGATACAGTAAAAAGATACAGTAAAAAAGAACCAGACGGATTTTCTCCGATCTGGTTCTTTTTATGTTTGCTTAATAACCAAATTCCTGTGCCCAATAATATGTACCGTTATCAGCTACATATACAGAAATTGCAATCTTTGTAAATGTAGGATAAAGAACATTCTCTCTGTGAGTAGGACTGTTCATCCATGCACTCAATGCAGAACTGGCATCATTAAAACCATAAGCTAAATTCTCACCACCCATAATAGCACTGTTTACGGTGTACCAAGCACTTCCATTCGGCCTTGTGTGTGAGAATGAAGAAGCACATTCTTTTGCACGTACCGAAGATGTTGTTTCGAGGTTCGAATCCCAAGTCAATGAAGAAAGACCTGCAGCTTCACGTTGCTCATTTACAAGATTGTAAGCACGTAATGCTTCACTTCTGAGAGAAGTGGTATCACCTGATGTATCTGCCAAGGCAATTGCTTCGTCATCTAAATATACGGTATCCTCACTGGAAATAGAAGCTGAGGAACGGAATGCTGATTCATTCAGAATATCTGTCCTAACATTCGGCAATAAGAAATATCCTAAAATCGGAACAGCAAGAACACCAATTGCAATAAGCCCAGCAAGAGCTTTCTTTTTCATATTCATATCCTCCTTTCGAAAATAGTAAACGTTTTCGTAATAAATATTTCAACATAAAAATGTACTTATCCTAACTTTATTATGTCACAAATCGAAACATAATGCAATAACTTTTTTTAATAAGTCACATATAAGCACTAAAATGACATATATGTTTACAGACAGTATATATGATAATGTTAAAAAATGCAATAGATGTGATAAAGAAATTTTTGTTATAGGATATGCAATTATCACATAATAGTGTATAATCATTCTGTAATCAATAGAATTTGCTACTATATGTAGTTGTATTGGCATATTAATGAACTTATTGCTGTCAGAGAGAGGGATAAATATGGATAAGGATAGTAAAAGAATATGGATTTTTCTTGGAATAACATTTCTACTTACATTTGTTGTTGAGATTTGTGTTATTTGGCCAATGGTAGGAAATAAAGGGATTTCTACGAACGTAAATGCGCAGATGCTGACCTCTTTTATGATGTTTATGCCATCTGTTGGAGTGATTCTTACGCGCCTGATTACAAAAGAAGGATTTAAAAATCATTTCATAAAGCTGAATTGGAATAAAGCTACTACCAAATATTACCTGCTGGCATGGTGTGGACCGACTGTTCTTATTGTGGCAGGTATGTGTCTGTATTTCTTGCTGTTTCCACAAAGGTTTGACTGGAATATGGGATATCTTGTTTCTGTATATAAAGAGAATGGGAGCACAGTAGATGGGGCTGCCCTTAGAACAACGATTCTCAGTCAGATGGCTGCTTCTATTTTAATAGCACCGATATTGAATTGCATTACATGTTTTGGTGAAGAGTGGGGCTGGAGAGGATATCTGCTTCCCAAAATGGCGAAAAAGTTCAGCCTTGTGCCTATGCTGTTTATAAATGGTGTTATTTGGGGGTTATGGCATGCGCCGCTTACAATCGCTGGTCATAATTATGGAACAGAGTATTTCGGATATCCATTTGCCGGAATTGCTGCGATGTGTTTATTCTGCATTGTACTAGGAATAGTTTTTTCTTTTGTTACAATGAAAACCGGTAGCTGTGTTCCATCTATCATTGCCCATGGAGCGGTAAATGGATTTGCGTCAGCTGGTGTGTATTTTACAGATAATGGAGGAAATGCATTCATTGGTCCTGGCATAACGGGTATTATAGGCGGACTTCCAATTTTGATAGCTGCAGTGATTCTTTTGATTGTTATGAAGAAGGATCGCACATTGGATTATTTCAATGAACAGCAGATGGAAGCATAAGTGAAAAAATTTTGAAATGAGAAAAAAATGTTTTCTAAAGAATAGCAAATGTGGTACAATATAAAAGGTGTGTTTTGATATCACTAATGATGGAAGGAACAAATGATAATGCAAAGGCCTAATGGTACGGGGAGTATAGATAGAAGTGCCAGGGTACGTCTGATAAAAAGGGTAATTATTGGACTGATTGTTTCAGCAATTCTTTTTCCAACACTGCTATGTGTGTTATTATTCTGCAGACTTGAAAAATTGGAGGGTCAGCTGCAGAAGCTTACAGATACAGAAGAAACAATACTTGCTGTATCTGCAGAAAATGATATGCAGTTAACAAGAGTCGGAACAAAGGATAATAAGGAATCATACATAACAAACGAACCGGAGACAGTATCTGATAATACATTAAAAGAGCCTGAAGGTTACGAAAACAGTCCGGTTGTCGATAATTTCGAGGCAAACGCGGTATCAATCAATGATGCAGGTGTTTCAGCAAATACAACATTAGATCCTACTATTGCTAACCAGGATTGGCCAAAGAAAGTCTATTTGACTTTTGATGATGGTCCGAGTATTCATACGGATGACATTTTAGATATTCTGGGCAGTTATGGCGTAAAGGGTAATTTTTTTGTTGTAGCAACGGATAAACCAGAGCTGAAGAAAATGTATAAGCGGATTATTGATGAAGGTCATGTGCTTGGGATGCATTCCTATTCGCATAAATATAATGAGATTTATGCATCGAGAGATTCGTTTATTAATGATGTGTCTAAAATTCAGTCACTGATTTATGATGAGACAGGATTTATGCCCACAATATACAGATTTCCGGGTGGAAGCAGTAATAAAGTTGCAAAGTTGGATATGTCTACTTATGTGGATGTACTTGCAGAAAGAGGCATTACGTTCTATGACTGGAATATTTCCAGTGAAGACGCGACGACACCGGCACCAGACAGAGATCAGATTGTAATGAATTCTCTGAATGGAATTCAGAATCATGAGGAAGCCATGATACTGATGCATGATCTTGGAAACAAGAATGCGACAGTTGAAGCTTTACCATTGATTATTGAACGATTGATTGAGATGGGTGCTCAAATTGCTCCAATAGATGAAAACACTATGCCAATTCAGCATATAAATATACAATAAACGGAGGAAAAGATAATGAGTTTTTTCAAAGATTTCAAAGAAGATCTGTCTCAGGCTGTAAATGAACTTTTGCCGGAGGAAAAGTCGGAAGAACCTATTACACTAGCAGAAGATATCATGGATGATCAGCCACAGATGGTGGATACGATTTCTGAATCAGATGCGGTATTTGATAAGAGTGATATTGCTGATTTGTTAAATAATATGGAAGCAGCATCTTCTAATGAAGAACACGAATCGTTTATGGAGTTTATGCCTGAAAAGGAAGTATCCGTACCAGATTCAGTAATGAGCGACTTGTTCGCAGAGACAAAATCCGAGCCAGACGAGGAGCCGGATTCGATTGAAAAAAAACAGGTCAGACAGCCGGTGTTTGTAACTTTTGAACATCCGGAAAAAAAGGCAGAGCCTGTTGAAGAAAAAATTGATTTTTCGGAGCCGGAAATTTTCGAGAAAGAGGAGCCGGCAATAGAGATGCCTGTTGAGGAACAGCCCCGGGAAGCATTGTTGGAAGAACCTTCTGTACAGGAAGCTGAATTTGATTCTAGTGAAGTTCCACTCATGCAGTCGGCAACAGAAAGTTTGGTATCAGATTCAAAACCGGTAGAGGAAGAAAGAGTTCAGGTTACACCGGTATTTGCAAATGAGCAGGTAGAAAGACCTGCACCAATTAATACAACAATGGAGGAAAGAAAGATGGAAACAGGTACGATGGAAATAGGTACAATTATTGCTGGAATGTCTGTAAAGGGTGATATCCTTTCAGAAGGCTCTTTGGAAGTTAAAGGAAATGTATCTGGTAATATTGAGATTAAGGGTAAGCTTGAAATCACTGGAAGCATTGAAGGAAATTCAAGTGCTGAGGAAGTGTTTGCAGATGGTGCAAAAATTGTTGGAGAGATTCACAGCAGCGGATCTGTTAAGATTGGACAGAGTTCGGTTGTAAAAGGAAATATTTCAGCCATGTCAGCTGTACTTGCTGGTGCAGTGAAGGGTGACATTGACGTACAGGGACCGGTTATTCTTGATACAACAGCAATTATTATGGGTAATATTAAGTCTAAATCAATACAAATCAATAATGGTGCTGTTATTGAAGGACTGTGTTCACAGTGCTACGCTGATGTCAGCCCATTGAGCTTCTTTGATGAGGATGATAAAACTGCAAAGGTTAATAATCTGAAGTCTGAATAATTTGATGGATATGAAATGAGGATGATAACTGTATGAAAAGAGTATTGTTAAAGTTGAGCGGAGAGGCACTTGCTGGGGATAAAAAAACTGGTTTTGATGAAGAAACAGTCAGAAGAGTTGCACTTCAGGTCAAGGCAATTGTGGAAAAGAAAATTGAGGTTGGAATAGTAATTGGCGGTGGCAACTTCTGGAGAGGACGCACAAGTGAAAACATTGACCGTACTAAAGCAGATCAAATCGGAATGCTTGCTACAGTAATGAATTGTATATATGTCTCCGAAATATTTCGTTCGGTAGGCTTGATGACTAATGTTTTGACACCGTTTGAATGTGGTTCATTCACAAAGCTCTTTTCAAAGGATCGTGCAAATAAGTATTTTGCAAAGGGAATGGTTGTTTTTTTTGCAGGAGGTACGGGACATCCTTATTTTTCGACTGATACAGGTGTCGTATTGCGTGCTGTTGAGGTTGAAGCAGAAGGTATTCTACTTGCAAAGGCAATTGATGGTGTGTATGACAGTGATCCAAAGACAAATCCAAATGCAAAGAAGTTTGATGAAATATCAATTGACGAAGTAATTGATAAAAAGCTGCAGGTAGTGGATTTGACCGCTTCTATTCTTGCTATGGAAAACAAAATGCCAATGTATGTGTTCAGTCTAAATGAAGAAAACAGCATTGTTAACACAATTGATGGAAAGTTTAATGGGACAAAGGTGACAGTATAAATTATTTGGGAGGATTATTTTATGAATGAAAGATTAATTGAGTTTGACAATAAAATGAAGAAAACGATTGAACATCTTGCATCGGAATTTTCTTCAATCAGGGCAGGACGTGCAAATCCACACGTGCTGGATAAGTTGAAGGTGGATTATTACGGAACACCGACACCGATACAGCAGGTTGGTAATATTTCGATTCCTGAGCCAAGAATGATACAGATTCAGCCTTGGGAAAAGAACTTGCTGAAAGAAATTGAAAAAGCAATACAGATGTCTGATCTTGGAATCAATCCAACAAATGATGGTCAGGTTATTCGATTGATTTTTCCGGAACTGACAGAAGAACGCAGAAAAGATCTTGTGAAAGAAGTTAAGAAAAAGGGAGAGGCGGATAAAGTCGCTATCAGAAATATTCGCAGAGATGGAAATGATTCCTTTAAAAAGCTTTCCAAGTCAGATATTTCTGAGGATGAAATCAAACAACTAGAAGAAGAACTGCAAAAAGCAACAGATAAGTATATTAAGCAGGTTGATGAAATGATTGAAGAAAAATCAAAGGATATACTGACTGTTTAATAAATGGATATTTTGGGGACAAGACGAATTAATCCCGTCGTGTCCCTTTCGGTATATATATGGAGGATATTTTATGAATGTTCCAAAACATATTGCCATCATTCTTGATGGGAATGGAAGATGGGCAAAGAGCAAAGGCATGCCAAGAAATTATGGACACGTGCAGGGAAGTAAAAATGTGGAGAAGATTTGCGAAGAGGCATATAAAATGGGTGTGCAGTATTTGACTGTATATGCTTTTTCTACAGAAAACTGGTCAAGGCCACAGGATGAAGTAGAGGCTCTGATGAAACTTTTACGCAGCTATATGAAAACGTGCCTGAAAACAGCCGAAAAGAATAAAATGTGCGTAAAGGTGATTGGTGAAAAAAGTGCTTTGGAACCAGATCTTCAGGAAAGAATTGCAGAGCTGGAAGAGGCAACGAAAAATAATACAGGACTTCATTTTCAAGTAGCATTAAACTACGGAAGTCAGGATGAAATGTTACGTGCTATGAATCGTATTGAAGCAGACAAAAAATCTGGGAAAATTTCTGATGACCCTATTACAAAAGAATTGTTTGAACAATATTTGGATACAGCAGGAATACCGAATCCTGATTTATT
Organism: uncultured Lachnospiraceae bacterium; assembly: GCA_964579795.1. Classification (GTDB taxonomy): domain Bacteria; phylum Bacillota; class Clostridia; order Lachnospirales; family Lachnospiraceae; genus JAEYFP01. The sequence continues at coordinate 3,651 of CAZOHM010000020.1, read as the reverse complement.
AATCAGGACAAGCGGAGAACAGCGTATTTCGAATTTCCTTTTATGGCAGCTTGCATACACAGAATTTTATTTTGCCGAGGTGCATTGGCCTGATTTCTCAAAAGAGGAGCTCATAAAAGCTATTGAAGCATATAACAGCAGAAATAGACGTTACGGAGGAATTGAGGAGGCATAATATGTTTTTTACAAGACTTGCGAGTAGTATGGTTCTTCTTGTACTGACAATAATTGTGAATATTATTGGCGGTCCTGTTTTAGCAGCAGAGCTATTTGTAATTTCTTTGATTGGTCTTTTTGAGTTCAACAGAGCGGTAGGCATCAGAACTGAAAAAAAAGGTATGAATTTGTTGGAAACGGTAACAATACTTGGAACAGTCTCGTATTATCTGATGAGTTATTTTGCTGAGCAACCGGAGAGATATCTTCTGCTTGTGATAGTGATAGTATTTGTTTGCTTAATGGCGGTATATGTGTTTCCCTTTCCTAAATATCACGCATCGCAGATTATGAATGCTTTTTTTGGGTTTATGTATGTTCCGGTCATGCTCTCCTTTATTTTCCTTTCGAGAAGCTTAAAACATGGAGAATACATTGTGTGGCTGATTTTTATTGGCTCGTGGATATGCGATACATGCGCATACTGCACAGGGATGCTGTTTGGACGGCATAAGCTCGCACCGGTACTCAGCCCTAAAAAATCAATTGAAGGTTCTATAGGAGGAGTTGCTGGTGCTGTGATTGTTGCAGCTGGGTTTGCCTATTTCCTTGTGGAAAAGATGGTTCCGGATCAGACAATTACCTTGATTTTCATTATTATTGGTGCTGTTGGTGCTGTGGTTTCACAGATAGGAGATTTGGCCGCATCTGCGATTAAACGTAATCATGAGATTAAAGATTATGGAAAGCTGATACCAGGTCATGGCGGTGTTCTTGATCGATTTGACAGTGTGATTTTTACTGCACCAATGATATATTTTCTTGCAGTCATTTTTATGAGATAGATGTAATACAATAAAATACAATACATGAGGAGTTATTGCTATGAAGAAAATAGCAGTATTGGGTTCTACAGGCTCTATTGGGACACAAACAATGGAGATTGTTCGCGCAAATAAAGATTTACATGTTTCAGTCATAGCTGCAGGATCAAATATTTCACTTGCAGAAAAGCAAATCAGAGAATTTGAGCCAAAGTTTGCTGTGATTTATGATGAAAAAGCAGCACAGCAGTTGAAAGAGAATGTATCAGATCTTCCTGTGAAGGTATGTGCAGGTATGGAAGGGCTATTAGAAGCCGCTGTTTATCCTGAGGTGGAAACGGTTGTAACTGCGATGGTGGGAATGATTGGAATACGTCCAACGATTGCGGCGATAGAGGCCGGAAAGAACATTGCTCTTGCAAATAAAGAAACTCTAGTGACAGCCGGACATATTATTATGCCGCTTGCCGAAAAAAATCATGTTTCAATATTACCTGTTGATAGTGAGCACAGTGCAATATTTCAGTCTTTGAATGGCGAGAATCCGGAAAAAATAAGTAAAATTTTATTGACTGCATCCGGTGGACCGTTTCGTAATAAAAGTGTAGAAGAGTTAAAGATGATGACAGTGGCAGACGCTCTGAAACACCCTAATTGGTCTATGGGTAAGAAAATTACGGTTGATTCAGCTACACTTGTAAATAAAGGACTGGAGGTCATGGAGGCAAGATGGCTTTTCGGAGTGGAACTTGACAGGATTCAGGTTGTTGTACATCCGCAGAGTATTATTCATTCTATGGTAGAATATGTGGATGGTGCCATTATTGCAGAATTGGGAATGCCGGATATGAAGCTGCCAATTCAGTATGCTTTGTTTTATCCGGAAAGAAGACCACTGGCTGCTGAGCGAGTTGACTTTTATAAGCTTGCACAGATGACATTCGAAGCACCCGACATGGATACATTTACGGGATTAAAGCTTGCGTTTGAGGCAGCAACAAAAGGTGGTACAATGCCTACCGTTTTGAATGCAGCAAATGAAAAGGCGGTCAATTTATTCCTGAGAGGGGAAATAGGCTTTATGGATATTCCTGACATAATTGCACTATCAATGGAACATCATAAAGTATTAGAAAATCCTGGTGTATTCCAAATATTGGATGCCGAAAAGGAAACATATGATTTTATTGAGAGTAGGTGGTAGCTTGAAAATAGTTTTAGCCGTTTTGATTTTTTGCATCATAGTGATTGCGCATGAAACAGGACATTTCCTGATTGCAAAAGTAAATGGGATAGCTGTTAAGGAATTTTGCATTGGTTTTGGACCAACATTAGTTGGGTTTACTAAAAAAGAAACAAAATACAGTATTAAACTGATTCCATGCGGTGGTGCCTGTATTTTTGATGATGAAGATATAGAAAATCCGCCTGAGGGATCTTTTTTGAAGGCAAGTGTATGGGCACGTATTGCAACGATTGCAGCAGGACCTATATTTAATTTTATTCTGGCTTTTCTTTTATCATTATTTATTATTGGTTCTACAGGATATTCTACTGCAGCAATTATGGATGTGACACCAGATGGACCGGCAGCTGAAGCAGGTCTTAAGTCGGGTGATGTAATTGTTAGAATGGACAGGGAGAATATTCACTTGTTTTCTGAAATCGTTTTTAATACACAATTCAGTTTGGGAGAACAGGTTCGCTTTACTTATGAACGAGCAGGCGCTAAACATGAAGTAGATATTACGCCACAGTATAATGAAGAAGCGGGACGATATCTGTTTGGATTTTCAGGAGGTGCACTTGAGGAAAACAGGAGTGCACTGAAAACATTGCAGTACAGCTTTTATTATGTGGAATATTGGATAAAGGTTACTGTGAAAAGTGTCGCAATGTTAGTAACAGGAAGATTATCGGCAGACAACCTGAGCGGTCCGGTAGGAATGACAGTTGCTGTTGGAGAGGTTTTTGATTCTGCAAAGCAGGGAGGCATTTCTGCAGTTGTCTTATCAATGTTGGATATTGCAGTGCTTTTGTCTGCAAATCTCGGTGTGATGAATTTGCTTCCATTACCTGCGCTGGATGGTGGACGTCTTGTTTTTTTACTGATTGAAGCAATCCGAAGGAAACCGATTAGTCCGGAAAAGGAAGGTATGGTTCATTTTGTCGGACTTGCGCTATTGATGTTACTTATGGTTTTTGTCATGTATAATGATATTGCAAGACTATTCCGTGGTTAAAAAAGAGAACAGAGAAATCTGTTCTCTTTTTTAAAACATTATTGACAAACAAAAAAGTATATATTATGATACATTTATAGCAAAAGAATTTATCGAATCTTTACTTTTGTTATGGCGCGACAGCTATGACAATACTTATCAGACGATTCCGTCAGAATAATCACTTATGTTATGAAACAACAGAATAGAATAGAGGTGATATCAGTGCTTGGGCAGGGGACAATTCTTGGAAACCGCTATCGAATTGTCAACCATATTGGGAATGGCGGAAGTGGAAATGTATATCTGGCAATGGATATTCATATCGGAAAAAACTGGGCAATCAAGCAAATTAAACTTCAAAATGGAAAAGAAAAAATATTGGCAGCCAACGAAGTCAAAATGATGAAACAACTGGATTACAAAATGTTCCCAAGAATTATAGATGC
>CAZOHM010000019.1:0-48401 GCA_964579795.1 uncultured Lachnospiraceae bacterium | reverse complement strand
ATTCATACAGGATTTCAATATTTTTTTTTCAGTTTGTATATAGGAAGGATTACCAGGACAATCCTTCATATGATACATTGGGCAAAAACAAAAAATACAATTCATCTCATCAATTCCGTCATGGCACGGATAATAATCACAATTTCTATTTTCGAAGTATCTTGTACTGCTTTTCATTTGTTCCTCCCTAATCAAGTTCTATAATTCGTCCCTCACCGTAGGGATCGGCATAATCTTTTCCAATATGGCCATTCAGACCATTTGTCACGTACTCAATTACAACATCACTGTCCAGTACAAACGACTCATTAATATATTCTGCGTTCTGAAACATTGTCATACCGTCTCCGCCATCACGCAGAATATAGTCAATTCCAGCAAGAATATAAGTTTTTTCTGTATCCAGCGATTTACCTCCAATTGTTACCTCTTTCACTCTGTATGTACCATCAACGCTAATAAACGCTCCCGTATCATCTACGCTGACAGAAGAAGGTATATTCATATCTATTTTATACTTCATTCCGGACACCTGCAAAAATCCACCGTTTTCTTCCGGAAGCTTACGCGCACCCATTTCAAGCGCATCCAGGATCATCTGTCCTGTCACTTCCATTACACTGACTGTGTTTGCAAACGGATGAAGATTAATAATATCTCCATAAGTCAAATCGCCTTTATTTACTTCACTCCGAACACCGCCACCATTGCAAATTGCAATTTCTGCTCCTGTAACGAACCTGCAGGCATCTGCGCAAAAATCACCTGCATTTGTTTCTGCATTTCTGACTATACGCTCTCCCGTTTCCGGATCATTGACGACAAGCGTTACGTCGCTCGTACCAATCTTCCTTGCCATATCTGCCTGAAAGCCGGACAGAATCTCATCAATATATGCCTGTACTTGTGTATCGAGTTCTTCACTTGTATTTTTTAATTCAGTCTTAATTGTTCCCTGCGGTGTAATTGTCATAACACCAATATTCTCAAATTGTGCACCGGTCTGCGTCAATACAACATTCCTGCCTGCCTTGTTTTTGACAGTTTCGCTTTCAAGAACTGTATGTGAATGTCCATCAATTACTGCATCAATTCCGGTCGTATTTATAATTACGTCTGTAGACATCCATGGTGCAGTCACATCACCAACACCAAGATGAGACAACAGGATTACATAATCCGCTCCTTTCTCACGTGCTTCATCAACAGACTTCTGTACCTGTTCATATAATGCAGTCCCTGTATTGTCCTGACAGAAGCTGTAAATTAGCTTACCAGTACTGTCCTTAAATTCAGCAGGATTACTTGAGCTTAGTGTTGCAGGCGTCGTAACTCCGACAAACGCAATTTTCTTTCCGCTTTTATCAAATATTTGGTAAGCCGGCAGCATTGGTTCTTTTGTCGCTTCATCAATCAGATTACAACATACAATTGGAAATTCAGCTTTGTCCAGATTTCGCTTCAGCTGTGACATTCCATAATCAAACTCATGATTTCCGAGTGTTGCTACATCATAAGGTACTTTATTCATAATATCAATTGTATATGCTCCCTTGGAAACAGTTCCAATGGGGCCACCCTGCACATAGTCTCCCGCATCTACTGTCAATACAGCATTGCCTTCCTGCTCAAACTTTTCTTTGCAGCCGGCAAGCTGCGCATATCCGAGTTCCTTGTCAATACTGCAATGCACATCATTCGTGTAAAGAATTACGAGATTCTGGTCAATCACTTCGGCATTCTCATCGGTCTCATTATTCTTGGCATCATTCTCATCGGTATTCTCTTCATCCGGCATTTCTTTATCCGACATTTCCTCATTCGGCATTTCTTCGCCAGAATCCATTTCTGCTAATTGCTCTATCTGTTCCAGATTATCAGCTGAAACACAGCCACTCATACCAACACCTGTCAAAAAAATCAGAATAGCTGGTATCAAGCACAACTTGAATTTTTTCATCGTTTTCCTCCGCATTAATTAAATCCCACAAAACGCCTTGCTATTTTATACTCAGCCACAGAAACCTTTCGGCCACCCCGTCCTGGGATATTCATCGATGTTCCCAACAGTCCAAAACGAAGTCTGAAATAATCCCTTCCATCTGTTTCCTTCAAGTACTCCCACAATGCTTTTTTCTTCAGCAGAGACTCTGTTGTTCCTTCTTTTATAAGTAAAATAGAGGAAATAGTCATAATAATATCCAGATAATTCAGCATATATTTATTCTGCTTTGGATGCAGATTCTTTGTCGATGCCATATAATCAATCATCAGCTTATTCACAAGCAGCTGCTGGTCAATTCGTTTGATCATAATCTGCTCGTTGACAGACTGATCCTCTCTTCCAATATAATAGCGATACAGATTTATATCCATATAATACATTGTCTTTACATATGGCAATGGCTGAAATACAAATATATTATCAACATAAAATGTATGCTTCGGTAATTCCAATCCACATTCTCTAAGAAGCTGTGCTCTGTAAATAACAGAATGCATTAAAATATACTGGCCTGGCTTAAAAAATTTCACATCATTCCATGTAAAAATCGTGTCCTGCGGAAGTGCTGAACGATAAGTCATTACTTTTTTATGTTTCTTCTCTTCTTTCTCATATACAAAATTACAGATAAACAAATCGAGTGCCCTTTTACCGCCAACAATCTCCCTGAGCTTATCTATGACCTTCAGATACGCTTCCTCCTGAAACCAGTCATCACTGTCCAACACCTTATAATAAACACCAGTCGCCGCACGCAGTCCTGCGTTAACTGCTTCACCATGTCCACCGTTCTCCTGATGAATTACTTTTACAATACTCGGATACTTCTCAGCATAGGAATCGGCTATCTGAGCGGTTGCATCTGTTGAGCCATCATCGACAACAATGATTTCCACATCGTCTCCTCCCGGCAGTAAGCACTCTATTGCATGATGCATATATGCTGCTGAATTATAGCATGGAATTGCTATAGATAATAATTTCATTTACTCTTTCCTCCTCTGAAATATCTCACCTCATAAAGCATTTTTTTATACATTGAAAAGGCAGATGGAAGCGGATAAATACTGTCCATTTCCTCTGTCGTTGCAAAAACGTATTGATATTCTGTGTTTGTATCTTGTAACTTCTTTACCTCACGCTGTATATTCTGCTGTTGTGCAATCCGAATATAGTATCCTCGCATATGCCACTCGCGATGTGTAAAGATATGCTTTGCATTAGGAAGCAGCTCAATCTGTATTGGGTCAAAGCCCAGCTCAGTCAAATAAGCTACTGCCTCTTTTTTTGAAAGATAACCTGCTGTGTTCGGAAACTCATATAATCCGGCAAGCAGTCCATCAGTCCTGCGTTTTTTTAAAGCAGTGCAATCACCATCCCGTATTAAAAATACGGTCTTTTCCTCAATCACACGCTTCTTTTTTGGAGCCTTCACCGGTATTTGTTCTGTTTTCCCAAGCCTGCAAGCTTCACAAAACTGTTTCACCGGACAGCTATGACAGTTTGCAGGACCATTTGGTACACACACAATAGCACCAAGCTCCATTAATGCTTGATTGAATATACCGGGTCGATCTGTCGGAATAATTTTCCCCAACACTTTTTCCATACTTTTTTTGAAGGCTGCGCTGGAAATATCCGTTTCATCTGCACAAATGCGTGTAATCACACGCAGTACATTTCCATCAACAGCTGGTACTGGACATCCATAGGCAATCGATGCAATTGCACCTGCGGTATAGGAGCCAATGCCACACAGGCTCAAAAGCTCCGGATAAGTAGATGGCAGCTGCCCGTGAAAACTGTCCATTACTGTTATTGCCGCCTTTTGCATATTTCGGACACGATTATAATACCCGAGTCCTTCCCATAATTTTAATAGGACATCCTCATCTGCTTCAGCGAGAGATACAATATCCGGCAGCTGTTCCAAAAATCTCACATAATATCCCTTAACCGCTTCTACTCTTGTCTGCTGCAGCATAATTTCTGAAACCCACACATGATATGGTGATGGATCCTCACGCCACAAAAGACTGCGCTTATTCTTGTCAAACCATGCAAGTAGAAAAGGCGTCATATCTCTGAGTCGTTTCTCTTCTATCTCAATCTGTTGCATTCATATTTCTCCAACGTCTTCAGACAGTCAAGAATCTCCTGATATTTCTCCTCAACTGTATTTTTCGTCAGCTCCAAATCCAGTGACATTGCAATCGTATTAAGCATTTCATCATCGACCTTTTTTTTCAGCATCATAAGCTTCTCGAGCTTCTTCTCATATGACTTTTCATCAAGAAACTTTTCCAGCTCCGGGTCAATTACAGACTCATCATAATCCTCATACAGAGCCTTTGTAATCTGCTGTTCTGTAATCTTTTCCCTTATCTCCGGTTCTGTATCTGCCTCGGTCACAAGTGAAAAACGATATTTTTTGTCAATGCCGGGATATAGTTTTGGACTGATTTCACTCATGAACATGGAAAGCGGTCTGGCATAAACCTTTTCTGGTTCATAAAGTGAACGATAAATTACAAGTTTCTCTTCTGTCTCTGTATGCTTCGCTACTGCAAGCACCTGATAATACGTCCCTCTAAAATGCCGATAAATCTGTAACACTTTTGGATCTTCTCTCATATTAATACACTCCTGTGAAATCCATTTACTTACAACTCATCATAACACCAAAATGAAAAATTGTCATTTGTTTATCACAGATTTTACTTACAATATCTTCCTCGTGTACCATCGTTACAGTCAAAGACTCACTTCCCCACAACGAATACATGCTTTTTACAATTTTCTCTGTAATCTGTTTTTTTTGCTTGTCATCCAGACTTTCCAGTCCTTTATGATGAATCTGCACCTGATAAATACAGGCTTCACAATCTCCGCTCTCTTTTGTAAGCATTACACCACTGTCATACAAGCAACTCTCTTCCAGTATTTTCTTGACTTCACTTACTGATGTCTGCTCCAATTCCTTATACTGCTTCGCAGATAACTTCTTTACCTGTTCACTTCCAGTCACTGCTCTGGCTGTCAATGTCGTTACAGTTACAATAATCAATCCCATCAATATAATTCTTCCAATATTTTCTCTCATTTCTATCCTCCAAAATCGAGCAGGTTCGATGCCCATTGGTCAGCTTATGAAAATTCATGCAAGCACGATTTCTACCTGCTGCCTTATTGCACAAAAAAAGTATTCTGTCGTTAAAAACAGAATACTCTTTATGGTGTACGTATAAAAGGACTTGTAAATAAATATCCTAATAATCAAACAAATTATGCCTTGAACAGACCTATTGTTCTCTGTTCTTCATCTTCTTCCTGCTTTTTCTGCATCATCAGCTGATATGAATCTAACAGAGAATTCTTCTTTTGCTCTGATATCGCCTTAGCAACATCTAAATCCTCTATATTGCTCTGCGCAGCAGTCGTGTTCTGGGATGTATACATATTATAATTATAAGCGCTCTCCAATGCGTTAGTAGATGCACCAATGGAGCTTCTGGAACGATTAACCTTATCAATTGCCGAGCTGATTCGGTCAATGTCAAACGAGCCGGTCACATCATATCCGTCAATACCGAGTTCCTTCAATGTCGCATTCTGCATCTGAATCTTCTGCCCTGTTCCATCCGGATTAGTCGCAAGCTCCAGACTGGCCATACTTCCATCCAAAAGCTTCTGCTGATTATACTCTGTTCCCTTTGCAACTCCTTCGATTCCTTCCATCAAGCCGGATATCTCATCCTGCATTGCACCAATATCACTGGCACTATACATAAATGAATTAGATGCTTTAACACTCAGCTCATATATTCTCTGCAGTGAATCATTGATAGAGCCAAGTGCACCGTCTGCTATATTAAGTGCGTCGATTCCATGCTTTGCATTATATGCTCCGGCTGATAATCCGGTAGACTGTTCCTCTAACTTATTGGATATAGCAAGACCTGCTGCATCATCAGCTGCACGATTAATACGCTTACCACTCGCAATCTTGCTATACATATCATGTGATTGCTGAATACTGTTTATTTGAGACATATAATCAACCTCCTTATCCAAATAGGAAAACATGACATTGGAACATATCTAATTAAATTATAAAGCACTTTTATATTTCTTGCAAGTTATTTGTCACATGTGTCCTGCGGTGTGATGATCTCCACGTCTCTGTAGTTTTCATCAGAAGCCTTGTCTGCATCCTGTTCCTTCTTTAGCATTTCTCTGTACTCTTTAATCTTTTCATCACAGGCCGCCAGCTTGTCAATATACTCAACAAGGTCCATCTCCGGTGTTTCCTTGTAAAGCTCATAATAACGTCTTCCGAGACGGTAATACTGCTCCTGCTTTTTTGCCTCTTCTGCTTTAATCTGTGCATGCAGCTTGGCAATTGAACCAAGCTCCTTTGCTTTATCTACTGCTTCCTGTACAAATTTTGATAAATCATTTGAATAGTCTTCCATTTTCATCCTCCAATTTTCTGTTTATTCTATGTTATACAAGTTCTGTTACTGCTTTCCGGAATACTTTACAAGCAAAAGCTCAACACTCATAACATCATTCATTTGACCGGATTTTACTGCTGTCTCCAATTGTACACATTCTTCTACTGCTTTGCGCAATATCGTATCTGAAAATCTGCCTGCCTGCTGAATACTCTTTTGTACAACAAACGGTGGAACGCCGACCTTCTCTGCTATTGTCTGCTTGGAAGCACCGGACTTATGTAGCAGCTTAATCTGCATCAGAATATTGAACTGACGTGCAAGCAAAAATAAAATACGCATCGGTGGTTCCTTCAGTGTAAGCAGATCATAATACAGCTGCAGCGCCATTTTCTGCTGGCCAATTGCAACCGCATTGACCATATCAAAAATCCTGTTCTCTGTCTGCACAGTACAGACTGCCTCAACGTCTACAGCAGAAATTGTCTCCTGATTAATCGTATAACAAAGCAGCTTTTCAAGCTCATGTGAAATATTCTCCATATCATTTCCGGTTCTTTGTAAAAAAAGCTGCATGGCTCCACCGGATATCTGCTTTCCTTCCTTTTTGAGCTGTCCAAGAATCCATTTTTGAAGAACTGCTTCTTCCTGCCTCACAAACTCTACTGCTCTGCCATGGTCTCTGACTGCCTTATAAAGACGGCCACGTTTATCAACCTCTGACTCAGAAAAAATAATACATGTGCTCTCCGGAATCTCTTTCATGTAATCTGCAAGTGCATCACAGCTGGTTTTAAAAAAGCCTGTATCCTCTGCTAAGAGCAGGCGATGCTCTGCAAGAAACGGCAAAGTCTGCGCCATATCAATCAGCTCGTTTGGATTAACATCCTTTCCTATATAGCTGGAAACATTCAATGTATCATCCGGCGCGCTCAGTGCAGCCTTTAGTCTTGCCTTATACTGGTTTTTCAGATATGCCTCTTCTCCAAACAGTAAATATACGCTCTTAAATTGTCCATTCTTAATATCTTCATTCAGGCTTTTCATGCAATTAATTATAGCACGAACAGCATCTGACTTCCAGCAGATATTTGACAACAGTATTTTATTAAGTTACCATGGAATAAAGATGAAATGAGGTTGTACATATGATTATGAATGAAGTTGTAAGTCAGGCAATTGACTACATTTTGCAGCATATCGAGGAAGAAATTACAATTGAAGACGTTGCGGCATACTGTCATTTCTCAAAGTATTATTTTAGTCGTATGTTCAAGTTAGAAACAGGGGAAAGCCTCTATGCTTTTATTAAACGGATTCGTATTGAGCAAAGTGCCTTTAAGCTGAAGGTCGAACGGGACCGTTCCATCACAGAAATCGGTTGTGAATATGGATATACTCCATCAAATTACAGCTCGGTCTTCAGGCAGCACCGAAACTCTTCTCCTGCAGATTTCAGAAAAGGAATTATTGATAATTCCCTTAAGCATCCTTTTTTTCAGATTTGCAGCCATCCAATCCTGACTCTGGAAGAATGTAAACAACATATTACAATTGAAACTTATCCTGATATTAAGGTGATTTACGAGCGCATGAAGGGAAGCTATCATTACATGGGCATTACTTGGTGTGAATTTGTACAGAAGTATAAGCAGTACTTCACCGACGACACAATCATGATTGAGCGTACATATGATGATCCATCCATCACTGATCAGGATAACTGCCTGTATGATTTGTGTCTGAGTGTTTCAAATGACTGTACCTTAGAAAATACGACTATTATTTCCGGCGGCAAATTTGCTGTTTATCATTTTGAAGGAGCTGCCGTTGATATATATTGTGCCTATCAAAGTATTTTTCTTGTGTGGTTTCCGCAAAGTCATTACCGCATAGATGAGCGTTATGGATATGATATCTATCGTAATATTAATGAAGAAACAGGTATCTTTCTTATGGATCTGTGTATTCCAATCAAATAGACAGTTAAATAGATAATCAAACAGAGCAAGAATTCAGAAGCTGTACAGCAAGAATTCAGAAGTATCATTACCGGCTCTTCTTTATAATGAACTTTGCCGTCCGGAGGTAAATTCAATTAAAGAGGAGTCATTTTTATGGAATTAAATCAAATTAAACAAAACACAACTAAATCAATTCTTATGTTTTCCATTCCATCTATCATTGCAATGATACTCACTTCCATGATTACGATTGTGGATGGGTACTTTGTCGGAAACTATGTCGGCAAGGAAGGGCTGGCTGCCATCAATCTGGGACTGCCCGTACTCTACTTCTATCTGGCTGTCGGGCTGATGCTCTCTGTCGGAGGAATCGCGATTGCCGGCATGTCGCTTGGTTCCAAAGATTTTGTGAAATGTAAAAATGTATTTAACCAGACAACTGTTATGACGCTGCTTGTATCTGTTCTGATCAGTATCGTTGTCTTTCTTTTCTTCAATCCTGTTATGACGCTGCTCCATGCATCAGGTCAGGTTGCAGAGTACTTTAAAAGCTACTATATGATTATGCTAATCACCTTTCCGTTCATGGTTTTAAACTCTTCTCTTGGCATGTTTATCCGAGGTGAAGGGAATCCACAGTTCGTGATGATGATTAATGTTGGAAATGTAATCTGTAACATTGTTTTAGACTACTTCTTTATCCATATGACAAAGCTTGGTATCGCAGGTATCGCTGCTGCATCACTGATTTCTGTTATCCTTGGTACCTTCTGCTCTGTTCTGTTCTTTTTGAAGAAAGCAAAGGTATATCGCTTTGGCCGCTTTACTTATTCAGTAGATGTGGCAAAACAGATCTTCCTGAACGGAAGCTCAGAATTTATCGGAGAAATGTCCATGTGCATTTCAATGTATGCATATAACTGGGTCATTCTGAAATACGTTGGTGTAGACGGTATTGCAGCTTTCACGATTGTTGGCTATCTATCCTACATCTTTAGTATGGTTGTTCTTGGTTTCGGGCAGGGAATGAGTCCTCTAGTAAGTTTCACGTACGGCGCAAAGGATTTCACACTTGTCAAGAAGCTGCGCAAGCAGACAAATCTGTTTGTGTTATTTACAGGTATCGCATTCATTTTGATTCTTCTTTTCGCAGCTAACTGGTACAGCAGTCTGTTCGTTAACAGCGAAACAGTCTCAGCTATGGCTCAGTCTGGCATCAGAATTTTTGTGGTGTCCTTCCTGTTTTCCGGAGTCAACACAATCTGTTCCATGTATTTTACATCCATCGGGAAAGCAAAAGAATCAGCAGTCATCTCTGCATCCAGAGGACTCGTTCTGCTCCTGATTTGTATCTTCACCCTGCCACTGTTACTTGGTATGACCGGAGTCTGGCTGGTTGCTCCGCTTACAGAAGCAGTTACATTACTGATAGCAGTCATGTATCTGTACCGGAACAAGAAGCTTGCCTGATAATTACGTCATCCCATCGAATCTACTCAAATGTGAGATCAGAGATATTCTCAAGAGGTATCCTGGTCTCATCCGAAAGGATAAGCTCATGCATATATAAATCAAGCTTTTTGACGCTGCATGACTCTGTTACATAAGCACCGCCTTTCTTATGCATGTCTTGTTTAAAATAAGTAATCGCAATCTGTAAAGGCAGTATTTCCTGCTGAAGCAGGTATCTCAATTTATCATCCAGCTTCTCTTTTTCATCCTCATCAAGCTCTCTCTTCTCCTCTGTCAGTCTGGCAGTTTCACTAATGGCTGAATCATATCCGCTAAGTGCTGCAAACGGAGCAAACTGTGCCGCACGATTTCTGACTGGCATTCTGGGATGTGTCTCTGAGCTGTGATGCGGCATATCAAGCATATCATCATATTTGTGCATATCACTGTTGTTCATGCATCGATCTCCTTTACAAACTTATGCTTTGTGTCCACCTATCTGACTGTTTCGTTCAATTGTCCGGGCACCCTCCTCCAGATTCATTCCTTTAACAATCGCATTGCTTCCGTATTTCTTTTTGACTTCCAGCACGGCCTTCTGCATTCGCTTTTCACGCTCCAGCTCTTTTCTCTTTTGTTCCAGCTCTTCCTTATTTTCATCCATAAAGGAAAATAGATTCAACTGCTCATACTGTTGTTCCTTCGTGTTGTCTGATTCCTTTTCCACTCGTGCTGCAGTCACATATATTCTTCTGACAAGCAGATTTTTATCCGCGATCCGATCAAACAATGCTGTCATTGCCTCTGTAATCATTCTTACAGAGCATGTCTTTCTATCCAGATTTGCCGTTCCATGTGCATGCTTTGGAATCTTTCTTCCATAACGGTCTGTTGATATCTGACCATGATAGTTTTTTTGTACCTGTTCATCCTCCAGACTCTTTACATCATATCCTATGTTCAGAACCATCTGATCTGTCACCAGGCATTTATCGACCATGTCCATCACAAGTGTTTCTGTCATTTCTTTTACAATCAGTCTTGCCTTCTCCCATGTATAGGGACCAGGAAGTACCTGTCCGACTCCAAGGCTGTTATTATCAGGCTTGTATTCTTTAATATCTGCAATTGTACACGGTTCCCATCCCCATGCATGATCAATCAGCAGCTCTGCATTGACTCCAAACATTTTATATAAAAGCTCTTCATTATAATAATCCTGTTCTCCTCCAATGGAGCAGCGTGCGATATCTCCCATTGTCATCAAACCACATTGCTCCAGCTTTTTGGCATACCCCGGACCCACACGCCAAAAATCCTTCAGAGGGCGATGATTCCATAGAATGGTCCTGTACGTTTTTTCATCTACTTCTGCAATTCGCTCACCATTTTTTCCGGGTGCAACTCTCTTTGCCATAATATCCATTGCAACCTTACACAGATACAGGTTCGTTCCGATTCCTGCAGTTGCTGTAATATTTGTCTGATTCAATATTTCCTGTATGATTTTCTCTGTCAGTTCATAGGCAGTCATCTGATAGGTCGCAAGATAATTCGTAACATCCATAAACACTTCATCTACCGAGTATACATGGATATCCTCCGGTGCAACATATTTTAAATAGATTTGATAAATGGATGTACTATATTTCATATAGAGTGCCATTCTTGGCTGTGCAACAATATATCCAACGGAAAGTGAGGCGGATCTTTCAAGCTCCACAGCGTTCGAGGACTCTCCTTTGAATTGTTTTCCCGGAGCATTCTGCCTTCTGAGCGCATTAACCTCCTGCACTCGCTGCACTACCTCAAACAATCTTGCTCTCCCGGGTATCCCATATGCTTTGAGAGAAGGTGTCACAGCAAGACAGATTGTTTTTTCTGTTCTGCTGGCATCTGCTACAACGAGATTGGTTGTCAAAGGATCTAGTCCACGCTCTACACATTCCACAGAAGCATAGAAGGACTTCAAATCAATTGCTGCATATATTCGATTTTGGCTGTCCTCTTTTTGCATCTGGCACTCCTTATTTTTTAATATAATACTATATTATAACAGCAGTCTAACCAAGTGTGCAAATAAATAGCCACCACACTTGGCGATATTTTCCTGTTGTTTAACAGCAGAAGCATCAACCATTGTGGTGGCTATGTTTTATTCTATTACTTTGACAAATAATCAAAGAATCCGCTGACATCATTTGACTTCATATAACCCTTTTCTACCCAGAAATCAGATGCCATTTCTGCAATTTCCTTTACATTTTCTTTTGATGTCAAATCATTGAATGCCTTGTTTTCGGCTTCTCCATAAAATGAAATTCCTGCGCACTCATCTTTTACATCCTGTACTTCAAGACCAAGTCCCTCAGCCATAATTGCACAGCCATCATCAAAATTTTCATTTAAGTACGCTACGGAACGATTCCAGCAGTCATTTAATACGTCTGCAGCATCCGGATGCTCCTCAAGGAAGTTCGTGTTCACTGTAAGTACATCAATAATTGCCTTTGGATAATCTTTTGAGGAAACAAGAATATGACCTCCCTCTCTCTCTCCACAATTACTAAGTGCCGGCTCCCATGTGACTGCAGCGTCAACATTTCCTGCAATAAATGCCTGTCCTGCCTCATCATTTCCCATTTCAACAATATTAATCTGATCCTCTGTAATAGAGCTGTCAGCTAATGCCTGCAGGAAAAAGAAATAAGATGTAGCAGACTTATCCAGTGCAACTGTTTTTCCTGCCAAATCGTCCAATGTCTTGATTTCTGCTGTTGCAATCAAGCCGTCACCGCCTGTGGATGCGTCCATCGTACATACATATGTTTCAGGTGCGCCAGCATCATACTGAATAATATCACGATCCAATACCTGACCTAGTGCCTGAATACTGTTTGATACCAATGCTGCTCCATATGTGGATTCATCCTCCATAATTACTGCCTCTGCCTGATATCCGTATTCTTCAAAATATCCGTTTTTAATTGCGATGTAAATAGGTGCATATCCTGCCCATGTACAAAATGCAATTTTCATTGGAATCAGCTCTCCTGATTCTGTTGTCTGCTCCTGTGTTGTTTGTTCCTGTGTTGTTTGTTCCTGTGTTGTTTGTTCCTGTGTTTCGGTTTTCTGACCATTTGCTGTTGCGCTTTGACAGCCTGACAAAATCGTCATTACTGCGATACAAAGTGCAAGCAAGGCTGCTCCATGTTTCTTCATAACTGTTCTCCTTTTTTCATTTTATCGATCCATGGCTGCATCCTGGCTTTCTTCCCAGAGCATATCCATAATCTTCCTTTTCAATTGCAGAAATTCCGGATTCACAAGTATTTCATGATTTCTTTCTCCAGCGATATTTACATCCAGTACATCTTTAATTGTTCCCGGCCGTCTGCTCATTACATAAATCCGGTTTGCAAGCAGAATCGCCTCATCAATATCATGAGTAATAAACAATATTGTGTTTTTTGTCTCCCTGCTGATTTTTGCTAGCAGCTCCTGCATAACAACTCTTGTCTGCGCATCAAGTGCACCAAATGGTTCATCCATAAGCAGCACCTGTGGATGATTTGCAAGTGTTCTTGCAATTGCAACACGTTGCTTCATACCACCCGAAAGCTGCTTTGGCAGTGCATTTTCGAATCCAGTAAGTCCAACCAGATCAATGAATTCCTTTGCCGTTGCTGCGCGTTCTGCCTTTGGTACTTTTTTCATTTTTAGACCAAATTCCACGTTTTTCTGTACAGTCAGCCAGGGAAAAAGACTATAACCCTGAAACACCATTCCACGGTCAGCTCCAGGACCCTCCACATCTTTTCCGTCAATCTGCACGGTTCCTTCAGTAGCAGTCTCGAGACCGCCAATAATGTTTAAAAGTGTTGATTTTCCACAGCCGGATGGACCAACCATCACTACAAATTCAGATTCCTTTACCTCGAGATTTATATCCTTCAAGGCTGTCAGTGGGTTCTCTTTTCTACTATTTGCAGGAAATATCTTTTGTAAATCAGTTACTTTAAGCTTAATATGATCCACGTTTTCTTCCTCAACTTTCTCTTAGCAGTTCCATCATTTCTTTTCATGCAGCTGTTCGTTTCATGCTCTCAGATACTCACACAGCTGTCTCAATCTCCCAGTCTCTCATGCCATGGCACAATCAGTCTTGTCAGCATCCGTAAAATAAAATCTGTAGCTAGACCTATTAAGCCAATCATAATTAAGCCAGAAAAAATAACGTCCGTTGCAAGAAATCTCTGGGATTTCAAAATAATATATCCAAGTCCTGATGAAGCTGCAACCATTTCTGCTACAACCAGATAGGTCCATGCCCAGCCTATAGTCAATCGAAAATCATCCATTAAACCAGGCAGTGCAGCCGGGAAAATCACTTCAAGATAAACCTGTCTTTTATTTGCACCAAGTGTGAGCGCTGCATTAATCATGTTCTTTTTTACAGATGATACAGTATCACATACCATCAAAACGAGCTGAAAAAAAGTACCAAGCCAAATAATGACATACTTTTGAGTTTCGTCAATTCCAAGATACAGTAATGTCAACGGTACCAGTGCTACTACAGGCAAATATCTGGCGAACTCAATAATCGGCTGAAAAACTGCACTGAATTTTTTTGATCTTGCCATCATCATTCCTACCGGGAGTGCAACAACAGCTGACCAGAACCATCCTACCATTACTCGCTTTGTTGAAATAAAACAATGCTCTAACAAGCTTCCGTCCTTAGCCATGCTCTGTAGACTGAGCAGTACATCTGATGGTGAGGGCATGAACATTTTGTTCACATACCCTCCATAAGTAGCCACACACCATGCCAGAATAATAATACAGAAAGACAATATGGAAAGCGTTCTATATGATAAACCTTTCATTCTCTTTTTTCTCATGATATTTCTCCAATCCAACTTAACCTGATGTTCTCTGCAACTTCATTACATTAGCAGACTAAAATAGTATATCATGTCTTTTTTAGATTGCAAATATTTTATTGTGTTTTCTTGCTGGCTTATTGCAATCGAGCAGGCTGTATCCTACTCGATTCGTGCATTATGTCCATCTCGCCTAATGGCTCGATGTCCATTGGCCAGCATATAGAAATTCGTGCAAGCACGATTTCTGCATGCTGGCTTATTGCAATCGAGCAGGCTGTATCCTACTCGATTCGTGCATTATGTCCATCTCGCCTAATGGCTCGATGTCCATTGGCCAGCATATAGAAATTCGTGCAAGCACGATTTCTGCATGCTGGCTTATTGCACAAAAAAGAACATAATCAAATGATCATGCTCTTTCAAGATTACGGTTCTATTATCATAATGCTCTTAAATCCGGTCGCATCCAAAACCTCAGTGACTAATGAATTGGGATGGCGGATAACCATGCTGCCTCCCTGTTGATTCATCTTCTTCTGAACCAGCAAAATGACTCTCAAGCCTTCACTGGAAATATATTCAAGATCCTCAAACTCAAAAATCACTTTCTGAACGTTCTCCGTAATATATGGATTCATTTCTCTAGCCAAGTCAAGTGCAGCATTTGTATCAAGTCGTCCACTCAGCGATATTTCCATCCAGTCACCTCTGCTGGTCTTTTTAATTACCATGATGTTCCTCCTATCCGTGCGGAGACAATACTGTATAACACGTTATGTTTTATAATTATATTATATACCTGTGCAGAAAGTCAAATGTCTATATTACAGTTCTGAAAAAATAGTCTGTCTGTGTAACTCCTTCAACACACAGATATTGTCCATACATAGGAATCGTACAGCAAAGTACTCTTTTTCCAGCCGGAACAAGTATCTGGTATCCATTGTCTGAAACAATGCAGGCAGGCCTCTTTGTTTTTTCTCCAAGAGAAATATATTTTGCTGACGAAGTCAGACTAAGCCATTCACCATCTATACCGCATGCCTTCATCCCCTCACGTTTACCCCAGTCAAAATATGTCCATGTCTGATATTTCGGAGCCATTCCTATCTGTCTTGGCAGTTTTGCATTTTCTGAAAGAAGCAATCTTTCATTTGCAGTATAAAAGGAAATCACCCCTGTATTTTTCATAATTCTGACAAGCAGCATGTTCGTTGTAAGCTCAACCAGTTCTCTCGTTTCTCTCCATTTCCAGCTGACGGATTTTTCCTGAATCAGCTCCTCAGGTACAGGTGCGAGAGGTCCAAAAGCTGTTTTTGCAAATCCAATCCGTACCGTACTGTCAGATATCGGGATAACACGCAGGATACCGCAAAAGCTCGTCAGTTCAATACCATCCTTGCTGCTGTTAATCCATTTAACTGCCATATTCAGATTCGGATGTCCAATTGGACGAAGACTGTTATTATCTGGAGCGTCTCCAAACTCAGACTGCTGCGGCTGTTTATTTTGAGTTGATGTTTTTCTTGTTGGAATGCCAAGCACCATGGAATTATAGTCGAACTGACCTCCGATTTTCCTCCTGATGTGAGTGCCGCTCCCAGATACAGATTCTGATGCTGTTGCTGATACCTGCGGACGTTTGATGGCAATTCGTTTCGGACCAAACTGTTCACGCAGTTCCATCTCGCGTCGACCTTCTATTGCACGCTGAATACGTACCTCTTTTTTTGTTTTCTGCTCTTCTTTTGGCATACTTCTGGCAGTAGGCTTTGATGGAAGCGCAACCTTGTCTGCCCTTTTTTCTTCGGATACGGGAGTTGCAATTAGGTCTGTCAGTGTTCCTAAATAAAGAACTGTCAGCTCATGAAGTGCTCTTGTAGCCGCAACATACAGCTGCTTTACAACTCCATCCTCTGCCGGATAATTCTGCTTATTTGCATTAAACAGTAATACCGCATCAAACTCCAGACCTTTAGCATATTCAATCGGCAGTACCATCACACCATTTCCAAATTCTTTTGACTCTGGATTAAATGCGAGAACCTTGGTCTTTTCCTGCAGCTTTTTAGAAATCTCTGCAGCTTCCTTTTCATCCCTGCAGATGACCGCAATCGTTTCATACCCACTGTTCTGCCATTTTTGCAATGTTTCCACTGTTTCAAAAAGCAGCTGTCCTTCATCCATACAGGCTGTTTTTCTTACCGCATTCCCATGCCTGATAATTGGTTCCACTGGATAAATCGGAAAGCTTCCGTGATGCAGAATATCTGTTGCAAACTGTGATATTTCAACTGTATTTCGATAGCTTTTTTGCAGCACTCCAAAATAATCAAATTCTCCAGGAAGCATTAGTCCACGCAGTTCCTCCCAGTCAGTCAGTCCATACTCAAAATAAATATTCTGTGAAACATCTCCCATAATCGTGTAAGTACATTTACTGAGACAGTATTTCAATGCTCCATATACCATCATGCCAAAATCCTGTGCCTCATCTATTACAACATGACTGGCCTCACAAATGACTTCAGTTTCCTTAATTCGTTTGTAAAGATATGCAAGTGCTGCCATGTCATACAAATCGAACTCTGTTTCCGGAAGCTGAACAGCATGTCCTCTTGCATTCTGTTCTTCAAGAAACTCCTGATACAAATTAAAAATAGAGCCCTTCCACTCCCGCTTTCCAAAATACGTCTGATAGAAATGCATCAGCCGTTTCTGCTCATCAACCGGATAAGAATGATATTTCCCATATATTTCATTTTCAAGCTTAGACATCAAATGCTCTGTCAGCTTATCAAGCTTGTCAGGAAGAGAAAGCTCGTGGAACCTGACAAGAAGACTTTCAATGACATCCCTGCTCATCAGTCTGCGCTGTGTCTTTTCAATTATCACATCTTCTCTTGGAATATTGTTCCACTCATAACGTGTGCAAAAGTCCTCCAAATCATGAAACCACGAAAAGCTGCCCTTTACGGCAGCCAGTCTGTCATTCTTGTTTAATCCAATGACCGTATATTTTTTTTCATCCCAATCCTCATAAAGCAAGCGAATAAATAACTGTTCCATCGTCATCTGTGACGCCCCATACACGTCCAGATCCGGCAAAATTCCGGTAATATAATTTAGTAAAATTTTGTTACTTCCGATAATATAAAAATCCTTAGGCTGAAATTCCAGCTCATAGTTGTACAGAATATAAGAGATTCTGTGCATGGCAACGGTCGTCTTCCCGGAACCGGCACTTCCCTGTACAATCATATTATGCTGTGGTTTCTTTCGGATGATTTCATTCTGCTCCTGCTGGATAGTTGCAATAATTTCGTTTAACACATTTCTTTTATTGCGTGCAAGATATTTTGTCAGCAGCTCATCATTGGCAACGACATCTGTATCGTAAAAATCCTTCAGCTCATCATTCTCGATTTCATAAGTACGTTTGCGTTCCAGGTTAATCTCAAATATGCCTTCTCCCTCAACAGCATACTTACAGTCTCCCAATGCCTTTTCATAGTAAACAGAAGCAATCGGCGCACGCCAGTCAATGACTCTTGGCTCTGCAGCATCCTTTGCAATGACTGTCTTGCCGATATAATAGCATTCTTTCTGTTTGATTTCTTTATCGGTAAAATCAATCCGTCCAAAATAAGGTTTTCTGCGACTGCGCTCCGAGCGAAGCAGCTCCTGACGGACCTGCTGAAATCTCGCATCTGTATTGAACCACTGTGCAAGTCCTTCTTTCTCCTCAACATCATAAACTTCCTGTAATTCCTTCAATTCCTCCTGCAGACTCTGCACCGCCTCCTTTCTGCGGTGCAGATTTTCGTCAGCAATTTCCAGAATCTCTGCAAGTGTCTTTGTTTCCTCTTCTTTTGTAACTCCCGGTATAACAGATGTCCGGTTCTTTTGACTCATCCATATCCTCCTCATCACTAAACTTTATATACGCTTTCCTTTTCTAATCGATGCAACGACAAAGCATACTGCTGCGGCTGCTGCAAATGCACATGAATTAATTATAGAATCCAATGACTGCATCTGTACATGGATACTTGCCTGATTAGCAACAGCATTTGTAAAAAGGTTTCCTGCAATTGCAAGAATCATTTCTATTCCAAGCATCACCCAAAAGCTGCATTTACACACCTTGAACATAAAAACACCAAGCCAAAGGAAAACAATCCAGATCAGTGCAATTGGTACTGCATATTTCAAAAACCAATCCTGCCCAGTTGAATACAATCTGCTATATGTTGAAATAACATACAGCAAAGGCAGAACTAAAACAGACAAACATGCCAGTGCTTTTATAATTCTGTTTTTCCCACCCCATATTAAAAGTGTTGATATACAGACAGTAAAAACTACCGACGCAATCACAATGATTGACCATGTAATTTTCTTATTAATTGCCAAATCTACAATTACATTTACTATAATACCAAGAGTCAGCATAGAAATCCACATCGTTTTCAGGGCTGACATCACTTTTGTCTTTCTAAGAAATTTAGACAGGTTTTTAGCCTCCGTCATAAATTCTTTTGAATCCTTTTCCCCTGAAACCTCTGTACGCATCTCCTCATATACCTTTGTACACGGCTCACAGTTTTGCAGATGTTCTTCTATTTCCTGATTCGTTTCCTGACTTGTCAGCTTTTCAATATAATTAGGTAATAAATCTCTTACAACTGCACATTTCATTTTTAATTCCATTCCTCTTTCCTCCTGCTTTCCTTCAATTTCTGTTTTCCCCGGTAAAATGTCACTCTAGCCCAGTTTTCTGTATTCCCGAGTATCTCTCCAATTTCTGAAAAACTCAATTCTCCGGTCAAACGCAGATACATGACTTCGCGTGTGTTTTCATCCAGACTGTGCAGCATACGAAACAAATCGACTTTCTCAACATTCAGAAGATACCCTTCCTCCAAATCCTGCGACTCGGTGAGCTGTTCGTCCATTTCATCAATTGGCGTATACTCTCTGCGTTTTCTGTTTTCAAGCTCTCGATACCACAATCGTTTTGCAATTGCACAAAGCCATACTGAGATTTTACATTCTCCTCTGAATCTGGAAATACTTTTTGCTGCCTGATAAAATGTTTCCTGCGTCAGTTCCTCGGAAATGTCACTGTTATTTGTAAGACACAGCAGATATTTATATACTGCTCTCGCATTTTCTTCATAAATTAGTGCTAAATCCTGCTTATCCAACACACATCCTCCATCTCCAACTGAGTTTCTCTTTTGAACTGTTACATCTATTAGTGCATGAAAGAAATCATTCGTTACAAGATTTTTTGTTTTTTTTCCATAAATTATTTACACTCAGCGCAATCATCGAACCTGTCAAGGCTCCGCACAGCACATCTGAAGGATAATGTACACCTACATACAATCTGGATAATCCCATTAATGCTGCAAATAGTAAAGCCGGAATCCCATATTTTTTCGGAAGATTGCAAAACAGTATAACTGCTGATGCAAAAGCACAGCCGGTATGTCCAGAAGGGAATGACAAATCCCCCTGTCTCTCAATTAAAATCTCCAATCCCGAAATTACCTCATATGGTCTGATACGTGCCACTATATTTTTAAGAATTACGTTATTAATCAAAAATGTCAGCAAAAGTGCTGTAAGAGACATACAGCCAATGCGTCTTGTCTTTTTGGGAAACAAAAGTGCAATTGACAGCAATATCCAGACTGTTCCTCCATCTCCTGTATGTGTTATAAACACAAAAAATGGAGTCAGCAAATCTGTTCGCACAAATTCCTGAATCCATAATAAAATATTCTGATCAAGTAAAAGCAGCTGTTCAAATATGCTTATCATTTGTCGTTATCTATACCTCCTGTTTGTAAAACAGACACAAGTCATATACTATACTTGTTCCTGACTGTTCAGAAGTCGGAACACCTGCTCAGCCGTCGCCGCCAAATTCCTCTTTGCATTTTCAGTCTTCATTGCATCATCTAAAGTACCTGTCTCCCTTAAAATAGGAAAAAAGGCATCTATTCCATGTTCATTGCAAATGACAGCATCCTCTGAAACACTCCCTGAAAAAGCAATTACTCTTTTTCCGTATTTCTTTGCAATTTCGGCAACTCCAATAGGAGCCTTTCCCATCACTGTCTGACTGTCTAGTCTGCCTTCTCCGGTTACTACGATATCTGCCTGCCTGATATATTCCTCCAGCTTCGTTTCTTCAAGTATAATTCCAATTCCGGATTCTAACACCGCATTCATATAGGACAAAAAAGCAAACCCAAGACCGCCTGCTGCCCCACTGCCAGAAAGCATCCTGTCAGCCTTTTGTGAAAATTTCTCTGTTAATGCTGCATAATCCGAGAGCCATTGATCCATACGGTCAATCATTTCATTTGATGCACCCTTTTGTGGTCCAAAAACAGCACTGCAGCCATTCTCACCACACAATGGATTTGTCACATCACATGCCACACGAAATGTACAATCCTTTAGCTCGGGTATCACCTTCTCATCTGTAATTACACGAAGAGAAGCAAGTCCCTTGGCACCCTGTGCCACCTGCCTGCCATCTTCGTCAAGCAGCCCAAAGCCCAATGCCTGCAGCATGCCAATTCCACCATCATTTGAAGCACTTCCACCGATTCCAATTAAAAAAGAGCGACAGCCATTTTTGATGGCATCCTTAATCAGTTCTCCCACACCATATGTTGTCGTCTGAAGTGGATTACGTTCGCATTCCTTTATCAATGTTATTCCTGCTGCCGCTGACATTTCAATGACAGCCATTTTTCCGGCTACGTTTTTTCCACTCTCCACAATTCCATAGGCCGCCATAACTGACTCTCCGAGAGGACCTGTCACCACAATCCGCTCCAAATGTCCATCCATTCCGAGTGTCAGTGCTTCTACTGTTCCCTCTCCTCCGTCTGCAACTGGTCTCACCCATATCTGCGCAGAAGGCGCAGCCTTCTGAATTCCCTCCATAACAGCTGCGCCTGCTTCTAATGATGTTATACTTCCTTTAAAGGAATCAATTGCTACTACAATTTTCATTGACATGTTTGAGCTCCTTCTTATAGGAACAATACATCCATACGGCAATTGCAACAGCAATCACTGCTGTAATCATTCCTGATTCACTGACATAATACATCTTGTCAGCTCCAACTGTTCCTTCCGCAAATATCATCTGATCAAAGCCATTATGTGCTCCATGCATCACTACTGACGGCCAGATACTCCCAGAACGCAATGTCAAAATACCAATCATCACACCAACTGAACAAATAATAATAAGAAACATCGGTACTTTATACATAACAGGAGTGCCCGGCATATAGAGACCCGATATTAAAACTGGACAATGCCAATTTCCTCGCCCAGTGTAGAAATCATACTGAAAGGAACACCAATATACATAGTATCATTCCAGTGAACATATTCCCAGTGACATTTGTAACTGTAATCCAGAAAATGCAGATGTCAAAAGTCAAAAAATCATATTTTAAACACATTAATCAGCTCATTAAGTCTGTCTGATGTTTTCTGAGAATGGAGTGAATTATCTGCTACATCCTGCATACGGTCAACAAGCAGCTGAATAGATGCTGACGTTTCCTGTGTCGAAGCTGCATTTTCTTCCGATATTGCCGACAGATTGGAAATTGCCTTCAAAATTTCCTCTTTTTCTCCGTTTGCACTATCTACGCTGCTTACGATTCCGCTAACTGCCTCTGCCACCTCACTCAATTTGTCATTTACATCCTCGAATCCGGAACTTACATCTAAAAGGACTCTGCCTTCATTTTCTGAAGCATCCATAATATCCTGTGCGCGTTTCACACTGTTGTCAACAAGGTCTGTAATCTGTTTAATGACTTCTGCTATTTCACTGGCAGATTCACTTGACTGCTCAGCAAGTCCTTTTATTTGTGATGCAACAACAGCAAAGCCTCTTCCGGATTCACCTGCTCTGGCAGCTTCAATACTCGCATTTAAAGCAAGCAGATTCGTCTGTGATGCAATATTCTGTATCATATCTGCAGCTTTATTAATTTCAGCTACAGTTTGATTAATTTCAAAAATACCGCAGGAAACATCATCTGCACTCTTCCTTGTGTCCTGATTAGCAGCAATCAGTTTATCCATTGCTTCTTTTGATCGACATCCAATTGATGATGCCTCTGTCACTATAGACATACTGTGCTCTGTTATCTCAGAAATATCATCAATGCTCTGACTTATTTTTTCAATTCCACGCATTGTACTTTCTGTATGCTGTGCCATCTCTGTTGCACCATTTGCAAGCTCTTCGACATTCACACTGATATTTTCAGTAGTGTCAGAGCATTGCTTTGCAATATTCGTGATATTATCCCCATCAACATTAACTTCATCAGAAGCCACTTTAATACTCTGTATTGTAGCAATAAGTTTTTCTTTCAAAGCATCCAGTGACAAATTAATAGAACCTACCTCACCGCCGACCATTTTGTTTGTCTGCTCTGTCATTAAGTCCAAATCAGAGAACCGGTCAATTCTTTTCACAGTCTTCTCAATTGGATTTGAAATTTTGAGAGAAACAATCACAGCAATGCAGGAACACAGAACTAACGGAATCAGACTCAAAAGCAGAATAACAGTAACTAAACCATTCAATTCTTCAAGTGCATCACTTTTGTTTGCTGTCAAAAGCAACATATAAGACTCATCTGAGCTGACATAATATGCTGCATATTTATCGACTCCGTCATAACTGTATTCGATTGTATCTGGTGTTGGAGGTGTCCCGCTTCCAAGCTTATCTTCAAGCGCTGCGATGGCATCTATTTTTACTTTCTGTCCGATCTCATCAGAGTTTGGATGATATAGCATGTATCCTGTTGAATCGACAATATATGTATAACTGGATGACATTCCTGACAGCTTATATGTAGACAGCTTTTTATCCAGTGAATCTACAGACAGTGCTGATCTTCCAAGCAGCTCAACATCTCTTTCCAGATTTCCACCCATATAGGTAACAGAATCCTTCATGTAATTTTGAACAAGACGATTAATAATTCCGCTGGACTTGGAACCAAAAGCAAATGCGTTGATTGCAAGCGTCAAAATAACTGAAAAAATAACTAATGCGATAATTTTTGTTCTAATAGAACCCCAAAACCTGATTTTCTTTTTCATGCTGTCCTTCCTCCTTTAGAAACTCCATGACAGCTCTATGCTAGCAGCAACCCATCGCACTGGCAATGCAATCATTTACGAAATCAATTGAAAATTTTATGAATATGTAAAATTACGGATTCTATAGTTTCGTACTCTCCGCTCTGACAAATGAATTATCATTTTTACAGTTTGGGAATTATGCATCATTGTATTTCTTTTGATATGCCTTTGGCACACTGTTCCATACTCACGGTTAATGAAGACATAAGTATTTTCCGTTGCTATTACAGAAATCTATTGTATAATAAACAGCATAGAGAAAAAAACACAAAGAAAGGTCAGCAGTAAGCTGAACAGGATTGTTAAAATGAATATTGTATGTTTGGATATGGAAGGGGTTCTTGTACCGGAAATCTGGATTGCATTTGCAGAGGCAAGCGGTATTCCTGAGTTGAAACGCACGACCAGAGATGAGCCAGATTATGATAAGCTGATGAACTGGCGTCTTCAAATATTAAAGGAGCACAACCTTGGTCTTCATGAAATTCAGAACACGATAGCAACCATCGACCCGTTACCCGGAGCTGTAGAATTTCTGGATGAGCTTCGCACCTTAACACAGGTAGTGATTCTCAGCGATACCTTTGAGGAATTCGCAAAACCTTTGATTAAAAAGCTGCACTGGCCTTCTATATTCTGCAATTCACTGGAGGTTTCTTCTGACTGTAAAATTACCGGTTTCAAAATGCGTTGTGAAAAATCCAAGCTTACCACAGTGAAAGCTTTGCAGTCTATAGGCTATGATACGATAGCAAGTGGCGACAGCTATAACGACCTTGGCATGATACAGGCAAGTAAAGCCGGTTTTCTGTTCAAAAGTACAGACAAAATCAAGGCAGATTATCCCGATATCCCGGCATACGAAGAATTCAGCCAGTTACTTTCTGCCATCAAGACTGCACTCTGATTAACACATTCTGTCTAATCTGTATTTGCTGCATGATTGCTGAAAGGATATGTGCATGAGCAGAATAATAATTCAGGACAGATATATTATTGTGATTCCTTCTTTTCAGGAGGTGAAACTGAGGTGCGGGAACTTCTGACATACAGCAGTTCCCGCACCTTATTATCATATTTTAATCAGTTTTTTCAGAATCAGATTATCCAGCTTCGAGAATACAAATCCAAGAAGTGTACCTCCCGCAATTACCAGCAAACAAAACAACACATCATTTGATACTCGGAAGCCTCTTAATTTTAGAAGAGTTACTACAAATCCATGATACAAAAATACTTCAAAGGATATTTTACCCCAGAAAACAATCAACTTGTTTGATAAAATTAGTTTCATATTCAGCATCATGACAAATACAATAAAGATGATTGTATCAATCCACATAAGTGCAACATTTATTGCACTTCCATACTCGAAGGCCAGCGAATACACATATAAAGCAATCGTAAGAATAAATGACAAAATCAGCTTTATCACATATCCCTTTTTCAGGAATTCCATGATTGCTTTTTCATGCTCAGCCCAAAGCATACCTACAAAAAATACAATCGAAGTGTTATACCACCATGCACCGGTTTCTACAGTTGCACAAACATAAATGTATGCTGCCAAAAAAAGCATATCTATTAGAACCATAAGCCATTTCTTTTTTATGAACCGATGTACAAAATAGAATTCCAGATAAAAGAAAAAGATAGAAATCATATACCAGGAAAACAATACAAACGGATCTCCTGTTGTAAAGGATTTCAAAATCGTAATAAGCTTAACCTTTTTCCCAACAAGCGTATACCCAACTGCATAAAAGATATTAGCAATCAGATAAGGAATCAATATTCGCGGTATTCTTTTAATCAGAAACTTTGAAAGATATGCGTCTCCTCTCATCTGGTACTGCTTCATCAAACCATACCCCGACAAAAAAAGATAAATTCCGACTGCAAGACTACCCATATACATGAATATCCAGAATAACTCTCCAGTTTCTGTTCGCTGTGATAAATGATGCAGCATAATAGCAATAATAAAAACTCCTCGCAGCACAACTCCTCGTTCCTTTGACAGAACGTCCTCTGCAAACTCTCCCTTTGGCACCTTCTTAACACCCCAAAAAGCAATCAGGAAAAATGCCACAAAAAATAGATCTGTAAAATTCAATAATATCGTCTCCCTCTTTTGTATAATAAAAACAAAATGGATTATATCACATATGGCTCTTTTGTGTCTATTAATGTGACATTAATTTTTAAATCTTTTATTGTAAATCTTACCAGACGATGTGTTATTGTGCACTTGGTTCCAACGTCTGCATCAGTGCAAAAAACTGCTCAGGTTTTCCCTCTTTAAAATATGCGTACCAGGCCTCTAATGTATTTGTCTGAAATACACCCAAATACTCTATAATCTGTTTTGCCCACATAAGCGCACCTGTACAGCTGGCTGTAATCAATCGATTATCTGCTACAGATGGCTGATCTACATAAAAGCTTTTCCCATTATAGCCCGGCGCCATCATATCTAAAAAACCCTGTCCATTACTTGTATGTGGACGATTATCAAGCATTCCGAAGTTAGCAAGTGCAACTGTTGCACCGCAAATAGCTCCTACAGCAGCATTTTTTTCAAGAAATTCGCCTGCTTTTTCAATAATTGCATGATGCTTTTCATCATTCCACGTATCAGCACCCGGCAACAGCAGCATACTGTTCTCGCCCACTTCCATGTCCTCAATCACGCAATCAGGAATGATTGTCATTCCACCCATTGTTTTAACCGGATTCTTTGAAACACTTACCGTCTCAAAGGAAATCTTTGGCGCATCCTTTTTAAAGAACCGGCCAGAATGTAATTCTGCTGTAACAAATCCAAGCTCCCAGTCAGCTAACGTGTCCAATACATAAACATAAATTTTCATTATAAATATCCTCCGTTTTCTTTGTTTGATTTCTATGCTTCCATTATAGCAAGCAATTGTTGACAACAGTATGGCAACAATATATGATATTAAAAGATTTTAACAAAGGAGATGAACTCATTTGAAGGTAGACAGATTAGTCAGTATCATTATGCTGCTGCTGAATAAGGAACGGATTGGTGCACAGGAGCTGGCAGATATGTTTGAGGTTTCTCCTCGCACAATCTATCGTGATATTGATGCAATCAATCTGGCCGGCATTCCCATTCTTTCCACATCCGGTGTCGGCGGCGGCTTTGAAATCATGCCGTCATACAAAATTGACAAGCATGTCTTTTCTTCTGCCGACCTGTCTGCTATTTTGATGGGGCTTTCCGGTATGTCCGGTATGATACATGGAGAAGAACTTGTGAACGCGCTTGCAAAGGTAAAGAGCTTTATTCCAGCTGAAAAAGAACAGGATATCAAATTGAAAGCGAAGCAGATTCTTATTGATTTGAACCCGTGGAATGGCAATATCATCATTCAGCCATATTTAGAGATGATTCAAACAGCCATGCAGGAGCACAGACTGCTTTCATTTGACTATATAGACGGTCACAGTCACCAAACCACGCGGAAAGCAGAGCCGTATCAGCTTGTACTAAAAGGAAGTCAATGGTATTGGCAGGGATATTGCTATATGAGAAATGATTTCAGATTATTTCGAGTCTGCCGTATGTCAAAACTCCATATTGCTGAGGATACATTTTCTCCTCGAGATTACCCAGCGCCATTACTCGAACTAAAGGGCACTGCCGAACCATTGCAGATACCAATCAAGCTGAGAATCCATCAGACTATTATGGACCGGTTGCTTGATTACTGTGCTTATGAATCATTCATACAGGAAGATGATGCTCATTATATTGTCAATTTCCCTTTTATTGAAAATGACTACTATTATGATATTCTTCTAAGCTTCGGAAGCAAATGCGAGTGTCTGGAACCGTTGCGTATTCGTGAAGAAATCAAACGCAGAATACAGGAACTCGCTCACCTATATTTTCCTGATTAGACATCAATATATCTGCTGCCTCGTTTATAAAGATGTATGCAGATGCATCAATACTATGTACAATTTCTTTCATCCTGATAACCTGAAAATGGTTAACTACAAAAAACACAACTGCAATCCCCTGTTTTTTCGCTTCAAATAAGATCAATGGAATGTTTAGAATAATCAACACAAGCGACAGTGATATTCTACCAGCGAAGATCTTTTAAAGTATTAATCATATGATCCCTATTCTACGACTACTCTGAATCTACACTTTGAGCCACCAGCAAGTGCTGTTTCCAGTGTTTCTACTGTAATATTCTTATCCGGAATCAGTTGCTCATATACATACAGTATACTTTGACGGGAACATTCACAAAAGTTGTCATCTTTGTCTTTCTCAGACTGTGCTTTTGGGCAGACACAGCTTGGATATCCAATCTCATATATATGCCCCGGTTCAATAATATTTGCAAAAAAATATTCTGTTGCTCCATACTTTTTATACTGTTCATCAAGGCTATTGTTGCACTCTTCAAATTGTCGTTTCATTTCCGCTAATACATAGCTGTTCACACATTTCAGTGCTTCTTCTCTGTAATTCATAGACGTATCCTCTCCATTTAATAATTAGTAATAAGTTCCATTTGTACTTTATTATAAAGTATACCGTCATATCTTCCCAATAGCAAGTTACAAACTATTAACATCTGCTCATCATCTGTACAACTGTTCTGTTTGGCTACTATATAAAATATTCTATGTTGCTAATGATTTTTCTTTATATTATAGTTATAGTGATAATGTAATTCGATACCATTGACACGTTTAGACAAAAGGAGACATTAGTATGGAATGGAGCGTATTATACTCAAAAGAAACGAAGCCCACTCTTGATCAGATTGCAGAATTTGTTAACAGTGCTTTATGGACTGACTTCAACAGCAAAATACAACAGTATTACCGTGTTGAGCCTGTTATGGATTATAGCAGCTGTTCCATGCTAAGTGGCTGGAATATTAAATACAAGAAAAGCGGAAAGGCTTTATGTACACTCTATCCAATGCAAAACTATTTTATTGCACTTGTTGTAATTGGTAACAAAGAAATTCAGGAAGCTGAGCTAATCATGCCAACATGTTCTGACTATGTTCAGAGTTTATTTTGTAATACAAAGGTTTGTATGGGACAGAGATGGTTAATGCTTGAGGTGCGCGATCAGGCGGTATTTGATGATGTATTTGAGCTGATCAGTTTACGAAGAAAGCCAAGCATCGCAAAGTAATACCAAATAACAGTTTAAATAACAATTCGATCAATAATTTAAGCAGCAACACTTGATTTAATAAACAGAGCCGGCAAACAGCACTTTCGTGTTGTATATCGACTCTGTTTATAACTTTAATTTACTTCTGTAACTTCTAATCTACCTATTTTTTGACAGCTTATTCTTCAACAGCCTTAATTACGAACAGCAACGAAGTGAAATCTCCACCCAGTCTGTCAAATATCTTACGTTCAACCGGTATTCCGACATACATCAATTCGCTTCCGTATAACTCCATTTTTCTATCAAGATAGGACACCTCATAAAGAGTATCCTCCATTAATCCTGTCAGCAATATCCTCTGAAACGAGCCATTCACTGCGTTTAATCGTTGAAAATACATTGCTACAGCCTCTTTAGCATCCTCTGAGACACTAATCCATGAAGCTTCATTTCCTTCAAACGGATTAAGGATTCGATAAAATCTGCCCTGTTGAATCAATTTACGATATTTCTTATAGAACTCAATCTGCTTCCTGACAACCTTTTTATCTTCATCTGATAGTCTGTTTAAATCCAGTTCATATCCAAATGCACCATAAAATGCTACGTTTCCTCTTGAGGTCAAAGGTGTTGTTCGATTATTCTGATGATTCGGAACCGCTGATACATGTGCACCAATTGAGCGAATCGGATAAACAAGACTGGAACCATATTGAATTTTTACTCTCTCACAAACATCTGTATCATCACTGCACCATGCCTGCGGAGCATAATAAAGCATTCCCGGATCAAACCGTGCTCCACCACTTGCACAGGATTCAAACAAAATCTCAGGAAATCTGCTTGTCAATTTCTCATACAGCCGGTACACGCCAAGAATATATTTGTGCATAACCGTTCCCTGGTCTTTTGCACCAAGAACTCGTGAGTAGCACTCTGAGAGATAACGGTTCATATCCCACTTGATATACGAAATACAGGAATCATCGATTACCTTAGATAACATTTCATAGATGTAATCAACTACCTCTGTTCTGGAATAATCTAAAACATGCTGTTGCCTTGCAGGACTTTCAAAACGATCTGGCACGGATATAATCCAATCCGGATGTGCACGGTAGAGATCGCTGTTTTTATTGACCATCTCAGGCTCAATCCAGATTCCAAACCGCATACCCATATCCTCTATAGACTTTGATAATTCGGATATTCCACCAGGAAGTTTTTTTGTATTTGCAAACCAGTCACCTAAGCCCTGTGAATCATCATCTCTTGTGCCAAACCAGCCATCATCCAGTACAAATAATTCTACCCCTGTCTCTTTTGCTGCAGTTGCAATCTTCAGTATTTTAGCTTCATCAAAATTCATATAGGTTGCTTCCCAGTTGTTCAGCAGAATCGGACGTTCCTTATCACGCCATACACCTCTTACCAGTCGTTTTGCATATAAATCCTGGTAGGTCTGACTCATGTAATTCAATCCGTGATCCGAATATACCATAACTACCTCAGGGGTTTGAAAACTCTCTCCCTTGCTTAGTGGCCATGCAAAATTATCCGGATGAATTCCCATCATTACCCGTGTAGTATCATAAGCACATACTTCAACCTGCGCAAGAAAACTGCCACTGTATACAAAACTGAACCCATACACTTCGCCTTGATTTTCATTTGTATCAGAACGAACCAACGCTACAAACGGATTCTGTTCTGCACTGCTGATTCCTTTGTTACTGAATACACTCTGTAGACCCTGGCAAAGCTTGCGTCTTACAATCGAACGTTCCCTTGCCCATGCGCCTGAAAGCTGCAGCAGCTCATAATCCTTGTCGCGAAAATCTACGCTTGCACTCATTGCAGACTGAAGAACAACTGCCTTTTCTCCCGTCTGTGCAAATCTCGCACTCCTTATCACAACAGGTCTGTTTTCAAAAATGGAATATGTTAAAAAAAGCTCTGTATCAGATACAGCATCATGCAGATGAATATCCAGGCTGGAAGCCTCATCATCCTCCTCTGTATATACTGCCGGTAAATCCTTTAGCATTTTTTTACCTGCATATATCTCATGAGATACATATTTAAAATCTGAAATTCTACTGCCGTTTTCCTGTTCAACAAAAAAAGCACCCATACGGAAATCCCCTACACCATTTCCTGGATATTCCTGTTTCATTCGAGACAATCCAAGCAGTGAAGGTGACTCTTCACAAAAAACTTCATGTGGACATCCCACTTCTTCATGGAGATAAGAAAAGTCCTCTCTGTCATGCACGCGCTTGCCATAATAAAGATTACCAAGCTGTCCATTGTTCATAATTTCTATAATATAGCTAATCTCTGCATTTTGCAGATGGAATTGTCTGGACTTTTCATGAAAAATAATAGCCATAAAATCCTCCTCTATGCTCTAATCAAAGTTTTCCACCTGAAGTGGCAATTCCTTCAATAAATTGTCTTTGGAATAAGATATACAAAATAACCATTGGGATAAACGCTAACATGGATGCTGCCATTAATTCCGGATAATCTGCCACGAATTGTCCCTGAAGCTTTGCAAGTGCTGCACTTAATGGAATTGTATTCTGGTCAGTATTAACTACTAACGGCCACATCAAGTCCTTATACGCAAATACAGCGGTAAAAATACCAAGCGCAACCATTGCAGACTTTGCAAGCGGAAGCATGACATAAAGAAATGTCTGACCAATATTACATCCATCCAGTACGGATGCTTCCTCAAGTTCCTTCGGAAGTCCCATAAAGCTCTGCTTCAATAAGAATGTTCCGAATGCACTTACAAGTCCCGGGAATATCAGCGCAAAGCTGGAATTTAATAGGTTCATCTTACTTACCATTAAATATTGCGGAATAATAAATATCTGTGCAGGAACCATCATCTGAAAAAGCACAAGAGAAAAAGCAAGCTTTTTTCCCGGAAATTCTAGTCTGGCAAATGCATAACCTGCCATAGTCGCTGTCACTACAGCACACACTACACGGCCTACAATTAGAACCATCGTGTTAATATATAGTCTTGGAAAATTCATCTTGCTTAATACACTTTTGTATGCATCTGTTTTCCATACACTTGGAAAAATAACAAACGGATTCATCTGGGTAGCTTCAGATACTGTTTTAAAAGAAGTAAGAGCCATCCAGAGAAACGGAATGATCATTACGACAACTCCAATCAATAAAATTACATGTATAAGAATCTGTGGTCTTGACTTTGATTTCATATCGGTTTCTCCTTTCTAATTGTAGATGACCCACTTTTTCTGACATATCATCTGAATCACAGTGATAATCATGATGATTACAAACAACAGTAGCACAATGGCTGAGCCATAGCCTTTGTTTCCCTGTACAAATGAATACTCATAGAACTGGCAGACAAGAGATCGGGTCTTGGGAAGTGCCGGATTATTACGATCCATCATCATATAAATAACATCAAATACCTGCAAAGCTGCAATTACTCTTGTAACCAAAACAAAAAACATAGTTGGAGAAATCAAAGGTATTGTGATATGAAAGAATTCTTTCACAGGAGATGCTCCGTCAATTCTCGCTGCCTCATAATAATCGTGTGGAATTTCCTGCAGTCCTGCCAGAAACAGTACCATATTGTATCCAATAATTGACCATATTCCGACAATAGCAACTGAAATAAATGATGTATTCGCATTAGATATCCAGTTTACCTGCTTAAGTCCTACCTTAAGAAGTAAATGATTAATCAAACCAAACTCTGAATTGTAGAGCCAGCGCCATACCATGGCAACTGCTGCAGGTGCTGTGACCATCGGAAGAAAATAGATGGTTCGGTATATGGTTCTTCCCATAAGCTTACGATTCAGCATAACTGCAAATACAATAGCAATCGCAACAGAAAAAGGCACTTCAATAATGGCATACTTAAAAGTATTAAACAATGTCTGCCATACAACAGGATCGTGAAACATCTTGTTATAGTTATCAAGCCCTATGAAAATATTGCCTTTTCCAAAAGCTCCTGTTTTAAAGAAGCTCTCATAGACCGTCTGGAAAATCGGAATAATATTCAAAACCATTAATCCAAGCACGGTAGGAAGAATAAAAAGCCATCCCCAAAAAAATTCTCTTTTCTCTCTTGATGTTGATATTTTTCTTTTCATCATATACATTCTCCTACGAAACAAATTGGCGAACCTGTTATATCTTTTAGAACAATATAGGCAGGCATAGTTGCCTGCCTATATCAAGATTATATAATTCTTTTAGTAATCAATTCTACTCTTCTGCAATTGCACTGTTCATGAAATCAGCAAGTTCTTTACATACTTCATCTGCACTGCG
This sequence comes from uncultured Lachnospiraceae bacterium, assembly GCA_964579795.1. Taxonomy (GTDB): domain Bacteria; phylum Bacillota; class Clostridia; order Lachnospirales; family Lachnospiraceae; genus JAEYFP01. The sequence goes on along the minus strand of CAZOHM010000019.1, from coordinate 14,895 downwards.
TGCGCCTGTCCATGCATCTACCAAAGTCTCAGTATTCTTATCTTCCCATACTGTAGTATGTTTTGTATAAGGTCTGATAACCATATCCTCTGTCATATCAAGATATGCCTGTAAGTTAAAGTCAGGATATGCATTAACCCAGTTTTTCTCTGTACCCTTCATAGCTGAAATAACGATACCAAGGTCAGACTGTTTCTGCTGTGCTTCACGTGATCCTAAATATTCAACTAACTGCCAAGCTGCATCAGCTTTGCTTGTATTTCCAGCGATTGCCCATCCAAGACCATTGTAAATAGAAACTCTTCTGCCTGTCTCGGCATCCTTAGGAAGAACTGCGACATCACAATTTGCCTTTACATAATCGTTGTTGCAAAGATCTGCAAGCATCCATGATCCCTGCATTACCATTCCTACTGTACCAGCTTCCAATAATGCATTTGCTTCATTCTCTGCAAGTACTTCGTAAGGAGGCATATAGCCATTCTTTGCAAGATCAGAAACATATGTAACAGCCTTAATTGTTCCTTCAGAATCCATACCTGAAGCTGTTCTGTCTTCATTTACAATACATCCACCCATATCAAATACGGTATTGTACCAGCCTTCCTGATTGTTTGAAGGCTTGATGCAGCATCCATACTGATTCTTGTCTGCATTTGTCAGCTTCTCGCAGGCATCTGCGAAATCATCCCATGTCCAGTCTGCATCCGGATAAGAAATACCGGCTTCATCAAACATCGTCTTGTTGTACCATAAACCGATTGTATCAAAATCCTTCGGAACTGCCAGCTGTTTTCCATCGTAATTGTAAAGTTCTACAATATCACTTGGGAACTCGTTCATCTCTAATACGCTGCTTGAAGAAATCTTGTCAGAAATGTCTAATAGCATATCGTACTCAGCATATTTTGTAAACTCATTTGAATGCATCCAGAATACATCTGGAAGTGTTCCACCTGTAGCACCTGCCTCTAACATTGTCCAGTACTCATTCCAAGGTGTAACCTGAATCTTAGCTTCGATTCCTGTCTTTGCTGTAAAATCATTTACGATCTGAGTAAGACCTGGTTCCTGGTTGCTGTCCCAAATAGCAATTGTAAGTGCATCACCGGATGCATCTGCTGCCGGAGTTTCAGCTGCCGTATCGTCTGCTGCCGGTTCTTCTGCTGCTGGAGCCTCTGCTGCTGGTTCTTCTGTTGGTGCTGCTGTCTGAGCTGTCCCGCCACATCCAATCAGTGAAACTGTCAGTACAGATGCAAGTAAAGCTGCAATTACTTTCTTCATCATTTAATATTACCTCCCATTTTTCATGAACATATTGTCCATATTTGTTTTTGATAACATGATAATACTATACATATTAACCAATTACTATGTCGTAATGTCCGATTGGGTTGTCGTAATGTGATAAAATGAATCAATATTTTTTAGGCCTCTCTATATGCCTTTGGGCTCATATCATACTCCTGTTTAAACATTTTTGAGAAAGAAATGGAATCGACATACCCCACCTCTGTAGCAATATCAGAAATGGACATATCTGTCGACTTTAGCAGTTTTGCAGCCTTCTGCAGCCGATAACTTACGAGATACTTCTGCGGAGACACATCTAACTTTTTTTTAAAAATAGCTGTTAAGTATGATCGGTTAATTCCTATGTAGTTTGCTATATCGTTCACTTTAATGTCACGATAATTTGTTTTAATGTACTGCAGTGCATAATCTACGTAAGTCTCAGAAGGATAGTCATATTTTTCACTCTCAGCGTTTTGTGCCTCAATCAGTGTAGAAAGAATTTCATACAAATAACCTACTCTTCGAATTTCATTTGCGTAGGTAAGTTTATTTGTATCCAATATGCTGCGTATGAATGGTGTATATGTAGAGATGGCGATCGCGGAGCTGATTACCGGATGGTCAACATCAAGATGTGCATGATTCAGATAACTTTTTGCCATTGTACCATCAAAGGTAACCCACACATATTCCCATGGCTCCTTTTCATCTGCAAAATAGCGGATCTTAACGCCCTTTGGAATGATGAAAATATCATTTTTCTCGATATGATAGGTTATGTCATTGATTATCAGAATACCCTTTCCATTCAACACAAAATGCAAATGATACTCATTAGGTATTTTGTGGTCATAAGTATAACCGGGAGAACACTGCTGCTGACCACAGTGAACTAAATACAAATCATTTGTCTGCCTTGTGATATTACGCAGACAGCGAAATCCCGCAATATTCTTGTAAGTGGTCTGTTTCGGCATAGACTACTCCTTTCGGCTTACAGACTAAAAAAGTCAGCCAGTCATGTGCGTCTTTACTAATAATTATATCATTTCAAATGTAAAAAGCAAACAAAACCAATCAATCCGATTCTATGCTGTTAGTAAAAAAAACGTCCTACTATGATGTTTATGCTAGCCTTTTCAGATTTATTCTAAGTTATTTATTTGGTGACAATTTTTCTGATAGTATTTGCTGTTCGTATTGTCAGCTTCGCACCGACACCTGCGCTTGCTGTCTTTGACCACCAATTTGTTTTCTGATAATCGCTGCGAATAAAAGACCAGAATATTACTTTCCCATAGTTTTCTATTTTTTCCAGATCTTCTTTGGGTTCTCCAATCTCATGATACACATCAGAAAAATTTGCAGGCGGAATCATAAAAATCAAATTATCATAGAGTTCCTTATTATCCGTTCCCCACCATATGGGTGTATGACACAAAATATCTTCAAGCTCTTCTTTTGAAATAACAATCACAGGAATGTCTAATCCAAACTGATTTTTAATCATTTCTTCAATTTGCTTTGATAACCTGAGAGTGTCATCCTCTGCACAGGAAAAAATCACGTTACCGCTGTTTAGATATGTCTTGACTTCTTCAAATGCAAGCTTTTCAAATTCTTTTTTTAAGTCCTGCATCGACACTTTATTTTTTCCGCTTATGTTGATGCCTCTTAGTAATGCAATATACCTTTTCATATTCTTACCACCTCTAAATCGCGTCCTTCAAAATTCAATTCATCAATGTGCAATTAATCCGAGATACTGTGTTATTTTCAAATTTGATAATAACCTGTACTGAATGTCCATCATATTTAAGTTGATACGTCTCCAAAACACCCGCTATGGAATTGCTGTCATACGCCGTACTACTTTTCTTCATTACTGTTTCAACCTGTTCAGAAGAATCACCTATGTGTATATCCGCAACATTCAGACTGGAATTCATTCCCGATGTTAATATTATATTTGTTACTATTCCGGAACCAAGTGTTACATATGGTTTTCCGTTTGTATTCGTGTCTTCATTTGTCAACAAATTCATTTCCGAATAAAACCCACTTTCATCATATTCCTTAAACACCTGTGACTGTGGTGTACCTAGATATGCCAGGACATTATTTGAATCTGAATTTGTACTTCCCATATTTGTTATTCCAGTTAAAACAAATAGAATTGTAAAAACAATGATTGCGTTTCTTTTCGGCTTTTTCTTAACGCATACATAAACTAAATAAGCCAATGATATCAGCATCAATACTGTAAATACTCTGCCAAATCCTATTACTGATAAAATTCCAATAACGACGAATCCATCTCCTGTAATACTTGTTCTAATCTATTTATATATCGAGTTCCAAGAGCTGTATGAAACATTTCCCGTTCCACAATTGTATCATGTATCTTTCTTATATTCTCAACATTTCCATAATCTATCCTCTGATCAATTTTCAGAATAACAGCTAAATCTTTTTTTAATAATGTTTTTTCATCTTCCATGACGTTTTCTCCGTGATTTCATAATATCAGGTATTATTGCTGCTGTTTTTCAGATTTTTCTATGATGATAACGGCCATATGAGATTGCCTTATTTCTGTCCATGTAGCAAACAGAAATAAAAATACGATATTATATCATAATCATATAATATCGTATTAAATAAAATTGTACAATATATCTACAGACACATCCCGAAAAATGCTTTTTTACTGTTCACAATCATACTATTTTGTTCCGTTGCAATGACAGTTTCCACTACATTTTGAACCGTTTGGACAGCCAATACATTTCTGTCCCTTTTTCTTAGCTTTCACGATATATACGACTGCCGGTATCAGAACTGCTAACAAAATAAGTACTATCATAAAATCTGCCATTCCGTAGCCTCCTTTATATTTCTTCATGGCAAGTCTAGCATTTGTGTTTCATAGTCTGCTAAGCCTTTGCAGCGAGTGCATATTCCTCTTTGACCTTCGTGTTTGCGCGAATACAAAGATAGGTAATAAATGCTGCAATTACAATAACCGCAATGAGTCCGCCAATAAATCCTGCCCCAAGAGAACCTGTTACAATAAGCGTTCCTATCTGGAAAACAACAAAGCCAATCACATATCCGGTTGCCAGCTGGAATCCAATTGCCCCTGCAAGCCACTTACCGGATTTCATCTCTGCATTCATAGCTCCCAATGCTGCAAAACATGGTGGTGTAAATAAGTTGAACATGAGATATGCAAGTGCTGCCACCTTGGTCAATCCCATAATTGCAGCAACTTCGTTTCCTCCTGAAACAAGTGCAAGCTCTTCTGTATCAATGAAATTCGTGATTGCAAAAACCGTTGCCAGTGTACCCACCACATTTTCTTTTGCAATAAATCCAGTAATCGCTGCAGCTGCACACTGCCAGCTTGCAAAACCAATAATCGGTATCAAAACTACTGCAAATGGTGAAGCAATCATAGCAAGAATCGAGTCAGAGCTGTCCTCTGCTGCTACCGCAAAGCCCGGTGTAAAGGTTGCCATAATCTGAACGATTGTATTACATACAAGAATAATCGTACCTGCCTTTACAATATATGCTTTACCGCGCTCTAACATGGATTTACATGCAAATTTTAATGATGGAGCTTTATATTCTGGAAGCTCCATAATAAAGAAGCTCTTTCTGTATTTCATACCGGTAATCTGTTTAATCAAGAGTGCGCCTAAGAGAATCAACGCAATGCCCACAAAATACATAACTGGTCCAACCCATACTGCATCAGAGAAAAATGCTCCCGCAAAAAGTGCAATAACCGGCAGCTTCGCACCACATGGCATAAAGGTACATAAAAGCGCTGTTGCTCGTCGTTCTCTTTCATTCTTAATAGTTCTACATGCCATGATAGCAGGTACCCCACAGCCTGTTCCGATAACCATTGGAATGACTGATTTTCCAGATAATCCAACCCTTTTGAAAATCGGATCCAGTACAACTGTTGCACGTGCCATATATCCACAATCCTCCAACAGCGCAATCAGGAAATACATTACCATGACAAGCGGCAGGAAGCCAACTACCGCACCTACACCGCCGATAATACCATCTACAAGAATGGCCTGTAGAATTGGAGATGTGTTCTCTACCATGCCTGCAACCCATCCCTGAAATACCTCAATCCATCCTGCAAGAATTTCAGATAACCATGTGCCCAGTGTAGACTGGGAAATGTAGAACACAAGCCACATAACTGCTGCAAAAACAAGTAAACCCAAAACAGGATGCGTTATTATTTTATCGATCTTATCGTCTTTTGATTTTTCTTTTGTTAATGTCTTTCTTACCTCAACCTTGGAAACGATTTGATTCACGAATGCAAATCGCTTCCGATCTGCTTCTTCTACTTCTTTCTTATTCGTCAGGTCTATGTTTCCTTCTGAATAGGGCGCTTTCTGTCCCTTCCCATCCAGTAAGGCAGCGGTACTTATAACATCCTTCAAGCCATTTGCTGATGTAGATATTGTTTTAATAACCGGACATCCCAGCTTGCAGGATAATGTTTTTTCATCAATTCTAGTGTCCTTCTTTTCATTTATATCGTTCTTATTAAGTGCAACCACTACCGGAATTCCAAGCTCCAAAAGCTGAGTGGTAAAAAACAGACTTCTACTTAGATTTGTGGCATCTACAATATTAATGATCACATCTGGATGTTCATTTTTAACATAAGAGCTTGTGATGCTCTCCTCTGAAGTAAACGGGGACATGGAATAAGCGCCCGGAAGGTCTACTGCAATCAATTCCTTTTCTCCATCATAATAAATCTTCTTTACTGGATGCTCCTTCTTATCAACTGTTACACCTGCCCAGTTTCCCACTCGTTCACTGCGTCCTGTCAGCGCATTAAACATGGTGGTTTTTCCTGAGTTTGGATTTCCTGTCATTGCAATTCTCATTTTCTTCATCCTTTCTTTTATCTTTATCTTGTTTATTTATATCTTGTTTATTTTATCTTGTTTCATGGTTAGTTTAGTCTAACTATAGGTTTTAAAAAAAGTGACAATGTCACCTGGTTTATAACAAAATCGATTTTGCTCAAACTTCAATTGCATCTGATAACAGATGGTCAATATTATATCTTCCATCTTTAATTGATACTACAAGTCCGCTTTTTTTTCGGGAAACTACAGTAATTGGTTCCCCACTATAGCATCCAAGTGAAAATAGAAAAGCATTCATCTCTTCATCTTCTGTGCGAATGCTGTTAATAATATATTCTTTTCCTTCTACTGCATCTGTTAAGCTCATCATAAGATTCTCCTTTCCAAATCTCCCCGTGTATTTCATTAATATAACTACTGTTAGTCTTGTATAACCATGTTTAGAATACGCTATCTCGATTTATTTGTCAATATTTTTTTCAATTACCTATAAGATAACTATAGAATTGCACTATTTATCTATAAGTCTAATTTTTATTTTAAACTCTCATTACAAATATATCATGTCAAAATGAACAAATTTGTGTTATACTAACAAATATTATATAAGTCTAACTGTAAGTATCCAGTCACTGTTATATAGTTATACAGGAGGTTATTGATATGGAAAGAACAGAATCACAGGAAAACTATTTAGAAGTAATTTTGTTATTAAGCAAGAAAAAGCCTGTTGTCAGGTCTGTTGATGTTGCAAACGAGCTTGGTTTCAAGAAGTCAAGTATCAGTATTGCAATGAGAAATTTGAAAAAGCTGGAATATATCACGATTTCTTCAGAGGGCTATATTTATCTTACTGCTGCCGGAAAGAAAGTAGCCAAAGGTATTTATGAAAGACATCAGGTCATAACTGAAACACTCATTCGTATCGGTGTACCTGCTGATATTGCAGAGGAAGATGCATGTCGTGTCGAGCACGTCATCAGTAATGATACATTTAAAGCAGTAAAAAAAATATGGAAGGCGAATTAACCCGCCTTCCATTCTCACTTTTCTTCCTGTGCATATAAATCATAAGGTGCCAGCTCATTGTAATTCTTTGATGTAAATAAAATTGACCTGTTCTCTTCAATATGCCTTATTAGAAATTCAAGATTATCTGCCATTCCTGTATGTGAAGTAAAAATTCTTTTTATCGGACAATCTTTTACCAGCTCATTTAGTCGCTTGACCGATTGAATATTCTGTCTGGAATTTACATTTAAAAACCACATAAAATTATATCCTCCATCAGGACTTAAGGCAACACAATCCCCGCAAAAAAGATATTCATCATCTATAAGATAGCACATCAATCCCTTTGTATGTCCCGGTACTAGAAAGCACTGTACTTTAATATCTCCAATATAAATCGTGTCCTGATCAAATACAGTCTTCTTTTGATTACTAATCTTCGGACGCCTGATTGGTTTCATGTGCAGCAGTTTTCTGGTTGCCTTCTCCTCCAGATAAAGATTTTCCACATCACTTAAGTAAATACTTGCTTTTTGAAATAGTTTCTCGCCACGGTCATCAATTCCACCTACGTGATCAGGATCCGCATGGGTAATCAAAATATCTGTTATCTTGTCTGGAGTCATATCTATTTCTCTCATTTTACTCACTAACAGTGGATACTCCAAATATCCTGTGTCTATCATAATTACCTGATTGTTTCTTTTATAAAAAAAGAGATTTACTCCATACTCACGTATACATTTGACTCTCTCATCCAACACTCCGGTTTCACAGGGATTTAGAATACCTTTTCCTTTTAATAGAAATGATAATAGCTTTCTTTCTACTGTTTCACTCATATTTTCTTCATCTCCATCACTACAGAATAATTACAATCCTGCATTTCCACCATCTGAAATCCATAATCCTTGAAGAACTGGTTCTTGTCGCTGTAAGAAAATTCCTTAAAAGACCTTGGATTTACAAGAATCTCTGCCAGGTATAATGGTGCAAATTTTATTTTCTCCTCTCAAATATGGATTCTTTGTTCCTATCATCCCATCAGACATCCTATATCATCTCTGTACTACGGATTACATCTTTTGCAAGGCACATATCCTTGACCTATTAATTCGTCTCTGGAACATGTAACCTCCAATTTATTACTGTCTTTCATCTGTCCAACACTGGAGCAGGTAGGATAATGAAATTTATGAGTATTTGTATTACAAATATAAGCAGCTGTGGTACCAGTCGATGCCGCTGGTGCTTCTGCCACCGGAGTTTCTACTGTCGGAGTTTCTACTACGGAGACTGCTGCAGCGGCTTCCGCTACTGTGAATTCTACTGATTGTTTGCTTGATTTAGAACTTACACCTTCTGTTTCAGTTCCTGTGTCTGTTCCTGTTGGCTCACCTGCCTGCCAGGTTGTCGACGGAGAACAATTCCATTTAATTGTCTTCCCATCAGATGTTGCAATGACAGAGCCCTGTTCATCAGTACGAAAAACCGCTATTCCCATAGCACGAAGACTATTCAATGTTTGTGAATGCGGATGTCCATAACTATTATTGACTCCACAGCTAATAACTGCATAAGTAGGATCCACTGCATTAAGAAAAGCCGAACTCGAAGCAGTTTTGCTTCCATGATGTCCCGCTTTATATACATCAGCACTTATATCCAGTTTGTTTTTTAATATGTCCTTCTCGGCATCTTCTTCTGCATCTCCTGAAAACAGAAAATTATTACTTCCATTTTTAACAATCAGACCAATAGAAGAATCATTTGGATTATCATATTTTTTATTTGGAGCTATAATCAAAAATGATGCGTCTCCAAAAGTATATTTGCTTCCAACCTTTGGTGTCGACCATTTCATGCCTTTATTATCAATAGCATTTATCAGGTCATCATATGTCCGATTATCCTTTGTATAGGAACTCATGAAAATGTTTTTGATATCGTATTTTGTAACTATTACATCAGCACCACCGATATGGTCAGCATCAGGGTGTGTCAAAACTAAGTAGTCAAGAGCTTTAACCCCCTGTTTCTTTAGATACATCTGTACTGCCGTACCTTTACTATCATCCCCCGCATCTATCAGTATTGCATGATCACCTGATTTAATCAAAGTGCTGTCGCCCTGTCCAACATCAATATAATGCACTTCCATCGGATTCATGCTTGTTACTGCATGCACTGAATATGGAGATATGAACAGCCCCATAAACATTGCAAACATCATCAAAATAAATAGCTTTAGTTTTCTTAATTTCATAATGTTCTCATTTATCATACATTTCCCACCTCTCTATATCTATAATATTCCAGTAAATCCTATATTACAACCTATAAATGCTATTTTTCGACGAAAAAGAGCACTTGGTTCCATTCTAAACAAACAGAGATCATTTACTTAGTATACAAATCAGCTCATTAAACCAACCGTTCTCCTCATCACTTTTCATACCATGATAAGTAATTGTCAGTTTCTCATTTACTGTGGATACCCCTATTATGTTTTGCGTATAAGATATCGACGGTGGAATAAAAACAACATTATTAACTTTATATTTACCATATTTGCTTTGCATTTCAATAACGCCAAGGTTAGAAACACCTAAATTTCTTTTCTTAACTCCCTTATATCCCAAAGTATATGCTAATTTCTCAGCTCTTTTACTACTCGTTTGCCCATGTGCAGCTAGCAATACTGCATCTATTAATGTTGGGTATAGTTCTGACATAAAAAGCAACACATAGTATTTCTGTATCGAAGAATTTAACTTTTTTTGAATCTTTGCATGAATTGTTTTTGTAGTCTCATTTAGCTTTTTTCGCTTAATATGCTTCATGTTGATTGCAATCCCAGACACCTGATTAGACATTGATTTATCATCTTCACGAATATTGACAGGTATCCCCACTACATTAAAATCCTTTCTGACACAAAGGATCATGCTAATTAAGTAACTATTTACCGTCACATGAAACACCTTTGCCATCTTCTTTATATGTTCTGTTTCTTTCTGGTTAAAGGTATGTGTCAAAATATTAGACATGTGTCTATCCCAATATCGTTTATGAATAGCATCATAATCCTCCCACGAATAGTGATGCATTTCCTTTTCCCAACCCTTATTTAGATAGCCAATATATTTTCTTGTGAAAAAACTCAACTCTGTCTTAGTCTGTAAAAAATCTTTTGTAAGAATTTTGGCTGGCTTATATAGTATTTCATTTTTTCCAAGTATCATTAATGCGTCCTGTAAAAATGTAATAATCGACCTTCCATCTCCAACTAGATGATGTGCCATTAAAAAAAAATTACCGTTCTCGTTAACAAACACTCGCATCAGCTCTCCACATTTGATATCGAATGGTCGTTTTTCATTCTCTACAATAATACTTTTCCAGTCACTTTCAGTAATAATAACTTTGCATCCGCTTTGCTCTAATTTTTGATAATATGCTTGTCCCTCTTTATCCAGAACGACCTTTGACATTGTAAGTTCATTCTTCTGAAATGCTTTTTGAATTGCAGATTTCACCAATTCAGCAGATGGGTTTCCATCTAATTCTACATACACCCCTATGTATACATTTGGCTCAAAAAGATTCGTCCTCTCCAGTATCATCTGCCTGTTCATAAATACTTCTTCAATCCATTCATCCATATTTTCATGACAATCTTATGCGGAAGCAGTTTTACATTGATATGCTGGCATTGCACATATAGGGAACAGATCGACATATCCTTTCCTCTTTTTGCATCCTTAATTGCTTTTTCTGCTACTTTTTTTGCAGTAACTATGCCAGGAAAGTTTACTTTATGCCCATTGATTGTCTTTGTCAACATTTCTGTATCCACCCAGCCTGGACATACTGCTGTCACTGTTATTCCAAGGGAAGCAAGTTCAACATTTAATGCTCTTGAGTAACTTCTTTCAAAAGCCTTGGAAGATGCATACAAATTGATATATGGATTTGGCTGAAACGCTGATGCAGAAGAAATATTCAATATGCAGCTACCTTGTTCCATATATGGAATACATAAGTTGGACAGAATAACTGGGGCTGTACAATTTACATTTATTGTGTTTTCAATTTCATCTAGCGAAAACTCTTTATATGAACCCATCTTCGCCAAACTTGCATTATTTACCAAATATTTTACGATTGGCTTTGTATTTCCCAATAATGCACCGATTTCACTTAGATCCTTTCTATTGCCTAAATCCTTCGAAATAGGTACAATACGTTCCCCATATTGGTCTTTTAACAAATCCAGCTTGTCTTGATTTCTCGCAACAATCCATATTTCATCCAAATTTTCTTTTATCAGTAAGCTTGTAAACTCTTTTCCGATACCACCTGTTGCACCAGTAATTATTGCTATCTTTTTACGCATCATCCCTTATCCCATCCTTTAATAGTATTCTTTCTAAGTCTTGTATAGATATACTTTCATATTTGACAGTAAATAGCTTCTTTAGCGCATATAGATATACAATACTCCAATAATAATCCGTCAACTTCATTTCATGTCCCAGAACAACACTACCTTCCTTTTGTCCTTGCTTTATAATTTTAGCAGTGTACTTATATAAATCAGAACGATATGTTGTATCTTCCGAAGCATACACTTTTTCCTCAAACAGCATCTGAGTATTCAAAGTAACCTTTGCTGCATAACTTTTATTTTTCTCTAACTTATCCATAACTGACTCCGTCAACTTATGAATTTTGTGTTTTGCCGACACTGGCAGCATAGACAGAAGTTTTAGTTCCTTCACATCTTCTTCATAATTTATTCGTTTAGTAATTTCCTGAAACAACTCTTCTTTCGATTGAAAATACATATAAATCGTTCCTTGTCCAATACCTATATATTTCGATAAATCACTTATTTTAGTACCTGAAAATCCATTTTTGGCAAAAAACAACATCGATTCATATAAAATTTTTTCTTTCATTTCTTCTCTTATTTCCATGCATCTTTCTTTTGATTTTGGCATATGTCTCTCCCTGTTCAATGAATGATTATTCATTCATAATTTTATCATGCTTTTTTTGTACATGTCAAATACTACCTATGATTTGGAACCTATCACACTAGCAGACAGATGGCAACATTTTTATTGGCTTTGGATCCTCTTTTTTCATATGCCGGTAATTCCAAGCATAACCAAAAGAAAAGTATAAATGAGAGAAAATGAAAATAAATATATGTAGTTGATAATTAAACCATGAAAAGCTAGTGATATCGGTAGTCATTTCTCATAGGAGGTTAGCTGAAATCAATAGTCATTCATTCTCCACATCCGTGCAAAGCCGAATACCCATTGTCTCGGATAGAAATTACATTGTTTTCCATACCATCCCAATAGGAACAGTCATCGCACATACCAGACTGTTTTTCGTTCTCACTGTGTTTAAGCCATCTATCCAGAAACCCTTTCTTTGCATCTTCAAAATATTCATAATAATGATCACTCCATAACATGAGCTTTTCTTATGTATTATAATCCAATTACAATTTTACCATATTACCCCTTTTATTATTCAAAAATAAGCTGCTGTATGTGAGTATCAGCGCATGCATTGGGATAATTCCACGGTATTCTTCACTTAATATCCTTTAAGTAATCATCTCCCCATTTACACATTGCGTCTAAAATCGGAATAATACTCTCTCCAAAATTTGTTAAGGAATACTCTACTTTTGGAGGCACGACTGGATACACTTTTCGAATGATTAGATTATCATCTTCCATTTCTCTAAGCTGTTGTGTCAACATTTTGGGTGTTGCCTGAGGTATTACTTTACTGATTTCATTAAATCGATGTGTTCCTTTTACTAAGTGCCATAAAATGATTGCTTTATATTTTCCACCAATTAAATCAATTGTTGCCTCAATTGGACAATGATAATTACTTGGACATTTCATATACTTTCCTCCCATACTATCTTTTTGGGTACTATATACCCAAATAGTGCGTACTTGACGGTATTGAATTAACTGTTAGAATTATAGCATAGATAGTTTACTGCAGCAACTATAATCACAAGATAATAATAAAGAGGAGACTAACTAAAATGAAATTTATTGATATTGCAAAACAGCGTAGTACTGTTCGTAGTTATACTACACAAAAAGTAGAACCTGAAAAATTGGAAAAGATATTGGAGGCGGCTCATGTTGCACCTACTGCTGCTAATCTACAACCAGTACATTTAATCGTAGTTCAAAGTGAAGAAGGATTGGCCAAAATAGAAAAATCAACTAGTATATATGGTGCACCACTTGCTATTATCGTTTGTGTTGATCATAACAAAGCTTGGGTTCGACCTTTTGATAAGAAACAATCTGGCGATATTGATGCTTCTATCCTAACGGATCATATGATGTTACAGGCTACAGAATTAGGTCTGGGTACTGTTTGGGTATGTTTTTTCAAACCAGACATCCTTTGTAATGAATTTAAGCTTCCTGCTAATCTGGAACCCGTTAATATTCTGGTTGCCGGTTATTCTGATGAAGTGTCTGCTAATACAGAAAGATTCACTACTACCAGAATACCAATCAGTAAATTAGTTTCTTACGAGGATTTAAACTAAATGAATACGAACATCGTAAAATATCAAGATAATATTTATGCAATAGAACAGGATATGGCAAGAGCATTTTGTATCCTCGGAAAAGAAAAAGCCGTTTTATTTGATACGGGTGCTTCTCCAGCGGATTTATCTTTGACCATAAAAGACATTACTTCTTTACCAGTACAACTTGTACTTAGTCATGCAGATCCTGATCATATTGCAAATGCCAATCAGTTCAATATCATTTATGCGCATCCTTTTGAAGCAGAACGTTGTAAAGCACAGGCTAATTTAAAATCGAAGCAATACATTTGTTTTGATCAGCAGAGAGGTAATTTAGGTTCCTTACAGATTCTTTCATCATTAGATCTTGGTGGAACAATTTTAAAGGTTGTCCTACTTCCAGGTCATTCCAAAGGTCATATTGGTTTACTGGATGAAAGCAGGAAAATTCTTTTTTCTGGTGATGTCTTATCCTATGGCCCGGTTTTTATGTTTGTACCCAATGCAGATATTACGGAATATGAAGCAACGCTGACCAGTCTCCTGTCTATAATAGAAAATGGGCAGATAGTAACTATTTACCCATGCCATAACATTTGTCCTATTCCGGCAACTGCTATTTATGATTTACTTCATTGTTGCAAGGGGACTGCAGCGCATACAATAGAACCCCAGGATATTCCTGAGTATCTACCCTTTGCCAAAAGCGTAAAACAGTATACTTTTGGAAAGTGTAGCATTTATTATTAAGATTAGCAGGGGGAGATTAATGAATGAATTTCCAAAGTTTATGAGGAGCAGTAAAAGTCATATCATGAGCAGCCAGCAAAACACTGCAAAAATATGATGCAACTGGCAATTACCCTAATAATATATGATTATGATATTTGCAGATGGGCAGATTCAGGAATAGACTATAATATCATAAATAATATGTCAGGTTATCAAGGTCTATTTCCTCTTCTATCCTTGTTGATTTGTTTCCAATACTTTTCCGCGACAAAAGAACTATCGTCTCCACATGGCTCGAGAGGACAGAATGAATGTCATTTGAGCGTATCCGTTCTCGGAAAC
>CAZOHM010000018.1:0-50717 GCA_964579795.1 uncultured Lachnospiraceae bacterium | reverse complement strand
AGAGAGCCTGCAAACCCGCATAAATGCTGGATTTGTAGGCTCCTGTGTATTATTCGAACTCAATCGTCCCAGGTGGCTTTCCTGTCAGATCATAGAATACTCTATTTACATGTCCGACCTCGTTGACGATTCTGCTGGTTACGCGTTGGAGTACGTCCCATGGGATTTCTGCTGATTCAGCTGTCATAAAGTCTATTGTATTGACTGCACGAAGTGCTACGGCGTAATCGTATGTTCGTTCGTCTCCCATAACACCAACGGAACGCATATTTGTCAGGGCTGCAAAGTATTGACCAATCGTTTGGTCCAGACCGGCTTTGGCAACTTCTTCACGATAGATAGCATCTGCGTCTTGAACGATTTTTACTTTTTCTGCTGTTACTTCTCCGATAATACGGATACCGAGACCGGGACCCGGGAATGGCTGACGGAATACAAGGTTTTGTGGAATACCAAGTTCCAGACCTGCCTTGCGGACTTCATCTTTAAAAAGGTCTCGTAACGGTTCAATTATTTCCTTGAAATCAACACAGTCTGGGAGTCCGCCGACATTATGATGGGACTTAATTACAACAGATTCTCCACCAAGACCACTCTCCACAACATCAGGATAGATGGTTCCCTGTACAAGGAAATCCACAGCACCTATTTTCTTTGCTTCTTCTTCAAATACACGAATAAACTCTTCTCCAATAATCTTTCTTTTCCGCTCTGGCTCTGTGACACCTGCCAGCTTGGAATAGAATCGATCCTGTGCATTTACACGGATAAAGTTCAGATGATATGGACCCTTTGGTCCAAACACTTCTTCTACCTCATCACCTTCATTTTTACGCAGCAACCCATGATCAACAAATACGCAAGTCAGCTGATCTCCAATTGCTTTAGAAAGCATGACTGCCGCTACAGAAGAGTCTACTCCACCACTTAATGCACATAATACCTTTCCATTTCCTACTCTTTCACGAAGTGCTTTAATAGATGTCTCGACAAAGGAATCCATTCTCCAGTCGCCGGCACAGCCACAAATATCAATAACAAAGTTGTGCAAAATCTCTTTTCCCTGTGCAGTATGAAGTACCTCCGGATGGAACTGAATTGCATAAAGTCCTCTGGCTTTATCCTGTGCTGCAGCAACTGGGCAATCTGCTGTATGGGCAGTAATTGTAAATCCGGGAGCTTCCTTTGAAATGTAATCAAAATGACTCATCCAGCATATCGTAGGATTTGTAATATCGTGAAACAATTTTGTCTGATTATCAACAAATACTTCTGTTTTTCCATATTCGCGAACTTTGGCAGACTCCACTTTTCCTCCAAGTTCAAGCATCATCAGCTGTGCACCATAACACAATCCAAGAATTGGGATACCAAGTTCAAATAATTTCTTACTGTAAGTCGGCGAATCTGGCTCGTAACAGCTATTTGGTCCACCGGTCAGAATGATTCCTTTTGGATTCATTTCCTTAATTTTCTCAAGGTCAGTCTTATAGGAATAAATTTCACAATATACATTGCATTCTCTGACACGTCGTGCAACCAGCTGATTATACTGACCGCCAAAATCCAGTACAATAACAGTTTCTCTTTTCATGCTTCCTCCTCTATACTTCCTGCTTCAACATTCTGTAATTAATTCTATGACCAATTATAATGAAATCCCTTTGATTATACAAGCGATTTGACTTATTTATTCAAATTCATATAATAAAATATAGAGTTCATTAATACTATAAGAAACGAACTCAAGAAATAATAGAAATGGAGCATAATATGAGCGAAGAATGTACACATGACTGTGGTTCGTGTGGTGAAAACTGCAGTGAACGTAAAATGAATAAAGAAGATTTTCTGCAAAAACCTCATGAAATGTCACATATTAAAAAAGTAATTGCTGTTGTCAGTGGAAAAGGTGGTGTTGGAAAAAGTCTTGTAACCTCACTGCTTTCTGTTAATCTGAAAAGAAAGGGCATACAAACGGCTATTCTGGATGCTGATATTACCGGACCTTCTATCCCAACTGCCTTTGGATTAACAGACAAGGCCTATGCCAATGAATTTGGTCTTCTTCCGGTCAAGAGTAAAAGCGGCATCCCTGTTATGTCTCTGAACCTTTTACTGGATCAGACAACAGCTCCTGTAGTTTGGCGTGGTCCAATCATTGCAGGCACTGTTACACAGTTTTGGACAGATGTAATCTGGGGAGATATTGACTATTTGTTTGTCGATATGCCTCCTGGAACAGGCGATGTTCCACTAACCGTATTTCAGTCGCTTCCTGTTGATGGCATTATTATTGTCTCCTCTCCGCAGGAGTTGGTTGGTATGATCGTAGAAAAAGCAGTCAATATGGCTTCTATGATGGATGTCCCTGTTCTTGCACTTGTTGAGAATATGAGTTACTTTAAATGTCCGGACTGTGGTAAGGAGCATCATATTTTTGGTGACAGTCATATTGACGAAATTGCAAAAAAACATGGTATCAATACTGTTTGCAGAATTCCTATTAATCCTGCTCTTGCAGAACTGACAGATAAAGGTCAAATTGAAGCAGCTGATGATGACAGTCTTTCTGCTATCGTTGATCTGCTTGAACAGTTGTAACATACCGCCAATCAGCTTTTTCAGCATGCTCAATACAAAGAAGGATGCGTCTTCAGCAAAACTGTAGACACATCCTTTTTATTATATATGCTGCTGCAAATATTTTTCTTTTGTTGCAAGTCCCCCTCTAATATGTCTTTCTGATTTGTTAATGTCTAAGACTTTTCTTGCTTGACTCGCCAATGAAGGATTGATTTGTACAAGACGTTCTGTTACATCCTTATGTACCGTAGATTTGGATATCCCAAATCTTCTTGCAGTCTGTCTGACCGTTGCATTAGATTCTATAATATAATTGGCAACGTCCACTGCCCTTTCCTCAATATATTCTTTCAAGGAACCCCCCGATAAACTTGTTTCTACAGTTTATGCAACGGGCAAAGTGGTTATGTCTTTATTCTCAGATCCGAACAGATGCATCTTTTCCGCTACAACTTTTTTCATTGCATCAATTTCATAAGGAATAAGATCCATCATAGATTTCGCTCCGTTTGAAAGACCTTCTTCAACACCCGCTTTTCCGGCTTTATCGATATCGGTAAAAATATTTACTTTGCATATTCCTTTCTTAACGGCTGTTTTAAAGTCATCATCTGACAATCCACTTCCTCCATGCAGTACAAGTGGAAGATTTGTCTTCTTTGCTATTGTCTCTATTCTTTCAAAATCTAGTTTAGGCGGAAATTTGTAATCACCATGTGCATTTCCTACAGCAATTGCCAGTGAATCTACACCCGTTTGAGCAGCAAAATCTGTTGCTTTATCCGGATTTGTGTAATAATCACTTGGATTTTCAAGCTTTCCTGCACCTTCATTGTCTCCGACATGCCCCAGTTCACCTTCTACTGTAGCTCCCATGGCATGACAAATCTTTACCATTTCTGCTACTTTGGATACATTTTCTTCGTATCCGTTTGTGGAACAATCATACATGATAGAAGTAAATCCAAGCTTTAATGCTTCCATACACCGTTCAAATGTCAGACCATGATCGTAGTGAACGCATACCGGTACAGTAGCTTTCTGTGCCATTGGAATCAAATATTCAGCTACACGTTCCAGTTCCATTGTCGGTAACAGGATTTCTGCTGTTCCAAGCATAACAGGTGAATGCAGTTCTTGTGCTGTCTCTATAATGGCTCTTGCCATTTCGATATTCACAGCATTGAAAAATCCTACCCCATAACCTCCCTTTTTTGCCGGTAGCAATATATCATTCATTGTAACTAACATAATTTTCTCCTCTTTCTTATTTATTTTTCTTCCAGTTATGAGCAATCTTTTTTTGAAGCTCTTCAAAGGAAAGCAATCCGCTTAGTGCATCATAGCTAGCTATGCAACAGGCTCCTGTAGCCGTAGCAAGGTGAAGTGCATCTTCCAATGAATATCCCTCCAGCATAGCTGTTAAGAAAGCTGCAATACTCGTATCTCCTGCACCGGTCCCTGAAAGGATTCTGTCAGGAACATAACTTTTTTCAAATCCCTCTTTATTACACCATTCCTGTATATTCAACTCAATTCGTTTGCTTACAGAAGACAAAACAGAAGCATTTGCTGTTCGATAATACATTCCAGGTGCACCACTTTTAATCAAAAGAACCTTTACACCGTAAGCCATACATTGATCCGCTAATGGTTTAATATCTTTATCTAAATCAAGAATTTCTGTGATATCTCTTGAGTCTGCTCTCTCCTGCCAGGAAGCAAAACGTTTCTGATCAAGCATATAGCATAATTCCTCAACACTCGGAACGAAGAAATCCACATATGGAAGTACTCTTTCCAAAATTCCCTTCCAATCTGCTTTTCCTGCCTCTGAATTCGGGTCAACTGCTGCCATATCAAGTGAAGTGGCAGCTCCTGCTGTTTTAACCTTTTTCATTATACAGACTAAATCTTTCCCGTTATTCTCATAAGTCTTAAGCATTAGAGGAGGATAACCAAAATGAAATAGCGCCACATCCTGTAACTCTTCTTCTTTTATGTCCTCAGAAGAAAAGGTATGATTTGCTCCCGGATGATGTAAAAAAATGCGATCAATTCCGGGAACAGCTAATACAACCGAATAAGAGGTAGATTCTCCTGCAGTACGAATCAAACCGGATTCTGCATGGTATCCCTCTAAAATATGATATACCATATCTCCAAATGCATCTGTACCGACTTTTCCTTTCAGTAATACATTTGCTCCAAGCTTTTTCATTGCCAGACCGGTATTAGCCACAGCTCCACCCGTATGTACATCTGCATTTCCCATCTCAATCAGTTTTCCGGGTAATAGTACGTCTGTCATATTTGTAACTTTCTTTCCATGAAATACAGGTGTAATATCCAGACAGATATGACCGGCAACAATCACTTTTTTCTCCACAGTCTGATTCACTCCTTCCGGATTTCTAGGTTCAATATTTTCCTATTGTCTCCATAAACCGTTTCCCATACTTTTTGCATTTGCTTTCGCCTACTCCGTTTACATTTAAAAAAGCTTCCTTCGTATGAGGTTTTTTGACTACCATATCCTTCAAAGACTTATCACTGAAAACAACATAGGGCGGAACATGTTCCTTTTTTGCTATCTCTATGCGAAGTGCCCTTAGTGCATCAAACATTTCCGTTTCTTTTGCAGAAAAATCTTCACTAATTTTCGTTTTCCCTTTTTTTCTTGTACCAACTGATTCCTTTTCACCTTTGCCCGCAGATGATTGTGCTATTACCTTCATCATAATAGGCTTGCCATCCTCAAGCACTTCCATAGAACGCTCCGTCAATCTGACTATTGGATATTCTCCTCCAATCTGCATCAAATATCCGCTTTGAATCAAATAACTTAGAACCTGTCGTATTTGAAACAGAGAAGTGTCTGACATACTTGCATAATACACATTTTCACTCATGCCATTCTGTTTCAATTTTGCATTTTGACTTCCATATATTGTTTCTGCAATCACTGTCATCCCAAACCGCTGTCCAGAAGTGCTGATACATTGGACAATAACCTTTGCAAGCTCAGTAATATCCATTTCTTCAAACTCAGCTAAACAATTCGAACAGTTATGACAGTTCCCTATATCAGGTTCTCCAAAATATTGCAGAATAAAGCTTCTCAGACATTCTGTTGTCGTACAATACTCCACCATGAGACGAAGTCTTTCATGATCCCGTTCCTTAACAAACTCCTGCTCTGCCCTTGTTAATACCTCATTTTCACTGTCATTATTAATAAATAGCTGATTAATAATAATATCCTGAGGAGAATACAGCAGTATACATTGCGATTCTTCACCATCTCTGCCGGCACGTCCTGCTTCCTGATAATAGCTTTCAATATTCTTTGGCATATTATAATGAATCACAAATCGCACATTTGATTTGTCAATACCCATTCCAAACGCATTTGTAGCAACCATTACGGATTTGCGATCAAACAAAAAATCATCCTGATTACAGCGACGTTCCTCATCGCTAAGACCAGCATGATAGCGTGTTACTAAAACACCCATCATAGACAGTCTGGTACATACCTCCTCTACTGTCTTACGTGTCAGACAGTAAATAATACCACTTTCCAATGGATGCTTCTGTATATATTTTGCGACCTGGACAAACTTGTCCTTGTCATGACTTACTCTGAAGAATAGATTTTTCCGATCAAATCCTGTAACAACTACTTTGGGATTCTTAAGACGAAGTACTTCTGTCACATCCTCCCGGACTTCCAGTGTTGCTGTTGCTGTAAACGCACTGATTATCGGACGATACGACAGTTTGTCAACGAACTCCATAATCCTTAAATAGCTTGGTCTAAAATCCTGTCCCCATTGAGAAACACAGTGCGCCTCATCCACTGTCAGCATGGAAATTTTTACATGAAGAGCAAATTCCAGAAAATCACTTAATACAAGTCTTTCCGGTGCAACATAAATAATTTTGTACTGACTGTTTTTCGCAAGCTCCAATGCTTTTCTATGCTGTGTGGCTGAAAGCGAGCTATTTATATAAGCGGCATGGATTCCAGCCTGATTCAGAGCACCTACCTGATCCTTCATCAAAGATATCAATGGCGAAACAACAATCGTAATACCTTCCATCAGCATTGCCGGAACCTGATAACAAATTGATTTTCCGGCACCAGTCGGCATAATTCCAAACGTATCTTGTCCAGATAATATGCTGTCGATTAATACCTCCTGACCCTCTCGAAATTCCTCATATCCGAAATACTGTTTCAGAACCTGCTGCTTTGTCATGAAATGACCCCTTTAAGTAAATCTTCTAACAGTAATAATTGTTCTGTAGAGTGCATTGCTGTATTTTATTCCCGTTGCGGCCGTACTTGCATGTACTATGGTTCCATTTCCGATGTAGATTGCAACATGACCACCGTAATATATAATGTCTCCCGGCTGTGCATCTGCATAGCTGACCTCTGTTCCCATCGTCGCCTGTGCATAAGAGCTTCTTGCCAGATTAATACCAAAATGCTGAAAAACAGCCCATGTAAAGCCTGAACAATCCGCACCCTCTGTTAAGCTTGTACCACCCGCAACATAAGGATTTCCAACAAAATTACATGCATAATTTGCAATATCCTGTCCCGTACCTGATCCACCCGACGAACCACCTGATGATCCGCCTGATGAACCTTCTGACGAACCTCCTGACGAACCACTGTCTGAGTTGCCTGATGACTGAGCTGCCTGGGCTTCTGCTTTTTTTCTTGCAGCTGCTTCAGCCTCTGCTTTTTTGCGCGCTTCCTCCTCGGCTTTCTTACGTGCCGCTTCTTCTGCTTCCAATTGCTTAATTGTCGCTGCCTGGGCTTTAATTTCTGTTTGATACTGGCTTGCCTGCTTCTTTGCTGCAGAAAGCTGAACATCAAAATCTTCCATCGTTGCCTGCTTTTCATCTATCATTTCCTGTAAGGACGCAGACTGACTCAAATAATCTGCCTGCATTTCTTCCATTTCGGCTTTTTCATTTTCCAGTCCGGTTTTAAGCTCCAGAACTTCTTGCTTTGTCTGTTGGTAATCTAATAAAAGCCTTCTGTCATATTCGTAAAGCTTCTCTACATAATCCACTTTATTTACAAGGTCGGAAATACTTTGTGACTGCAGAAAGAGTTCCAGATAACTGGTATCACCCTTTTCATACATAAACTTGATACGCTTATTCATTGCAGTATGCTGTGCGTCTTCTTTTGCCACTGCCTCATCATACTGTGTCTGAGCGTCCTGAATTTGAACTTCTTTATCGTTAATATCACTTGTAAGAATATCGACTGTAAGTAACAAGTCTACCAATTGATCGTCAATTTCCTCGATCTCCCCTTCAATGGCATCCTTACCACTTTCAATATTTGCGATATCTCCCTTTACGGAATCTAATTTGCTCTCTGACTCTTGCTTCTGTTTTTTTACATCAGAAATTGTAGTCGCATTTACCTGTGCAACAGGTAATAGACTCATGACAATAGCCAGAGTCATACATAATATTCTTTTCTTCATTTATACTCACCCCTGAGATTAAGCTTACACCCTTATGTAAACTTAGTTTTATTATACACAACCACTCTGTATAATTCAACAAAAAAATACCGTCTCAGCAGGTTTTTCTCGTTACTCTCTGATACGGTATTTTATGTTATTTTCTATAATTCACAATTATTTACGGTTCTTGGAAATGGAATGACATCTCGAATATTTGACATACCTGTCAGATACATGACGCATCTTTCAAATCCCAAACCAAATCCTGCATGTCTTGCAGAACCATACTTACGCAAGTCAAGATAGAAATCATAATCTGCTTCTTTTAATCCAAGTTCTTCCATTCTTGCACGCAGCTTATCATAATTATCCTCTCGCTGACTTCCACCAATGATTTCACCAATGCCAGGAACAAGACAATCCATAGCAGCAACTGTTTTTCCATCCTCATTCAATTTCATATAAAATGCTTTAATTTCCTTAGGATAATCTGTTACAAATACAGGCCTCTTAAACTCCTGCTCTGTCAGATAACGCTCATGCTCTGTCTGTAAATCACAGCCCCAGAATACCTTATATTCAAACTGATCATTATGCTTTTCCAGAATATCAACTGCCTCTGTATATGTGACATGTGCAAAATCCGAATCTGCAACATGCTGCAGTCTTTCCAGCAGACCCTTATCCACAAACTGATTAAAGAAATTCATTTCTTCCGGTGCATTTTCAAGCACATATCGAATAATATATTTAATCATGCTCTCTGCAAGCATCATATCATCCTTTAAATCTGCGAATGCCATTTCCGGTTCAATCATCCAAAATTCAGCCGCATGACGAGTAGTATTGGAATTTTCTGCTCTAAACGTCGGTCCAAATGTATAGATATTCTTAAATGCCATGGCATATGTTTCACCGTTCAGCTGTCCGCTCACTGTCAAATTTGTTTCTTTTCCAAAAAAATCCTGTGCATAATCTACACTGCCATCTTCTTTTTTTGGAAGCTTATTCATATCCAGAGTTGTGACACGAAACATTTCACCGGCTCCTTCACAGTCACTGCCTGTAATAAGTGGTGTATGAACATATACAAAATCACGCTCCTGAAAGAACTGATGTATCGCATATGCAATCATTGATCGAACACGAAAAACTGCCTGAAATGTATTCGTTCTCGCACGCAAGTGTGTAATGGTACGAAGATATTCCAGTGTATGACGTTTTTTCTGTAATGGATAATCAGGCGTAGACATTCCTTCAACTGCAATTTCATCTGCCTGAATTTCAAACGGCTGTTTTGCATCCGGTGTAGCAACAAGTTTTCCTTTTACAATCAACGCTGTTCCTACATTCATTTTGGAAATTTCAGTAAAATTAATAAGTTTGTCTGCATAAACTACCTGAAGCGGCTCAAAAAAGGTTCCGTCATTAATCACAATAAATCCAAATGTCTTTGAATCTCTCAGACTTCTGACCCATCCCCCGATTGTAACCTCCTTATCAAGATAATTCTCCCTGTTTCTGTACAACTCCTTAATTGATACTAAATCCATTTTATTTCCCTGCCTTTGTTCTATTTATTATAAGGAAATCTACTTGTCCACATTTCCCTAAAATTATTCTGTTGTAATAACTGCGTTATCTGCTAGAAACTCCTGTACTTTTGAAGTTAGAATATATTCTCTGAATTCATCCATATCGTTATCTTTTCTAAACGCATCCTCTGACTCATAACCATATAGCTCCACATACTCTTTTATTGCCTTGTCAAAATCTTCATCAGTCACTTCTATTCCCTCTGTCTTGGCAATAACCTGTAATACAAGACTCTGCTTTGCTGCTGTTTCTGCATATTTTGCTGTTTCTTCAGCAAACCCAGCTTCATCAAGTCCCATGTAATTTGTCAGGAAGCTTGCAAAATCCATTCCATAGGAATCTGCATAGGATTTAGCATTTTCAGTCATTTTATCAATCTTTGCCTGTAGATAATCTTTTGGAATATCCTTTACAACAGCGGCATTATCTACTGCCTGACCCCAAAGATCTGTATACATCATATTGTCAGCAGATTCCTGTTTACTTTTTTCCAGCTCATTTCGGAGCATATCTTTATATGCAGCAACACTTGTATACTCACCCTTTGTCTGCTCCGAAATAAATGCATTATCAAGCTTCGGCTCAACCTGTTTACTAATAGAATTAATCTTTACGGCAAATACGACATCCTTGCCTGCCAAATCCGGACTGTTTGGATATTCATCCGGAAATTTCAGATTCAAAGTGACTGTATCGCCAACATTTGCACCAATCAAGCCTTCTTCAAATCCATCAATAAATCTGCCTGCACCAATGGTCAAATCAAATCCATTTGCCGAACCACCATCAAACACTTTACCATTCAATGTTCCGGTATAATCAATATTAGCAACATCGTCTTCCTGCACATCTGTCCTGTCGGTAATCTTTTCAGTTGAAGACACGCTCTGCAGCATTTTGTCCAACTCCTGCTGAATATCTTCGTCTGTTACTTCTGTTGACATTCTTGTGACAGATAATCCTTTATAATCTCCAAGTGTAATATACTCCCCCGCATTGATTTGAGATTCCTTCCCACAACCAATAAGGCAAACCAACACACATAAAGCCCCAACCAAAACTCCTCTTTTTTTCATAATCGACCCTTTCTGACTTATATTATCATTCCTTTTCACTGGATCATTCCTATAATCTTCCCAGTTCCCCTAATAAATTATCTTATCACACCCACACATCAAAAGAAAGATTTTTCTTACAGCAGTGGTGAAAGCAAACGGCAAACCTGCTCCTTGATGCGCACAAGCAGACTTCTTTGTCCATACAGGTATGGAGTGATTTCTGTACATTTTGTAAGATCCTCCATAAATATCTCCTGCATCTTGGTTGCTGTTTCCTCATCAAAAATAGTAGCATTTACTTCAAAATTCAGTTCAAAGCTACGAATATCCATATTGGCAGTACCATAGCTTAATGCTTTTCCATCTGATATCAGACCTTTTGCATGAAGAAAACCATTATTATATGTGTAGCATTTTGCACCTGCAGCAACCATATCTCCTATATAGGAATAAGTGGCCCAATAAACAAAAGGATGATCCGGTTTACATGGAATCATGATTTTCACATCTACACCCGATAGCGCGGCAATCCGCAATGCATCAAATATTGACTCATCAGGAATAAAATATGGCGTTTGAAGATAGATACTATCACGCGAACGATTAATCAGTTTTAAATAATTATTTCTGATATTTTTATTGGCAGAATCTGGTCCACTTGATACAATCTGAACTCCTGTTTTTCCTTTAACTGCATTTTCCGGTATTTCGAAATACTGCTTTTTCTTTAATAAGTTTTCTTTTGCGGCATAATTCCAGTCAAGGATGAATCGAAGCTGCAAATGAAGTACTGCTGAACCGGAAATTCTCAAGTGCGTATCTCTCCAGTAACCAAACTTCTCATCAAGACCCAGGTATTCACGACCAACATTAAAGCCTCCAACATATCCTGCTTTTCCATCAATGATTACCAACTTTCTGTGATTTCTGTAATTTAGTCTTAACTGAAGTCGTCTAAACAATGCCGGGAAAAATTCTGCAACCTGTATACCTTCTTTTTTAAGGTTTTTCCAACAATTCCTGTTTGTATTTCTACACCCCATGCTGTCATAAAGCACTCTTACTTCCACGCCATGTGCTGCCCTCTCAATAAGTACTTCCTTGATTCTCTCAAACAGCTCGTCATCTCGAATAATGTAGTATTGAATATGAATATAATGCTCTGCTTTCTTCATATCTTCAATCAGATTGTCAAATTTTTCATTCCCATCAGACAAAATAGTTACTTCATTATCATCTGTAAACACAGCACCGGTGCTTTCCAGATTATAAAGTACAATATCCGCATATCTTTTTACAGCAGGCTGATGTTCCTTAAATTCTCGTTTTAGAATACTTTCTTCCTGTCGGTGAATTGTAGAATTGATTTCGTCTTCAATTTCCTTGATACGAAACATTTTACTCTTGTGAAAATCCTGACCAAATATTAAATAGAATAAAAAACCAAGAATAGGAATAAAATACAACAGCAGTAACCAACCAAATACAGATTTTGGATCTCTTCTCTGGAAAAAAATGATGACAATAGACAATATCAAATTGATATAAATCAAATTGTCCATTAGCCAATTCCATATAATTTGTAAATAATTGATTACCTGCTCCATTTTACTACTCCTTATGCGAAACATCCTACTTTCTCTCTTGCACACAGTATTCCAGTTGTGATACAATACTGTTTGTTCCATTTTACAATTACTTGACCATGCAAGGAGGTATATTGTGTCACCGTTATCTATTACATTAATTGCTATTACAGTTTTCTTACTCGCTGTTCTTGTTGCCCTTTATTTTTTTGGTAAACGGGCTCAGAAAAAACAGGATGCACAGCAGGAACAGATTAATGCTGCAAAACAATCCATAACCATGCTTATCATTGATAAAAAACGAATGAAGGTCAAAGAATCCGGTTTGCCTGCTGCAATTATTGCTCAAACACCAAAGCTTCTTCGTGGTTCTAAGCTTCCGATTGTAAAGGCAAAAGTTGGACCTCAAATGATGACTCTTGTTTGTGACGAAAAGATATTTGATATTGTTCCTGTTAAGAAAGAAGTCAAAGCTGTTGTCAGCGGTATTTATATTACTGACGTCAAAGGACTTCGTGGTGGAAATCTTGTCGTTGAAAAAAAGAAAAAAGGTTTTTTCAAAAATGCGTTGGAAAAAGCACAGGAAAAAGCCGGTGCCAAACCAATAAAGTAATCCGTTTTATTTTGTATCAATCAAAGGCATCATGTGTACGGTTTCAGCACATGATGCCTTTTTTGATGAAGTTTTACTCGTATGCAAGCATTCCTTCCATATCCTCATGCAGTGCATCGATATATTGCAGCATTTCATCCTTTGTCTCTGGATTTCTTAATGAGAACTCAATATTTGCCTGAATAAATCCACACTTTGTTCCAACATCATATCTGTGTCCCTTGAAATCGTACACATACATCGCCTCATCCTTTGCAAGTCTGCGTAAAGCATCTGTAAGCTGTATTTCTCCGCCTGCTCCTGCATCCTGCGTCTCCAGATAATTAAAGATTGTTGGTGTAATGATATACCTGCCTAAAATTGCAATATCTGACGGAGCCTTGTCTATTGGTGGTTTCTCAATCAGATCACGAACCTTATACACACGTTCATCAATTGCTTTACAGTCTACAATTCCATACTTATTTACTACTTCATGTGCTACCTTTTGAACACCCAGCACTGATGTTTTATACTCATTATATACATCTAACATCTGACTCAGGCATGGCTGCTTCGAAACAACAACATCATCTCCAAGAAGAACCGCAAATGGCTCATTTCCGATAAAATGTCTGGCAGTCAAAATAGCGTGACCCAATCCTCTTGGTTCCTTTTGTCTGATATAATGAATATTGGCCATATCAGAAATCTTGCGAACCATTTCAAGCATTTGTGTTTTTTCGTTTTTTTCAAGTTCTAGCTCCAACTCAATGGAACGGTCAAAATGGTCTTCTATTGATCGTTTATTTCTACCTGTCACAATAATAATATCCTGTATACCTGATGCAACAGCTTCCTCTATGATATATTGAATTGTTGGCTTATCTACTATCGCAAGCATTTCCTTTGGCTGTGCTTTCGTTGCTGGTAAAAATCTCGTTCCTAACCCTGCTGCCGGAATTATTGCTTTCCTTACATTCATACATTATCCTCCTTCATCCTTCACTGCAATGTAAAAGTCTCATTATCCTTTGCTGTAATGTCCATATGAATTTTACAATCTGCCAGATGCTCATAATTCACATCCAACGCATAATCAATACTGACCTGTATTTTTTCTTTTGATTCCTGTACATCTATTCTACTTGCATCTATTCCAATCAAAATATTCCCATATGGTGTAATATAATTGGTAATGTTTCTTTTGTTTTCTTCGAAAATCATATTCACGTTTGTAACACCGCTTTTAATTAGATTAAATACACCCTCATCAAATTTAATAATATTCTTTGTTACACCTTCCATGCCTTCCATGACTTCATCATAAAGTACATAGTGCTTGTGATTTTTTTTATAGTAATTTCCACTGGTAATAACTTCTATTTTGTCATTATCAACATCGGTTCCAAACTGTAGTCCGGAAACAGAAACCAGTACATCCTTTGTCATAATTCGTCCTCCGGGTCATTAGTACTCTTCAATATTCACCTGCTCTGTTGTAAAATTTTCAGTATGCAGAATATTGGCAGCTACCTTTCGAAACTTGTCAGCAAGATCACTGACATAAAACTCATGCTTTTTCTCTGCTTTACAGTTGTCATCTTTGTTTAACAGCTGCATAGATGCTAACAGCTCTCCTAAATCCTTTGCTGTTTCATATGCAGGATTCACCAGTTTGACTTTTTCTCCAACAATTTTCCCGATAGCCGGTGCAAGTAATGGATAATGTGTACATCCAAGAATCAGCGTATCAACGTCCTGTTTCATCAAATCATCCAAATATCTGCGAGCAATTTCATCTGTCACAGGATCATCCAGCATTTCCTCCTCAACCAAAGGGCAAAAAAGTGGACAGGCTTTTCCTATCACCTTGAGCGCTGGATTAATCTGATTAATAAAATGCTCATACATTTCACTATGTATCGTACTCTCTGTTGCAATTACACCAATTCGCTGATTACGTGTCTGGGCTGCTGCCACACGAGCTCCCGGTTTTACTACTCCAATAATCGGAATGGAAAGTTCTTTTTCAATTTCATCCAGTGCACATGCACTCATTGTATTACAGGCAATTACAAGTGCCTTCACTTCATGTGTCATTAAAAATCTAATATTCTGTCTGGTATATTTGGTAATAGTCGTTTTTGATTTACTGCCATATGGTACTCTTGCAGTATCTCCAAAATATACAATTCGTTCATTCGGAATCTGCTCCATAATCTCTTTTGCAACTGTTAATCCACCTACGCCAGAATCAAATACACCTATTGGTGCATTTATATTTGTCATAATTCTTCCCTCTTATATCTATTACTTCTTTTCTCTTGTCACTGACCTATAGCCATATCTACTTATTTTATTCCATATCAGAAAATAATTCAAGGCTTAAGCCTACCGCAGCTCTCGAATCAATTCAATCGCTCTGCATTTAATACGCACCTTTTCTTTTGGGGCATACAGTAATGACTCATAATCCTCTGCAGAAAGCATTCCCTGCAGCTTAATGTCCGTTTTTTCATAAAATACCTTATAGGATTCCTTTGTTAAACACAGATTCGGATACATAACTCCCCACCAGTTTGATCCTTCTCCTTCTCCAATCAGCACCGCAATCGTATCATATGTCCCTTCTGGAAATATATATTGCTCAAATTTTCGCTGTGAATAGTAATCCTTTTTACATGTAACCTCAACAGGATAAGAAAATCCTTCTGCCGTGATCCGACTCTTTGCTAAAGTCTCCATTTCCGGAATGCTATCCTTGATTTCCCTTATGAAGTCTTCTTTTGAATTTTTCCTTGTGCTCTCAAGCTCTTCCTGCTTAATTGACAAATACTGCAGCATATCATCTCTGACTAATCTCTTTAATCTTTGGTCTACCTCACTGTCATGATCCGGTATTACATGAAATCTCACAATTTGTTCTGCTATTCTTGTTGTAGCTGTAATCTGTTGCTTGTGCAGCAAATCAAGCTCATAGCATACCATCAATCCAAGAACTACTGATAGTATTGCAACTAAAATCCTTCTATACTGCTCCATTTGTCTACTCATATTCTGCTCCTCATTTGGACAGTATATATTTTCTGTCCGATAATATTAGGAGCATTTCCTAATTACAGCGTTTTATTCAAGTCGATATTATAGTTCTAATTGACTGATAATATTTTTTTCCTGATTATCAATGTGTGTTTCTATTGCATGCTGTGCCTGCTCCTTTAACCCCTGTTCGATATAGTCAAGTATCAGCTCATGCTCTTCTATTAATCTAGGATGGTTTCTGCAGTCCTTTATATACTCCAGTCGATATCGATATACTCTTTCTGCCAGATTGTTTACCATCTGAATAAGTCTTTTATTTTTTGATGCAGCAAGGATAATATCATGAAATTGTACATCAGCCTTTGCTATAGTTGTTGCATCCTTTGTTTTAGTTGAATTTTCAAACTCCTTTGCCGCTTTCTTTAAATTATTCTTTTCATCCTGTGTTATTCTGTCACAGGCAAGTCTGACAGCCAATGCATCCAATGAACGTCTAACCTCAAGTACATCTCTTAAATCCTGTTTGGAAATTCTGGACACTTCTGAACCTCGTCTTGGCACCATAGTTACTAGCCCTTCCAGCTCCAACATTCTGATTGCTTCTCTGATTGGTGTTCTACTGACACCGAGACGGTTTGCCAGATGGATTTCCATCAGTCGTTCGCCCGGTTTCAGTTCACCTGTCAGGATACCTTGTCTAAGCGTATTGAACACAACATCTCGTAATGGTAAATATTCGTCAATATGCATTTCCAACTTATGTTCTTCCATCATACATCCCTCCTGTTATAAATGTCTGTTAAAAAAATCTGCTTTGCAATTCCTTTATTCTTCAACTCCTGACAAGCCATTTGTGCCATACTTTCATTATCAAATAATCCAAATACTGTCGGTCCACTTCCACTCATGATTGCGTTGAGTGCACCATGCTCTTTCATAAAATCTTTTATTTCCTCAATAACTGGATATTCTTTAATTGTTACTGTTTCCAATACATTGGAAAGCAATGCTGCTACACCTTTTAAATCATGTTCCTTAATTGCACATATAATGCCATCAATATCCGGATGAGTTGTTAGTTCATTTGCATGTAAATTTTCATATACAAATTTGGTTGATACGCTGATTCCTGGCTTTGCTATTAGCACATAGCAGGGAGGCATTGGTGGCAATGCTGTAAGCTTTTCTCCAATTCCTTCTGATAATGCAGTTCCCCGCATAATACAGTATGGTACATCTGCACCGATTTTAACACCGAGATTCATCAATTGATCTGTCGACAGACCAAGTTGAAACAAACGATTCATACCATACAAAACAGCAGCTGCATCTGTACTTCCTCCTGCCATACCTGCTGCAATTGGTATATACTTCCAAAGATAAATGGAAACACCCTGCTTGATTTCATACTCATCCATCAGCAGTTTTGCTGCCTTATAAACCAAATTGTTTTCATTGGTCGGTAAAAATCGCAGATTTGTTTTAACAGAAATATCTGTTTTGTCCTGTTTTGA
Organism: uncultured Lachnospiraceae bacterium; assembly: GCA_964579795.1. Classification (GTDB taxonomy): domain Bacteria; phylum Bacillota; class Clostridia; order Lachnospirales; family Lachnospiraceae; genus JAEYFP01. The sequence goes on along the minus strand of CAZOHM010000018.1, from coordinate 33,239 downwards.
AATATTCAGCTTATCATACAGGCGAATATTCTGCATAATCATTCTGACTTCATGATATCCATCTATTCTCTTTCTGATTACATCCAAACCCAAATTGATTTTTGCCCTGGCTTTTAAATTTATTTGTTCCATTACTTTGTACTCCCTGTGTATTTTGTATACTCGGTTTTGTTATATATTAACATTTTTTCTCATTGCTTTTCAAGATGCATAACTAATTTACACCAGAATATTAAAATTCTATTAACTTCTTTCAGAAAATACTGTTTTATGCTATAATTTAATTCCAGAAACAGTCGATATAGATAATAAGAATACGTTACTTATTAACTGTGATTTAGGAAAATCACCATGATTAACCAAGGAGGGTTTACTATGAATGTAAATGGAATTTCAGGATACTCGCAGCTGGATGCGTACAGTGCATATACAAAAGCTGCCAAAAAAAACAATGAACCTGCTGATACAGCTGTTGCTTCATCAACAGCAACCTCTGCAGAAGAAACCGGCGTTATTTATGAAAAGAGCGCTGATACAGATGCTGTTGCTACAGCAAAAACTTCCTACACACCAAATACCAGTCTAGTTGAGATGTTAAAGGCTGATGCGGCTGCCCATGAAAAGAGTCTTATGGATATGGTAAAATCCGCAATTACAGGACAGGGAAATGCACTTGCACAGACAGATGATATCTGGAGTTTTCTCGCAAGCGGTAATTTTACAGTTACAGCTGCCGCTAAAGAAGAAGCTCAGAAAGCTATTTCAGACGGTGGTTACTGGAGTGTAGATAATACTTCTGACAGAATCATTCAAATGGCTAAAGCATTAACAGGTGGTGACCCTGATTTAATTGAAGATATGCGCAGTGCATTTGAAAAAGGCTTCGGAGAAGCTACAAAAGCATGGGGCAAACAGCTTCCAAGTATTTCAACAGATACATACAACGCTGTTATGAGTAAGTTTGATGACTGGACAAAAGAGGCTAAAGCAACTACTACTACCTCAGAAGCTAGCACAATTTAATCTATATGATATTAATTAATGGAGTGTTGCAGTTATGCAGCACTCCATTTTATTTATGGCAACTAAAACAGCCGTCATGAATGTTCCTTTCCCATCGACTTAATTATCATCAGCTTATCTCCTTTTTTCAGTTCCTGCGACTTCAATTGATTCGATTCTATAATCTGATCAATGGAAACATAGTATTTTTTCCCTAAATTCCAAAGAGTATCTCCTTCCCTTGCAATATATCCAACCATGCTGGGCAGAGATTTCATTTTTTCTGCATTGAGACTGCTTATCTTAATGTCTTTCAGGAAATCTGTCTCTCTGTTTTGAAAAGCGAACAAATGCATATTTATCTGAACCGTGATCTCCGCCTCTTCATTATCTGGCAAAGATACTGTAATTTGTGAAATTACTGCATCCAAAAACACGGATGTGTCTGCATTTGCTTCTTTCATTTCCAGTTTGCAAGAAAATGGTATGGATCCTTTTTCGGCATAGAGTTGTTTTTGATCTTTTACATCCATATATAGTAGCTGTAAATCGACTGCTCCTTCTGTACGGATTTCTCCTGAATTTATCTGCATGTCATCAATAATGAGGTTACCGGTTGCTGCACATATCTGCAGAGTTTGAAGTTTTGTCGCATGAATTTTTATATTTCCGCTGGATATACATTTACCTTTTTCATTTCCAATCAGTTTTCTATATTGTCCTTTTTGAAACACGCCGGAAACTTCCTCTGTTATTCCATATACATCATCAATTATTTCTGTTTTAACTTCATTTAGCAGCTTCAGGTTCATTTCAACATTCATATTCAATTCTATAATTCTGTCTTCGCCATCCTCATCCGGCTTAATTTCAAGCTGCATGTCACCAATTTCATATTCGATAAGCGGAATCAGCGTGTCTACACAGTCACTGCAGTCAATCTCCGTATTTACTGGTAGTTTTGTCTCATAGAATGACAGCTTCCCATCTTCGCCCTCAGCCTCATACAGAATAAATAACTGGATATCCCCCAGAATGATAAGCTTTCCGTTTTCTGCACGAAAATCCAATGTACTGATTCTTGTTTGATCCCATATTAGCTCAAAGATATTTGGCAAACTGTTTGGTAATCTAATTTCCTCATTAATTCTGAAAAGATCCTTTTTATCTGCATAGGTCTGTGTTGTGAATAACTGTGTTTTCTTTGTCTGAAGCATACCTGCAGGCTCTATTTCAGAAAGTATTTCCTCATCATACAATTCCTCTATTTCTGGCTTTAAAAACAGGAGTGCCCGGACATTGATTTTTCGTGAATTGATGATTTCAATACTCATACTTTCCAACTGCTTCTGAACTTTTACTGTATCCAGACTTTCTGCACCTTCGACATGTACCATTTCTTCAAACGGAATTTTCCCATCCATACTGCTGATGTTTCGATCTTCGTTTTCACATCGGTAAAGAAAAGAGTAGCAGAGATTACCTTGTATATTTACCTGATTCTCAAACGCCTTCACCTCTTCTATCTTAACTCTGCTCTTTTCCAGCAGAATTTTCACAACGTCCGGCTTGGAATCCGGAACATTTACATCAGCATCTATTGTAATCTGCGTAGAAGCACTGCTTTTCATTCTATCCATATGTATGTTTTTTTTCCTGATCTCCACAAAAAACCTCCCTGACTGATTTTTGATTAGTTATTAATCATTCTATTCAGTCAAAGAGGTTTGTATGCGTATATTCTCAATTCAATTTACTGTACACAACCTATTAGTTCCTGTATATCTGTCACATGATATTGTGACAGATAATCTTCAATTCCATCTATCACTTGCATTGTTGTATACGGATTATGAAAATTCATGGCTCCGACTGCAACTGCCGTTGCTCCTGCCATAATAAATTCCAGTGCATCCTCTGCATTGGCGATTCCACCCATTCCGATAATAGGAATCTTAACTGCATGTGCTGTCTGATAAACCATGCGAACAGCTACCGGTTTGATTGCCGGACCCGATAATCCACCAGTTTTATTTGCAAGCAAAAACTTCTTTTTATATATATCAATTTTCATTGCTGTCAATGTATTAATCAACGAAAGTGCATCTGCGCCTGCTGCCTCTGCCGCCTTTGCCATCTCCGTAATATCAGTCACATTTGGTGAAAGCTTCATAATGATTGGCTGCTTTGACTTTTTCTTGATTTCCTCAGTAATACGAAACAATGCATCTGCCTTTTGACCAAACGCTATTGCTCCTTCCTTTACATTCGGGCAGGATACATTTATCTCAAGCATATCAACTGCTTCCGCAGAGAGTCTCTCGACTACCTCAATATAATCCTCTATGCTTTTCCCACATACATTAACGATGACTTTTGTATCGTATTTTTTTAATTCCTCCAGATCTCTCTTTACAAATACTTCTACACCCGGATTCTGCAATCCGATGGCATTCATCATTCCACCATAGGTTTCTGCAACTCGCGGTGTTGGATTTCCCTCCCATGGAATATTAGAAACACCTTTTGTCACTACTGCACCAAGCCTGTTTAAATCTACAAACTCTCCATATTCCATACCGGAACCAAACGTACCGGAAGCTGTCATAACCGGATTTTTAAATGTTACACCTGCAATTGTAACTGCCGTATTTTTCATAATTCAACCTCCCTGGCAAGAAATACGGGTCCATCCTTACAGACACGCTTATTGTTCACTTGGGAATGACCATCTTTTTCCGTAGTTTTACAAGTACATCCAAGGCATGCACCTACTCCACAAGCCATTCTTTCCTCCATAGATATCCAAGCTTCCATTTGATGCTCAAGTGCGTATTGTTTTACAGCACGCAGCATAGGTTTTGGTCCACACGCATAGATAACCTTTGCTGATATATCATTTGCCTTGATTGCATCCAGTACATTTCCTTTTGTTCCGGCACTTCCATCCTCCGTTGCAATCATCAGCTTTCCGTTCTTTGATAACTCTTCACACAAAAACAATTCATCTTTATATCCTGCAATAATATGCTTCTCACAATTCAATCTCTCTGCAAGTGCCAGCAATGGTGGAATTCCTATTCCACCTCCAATCAAAAATGCTGATTCCTCTTTTATCGGGAACCCATTTCCAAGAGGTCCTAAAACAGTAATAGATGCACCGGCATGATAAGCAGAAAACTCCTTCGTCCCCTTTCCGGCTATCCGGTAAACAATGCGAAGTGCATCCTCTTTTATCTCACAAATACTGATTGGTCTTGGCAGCAGACAGCTGTCATTTTTTGAGTAAACCGAAATAAACTGTCCGGGAACTGCACTCTTTGCAATTGTTGTTTTAATCCACATACTATAAATATCTGTTGCGATTTCTTCTTGAGATATTACTTCTGCCTCTTCTCTTTTCTTTTCTGTCATAATTGCTTCCTTTCGTATGTTCATACTGCCTGTTTCACTATGTTTATTTTTCATTGTCAGAATAGATTATCTTCCCATCACAAATTGTAAATTTGACTTTTCCGGTCAACTCTTTTCCTATGAATGGCGAATTATCGGCTTTGGACACAAAATTCTCTACTGTCCACTTTTCATTCTCATCAAATATAACCAAATCTGCAGCTGCTCCTTCTTCAATCACTCCTGCATCCAGATGATACAGCTGAGCCGGCAAATAGGTCATATGCGCAATTAACTCCGACATAGTCAGATAACCGGTTTTCACAAGCTCTGTTATACCAAGTGCCAATGCAGTTTCCAGTCCAATAATTCCACTTGGTGCCTCTGTCAAAGATTTTTCCTTCTCTTCTCTGCTATGTGGTGCATGATCTGTCGCAATGATTTCTATCGTACCGTCTTTTAAGCCCTCAATAATAGCAAGCCTGTCCTCCTCTGTTCTAAGAGGCGGATTCATTTTGGCAAGTGTACCATATTGGCATACTGCCTCCTCTGTCAGTGAGAAATGATGCGGTGTCGCTTCCGCATGAATATGTTTGCTCTGTATTCTTGCTTCTCTTATAAGAGTCACTGTTTCTTTTGCACTTATATGTTGAATATTAATATCCGCTCCTGTTTTGAGCGCAATTTGAATATCTCTTTTTACAAGTGATATTTCTGCTTCTCGAGGCGAACCCCCAAGTCCAAGCTTTTTGGATATTTTTCCGGCATGAATGCCGTTATTTGTTATCAGGCTTGGATCTTCTTCATGAAGGCTGATTGGTACATGCAGCTTCTTTGTACAAAGAAAGGCCTTTTCCAATAACTTTGCATCCATAATGGGAATTCCATCATCAGTAAACCCTGCTGCTCCTGCTGCCTTCAAGGATTCCATATCTGTTAGCTGGTTTCCTTTCAGTCCTTCTGTTACAGCAGCTGCTGCAAGTACATGTACTGACTGCTTTGCCGCCCTGCTCAAGACATACTGCAATGTGTCTGTTTTGTCTATTGCCGGTTTCGTATTAGCCATCATCACTACTGTGGTATATCCACCACGTGCTGCAGCCATGGCACCTGATGTAATATCTTCCTTATGTGTAAAACCGGGTTCTCTAAAATGCACATGTACATCAATCAGTCCCGGTGCCACTGTAAGTCCCCTGGCATCAAGTGTCTGTTCTGCATCTGCATCAATCATTCCAATCTTTGAAATTTTATTTCCTTCTATCAAAATATCCTGTTTGATATTCTCGCCTGTTTTCGGATTAAGAACCATTGCATTCTTTATCAAAAGCATATTGCTACCTCTCATTAGTCACACATTTTCGTCTTCATAAATTATATTGGATATTATCAAAAAAAACAATGATATCAAATCAAATCCTTCCTAATGAAGCAATTACTACTATTCAAATACGACTGTTTTATCCTCAATATTTTCCATTTTAATTACGATATATGGATAGGATGCTGCCTTCTTCAAATCCTCCTCTGTTGTTGGTCCCAATAGACTTGTATCACAGTATATTGCATTTGTTGTCAAATACAGTGCATTTACCGGTATACTGTATCCACCAGTCAGCTGCATTCCATATCCAACTGCTATATACAGAAATTCTCCATCTGAAAATGTCAGCTTTAAAGGTGCCTCTTTTTTTTCTTCTATTATTTCCAAAAAATCTGTTGGTATTTCCTCCTCAGCAAGCACTGTAAATTCAATGTCTCTGATTTTGCTTGTTTCCAGCTTTTCCGCCTTGCACCCGACTAAAAACATTAAACCCATAATTACTGCAGCCATCACACGAATTCCTTTACTCAATTCACTCTCTCCTTTTGAATCCGGTTTTATATCAATTTATGCCTGTAATATTTTCATTATGCGCTTTAACCTTGTATTTTAGAAAACCATTTACTATAATGGATATAGTTGATTGGAGGCTATCATATGTTACGTTTTATTTTTGCAGCATCTTTTGTATTACTATTTCTTATCTTAAGTATTCCTCTGCTGATTGCAGAATGGATTATCGGCAAGATTAATCCATCCATAAAAGACCGCAGTTCACTTGCTATTGTTAAATGGGCTTTTCGTGTTGTTCTTTTCTTTTCCGGTACAAAAATGCATATCATAGGAGAAGAAAATGTTCCAAAAGATGTCTCTGTTCTTTATGTTGGAAATCATAGAAGCTATTTTGATGTGATAATGACATATACAAGAGTACCCCGACCTACCGGCTATATCGCTAAGAAAGAAATGCTGCGTTATCCACTTCTTATGCATTGGATGAAATATCTACACTGTCTCTTTTTGGACAGACATGACTTAAAAGCAGGTATGAAAACTATTCTGGAAGCCATCAGCTTAATAAAAAGTGGCGTATCTATCTGTGTATTTCCAGAAGGTACACGCAATAAAACTGATGAAATGCTCCCATTTAAAGAAGGCAGTCTGAAAATGGCAGAAAAATCAGGATGCCCAATTGTACCGATAGCAATTTCTCATTCAGCTGACATTTTTGAAAATCACCTGCCGAAAATGAAACGGACAGACGTAATCATAGAATACGGTAAACCATTCTACTCAAAGGATCTTCCAAAAGAACAGCTGAAATTCATAGGTGCATATACCCAGAATCTCATTCAGAATATGTTAGATGAGCACAAGAAGATAACATTTTGATTATTTATTGTTTCTCAAGTATTCTACTACCTTTTCAAAACCCATTCCATGTGATGCTTTAATCAATATTGTATCATCATTTTGAAGCAGGGATTCCATTGTCAGTGCATCAAGTAGTTTTTCTCTTGTATCATAGTAACGCAAATTGACATCTGATTTCACATCAGATGCTGCTTCATACATATGTAAAGAATTAGCCCCAGTACATATTAACAAATCAACAGCTTTGGCTGCATATCTGCCAACCTGTGCATGCAGTTCATCGCTGTTTTCACCCAGTTCAAACATGTCTCCAAGAATTGCTACTTTTCTTCCCTCTGCCTGTCTCAGCAGATCAATTGCTGCCTGCATGGCTTTTGGATTTGCGTTGTAGCAATCATCTACTAACAGATAGTTGTCTGTCCTGATTAAGTGACTGCGTCCGCTCATTCCTTCTACCAATTCTATTCCTTCCTTTATTTCCTCTAAAGACATAGAAAAAATCAGTCCTACTGACACAGCTGCCAGTGCGTTATCTACCATATGTGTTCCCGGCAAAGGAATTGATACCGAAAACGAACCTTGAGGTGTATGAATTGTACAGTCTGTTCCTTCTAAGCCCCGACTTATAATATTTGTGGCATAAATATTGTTATTCGACGATTTTCCGAATGAAATCGGAGATTTTCCGTTTACTTTTTTTATAGTACAAAGCTTCCTGTCATCTCCGTTAATGCAAACTGTTCCTTCTTTGTTCATAAAATGAAAAATCTCTGACTTTGCTTTTAATACACCATTCAGATCTCCCAGATTTTCCAAATGACACTGCCCGATATTTGTCATTACACATACATCTGGTTGAACAATTCTACTCAGTCTGTCCATTTCTCCAAAATCACTGATTCCCATTTCCAACACAGCAATTTCATGCTCATTACGAATATTAAAAACTGTCAGCGGAACGCCTATCTCATTATTAAAGTTTCCTGCTGTTTTTAGCACTGAAAACCTTCGTGAAAGTACCGATGCAATCATTTCTTTTGTGCTTGTTTTTCCGACACTTCCTGCAATTCCAACTGTTTTTATCGGCAAAATCTCCCGATAATACTGTGCAATATCCTTTAATGCCTGAAAACTGTCATTTACAACAATAAAATTTCCTTCTGTATTCTCCGGAAGTACCTCACAAACGACACCCAATGCACCAGCCTCGAGTACTTGCGTAATAAAAGAATGACCGTCTACACGTTCCCCCTTCGTTGCAATAAAAATACAATCCGACTCAGCCTTTCTGGAATCTATGATTACTGCTGAAGCTTCAGTATTGCTCATGCGATTGCTCTCTGCTTCGTTCATTTTTTTCCAATAAAGCTTTCCCCCGCATGCTTCGGCAATTTTTTCAAGGGTCATTCCAATCATCGTCTGTTTCTCCTACTTCTCATATTTTTTCAAGGAAATATTAATAATCCATTCACACAGCTCTTCAAAAGATTTTCCGATTGCGGCTGCTTCTTGTGGAATTAAACTCGTCGGTGTCATTCCGGGTAATGTATTAGCCTCGAGACAGTAACAGTTTTCATCCTCATCTACAATAAAATCCATTCGTGCATAGGTACTAATACCAAGTGATTCATATGCAAGAACTGCCATCTTTTGTATTTTTGTTGTAAGTCTATCGTCTATCTCGGCCGGACATGTCTCAATTGTGCTTCCAGCCTGGTACTTGTTCTTATAGTTGTAAAATCCACTAATTGGCGCAATTTCAACAATAGGAAGTGCCTTACCTTCTATCACACAGTCTGTAAACTCTCGTCCTTTAATAAACTGCTCAACAAGAACCTTTCCTTCATAAGTGAAAGCATCCTTTATTGCCACCTTATATTCTGCAGCATCCTTCACTATGTAAACTCCAACGCTAGAACCGCCTCCACATATTTTCACTACACATGGGAATACAGGTTCTGTTTTGTCCTCTGGTCCATTTAGTAGAAAGCTCTTTGGAGTAAGAACACCATTTGCGATAAATATCTGCTTGGACAAGTCCTTATCCATGGCAAGTGCACTACTCAAAGAGTCCGTTCCGGTATACTTGATATCAAACAGATCAAATGTCGCCTGAATTTTTCCATTTTCTCCGCTATCCCCATGCAATGCCATAAACACAAGATCTGCCTGCTGGCAAATGGCTATTACATTTTCTCCAAACAGAACATTGGACTGATCTTTTCTTGACGCCTTAACCTGTGCGATATCTGGCGCTATCTCCGACACAGGTGCCACTTCTTTTACCCAGTCTGTATCAGCTTCAAAAATATGCTCTATGTCCCCTTCATAACCTAAAAACACATCCAACATAATTGCATGATGTCCATTTTTCTTTAATGCTTTATAAATCTGTGTTCCTGAACAGAGAGATACATCTCTTTCTGTACTAATACCACCTGCTAAAACCACTATTTTCATACTATTCTTTTCCTTTCCAATTTACAGTTTATTATATCGCATTTCCTGCAATTAACCATTGTATTTCCTGTGGAATAAATTGAATAATCTGCTATTCATTTGTTATGTATGAGTTCATAAGTCCTGTCAAAATAAACACTTCAGGTTCATCATAGTATTTGGACTGTTCTTCCTTCTCATAATTCATACATAAAGGATTTCTTCCGGACACATAATTCATATGTGCACAAGCTGTATCTACATATTCCACACTCTTACTGATTATGTTTGCAAGTATTAATAATCTCGCATTAGAAAACGCAGTTGGAACAGTTTCTTCGTTATATGCCTTTTTCACACTCACAAGATACCCATCCTTCGCAGATTCTTCAACAACCTCCATTGCATCCTGAAAAATAGCCTGCATAACCTGATTGCTCAAGTCAAGCTCTGTATGATTGGTTGTTTTCAAATAAGCAAGCGATCCTAGATATCCGGTTTCCTCATCTGAAAATCCTGTTGGTAAATCTCTCTTAATATAGTTCTCGGTAATTATACAATAGCTGTTTTCTCCTGTCAGCTTATACAACTGTGCTGCCGCCCAGTATCTTTCATCATTATACTCATTTGATTTTACATCAGAACTGTTCAATAAATTCTCTGTATATTCCCAGACAAGCTCTGCTTTCTTTGCACATTTCTCCGAATATGACGCATCAAAATTACAATATGTATCTGAAAACATCGCCATTATAGCTGCCATTCGATATTGATCTGACAGCTCAGCTGCTTTATCGACACAGATGCTTCCATCCTCATTAAGACAATTCTGTATCGTTTCTATTCTGCTTTTTGCAAGAAGAATCTGTTCTGGAATTTTACTGTTCTCTGATGACTCAGTAAGAAATTCAAAGGTGTACAATAAGTCCACTGTTTGCATAATACTGTTATTTAACTGTTGTAAATCTGTGATTTTACCATTCAGTTTATTCCGAAGAGCTTCATACTTCTGGTCTAAAAGCTTTTCGTAATGTCCATTTTCTACAACAAACTCAGAGGAATTTCCAAGACTGCTTGTGGAAATATAGTAGGTCCCTGGTGCGTTTAGTTCAGAAAAATCACCTTTAGCATTTGTTTCTTTATTAATTGCATTTTCTTTTGCTTCAATAATATATCCGGAAAATACAACTTTTCCGGTTTCTGCGTTAATAATATCAAACGTATTGTCTAATCTCGTTCCTCTAAAAACTGCTATTTTCTTTTCTGTTGTCTCATATCCATTCAGATTAATCAAAACAGCTCTCTCTGACTGATCTACCTGCTTAATATCTTCTTTAATAATCTCTGTTTTGGATGCTAAAGAATTCTCAGAGTTCTCCAATTCTGGTAGATCCTTCGTTGTTTCCACAGCACTTTTCTCATTCACCAATGAATAAATACTGTCTACGATTACATTTTTACAGCCGCAAAAACTAACCAATAATCCAATCAGTCCGAAAAGCAGACACAGCTTTTGCTTCTTCATACAAGTGCCCCCTTATCATCAGCTCTTGAACTCTTTCTTTTCTTTCTGTATATTAACCAGGCAAGCAGCAAAACTGTCACAAGAAATACACCTAGTGCAAAACCTTGTACAAATGTCCCATCATATAGTACGGTTACAGTTCCTTTTTGTCCATCCAGATAAACACGACAGAATCCGTTTTCTCCCTCTCCGGTTGCTTTCAACTCTATTTTCTCTGACGTCTCCTTCTCAAGATATGCATGATACCCTTTATAATATATAAACGGTACATCCACATAATTATATTCTTTTGAGATTTCTACTAAAACACTGTTCTTTACTCTGTTAAAAATAAGTTCCTCACCTGTATCTGTAACAAGATGTGTACTGGACTCAATAAGTGCTTCCTGATTTGTCACTGTACTCGGCAGCCATTCTCCTGCAATTACATTTGCCGTATATGGCAAATAAGAATAGTAATCGTCTGAGTAATCATATGTCCCTTCTGTATTACCTGAAAGATTTAACAATGCCCCAGTTGACATAGCAGCTAAAACAATGAGCAATACCAGCTTCTCCAATTCAATTTTCTTTCCATCGTACACAGGCCGAGACTGCACACAGCAAAACAATACTAGTGCATCAGCTACAGCAAATAATGCAGAACTCATTATATAAAATCTCCATGGAAACTGAATAAACGAAAGATAGCTTCCTATTCTGTTCCATGGAACAAGATCTGTAGCAAGAAGAGCAAACAACATACCTGCTGACATAAGACAATCTGCAAATCCGAGAATCTGTTTATTTTCCATATCCTTCTTTATCAGAATTCGAGGAAGAAAAAACAGTATCAGTATAAATCCCACTGCCGGAAATACCGGATAAAATATTTCTGCAAAGCTTCTGGTCTCATCCATTGGATTCATCCAAGGTGTGCTGACATAGAACTGCGTTGTCAGCATCTGTTCCATAACCGGCAGCCAGTAGGTGATAGTCATTGCTGCTGTCAACACCGCTGTCAAAATCACCTTTCCTAATAAAATTGGTTTTTTTGCGAACACCTTCCATTTAATCAAAAATGCTGCCAATCCAAAAAGCAGACACATGATAAGTGTACTCGTATGACATAACAGTACTCCTGCAAAGCCAATTCCAAGCATCCATGGCCTACTCATGTTTTCATATATCACATTATAAATTCCATATATTACGATAGGAAGAAAAATAAACGCGGTGTACTCACCAGCTGCACTTCTGACATAAACATCATCTATATGATACTGGCAAAGTGTCAATAAAATTGCAGCAACCATTCCGGCATACCGAGAATGTGTCATTTGTCGCACACAAAAATATGCTGTTAAATAACACAAACAAAAACAGCATGCGACAAACAAATGATAGCTTGTATTGATTCCTACACCGCATACTCTAAGCATGGCAGGAAAATACAATAGAAAATCCGGATAGAATAAAGAACTCGCATATCCGGCATTCCCAAAGAACAGAGTATTAACCTTTAAAAAGGGCTTCCCTATCAGAATCCCTTCCTTTAAACTTTCGATTCTCAGCAAATGATATTCAATATCATGACCATTAATGCAATATTTCGAAATCAGCGGACAGCATGCAATCAACATTGTAATTGCAAATATAATCCACACTATTCGGTTCTCTCTGTCCTGAAAATACTTTCTCATATGTTCTCCACTTATTCCTTCTTAATTATTGAGTCACAAGATCTGAAAATGAGAATGTTACATCATTTCCATCATTGTCAACACTCACTGTATAACTCTTTGTTTGATATCCACTCTTGGAAATAGTAATTACATGTGATCCTGTTACTTTATTTGTACTGATTGGTGCGATTCCAATATAATTTCCATCCAGATAGATTTCTGCACCAGCTGGGCTTTCTACATACAGTTTTTTGTTATCGGACACGACCTCTGTCGAACTGGAAGATGCGGAAGTCGTACTGCTGGAGCCTGTAAATGTACTGCTCGTACTTTGTGGTGTTACCGAGCTACTGTTAATACTATACACCGTTCCATTGATTGTTGTATTTAGTACACTGCTGGAAGGACTGGATGATGAACTTTTTGTAGAGCTGGAGCTGCTGGAAGACGAATTTTCCTGTTCCTCATCAAGCTGTATTTCAAGATTTGCATATTCCGATCCAATTTTTACGTTAGTTTCGACAGTTTCATATCCTGCCAGTTCCACTCTGATACTGTGAATACCATATTCCAGAGCCACTCTGTCTGTAAAATCTGTCATTTCACCATCAATATACAATTGTGCATAATCAGGTACAATTTGAAAAGCAATATGACCAATTGCAACCTCTTCAATATCTATTTCCGACAAATCAATTTCTGTTTCCTTATCTCTTTGAATCTGTATTTCTTTCTGTCCTGCATATCCTTTATTTGTTAATCTGACTGTATAGGTACCTTCTGGCACTGGTAAAAGCATTTCAGATGTAACCGGTTTAATCACAGCTTGTCCAACCTCAATCCATCCGCCAACGAAATATGCATCATTTAGAAGACGAATATACCCATGTCCCTTTTCTACAATTATGGAACAGATTTTTCTGTTATACCCTTTGATAGTCAGTGTATCCTGTTCTGTAATATCCATGAGCTGCGCAGATTCTCCATCAGAAGAAATTACAATATCATCTGTATATTGATACTGATCCTCTCCGATTTGAATTATTTTTTTCTTTTCATCAACAGAAAACTTTGTTATCCCTGTATTCGTCCATGTATTTGATGAAATCTGCAAAGTATCTAATGAATGATTATGATTTGAATATACAACATCTAATACTTCTCCAACTTTAAGCTGTTCCATAGACAGACTATCTCCATGCCGACCTAAAATGGCTGTTGTTCCATTATAGGAAAAAGTCTGTTCTTTTCCACCTGTAATCAAACGGAGAGTCAGCTCCTTTGATGTAGTGTTTTTTGCGATCAGAACCATTGTATCTTCTGTAATCATCGCATTCTCACTAACTCCAGGCTCTGCCTCCAGGTCTTCCTTCAAATCCTCTTTCACCTCTGCCTTTAAATACTCTGTCGCTACAAGATAGCATCCAAAAGAGGTTAGTGCTAATATTATCAAAATTGGTATGATTGCTTTCTTCATTAGTACCTCGCTAACTGATTTAAGAACCTTTCTCTTGCTTCACTTTGATTGACAAGCATGCGTAATTTATTCACATTCTTATCCGGTATAAGAGCTTTATTAGAGTTGTAATAATAATTTGCTATCTTCCAGAACTTCTCCGGATATGCAAGGCGTAAATACAGATTTTTCTTTTCATCAGCAAGAAACCTTTCTTCTTTCTGATAACTTTCCAATATTCCAAAGCCTATCTGTTCTTCCCAATTGTTCTTTTCCAGCACTTTTCTTAAAAATTGATATACATCCCTGATTTTTGTATCGGCCAGAAATTTCTCAAAATTAATTACATATATATCCTGCTTATTTATAACAATATTATGGTGAATATATTCGCCATGACAGAATTGTCCTTTTTCATACAGCTTTTGCAGGAATGATGCTTCATCCCATTCCTGCATCATTGCTGTAACTTCCTGTGCCTGTTCAAAAAACAATTTAAAATATCTAATAAAATATAATTCAAATTCAGTTTTCTTACTTCTTGACTGAATGAAATCTCTAATTTTCTTTAATTCACGCGTATGCTTTTCACATTCTAACTTTATGGAGTGAAACTGTACCGGAACTGTGCAAAGGGACGATATCTGCATCACCTGATGCAAATGTGCCAGAGTACCGGATGCCTGCTCCAGTTCTGTCATATTCCTTATATCACATTCTCTTCCTTCAAAGCAATCCTTTAATACATAAGCATTTCCCATTTCATCCATTGTCAACAAACCATTCTCTTTATTTCTGACAAATAAATCAACATTGGAAAATCCTTCATTTTTGACATGTAAAAGCAATTCGTTCTGCATTTGCAGCTTTGCCGATGAACCACAATATTCGCGCAGAATCTTTAAGCCACAATTTGTTTCACAAATGAGAGCTCCTCGCCCTTTATAGAATCTTTCAATTTCTAAATCGTACGCCTCCAACACACTGCTTATTTTATCGTTCACTTGGCATCTCCCCCCGGCATAAGATATGTTTGTTGTTCACTACTTATCCTATGAAGTGAAAATGGAAAGTATGCAGATGCGTTTTCGTTTCTATTAATTATTTATTCTACTCATAAGCTCAGCCTTCGTATTATGATCAGGTTCATCCAATACATACTGAAACAACTCTTGTAATACATCTCCCAGTTCTTTTCCCGGCTTCATGCCGGCTTCTATCAAATCCTTGCCACTGACCGCCATTGTCTTAATGGAAATACAGTCGCCATCAGCAATTACTTTTCGATATGTTGTCTCAAATCTCTCATTATACTTCTGTTTCTCTATTCGCTGATAATCGCTCTGTGCCAGGATATCTGCTCTTTTCACTGCGAATAGTACAGGCATCAAAGCCTTACCAATTTCTACAATCGCTTTTCTAACGGAAGGTCCTGTCAACTCAGGGCGGTAGTCGTGATATTTTACAAGCTTAGTCGTCTTATTTAATGTATCATTGTCAAACTTCAATCTTTTCATTATCTGACGTGTAAGCTCTTCACTTTTGTATGCATGTTTATAAAAATGTGAGACTCCCCGTGTATCTTTTGTTAACATATCCGGCTTTCCTATATCATGGAAAAATAATGCCAGTCTCAGCAGTTTTTTTTCTTCTTTATCAAACAGCTCTTCTTCATTACAGGAAGCAAGCAAAGCCTGTACAGTATGCTTTCCGACTGAGTAACAATGATGCGGATTATTTTGTTCAGTTTCCATCATTTTATCAAATTCAGGAATAATTTGTGCTGTTACACCTGTTTCATACGCAGTAATCAATTTATCTGGATGTTCGGACAGTAAAAGCTTTATGAGCTCAACACGTATTCTCTCCGCACTAATCTGCTTTAATGTCGGTGCAAGCTGAATGATTGCTTTCTCTGTTTCAGCTTCTATTATATGATTCAACTGTGCAGAAAATCGAATTGCTCTCAAAATCCGCAATGCATCTTCTGAAAATCTGTCTTTGGCATTTCCTACTGCACGAATAGTTTTGTTCTTTAGATCTTCGAGTCCTCCAAATACATCCACTAATCCTGCTTCTTCATTGTAGGCCATGGCATTAATTGTAAAGTCGCGTCTCTTCAAATCTTCAATCAAATCTGTTGTAAATGCAACCTCTTTTGGATGCCTGTTATCTTCATAGGCTCCATCAATACGATAGGTTGTAACTTCAAAACCATCATTTCCTATCATAACAGTTACTGTTCCATGTTGTATTCCTGTATCGACAGTTCTGCGAAACAAAGCCTTAACTCTTGTTGGTGACGCACTTGTTGTGATGTCCCAATCCTCTGGTATTCTGCCTAAAATGGAATCCCGTATACAGCCACCAACGGCATAGGCATCATAACCACCATCTTTTAGTGTTCTGATGATATGTTTTACCTTATCCGGAAGTATTATCTGCATACGGGATCACCTCTTTTCTATGCTCCTGCTGTAAGTCTGACAGTTTCTCTTGCAATGGCAAGTTCTTCATTAGTTGGTACAACCATAATCACAACTTTTGCTCCATCTTCAGAGATAATTGTTTCCTCGCCTCTGCTCTGATTCTTCTTTGCATCCACGCCAGTTCCAAGATATCCGAGGTAGTCACCTATCATTTGTCGAACTTCGATATTATTCTCTCCAACGCCTGCCGTAAATACAATCGCATCTACACCATTCAGTGCTGCTACATATGAACCAATATATTTTGCAACACGATATGCATATGTCTCTAACGTAACTTTTGCCTGCTCATTCCCTTTTGACGCAGCCTCACCCAAATCTCTAAAATCACTTGAAATCTCCGAAAGACCTAGCACACCTGATTTCTTATTCAATATATCTGTTATCTGTGAAAGAGAAAGATTTTCTTTTTTAGCTATAAAATTTAAAATAGCCGGGTCCAAATCACCACTCCTTGTTCCCATAATCAAGCCTTCCAGTGGTGTCATTCCCATACTCGTATCTATGCACTTTCCATCTTTGACAGCACTGATACTTGCACCATTTCCAAGATGACATACAATTACCTTGAATTGATGATTATCCTTTCCTAGTATCTGTGCAGCCCTCTTCGATACGAATTCATGACTTGTGCCATGAAACCCGTAGCGACGTACTTTATACTTCTGATAATACTCATATGGTATGCCGTAAAAGTATGCCTTCTTTGGCATTGTCTGATGAAAGGCTGTATCAAAAACACCTACCATTGGTACACCCGGCATGATTTCCATGCAGGACCGGATTCCTATAAGATTTGCAGGATTATGGAGCGGTGCCAAATCATTGCACTCTTCTATCGCTTTTAATACATCTTCTGTAAGAAGTGTTGCCTCAGCAAACTTTTCTCCACCATGTACAACACGATGTCCAACAGCATCTATCTCACTTAGCGACTTAATTACTCCATTTTTCTGATCTGTCAAACTTTCAATTACAAGTTTCACGGCAACTGTATGATTTGGCATATCAACCTGTGTCTTGATTTTATCTTTTCCTTTCGGCTGATGTGTCAACATGCTGCCATCTATTCCAATTCTTTCGCAAAGACCCTTTGCAAGAACTTCCTCTGCTGCAGAATCAATCAATTGATATTTCAAAGAAGAGCTTCCGCAATTAATAACCAGTATATTCATTTACAAATTACCTCCTTCTGCTTTAATAAGCTTTTCCCCAGTATACCATTGATTTGGCAGGTTTTCCACAGTGAACACATGTATCTGCAACATGCTCCTGTTCAAATGGCATGCAACGGGAAGTGGCGCCTGTTTCTTCCTTTATTGCATCTTCACATGCCTGATCACCACACCACATTGCTTTTACAAAACCCGGCTTTTCATCTATTGTCTTTTTGAACTCTTCATAATTCTTTGCCTGATAAGTATGAGCAGCCAAATGTTCTTTTGCATGCTTTAGCATATCATTTTGAATGCTTTCAAGAATTCTGTCTGCCTCTTTTTCAACATCATCAAATGATACAACTATTTTTTCTGCTGTATCACGTCTTACTATGACACACTGACCAGCCTCAATATCTTTAGGTCCGATTTCAATACGAATCGGGATACCACGCATCTCCTGTTCACTGAACTTCCAGCCCGGACTCTTATCAGAATCATCCACCTTTACTCTGAAATTAGAAAGTAGATTTTTGATTTCATTTGCCTTCTCCAACACACCTTCTTTTTTCTGCTGAATAGGAATAATCATAATCTGAGTTGGTGCAATACGTGGTGGCAGCTTCAGTCCACTGTCATCTCCATGAACCATAATAATCGCGCCAATAATTCTTGTTGACATTCCCCAAGAAGTCTGATGTACATATTTTAATGAATTATCCTTATCTGTAAACTGAATATTAAATGCTCTGGCAAAACCATCACCAAAGTTATGGCTTGTACCAGACTGTAATGCTTTTCCATCATGCATAAGTGCTTCAATTGTATAAGTTGCTTCTGCACCTGCAAATTTTTCTTTATCTGTCTTTCTTCCTTTGATTACCGGAATTGCTAACACTTTTTCACAAAAATCAGCGTATACATTCAGCATCTGCTCTGTACGTTCTTCTGCCTGTTCTGCTGTTGCATGTGCGGTGTGTCCCTCCTGCCATAAGAATTCTCTGGAACGCAAAAATGGTCTTGTTGTTTTCTCCCATCTAACAACAGAACACCATTGATTAAACAATTTTGGAAGGTCTCTGTATGACTGAATCTCATTAGCATAGAAATCGCAGAACAGTGTTTCTGATGTTGGTCTAACACACATTCTTTCCTGTAAAGGCTCCAGTCCACCATGTGTTACCCATGCAACTTCCGGTGCAAATCCTTCTACATGATCCTTTTCCTTCTGTAAAAGGCTTTCCGGAATGAACATTGGCATATATACATTTTCTACCCCTGTTTCCTTAAACATCGCGTCCAACTGATGCTGAATCAACTCCCAAATAGCATAGCCCGCCGGCTTGATAACCATACAGCCTTTCACATTGGAATAATCAATCAACTCCGCTTTTTTAACAACATCTGTGTACCATTGTGCAAAATCTTCCTCCATGGAGGTAATTGCCTCTACAAGTTTTTTTTCTGCCATGATTTTTCTCCTCTTTTTGTTATTCACATATCAAAAAATGAACCCACATCTGCGGGGACCGAATAACGGCGGTACCACCCCTTTTAGCATCTGTGCGCTCTCTTTTTTGCGTTAACGCCGCATTACGCTGTATTTTATACAGGACTCTAAGGCAGGTTCCGAATTTCCGCATGGGAACTCTCAGCACCATTCCCTCTCTGTATTGCTTCAACAATCTGGCTCCAAATCTGCCAAATTGTCCTTTTCGTACTAACCCTCTTCTTCATCTTTATCTATCGCCATTCTATTGTATTTTTCCGGTTTTGTCAAGGTCGGCTTGTTTTGATTCGTTTGTGCCTGTCAGCTTAATCAATTCAACAACAATCAATACACTCATTGGACCAAAAACGATTCCACTAATACCATACACCTTTATTCCTGCATAAATTGATATCAAAACAGCAATCGGATAAATTCCCAGTTTCTTTCCAATCAATCTGGGTTCCAAAAACTCACGTAATAGCGAACATGTAAGAAATAAACCAAGCAAAAATACTGCCTCTTTATAGTTTCCGGAAAAAAGATTAATAACAGCCCAGGGAACAAGAATGGTTCCCGTTCCGATAAACGGAAAAGCATCAAACAAACCTATCAAAATTCCTGCAAGAAGTGCGTATGGATTATTCAAATACCAAAAAGTCAGAATACATAGTGTCGACACAAGTCCCATAATAATCAGCTGTGTTTTTAGATAAGTTCCTGCTGCTGTAATTATTCTTTCTACTATCCCGTACAAAACACCACAGCCTTCATGATTTCTGCATTGAATTAGTATTCTCTCCGAATCTCTAATCAATAAAATAACGGAAATAAAAATCACAACAATAACCGCCGTTACCTTCACAATATTTTTAACAGCCAAAAAGGAACTTCCCATCAACTGTGGCATCTTTTCAACTTTAACTGATTCAAAAAAAAGTGAAATATTATCTGTTACATTTTTTTCTATTTTTATTGCATCTATTCCAATTACCGCCTCTATTTCACAACAAACATCCGAGAAATTATTTTTGATATCTTCTCCATAGCACTCAAAGTAGCAAATCAAATCCTCCATCTGAAAAAAAAGCTGCCTGACAGCAAACCATGCAACTCCTGCAAAAATAGTTCCGACAGCAAGCATCAGACAGGCAGCCGAAATACTCCGGTTCATATGCAGTACTCTATGACTCCAGTTTACAGCAGGAAGTATCACCAGGCTAATTACTACAGCAATTAAAAAAGGAATAAAGATGGGGACCAGATACTTCATTCCTAAATAAACAGCAGTCAATATCAAACTTACTTTCCATATTCTTTTCTGTTTCTCACTCAAAAAACCATCCATGTATATCACCCACAGATAGTATTTGCAGACTCACTCGTTCTAATCTGGTAATTGCGTCCACAATATTCGAATACATTCTACAGATGGTTCGATATGAAACTCCATCATTTTACCTGTTTTAGGGTGTCGAAATTCCAATCTGTATGCACATAATCCTATACTGTATTGTCCGTTACTGTTTCCTGCCTCTGCTGTTCCATACTTTGTATCATTTACAATTGGATGTCCTATATTTGACAGCTGTGCTCGAATCTGATGAAATCTTCCTGTCATCAACTGAATTCTCAATAGACTTCTTGTTCTATTTTGATCAGTCATAAGTACATGATAAATCAGCTCCGCTTTTTTTGCATCTCGTTGCTTTTCACTCACAATCAATGCGCAACCGGCCTTTGCATCCTTTACCATATAATCAGTTAATTTCATATTTTTCTCAAGGTCGTCTTGCAAAAAGATACCTTCTACGGCAGCATAATAATATTTTTTCATTTCATGGCTGGACACCTGGCGGCTTAAATTTGTTGCTGCCTGTGCATTTTTTGCAAAAACAAGAATACCCTCAACAGGCTGGTCCAATCTATGAACCAGCCCAACATATAAATCTCTGTTTCCCTGTGTTTTTAAATATTTTTTTATCTCACTTACCATATCCCTGCTTGCAATTCCTGCAGTCTGTGTTGGTAATCCTGCTGGTTTTCTCAAAACAAGAATATCTTGATCCTCAAACAAAATTTCCATTAATAGTTTTCAACCTTACGTTCAAAATATGCCTTTGGATGTGCACATACTGGACAAACTTCCGGTGCCTCTGCTGCTTCATGTACATAGCCACAATTTCTGCACTTCCATCCAAGCGGTGCATCATTCTTAAATGTCTTATCATTTTTCATGCTGTCAAGAAGCTTCAGATATCTCTTTTCATGTGCAGCTTCTACCTTTGCAACACCTTCAAATTTTGCTGCCAATGCATCAAAACCTTCTTCTCTTGCTTCTCTGGCCATACGCACATACATATCTGTCCATTCTTCATTCTCACCTGCTGCCGCATCCTCAAGATTCTGAATAACTTCTGAAATACCATGAAATTCCTTGAACCACATTTTTGCATGCTCTTTTTCCTGATCTGCTGTTTCCAGATACAGTGCTGCAAGCTGTTCATATCCTGCTTTCTTTGCTGCAGAAGCATAATAAGTATATTTATTTCTTGCCTGTGATTCACCTGCAAAAGCATCTTTTAAGTTTTGTTCTGTTTTTGTGCCTGCGTATCTTGACATTATTTTTCCTCCATTATAAATTTATTAGTAATATCCAGAAACTAAGTTGATTTACTTCCATTTATCCAAAATATCTCTTTAGTAGTCCTTCAAGCGCCTTGCCATGACGTGCTTCATCTCTGGCCATTTCATGAACTGTATCATGGATTGCATCAAGATTTGCTGCTTTTGCTCTTTTTGCAAGATCAAACTTACCAGCTGTTGCACCATTTTCGGCATCTACACGCATTTCCAGATTCTTTTTTGTGCTGTCTGTTACAACTTCTCCAAGCAGTTCAGCAAACTTTGCTGCATGCTCTGCCTCTTCATAAGCTGCCTTTTCCCAATATAAACCAATCTCAGGATAACCTTCTCTATGAGCAACTCTTGCCATTGCAAGATACATACCAACTTCTGAACATTCTCCATTGAAATTTGCTCTTAAATCATTCAAAATATCTTCACTAACACCTTTTGCAACTCCTACTACATGCTCTGCTGCCCATTCTCTTTCACCTGACTGTACTGTAAATTTAGATGCTGGTGCCTTACATTGCGGACAAAACTCCGGTGCTGCATCTCCCTCGTGTACATACCCACATACCTGACATACATATTTCATAGTTTTCTCTCCTTTTCTTTCTTATTTCTGGTTAATAGTTTCCTGTTCTGTTTCATAACACGTTTGACATAATCCATAAAAATGAGCTGAATAACCTGTAATCTGGCCTTCAAAACCTGCAGAAGCTGTCTCAATAATATAATCAATATTGTCCATTTCCAAATCACTGACTGCATGACAGTTCGTGCAGATAAAATGATAATGTGGATTCGGATTTCCATCAAAATGATCTGCTCCGTCTCCCATACTCAATTTCATAATCTCACCAATATCAGAAAGTAATGTAAGATTTCTATATACAGTGCCAAGGCTAATATTGGGAAATTCTTCTTTGAGATTCAGATAAACAACATCTGCAGTTGGATGATCTTTTCTTGTTATCAGAAATTCCTTGATTGCTTCTCGTTGTCTGCTGTATTTTAAATTCACAATCCACCTCCATTAATATTAGTAATGATTACTGTTTTTATTATAACACTTTTTTGATTATTGTCAATCAGTATAATTTTATTTTATAATTATTTTATATTTTTTTAGACAATTTATAGATTTGATTTTTTTTAGTATGCTATACTAATATGAAGTAGAAATTTGCTTGTTTTCAAATTTACGCATGGGAGTAACTTATGAAGCTTAAAAACCGACTAACTCTGACTGGTCTTATCATAGTAATTCTTCCGATACTTTTGACCATATGTGCTTTTGCTTTGTTGAGTCTCTATCAACTAAATTTTATTCATAAAAACTATGGTATTGAATCAGAATATGATTATGATGTATTAACGAACTCTGTACAGGCCTTCAGCCGACTGACAAAAAATTCTTATGAAACTCTAAAGCAGGATGCACAGAATGACCCTGACCAGATTCGTAATGAATCTTATTTGAACAATCTCAACAAAACACTTTCCACTAAATCCTCTTATCTTGTTTTAAAGCTAAATGATTCATTCTATTACATAGGAAACAATCATGACGGTCAGAGTCTGCTGACTAAGCTTCCCGACTTTGGAAATGATGGCAGTAATGACACACATAATCGCGAATACTATTTTGGGGAAGAGCAATGTCTTGTTAAAAAACTGGATATAACATTTTCCGATAATTCCACAGGTATTGCCTATATCATTACAAAGATTTCTTCTCTGACACCGGTATCATATTTTAAAAATTTCATTTTGTCTGTTGTAATTATTCTAATTTTTACAAGTATTTATTCTACACATGAAACATACAAAAGTGTTGTAAAACCTGTCAACAGACTCAGTGAAGCCATGCAGAATGTTTCTGATGGTAATCTGGACTTCTCTATTGAAACAGACGGCAAAGACGAACTCAGTCTATTGTGCAACAACTTTGATGAAATGCGTAAACGACTCAAAGACTCTACAGAAACAAAGGTTCGTTATGATACAGAAAACCGCGAATTAATCAGTAATATTTCTCATGATTTAAAAACTCCCATTACTGCAATCAAAGGATATGTGGAAGGAATTATGGATGGTGTTGCCGATACTCCGGAAAAGATGGATAAATACATCAAAACAATATATAATAAAGCTAATGAAATGGATCGATTAATAAATGAGCTGACTCTTTATTCCAAAATTGATACCAACCGTATTCCGTATAATTTTCACAGACTTAATGTCAATGATTATTTCAGCGACTGTATAGAAGAAATTGGTCTTGATTTGGAATCCAAAAACATTTCACTTAATTACAGCAACTATGTAGACACCTCGACACGAATCATTGCTGATCCGGAACAGCTTAGGCGCGTTATCAGTAACATTATTGGAAACTCTGTAAAATATATGGATAAAGCAGAGGGAAATATAGAAATCCGTATTAATGACAACAATGATTCCATTCAAGTCGAAATAGAAGATAACGGAAAAGGTATTGCACAAAAGGATTTACCAAATATTTTTGACCGTTTCTTTCGAACAGATGCTTCCCGCAATTCTGCACAGGGCGGAAGCGGTATTGGTCTTTCCATAGTCAAGAAAATAATTGAAGATCATGGCGGTTACATATGGGCAACGAGTAAAGAAAATTTTGGAACAACGATACATTTTGTTCTACGAAAATACCAGGAGGTACTAGAAGATGAGTAAAATATTAATTGTTGAAGACGAGGAAACCATAGCCGAGCTCGAAAAGGATTATTTAGAGCTGTCCGGTTTCGAAGTAGAAATCGAAAACAGTGGTGATTCAGGTCTTGCAAAGGCAATGGATGGAGAATTTGATTTATTTATTCTTGATTTAATGCTTCCAAAAGTTGATGGATTTGAAATCTGTAAACAAATTCGTAAAACAAAAAATACCCCTATTATAATGGTTTCTGCAAAAAAAGATGATATTGACAAGATTCGTGGTCTTGGACTTGGTGCGGATGACTACATGACAAAGCCCTTCAGTCCAAGTGAACTGGTTGCTCGTGTAAAAGCTCATCTTGCCAGATATGAACGCCTGATTGGCAGTAATGCCAATATTAATGAAATTATCGAAATTCGCGGATTGAAAATTGATAAAACTGCTCGTCGTGTCTATATAGATGGCGAAGAAAAGGCCTTTACGACAAAGGAATTTGATCTCCTTACTTTTATGGCACAGAATCCTAATCATGTATTCACAAAAGAAGAACTATTCCGCAAAATCTGGGATATGGATTCTATTGGAGATATCGCAACCGTTACAGTTCATATCAAAAAGATTCGTGAGAAGATAGAATTTGACACTGCCAAGCCACAGTATATTGAAACCATATGGGGCGTTGGCTACCGTTTCAAGGTATAATATAATCATACAGCCTAAAATAACAACACCTCCAAAGCCAGTTATGTTTAATCTTGGAGGTGTTTTTGAATTCTTTGATTCTAATCAATCAAGTCTATTACGTTTCTCTCCGGCAAGATATGCATTGATATTCAGAAATACCTCTTTCATCAGCCTTGATCTTGCTTCCTGTGTTGCCCATGCAATATGCGGTGTAACCAAAAGCTTCCTGCTGTCCTTTATTTCCATCAACGGATTGTTTGCATCTATTGGTTCTTTGGAAACAACATCAAGCGCCGCTCCGGCAATTTGATTGTTATTAAGTGCGTAAACCAAATCCTCTTCGTTTACTATAGGACCTCTTCCCATATTAATAAGATATGCGTTTTTTTTCATTTTAGAGAATGATTTCTGTGAAAACAAGTTTCTGGTAGCTTCATTTAACGGTGCATGAATTGAAATAATATCGGATTCTGCAAGTAATTCCTCCCATTCAACACGTTGAAACTCGGTATTACAGTTTTTTCCGCTTGTAGAATAAAAAATAATCCTACAGCCAAACGCTTTTGCTACACGTGCAACTCCTCTTCCAATATCACCAAGTCCAACTATTCCCCATGTTTTCCTTTCAAGCTCATAAAACACCTCATCAAAATGCGTAAAAATTGTATTTTGTGCATATTGACCGGACTTAACATAGTCATCATAGTAACGAAGTTTTTCATAAACATAGAACAAAGCAGCAAATGTATGCTGCACTACACTCTCTGTGGAGTACCCCTTACAGTTACAAACAGCAATTCCTCTTGAAGCGCAATAAGAAATATCTACATTATCTGTTCCTGTTGCTGTTATGCAAATCAGTTTTAACTTAGCAAATGTTCCAATTGTATCTTGATTGACAGGCAGCTTATTGATAATCAAAATATCTGCATTCAACCCTCTCTTAAGCATTTCATCTTTTGTTGTGGTTTCATATACATAAAAGTTTCCTAATTTTTCAAATTCCGAAACGTCAACATCTGCACCTATGTTTTTCCGCTCAAGCATTACAATGTTCATTCCAATCAGTCCTCCTTACTGCACAAATAGAGCCTGCAAACAGCAGGCTCTCAATAATTACAATCTCTTTAACAATTGCTCTCTGGCTTCTTCATACCCGGGCTTTCCAAGTAATGCAAACATATTCTTCTTATAGCTCTCAACACCTGGCTGATTAAATGGATTAACACCTAATACATATCCACTGACACCACAGGCAAATTCGAAGAAATAGAACAGCTGTCCTAAATAGTACTCATTCACTTCCGGAATATGAACAACTGTATTTGGTACATTTCCATCTGTATGAGCAAGAATTGTTCCATTCATGGCACTCTTGTTCACAAAATCAACTGTTTTTCCGGCAAGATAATTCAAACCATCCAAATCAACTGCTTCTTTTCCAATTACAATTTCTTCCCTGGAAGTCTCAATATCCAAAACTGTTTCAAACAAGTTTCTGGAGCCATCCTGAATAAACTGTCCCATTGAATGTAAATCTGTCGTCAAATCTACAGCTGCTGGGAAAATACCCTTCTGATCCTTTCCTTCACTCTCTCCATAAAGCTGCTTCCACCATTCAGAAATATAATGAACACTTGGCTCATAATTAGCCATAATCTCTATCTGTTTTCCTTTTCTAAGAAGGATGTTTCTGATTGCTGCATATTTCAAAGCATCATTTTCTGCAAATTCTGCCTTTAATACATGCTCACGTTCAGCCTGTGCACCTTCCATTAGCTTATTAATATCTGCGCCGCTGACAGCAATAGGAAGCAGTCCAACTGCAGTCAATACTGAGAATCGTCCACCTACATTGTCAGGAACAACAAAACTCTCAAAGCCTTCCTCAGCAGCAAGATTTTTCAAAGATCCCTTTGCTTTGTCTGTTGTAGCATAAATTCTCTTAGCTGCCTCTGACTTACCATATTTCTTTTCAAGCATTTCCTTAAATACACGAAATGCAATAGCAGGCTCTGTCGTTGTACCTGATTTTGAAATCATATTGATAGAAAAATCTCTGTCTCCGATTACATCCATCAAATGCTTAATATATGTGCTGCTGATGCTGTTTCCAACAAAATAAATCTCCGGTGTCTTTCTGATTTCCTTTGAAACTGTGTTATAAAAGCTATGTCTTAAAAATTCAATAGCAGCTCTTGCACCAAGATAAGATCCGCCTATTCCAATTACAAGAAGAACATCCGAATCACTCTTAATCTTCTCTGATGCTTTTAAAATTCTTGCAAACTCTTCCTTATCATAATCAACAGGAAGATCAATCCATCCAAGAAAATCATTTCCTGCACCTGTTTTTGATACAAGAACTTCTTTCGCATCCTGTACAAGCTTTCCCATCAGATTAACTTCCTGTTCACTGATAAAGGATGATGCTTTACTATAATCATAAGTTACTTTACTACTCATAATGACCTCTCCTTTGCAATTTAACATCGTTTGCTCTGTATTTTCATAATTCTTACTTAGTTTAGCAAATGACTATGTGTTTAGCAAGACAAAATTTCACTCAATAATTCTTCCAATAATTCGTCTTCTTCCGTCATGTCTTTCTTCTTTTCTTTGACAGAACCAAAATGCAGCATCTCACACGGTAGATTTGATGGTTCTATAAAAGATTCTGTATTATCAGACAAAAGCATTTGTAGTTCTTCTTCGGTTAGAATTGCTTCAGCTGATACGTGATTAGCTTCTATTGCATTGGACACAGCAAGACCATGTGTTGCAATTCTTTTATCAATATAATTGTATATTTTCTTTTCTTTTCGCTTTGCTTCATGTATGAAAAAAATAATAAGAAACAACTGGCATGCAACTATAAATACTCCATACATAAATCCCTGACTTCTAACTATCGCCTCGACTACTTCCTGCATTTGAACAACACCCTCCTAATCACCCATACTATTCACAGTTTTCTAAATCTATTGTAAGTATATCCTGTTGTTCTCGCAAAAAAAGTCGAAACTGAGAAATGTATTTTATTTATTTTAGGGGTATGCTATAATGACGGCAGATTCAAAAGCAGCTGAAAATCTTATTGAGGAGTTCGAATATACTATGAAACGAATAATACTTACTGGCGGCGGTACGGCCGGACATGTTACACCAAATATTGCATTGTTTCCTGCTTTAAAGGCAAATGGATACGATATTCAATATATAGGATCTTACGATGGAATAGAAAAGACATTGATTACAGATTATGGCATTCCATACCATGGTATTTCTTCCGGAAAACTCCGCAGATATTTTGATGTTAAAAATTTTACTGACCCTTTTCGAGTCATAAAAGGATTTTCGGAAGCTAACAAGCTGTTAAAAGAATTAAAACCTGACATTATTTTTTCAAAAGGCGGATTTGTTTCAGTTCCTGTTGTCATTGCTGCTAAAAAAAATAAGATTCCTGCTATTATTCACGAATCAGATATGACTCCGGGACTAGCAAATAAATTATGTTTATCCTCTGCAGTTAGAATATGCTGCAATTTCCCGGAAACAGTTTCCTGTCTTCCTCAAAACAAAGCTGTTCTTACTGGTTCTCCCATTCGATCCGAATTGCGAGAAGGAAACCGGATAAAGGCACTTGATTTTTGTGGATTCACAGCAAATAAACCGGTTGTTCTTGTTATGGGTGGCAGTTTAGGAGCTGTAACAGTTAATCAGGCTGTTCGCTCAATTCTTCCAAGCCTGCTGCAAAACTTTCAGGTTATTCATTTATGTGGAAAAGGAAAAGCTGATCCGACAGTTGATCACTTAGACGGATATCGACAGTTTGAATATATTAAAGAGGAATTAAAGGATTTACTTGCTCTTTCTGACCTTGTCATTTCCAGAGCCGGAGCAAACGCAATTTGTGAGCTTGCAGCATTAAAGAAGCCAAATATTCTGATTCCGCTCCCATCCAAAAACAGCCGAGGTGACCAGCTGCTTAATGCCAGATCATTTGAGAAACAAGGTTTTTCTCTTGTAATTGAAGAACAGGAGATTACAGATAATTTACTGTTATCTAGTATTCAAAATTTATTTGAAAATCGTGTTGCCTATATTACTGCTATGGAAAAAAGTGAACAAACAGATGCTATTCCAACAATTATTAATTTATTGGAAACTGCAATAAAAAAAGGTTCTTAATAGAACCTTTTTTATTAGCATATATGTAACTTATTATAAATTTCTATAAGCTCTTCTTCTGACATAGTTTGTGGTTCCCATGCAATTCTCTGATGGTCATCCTCATAACGTGGAATTAAATGCATATGAAAATGAAATACCGTTTGTCCTGCAATCTCACCATTATTCTGAACAATATTAAATCCACCGCATTTCAGTTTTTCTTTCATAACTCCAGCAATCTTTTTAGCAAGTTTCATTGCTTTTGCTGCAACCTCTTCGTCTATTTCGTAAATATTTGCATAATGCTCCTTTGGTAAAATCAAAGCATGCCCTTTTGTCGCAGGCGAAATATCAAGAATAACTCTAAAATTTTCATCCTCATAAATTGTTTTGGATGGAATCTCTCCATTTGCTATTTTACAAAAAATACAATCATCTTTTTTCATTTTATATCTCCTTCGACATTTTTCTCGTTTCTTTTTACTATAAAAATGATACAGTCAAACTAACAAATAATAAATAAAGGAGGAATTATATGCTAAGCTCATATGGACAAGCTACATACAAGCGTGCACTACATGACCTCACAAATTCACTCTCTGTAATCTATGGTTCCATGTGCGTCATACAGCTTCAACACCCTGAGGTTTGTGACTATAAATACTGGTCTGAAACAATGACAGATTTGGAAACAGTGAAGGAAACTTTAATAAATTATTCTTCAGCATTTCCAAAAGAAAACACCTGATCCAACATGCGTAAAAGTCTAAAATCACCCTTGACCTGCATTTCTCCGGACATAAATGCTCGCTGAAATGTCATTCGCCCAGTAATAATATGATTCATAACCTCACTGTCCAGTTTGCATAAAACATCTGGATTTTCATAATTTCCATAATAACACTTCAATTCACTGTTTGTAATATCGACAACCAATGACTTCTTTCTTTCTTTAATTATAAATTTGTAGCTGGCATTTACTTTACCATTTGCAGCAAAATGCTCAATAAAATCGGAAACAAAAATCATGTTCTCATCTACATTTTTATTTTCAAGCTTTCCTTTAAAATAACTCGTCAATTCCTGTATATCTTCTTTCTGCTGCTGTACATAAGACTCATCTGCTGCATACTTGGAAAGCTGCTCTGTTTCCTGTGGTGTTAACGTAATATTACTGGAAACGCCAACCATTTGCTTGACTGCTTGATTACTTGCAGGGAAGCTTGTCATCTTCTGCGATATTGTACGGTATAGATTTTCAGCCTTCTTCTCAATCAGACTAATATACTCCTTATTCATTTCAAATGACATCATGTCATTTACATATCCACAAAGACCACTGCATGGCAAACCTCCAAGAATTTCCCATGCTACCGCCAAACTGGTTTTGGCCTCTCTTTCACCGGATGTCGTTGACATTACAATAGGGCTCATATATGTCTTTGCAATTTTTTCTTTATTTCCATAGAGCCAGCAGGCATCCAAAAACTGCACAAGATATCCGCCGATTCCGTACCACTCTACTGTAGTCGCAAGAATAATACCGTCTGCATCATTAATAGATGCCGGAAGTGTTGGTATTTTATTTTTCAGCTCATACAGATTAAATCTTTCTACCTTCACATTTAGTTCTGTCAGTACGTCCTGAATTTTATTGATGACGAATAGAGTTGGATCATCGAGAATTCCTCTTCCACCATAATAAATATTAATTTTCATTTATCCGCTTCCTCTCATATAGAATTACTGTCAAAATAAATCCTCCAATTAATCCTGCAAAATGTGCTGCGTTATCAATGTTTTCACTTGTTACACCTGAATATAATGCATAGAAAATTAACAGACAGACACGAAAAGTCGTCATGTCCTCCAGCCGCCCTTTATTTCGTATTACAATCCAAAGTAAGGATCCAATTACACCAAATACTGCACCTGATGCACCTGCCGAAACAATATTATTATTGAACAGATACGAAAAAACAAATGAACCACCGCTTCCAAGCAAACCGCTTCCGATATAAATGACCAGATATTTGATTTTTCCTACTGCCCTTTCTACATTATCTCCAAGAAAAAACAGAACGACCATGTTTCCGGCCAAATGAGGAATACTAAAATGAAGAAACATACAGGTAAAAAAACGATAGTATTCATTGTAATCCATTACATATGGAACATACATCGCACCATATTCCAACATGGACTCAAGATCCATGGCGGATCTGATTGATATACATATATAAATCACAATATTTACTATAATAAGTACAAGATTAACAGGCGTATAATTTCTGGTAATCAGATTACCTGCTTTAAATTGATTCTGAATACGCCGTTTGGAATCTGTGTCTGAACTTTTTGCATAATCAGACACCTTGTCCTTTAAATCTGTTTCTATTTCTGTTTCTGTTGCCTTCTCAAGCATCACCCGAAGACCATAAAAATCCTTTACTTGATTTTCAAAAATAATCAGTCTGTTATCCATACTGTCCATAATCCAGCATAAATTATCATCCAATACAAACTTTTTAGCTTCCTGTGTATCCTCGGTATAAATAAGTGTTAATAAATGTACATTTTCATATCCAGATTGATGAAAAAAAGCAACAGCTCTTTCCTTAATCAAATTGTACTGTTCCTTTGTAGGTAACTGCTTTGACCGATAATCCATTACCTGTACCGTCTGAACACAATTTTGCGCAAAACATGCATACAATGTAATCTCGGAAAGATTAGATGGTATCTTTTGATATAGATTTTCAATTAATAAGTTCTCCAGACTATTTTCCACTGGTTTTTCTCCTTATTAAAAGGTTATCATTTCCTAAAAAAAGTGTCAACGAAAATAAAATATCTCACCGGCAAAACTAACCTCATCATTATACACCAATTCCTTGCTTTCGTTTGCATTTAATCGAACTCCATTCTGACATGTTCCGTTTGTCGAATTTAGATCCATTAGATAACAATGTCCATTTTCGCAATATATTTTAGCATGCATTCTGCTGACTGCCGGATTTGTCAGTATCCCATCTGCAAGACTTTTCTTTTTTCCTATTATAAATGGATTTTTATGAAGCCTGAATTCAACTATTTCCTTATCTCGAAAACCAATCAATCTATGGATATCATTCCTTTCATTTTTTAAACATGTTGTTTTTCCATAATATTCCTGCTTTATAAGCCGTTCCTCTTCTTTTTCTCTATACTTTTCTTCTCCTGTTTTCTGTAAAAGCTTTTTACAATCATTAACTTTTCTTTTTTTACAATATTTCGTAAACAGAATTACAGATGAAAAAAATGTAACTGCTCCTGCAATAGCAAAGAGTACAATTATCATATTTATAGGTATTTTCGTCATAATCTGAAATGGTTCATAAATTTCCAAATATAACACAATTCCTATCATACAAATAAGAATTGAACAACAAATGATGAATATCTTTTTTTCTTTTGATTCAACTGTATCTTTTTCCAACTCCATTTCTTCAATATGCTCTTCTGCGATTTCCTGTTCTTTTTCCAACTTAGAAAGCTCGTTAATTTCTTTTAATACCTTTTCAGTAGTCATCTGTTTTTTGAAAAGCTTCTGAAAGCTATAATCTTCATTTTTGACCTGTTTATAAAAATCATATACTAGCACAACTGCCTTTTCGTCAGCGTGATCTGTTTTTTGCAGCAGATACTCTGCAAGCAGTTGAAAAGACGACTTAAGTTCCATTTGATGGAATGGATAGTAACAAAGAA
>CAZOHM010000017.1:0-50928 GCA_964579795.1 uncultured Lachnospiraceae bacterium | reverse complement strand
ACTTGGTGTTTTGGGATATACGGATCATTCTGAGAAACACAGTATCATAGTTGCCGAACAGGCAGGACAGATCCTAAAGAAATTCGGACTTAGTGAGCATGAGGTCGAACTGGTAAAAATCGCAGGATATATGCACGATATAGGAAATGTCGTAAACAGAAGTCATCATGGAGAATATGGAGCAATTCTTGCTAATGATATTTTACGTCGCGCAGGAATGCCAGTTATGGACAGAGTATGTGTCATGTCGGCAATTGGAAATCATGATGAGTCTACAGGCGGTGCTTTAGATCCGATTTCTGCGGCATTAATCATTGCAGATAAGACGGATGTCCGCAGAAATCGTGTCAGGGAAAAGGAGATTGTAACCTTTGACAAGCACGATCGAGTGAATTATGCCGTGACAGAAGCCAAGTTAAAAATCAGTCCGGAAAAAGGTCAGATAGCTCTTAATTTGCAGATTGACGAAAAAATCTGCACCATGTATGAGTATTTCGAGATCTTCCTTGGCAGAATGGTCATGTGTAAGCGTGCTGCGGAAATACTGGGCGCAAAATTCAAACTGACTGCAAATGGAAGCAAAATATTATAGATTTTTAATTTACATGGATTCTGCTATCTCTTTTCAAGAGTCTAATACACAACTATGCCATTATTTGTACTGTTCTTCATAAACAACTTGTTTCTAATAGTAAAATCCAATTCTAGAGATTTTCACAAAACCAAGATTTGGAAAATCAAAACATGCTGAATATATTTGTGACTGCAACAATTGGACGAAGCGAAACGACAAAAGTATTGACAGATAACTGAATAAGTAATATATTACATATAAATGTAATATATTACTTATTTAAATCTAAAGGTGTTAACTGTGCATAGCAAAAGGGAGTGTGGCGATGGATAATAAATTAAATATGGATAGAATGGATTACGCTCACTTTCTAATTGGGCAGCTGACAGCATTCAGCAATCGATATCAGACTGTTGCAGACAGGTTTTTTGAGGAGATTAGCTGGAAGCAGTGTTTTGCTTTAATCTGTATCTTGATGTTTGAACATTCACCAACCATCAATGAACTATCTGAAGTGCTTGGAAGTTCTCATCAAAATGTAAAACAGTTATTACTTAAGCTTGAGAAGAACGGCTATATTGAGTTCGTAAAGGATGAAACAGATAAACGAAAGCAAAGAATAATTCGCACAAAAAAGGCAATAGAGTTTGATGAAAATCACAGGGAGCCGAGCAAAGTGCATATGAACAGGTTATTTGAGAATGTAGATAACGAAAAACTGAAAAATACGATTGAAACACTAGTACAATTAGAACAAAATTTAAAAAATATGGAGGAGTTTGAATGAAAACATTAGTTACCTATCAGAGTAAAACAGGATTTACAAAGAAATATGCAGAATGGATTAGTGAAGCGCTGGAGGCTGATTTAACAGAAATATCTGAGGCTCGTAAAACAGACATAAGCCAATATGATTTGGTTATTCATGGTGGCTGGATTATGGGTGGTATGATCAATGGTCTTGATAGATTAAGAGAGATGAGTCCAAAAAAAATGCTGGTATTTGGTGTGGGATTTACAGCAAAGGAAGAAGTAGAGCTTTCAAAGTGTATTGAGATAAATAAGTTAGAAACGATACCATTCTTTTATTTTGAAGGCGGAATGAATCCAAAGAAGATGGGATTTGCAGGAAGAATGATGGTTAAGATGGTGACGAAAAAAACTCCAGAGTATTGTGATAATACAGAGCGGAATGCAATTATCGAGCTGGTCAATACGGCAAAAACCAT
The DNA here is from genome assembly GCA_964579795.1 of uncultured Lachnospiraceae bacterium. Classification (GTDB taxonomy): domain Bacteria; phylum Bacillota; class Clostridia; order Lachnospirales; family Lachnospiraceae; genus JAEYFP01. The sequence goes on along the minus strand of CAZOHM010000017.1, from coordinate 49,125 downwards.
GCAGGCTGGAGCGGTTTCATAATAATGAGAGAAGCGAATCATAATTTTTCACTACAAACCAATTTATGATAATTACAAGTGAGACAGGGATTTTAGTACGGACATGGCGCAATACTATCAGCACCATGTCCGTGTTTACTTGTATGCCTATACAATAAAGCCATTTGCTGGTGGTAATGATTATTTTGTATCACAAGCATAGTTCTGGCGAGAATATCAACAGGCTCGTGAAAATCAGTCCGACAGCTTTAGCCGGGTTCTGCAATACGTGTGACACCTACATAGATATCGGATATTTTATACCAGGTTGTATAATCGGTGACGCCTGTTTGTGGAAGCCCAAAGACTGACTGAAAGGTACGGACTGCATTGGCAGTATTTTGGCCATAGATGCCATCAGGTGTGACCTGTGGAATACTTGGATAGTTCTGAGAAATTCTATTAAGCTGCTCCTGCAGCTGAAGCACTTTGTCTGAGCTGCTCCCGATTGTCAGATCGTATCGTGGCCAGGAGGCGGGGATGCCGGATATTTCTTCTGTTGTATTGATGTACATATCATTTCCATAGTAGTTTCGGAGTATTTCTATTGGAGAATAACCCTGTTCTCCGAGCGACTGAGAACCCCATTGACTTAATCCCATTGGACAGGTTACGCGTCTGCCGTCACAGTATTGAGTGAAAATTGGCTGCCGGATATTTGGTCTGGAGAGATAGTTTGCAAATATTTCGTCTACAATATTATCAATATTCTGGAACGTGTTGCGTCCGTAAATCCATTTTTGATCAAATGCAGTAGAGGAGGTTATAGTAAAATCATAGCCTCTGTTTCGATAAAACTCCGTATAAACGCGATTTAGTGTAAAAGACAGGATGGCAAGCGTATTTGCGCGGAGTGTGTTTTCAGACCAGGTAGCGTAAATCTCCGAGGAAACAACATTTTTTATATAGTCTTTGTATCTGACATAATAGTTGGAAGCAGTTGTATCAGAGGGAGCACCGTCATGGACAACGATATATTCTGGAATGACAACACGGCTTAAGACAATTTCTCCGGTCTCCTCAACAGGTTTGACTTCTGCCTCCATAATTTTGGGTGGATAGTCTCCATAGAGTGTATGGTCAGGTATCGTAATGATATCATCAGAGCTGACAGGTGTTTCTTGAGGAATCATGCGGGCAGGCTGCAGAGCTTCGACATCTGGCAGAATCTCCGTACCGCTTATGACAAGCTCCTGATAGCCGGGTGCTCGAATCGTAATCGTGCATTCAGTGTAGGGCATTTCATCCTGAGGTGTTACGCTGTATTCCAGTGGGGGCGTTTGAATGTCAACAGCTTCGGTCTGACCTGAGCTATTTGTTTTTAACTCATCTATTGCGGAATTTGGTTCTCCTGTGTAGGATATTCTAACAGTGGCATCTGCAATGGGAGTATTACCTGTAGTGGAAGTAAGACGAATGGAAAGTTTTCCTGTATCGGGCATGGGAAAGGGAACCTCATAATATGTGATTATTATTTAGTATATGCTACCAAAAATAGTTGTTGACAGATTAAAACATATGCGTCATACTTAAGTAAAATTAATTAATAATTAACTTATATTAACTAAATAAAGAAGCAAAAGGAGATAAGGTATGGGATTTCGGGAAGATTTCACATGGGGAGTGGCTTCTTCTGCATATCAGGTTGAGGGTGCCACAGATGCAGATGGAAAGGGATTACATATTTGGGATGTGTTTACCCGTGAAAAAGGAAAAATTAATGAGAACCAGAATGCTAAGCATGCATGCGAGTTTTATACAAGATACAAAGAAGACATTCACTTGATGAAGGAGCTGGGAATTAAGGCATATCGTTTTTCGTTGAACTGGACGAGAATATTACCTAATGGAACAGGTGAAATAAATCAAGCAGGTGTTGATTTCTATAACCGAGTAATTGATGAACTAATTTCAAATGGAATTGAACCATATATAACATTGTTTCATTGGGAATATCCATATGAACTGCATAAAAAGGGTGGCTGGCTGAACAGAGACAGTGTGGATTGGTTTGCGGAGTATGCGGCTGTTGTAGCAGATCAATTTTCAGACAGAGTGACAAAGTTTTTTACACTGAATGAGCCGCAGTGTTTTATTGGACTAGGATATCTGCATGGATGTTTTGCTCCGGGACTTCACTGTACGAATACAGATTTGTTTCAAATGGCACACAATGCAATGTGTGCACATGGAAAGGCTGTACAGGCAATGCGTGCACATGCAAAACAGAATATTCAGATTGGATATGCACCGACTGGTCAGATCAGTTATCCTAAGTCTACAGCAAAGGAAGATATTGAAGCTGCCAGAAGACATCAGTTTGCCTGTCCTGAAGAACTCGATAACTGGACATGGAATCTTGCATGGTGGATGGATCCGGTATTGCTTGGAAAATATCCAGAAGACGGATTAAGGCTTTATGAAAGATTTCTTCCTCGAATTACTTCTGAGGATATGAAGCTGATCAGCGAGCCGATTGATTTCCTTGGTCAGAATATTTATAATGGTCATATGATTGGCGCAGTAAATGAAAATAGCTCTGATGAGGCAAAGAAATGTGGCTATGAAATCTGCAGCCGCTATGATGGTTTTCCGAGAACAGCTGTCAACTGGCCTGTCACATATGAGTGCCTGTACTGGGGACCCCGGTTCTTAAGTGAACGATATAACGGTATTCCGATCTATATTACGGAAAATGGTATGTCCGGAACAGATGTCATTTCACTTGACGGTAAGGTACATGATCCGAACAGAATTGATTTTCTGGCAAGATATATAGGAAGGCTACGTGATGCAGTTGATGACGGAGTTGATGTTCGCGGTTATTTTCAGTGGTCATTTACTGATAATTTTGAATGGGCAGAAGGATATAAGGAACGGTTTGGCATTGTGTACGTGGATTACCCGACACAAAAAAGAATTCCAAAGGATTCTGCATACTGGTATCGTCATGTAATAGAAACAAATGGAAGAGAGTTAACTGATTGATTTAAAAAAGTCTCACTGCACCTGGTCTAATGATGTGCAGTGAGACTTTTACTGTTGTATGATTAGTCGAGATTCAACTTTTTGTTCGTAAAGTGATAGGTTACATAATAGAATCCGACACAGGTTAAAACACTGGTAATGAGTGAGATGTTAATAATTGTAAACATGTATGAAATAATACCATCGGGTGTAGAGAAATTCGAGGATAGCACCATATAGCTATAAAAACCTGTCGCCAGCATGACGACAAAGATTACAATCTGCAGAACGGTATATATGCCAAAGTATGCAAGAATGGAGCCAAGGACTTTATGCCTCGTAAAAAGCTGTCCGATGGACATTGATGCACTGAAAAACAGGAAAGAATAAATGGAACTTATTATAACTGATAAAACAAGTAACACAACAAGCCAGAAAATGGAAACAGAACTTGCCTGATTATATGAATTTATTAAGTTCCTAAAATCCTGCTGTGCATTCTGATACTCTGAAGCCGGAATCAAACTTAGAATTAAAATAACAACAGAGACAGTAGTAATCAGAGTGGAAATCATAATCCACAGAGAGGCAGCAGCTCCCTTACTGATAATAAGCTGATGAACATTGAGTGGCAATGTATGAGTCAGGTAACCCTCATCGCTGTACATTGTTTTGTAAAAACGTACAATAATATAAATGTAAACACCGCACGTAATTGCTATCAACGTAATAATATACAGAGCCAGTCCAAGCGCTGAAAATGCCTGAGCCAAAAGACTGTCTGTGCCTGTACGCAGATTGCCAAGAAACATACATCCGAAAACAGTGATGACAAGTAATACTGCCATGGCGGGCAGAAGAACTTTTGTTAGTACCATCCATTCGTGTTTGAATAATTTCATTAACATGCAAATACCTCCCTGAATAATGCGTCTACAGATTTGTTATGCTTTTCACGAATTTCATCTACTGTAGTGTGCATTGTAATCATACCGGCTTTAATAAAGACTACTTCATCTAGAATGTTCTCAATGTCTGAAATCAGATGTGTAGAAAGCAGAATAGTAGCATTTTCATTATAATTGGTAATGATCGTGTTTAATATAAAATCTCTGGCTGCTGGATCGACTCCTGCTATTGGCTCATCCAGAAGATACAGGTCAGCATTACGGCTCATTACAAGAATAAGCTGTACCTTTTCCTTTGTACCTTTTGAAAGTGTTTTCAGCTTTCTGTTAAGCTCGATGTCCAGACTCTGCAGCATGGCGTAAGCACGATCCTTACTGAAATCCGCATAGAAATCTGAGAAGTAGTTGACGATGTCATTCACCCTCATCCACGAATTCAGGTATGTTCTTTCTGGAAGATAGGAGATAATGCTCTTTGTTTTAACACATGGTGCCATGCCATTAATCAGCACGGAGCCTGAAGAAGGTGTCAGAAGACCGTTGATTGTTTTAATAAGTGTTGACTTTCCGCTTCCGTTTGGACCGAGCAGTCCGATAATTCGACCTCTTTCAAGCGTCAAATCCAGCTTGTCAAGAGCAGAGAAGTTACCATATTTTTTTGTTAGCTGTTTACATTCCAATATGCTACTCATGACTGTTCCTCCCTCATGGATTTTTGTACTAATTCGATTATTTCCTTGTTTGTAAAGCCATATTGACTCATTTTTTTAAAGAATACTTTGACTTCTTCCAGAGCAATTTCTGTTTTTAGCTTTTGAATCATGTTTATATCCTCCGTAACGGTTCTTCCGCTCGTTCGTAATGTAATAATTAATCCGCTGCTTTCCAGTTCGGAAAAAGCTTTCTGCATTGTATTTGGGTTAACAGCTGCTTCGGCTGCAAGCTCACGTACGGATGGAAGTCTATTTCCGGGCTGATAGATGCCGGCAATAATACGCATTTGTATTTCTTCTATTATCTGCAGATATATTGCACGTTCGTTATTTAATTTCCACGCCATAGAAATCTCCTTTCTCAAATTGTATTAATATAATAATACAATAGTACAACAATGAAGTTCTGTCAAGTAAAAAATCCTTCTATATAAATAATACAGAAGGATTGTATTTTAATATGTTATTAAGTATAGATAATTCAGCTTTCCTGTTCGGGGACGGCAGAAGCGGAAGTATCTTCTAAATCTGACAAAACAGTTTCTTCCTTTTCGGGAAGTGTCATGCGAACTTTATCAATTCGATTTTTGTCCATTTCTACAACCTCGAGAACTGTGCCATCCGGTAACTCAACAGATTCCAAAACATCGGGAAGACGATCAAGCTGCTCAATGATAAGACCACCAATCGAATCGTAATCCTCAGAGGCTAATGACAGTCCGAGTGCGTCGTTAATATCATCAAGCTTTAGAGAGCCTTCTACAAGATATGTACGTTCATCAATTGGCTGAATCAGATTCTTTTCATCCTCGTCAAATTCGTCACGAATTTCACCAACGATTTCTTCGAGCAAATCCTCCAGTGTGATTAATCCAACAGTGGCACCGTATTCGTCCAGTACTAGAATCAGACTAATTGAATTTTCTCTCATTTCAATCATTAATTCAGATGTTTTTTTGTATTCAAAGGTGAAACTTGCTTCTCTCATAATCTCTCGAATATTGAAATTTTCAATATGCTCCGGAAATAACACATCCTTCATATTAATAATACCGATGATATTATCGGTAGAGCCTTCATAAACAGGAATACGTGTATATTTTTCCTCAAAGAAGACTTCCTTCAGTTCTTCATATGTAGCGTCAGCACTGACACAGGACATTTCAATTCGTGGAATCATAATGTCCTTTGCAAGTGAATCACCAAAATCAACAACGTTGTATATCATTTGTCGTTCTTCACTTTCTATAACGCCGTCCTCGTGACTGACATCCACAATTGTCCGAAGCTCGTATTCAGTCATTGCAGTGCGGGCTGAATCCGCATCAATATGGAAGAGACGAAGCAATCCGTTTGATAAAAGGTCAATTACAAAAATAACTGGTGTCAGAATTTTACTAAGATAAAGAATCCAAGGACTGTAAGCGCGTGCCAGCCCTTCACTATATAGTGAAGCCATGGTTTTTGGTGTAATTTCTCCAAAAATCAAAACCAGCAGTGTGAGCAGACCGGTAATAAGGGCAACGGATTTGTTTCCCCATAGTCGTAATGCAATTGTAGTTGCAAGGGAGGAGGCGGAGATATTGACAACATTGTTGGCAATCAGTACAGTACTCAGCATTTTTGCAGGTCGCTCCAAAAGCTTTAAGGCAGTGGTAGCCTTTTTGTCTCCTTCATCAGCTCTGGAACGGAGCTTCATGCGATTGACTGTAGTTAATGCTGTTTCCGCAGAAGAAAAGAAAGCAGATAGTAATAATAGAAAAACTAAACTAATACATTGTATGACACCATCGGTATCCAAGAATATTTCCTCCTTATTATTAATTGGTTATTCTCATGGTTATATGATAAGTTTTATAAATGATAACGTACATTTCCCTATGCTGTCAAGGAAAGAAAAAATCACCATAAAAAAATAAGTCGAATTATGATGAAAAATATTGAACTGACATGGTCTGGTGTGATACGATAAAGACAGAAATCAATGGTTGTTATGGAGGCGAAATATGAGTGATACAAGTTATGAAGATTTGATGAATGCAGAAAAGACAAATACAATGGAAGCGACAGACAGAAAATGTCCAAATTGTGGTGGTACGATGGATTTTGATCCCGCAACAGGTGGACTGCATTGTCCGTATTGTGATTACAAGGAAGCCATCAAGGAAACAGCGGCTGTATCTCAAAAAGCAGAGGAGCTGGATTTTGAATCTGCAGAGCAGACGGGAAACTGTGACTGGGGTGTTTCACAAAAGACTGTAACATGTAAGTCCTGTGGTGCTCAGTCGGTTTATGATGCTCTTGAAGTTGCAAGCATCTGCCCATATTGTGGTTCTAATCAGGTTATGGAGGCAAATGATGTTTCAACACTGGCGCCGGGTGGTGTTGTTGCATTCCGGATTACTGCAAAACAGGCAGGTGAATCTTTTCAGAGATGGATTAAGCGTAAATGGTTCTGTCCAAAAGCAGCAAAGGAAAGTGCAAAGGCAAAATCCTTTCAGGGTGTTTATTTACCATATTGGACATTTGATACAGATACGACAACTGAATACACAGCTGATTATGGAAAAAATCGCAGAGTAAAACATGGAGATAAGGAAGAAACTGTTACAGACTGGTACAAAACTTCCGGAACATATAGTCAGTTTATTGATGATCAGCTCGTATCGGGAACGACAAATCATGAGGAAAGTACACTTCGTGAGATTGAACCGTATGATACAGAGGATAATAAAGCATACAGACCGGAATACATTGCAGGGTTTGCTGCTGAACGGTATTCAATTGGATTGAAGGAAGCGTGGGAAAAAGCAAAAGCATTTATTCAAAGAAGACTACAGGGACTGATAGAAAGCCGTGTGATAGATGAGCATAATGCTGATTGCGTACGTAATGTACGGATGAACACAAACTTTCAGAATATTACATATAAATATCTGATGCTTCCAATCTGGATATCAAGCTTTACTTATAAAGATAAGGTATACCAGTTTATGGTAAATGGACAGACCGGAAAGGTCGGAGGTCATTCACCTATTTCAGCATTGCGTGTCCTGGCAGCAATCTTAATTGGTATTGCGATACTTGCTTTGATTTACTGGCTGTCAAACTAGCAATAAAATGCGCATAATCACTTCCTACATGAATATATATGGTGTAGGAGGGTGATGCAATGAGAGAATGGGTGAAGGCAGATCAGAGACTGCTCTGGATATTAAAAGCATTGCTGATAGCGTATATCGTTACAGGGATGTTGTTATTACTGCTTGCTTTGCTGCTGTTTAAATTACAGTTGACAGAGCAAGCAGTAGAGATTGGGATTATAGTTATTTATATTTTTTCTACGTTTTTATGTGGAGTTTTTTTGGGTAAAAAGTTCAAAAGCAGGAAATACTTATGGGGATTGTTTGGAGGACTTTTTTATTTCCTTGTACTCGTACTTGTTTCTTTATTAGTGAATAGGGAAAATATGGATGACGCGAAAACTTTGATAACAACATTGGTGATATGTACGTTGAGCGGTACGTTTGGGGGTATGGTTGCATAAAAAAACACTTTTCAATGGAAAGGGATTGTGCTATACTAAATAAGCTGTATATGAGCAGTTAATTAAGGAGGAATGAGGATATGAAACATATTCAGACATTGAATACGAGAGATTTTAAGAAATCCATGAAAAAAGGCGGCTGCGGTGAGTGCCAGACATCTTGTCAGTCAGCATGCAAGACTTCCTGTACAGTTGGAAATCAGAGCTGTGAAAAGGAAAAGTAAAAATGAGAACAAAATTAAGCAGCAGCCGGTAAGCGGTCGCTGCTTATTATTCGGAATTGAGGAATTGCTTTGATACATCAATATAAAAATAATGGATTTAATATTGTAATGGATGTGAACAGCGGTGCGATTCATGTAGTGGATGATATTACTTATGATATGATTGCAGCGCTTATTCCATATGCAGATGATAAAAAAGTGTTTCATGTTCTGCCTGATACAGAAATCAAGGCTGAATCATATGAAAAGTTTGCTGCATTGTTTGCAGAAAAATTATCTGCTTACCCTGAAGAGCTTTTAAGAGAGGCATATGCTGAAATAGTAGAATTGATAGAGGGTGAGTCGCTTTTTACAGAAGACATTTACGAAAACTACATTACTGATTTTAAGAAGAGAGAGACAGTTGTAAAGGCATTATGTCTACACATAGCTCATGACTGTAATCTTGCATGCCGCTACTGCTTTGCAGAAGAAGGAGAGTATCACGGCAAGCGCGAGCTGATGAGTTATGAAGTTGGAAAGGAAGCACTTGATTTTCTTGTAAAGAGTTCCGGAGCCAGACATAATCTGGAGGTGGATTTCTTTGGCGGAGAGCCGCTTATGAATTTTCAGGTTGTAAAGGATTTGGTTGCATATGGCAGAAGTCTTGAGAAGCCTTTTAATAAGAAGTTTCGCTTTACACTGACTACGAATGGTGTACTGTTGAATGATGAGATTCTGGAATTTGCCAATCAGGAAATGAGTAATCTTGTGCTGAGCATTGACGGCCGCAGGGAAGTTCATGACAGAATGCGTCCGAGACGTGGCGGACAGGGCAGCTATGATGAGATTGTTCCTAAATTTATTAAGGCAGCCGAGAGCAGAAATCAGACAAATTATTATGTTCGTGGTACGTTTACCAGACATAATCTGGATTTTTCCAAGGATGTAGAACATCTTGCAGATCTTGGGTTTGAACAGATCTCTGTAGAACCGGTCGTTGCAGATTTGTCTGAGGAATATGCGATTCGCAAGGAAGATATCCCAGGAATTCTCGAACAGTATGATTTGCTTGCAAAATATCTGCTAAATAAGAAAAAAGAAGGAAAGGGTATCAATTTCTTCCATTTTATGATAGATTTATCTGGTGGTCCGTGCGTGGCAAAGCGATTGTCGGGCTGCGGCTCTGGCACAGAATATCTGGCTGTGTCTCCTACAGGAGAGTTATACCCATGTCATCAGTTCGTTGGGAAGCCGGAGTTTTTGATGGGGACATTAAGCACCGGTATCACAAATACAAAATGCAGAGATGAGTTTAAGCTTTGCAATGTATATGCGAAAGAAAAATGCCGAGAATGTTTTGCAAAATATTATTGCAGCGGTGGTTGTGCTGCAAATGCATATAATTTTACAGGCAGCATTACTGGTGCCTATGATATTGGATGTGAACTGCAGCAAAAACGTGTGGAATGTGCTATTATGATGAAAGCTGCAGAAGCTTCTGAAGAAGCGGATTAACTGTGTGAAACAGAAAAGCAGAAAGGGAGAAATAGTAATGAAAAAGAGAAATGCAATCATTGCACTTGCCGTAATATTACTGCTGATTGCCGGATTCGGTTATATGGTAGTATTTGGGGTTGGTACAGAGAAAACCGGTGCTGCAGAGGAAATCAAACTTGGACTTGATTTAGCAGGCGGTGTCAGTATTACCTATCAGGCAGTCGGAGATGAAAAACCGTCGGTAGAGGATATGAGTGATACAATCTACAAGCTGCAACAGCGTGTAGAGAATTACAGTACAGAAGCACAGGTATATAAGGAAGGCGAAGATAGAATCAATATTGAAATTCCGGGTGTCAATGATGCCAATGCAGTTTTGGAAGATCTCGGAAAGCCAGGCTCCTTATATTTTATTAGACAGAATGACAGTACGGGCAATCCAAACTATCAGTATACCGGTCAGGTTGATGAGGACGGAAAGCCAGTATATGAGTTGAATAAGACTATTGAAGAGCTTGACGCTGATGGCTCTATCGTTTTGACAGGTACTGATATAAAAACTGCTCAGGCAGGCTCTATGAAGGATGACATGGGCGGCACACAGTATGTAGTTGAGCTGACAATGACTGAAGAGGGAGCAGCAAAGTTCGGAGTTGCTACGACCGAGGCAGCTAAGACGCATGAAACGATCATGATTTATTATGACGGAAAAGCTGCAAGTGTTCCGACAGTTGAAACTGCAATTACGGGCGGCACAGCACAGATTACAAAAATAGGTTCCTTTGAAGAAGCAGATGAACTGGCATCTACTATTCGTATTGGTGGACTGAAGCTGGAACTGGAAGAGCTCCGTTCGAATGTAGTAGGAGCCCAGCTTGGTTCAGAGGCTATTTCTACAAGTATCAAAGCAGGTCTGATTGGATTTATTATTGTAATCGTATTTATGATTGCTGTTTATTTTATACCGGGTCTTGCTGCATCACTTGCACTTGCTTTGTACGTTGTTTTGGTGATTGTATGTTTGAATTTGTTTGATATTACGCTGACATTACCTGGTATGGCAGGTATCATTCTTTCTGTTGGTATGGCTGTAGATGCAAACGTAATTACATTTGCAAGAATCAGGGAAGAGATTGCAACAGGAAAAACAGTCAGTTCAGCAATTAAGATTGGATACCAGAAAGCATTATCAGCAATAATTGATGGTAATGTGACAACTTTGATAGCTGCATTTGTACTTGGCATGATGGGAACAGGTTCTATTAAGGGCTTTGCACAGACACTTGCACTTGGTATTGTCCTTTCTATGTTTACAGCAGTTGTAGTAACAAAATTGATTTTAAATGCATTTTATGCAATAGGATTACAGGATGAGAAGTTCTATGGCAAGGCAAAAGAAAGAAAGCATATAGATTTCCTCTCCAAAAAACATATTTTCATGGGTATTTCCGCAGCAGTAATTCTTGCAGGCTTTGTTGTTATGGGTGTTAACAGCGCAAGAGGCGTACGTGGTCTGAATTACAGCCTGGAATTCTTAGGCGGAACTTCTACAAATGTTACATTTAATGAGGATATGGCACTTGCAGATATTGATGCAAATGTTGTACCGTTAATTGAAACTATTACCGGTGATGGAAATGTACAGGTTCAGAAGGTTGGTGGAAGCAACGAGGTTATTTTCAAGACAAGAACCTTATCTGTTGAGGAAAGACAGAAGTTCTCTGATGATATGGTATCAGAATTCTCTGTTAATCCAGAGAAAATTACTGCTGAGACAATCAGCTCAACAGTCAGCAGCGAAATGCAGCGGGATGCAGTTATCGCAGTGCTTGTTTCAACAATTTGTATGCTTGGATATATTTGGATTAGATTTAAGGATCTTAGATTTGGTGCAAGCTCTGTTTTAGCATTGTGTCAGGATGTACTTGTTGTACTTGCTTTTTACGCAATTGCAAGAGTATCGGTTGGCAGTACATTTATTGCATGTATGTTGACAATTGTCGGTTACTCCATTAATGCTACAATTGTTATTTTTGACAGAATCAGAGAGAGCCTCAGAGAAATGAAGAATAAAGACAGTCTGGATGAAGTAGTAAATTCATGTGTCAATCAGACATTGTCCAGAAGTATTTTTACTTCTTTGACAACCTTTATTATGGTTGCTGTATTGTATGTAATGGGTGTCAGCTCCATTAAGGAGTTTGCGCTTCCTTTGATGGTAGGTATTATATGTGGTACTTATTCCTCAGTATGTCTTGCAAGTGCATTCTGGTATTTGTTTAAGACAAAGCTTGTGAAGAAGGCGGCAGTAAAGACAGCAAAGAAATAATGTAATATGTTATTAAGCAGAAGGACTGTCTTTATTGGACAGTCCTTTTTTAAAACAATGAGGAAATGAATATGAAACGATGGATGGTAAGTGCCAAACGTGCAGATTTTAATGAAATTGCAAAAACTTATCAGATTACACCAATGCTTGCGAGAATCATTCGCAACAGAGATGTAATCGGGGATGAGGCAATCAAACGGTTCTTGTATGGCAGCCTGAAAGATTTGTATGCACCAACGCTAATGAAGGATGTGGAAACTGCAGCTGAACTGCTGCTGTCAGCAATTGATTCAGGGAAGAAAATGCGCATTATTGGAGACTATGATATTGATGGTGTCTGTGCCTCCTATATTTTGCTTGAAGGACTTAAAGCTTATGGTGCTACGGTGGATGTCCGTTTGCCGGATCGAGTCAAAGATGGCTATGGGATTAATGAGGCAATGATTACAGAAGCAAAGGAAGACGGTACAGAGCTTCTGATCACCTGTGATAATGGTATTGCTGCAGATAAGGAGATTGCATATGCAAAGAAAACAGGAATGATTGTACTCGTAACAGATCATCATGAGGTTCCCTATGAGGAAATCGATGGAGTCAGGCATTTTCGCCTGCCACCGGCAGATGCAATAATTGATCCAAAGCAGCCGGAATGTCAGTATCCATATCAGGATATTTGTGGTGCACTTGTGGCATATAAGCTGATTATGCGACTGCATGAAAAACGAAAGCCTGATGCAGAGGTTTTGGAGGAACTGCTTTCATTTGCGGCATTTGCAACAGTAGGAGATGTGATGCCGCTGCTGGATGAAAACAGAATTGTCGTAAAGTATGGAATGGAACAAATGAAACATACATCCAATCTTGGTCTGAAAGCATTGATAGATGTGACGAAGACAGACAGAGAAAAACTGTCACCCTATTTGCTTGGCTTTGTTCTTGGACCTTGTATCAACGCAACGGGAAGGCTTGATACAGCCGAACGTGCATTGCAGTTGTTTTGCAGTGAAAGTATGGCGGAAGCTGTACAGACAGCAAATGAATTAAAGCAGCTGAATGACAGCAGAAAGGATATGACACAGCTCTATACGCAGATGGCATACAAAATAGTTGAAGAAAGAGAAAAACTGGATTGTGTGCTTGTCGTATATCTGCCGGACTGTCATGAAAGTCTTGCAGGAATTGTAGCAGGACGTTTAAAGGAAAGGTATTACAGACCTTCGTTTGTATTGACAAAGAGTGAAGATGGAGTAAAGGGATCCGGACGATCTATAGATACATATTCCATGTATGAGGAAATGACAAAGTGCAGGGAGCTGTTTACAAAGTTTGGCGGACATAGAATGGCAGCAGGTCTTTCGATGAGGGAAGCAGACATAGATGAGTTTAGAAAGAGATTGAATGACAATGCATCATTAACTATAGAGGATATGACGGAAAAAATCACGATAGATATTCCGATGCCGATTAATTGTATAACAGAGTTGTTTATTCAGGAATTGGATAAGCTGGCACCGTTTGGTACAGGAAATCCCAGACCGTTGTTTGCTCATAAAAACGTGGAATTCAAGGATTTACACGTGATGGGAAAAAACAGGAATGTTGCCAAGCTGAAGCTTTATGTGCATACAGAACCGGAATCGGCGTCAAAGCCAGAGTCGGAATCGAAGTCAGATTTCGTGACATTTGAGGGTGTTTATTTTGGAGAGGCTGATGTGTTTGAAAAAGAGCTTGCAGAACGTAATTCTGTTTCGATTGTTTATTATCCGGAAATCAATCACTATATGGGACGTAGCTCCATACAGATTGTTATTCGCGATTACTGTTAACTGTTTTCTGCTGTTTCAGAGAGAGAGCCGGTGACCACAATACTGCGGTACCGGCTCTATGTTCTCTTATGAGGGGGGAGATAGTGAGTGTGTTATCAACTATCCAAGTAATATTATAAAAATTAATTGTGTTCAATTTGTGTATAAAGTCTAAAAAAAGTTTTAAAAATCTTAATAAAAACAAAAGGAATAAGAAATTAATTTGAAAATAGAGTGTTTTTGAAAAACTTCGAAAAGGGTTTATTGGAAATATAATTTGTGCTATACTCAAATGTAACTTAGAATTGGTAATCGAAAATGCATGAAAGGATACAAAATGATAAGCGGGTTTATTCAAAAGCACAGGCTGATAATCAATACTGTGATATATGCAGCAATAGTGTTGATAATTGCGGGTCTGCTCTATATGAACAGGGCAGGAAAAGAATACAAGATGTTTAATCATGTAGAAATTATTCCTGTAGAAAACAATTATGAGACTCAGAGACTAACACTTCCTGCAGGCAGCTACTATATGGTAGTGAATTATGCGTCTCCTGTAGATACACCAGTAACAGTTTGTCTCGATGTAGGAAATAAAATAGAAGACACAATGGAAGCCAACGCTGAGTGTGGATATTATACACTTTCCTTTGAACTGAGTGAGGCAACAAGTCAATTCTGTATGATTTTTACTGATGGAGTATCAAACGGCTTTGAAATGTATAACTATGAAATGTCGGGTGATAAGATATTTTATAATGATGATGCATTTTTTGCAGTGCTGTTTATTTTTATGGCAGTTCTTGTTTATCTGGCATGGCTGTGGGTACAAAAGAAGAATATGATGGCACAGAAAGGGTTTATTTATTTAGCTGTAATTGGTCTGGCAATATTTGCAAGCTATCCGATGTTTAAAAATTATATCATTTATGCACATGACCTGAAGTTCCATTTGATGAGAATAGAAGGCGTGAAGGATGCTTTGCTTAGTGGACAGTTTCCGGTCGTAATCTATCCAAAAAGCAACAATGGATATGGCACACTTGGCTTTCTATATCCAGATTTCTTTTTGCACATTCCAGCATTACTGAGGATGTGTGGTGTTTCCATGGTGACAGCATACCAGACGTTCCTTGTATTGATTAATTTATCAACTGCAATTGCTGCATTTTTGTCAGTCAAATCAGTTGCAAAATCAGATTATGCAGCATTGACAGCCACGATTTTATATACATTGTCACCATACCGTTTAAATGATCTGTATATTCGTGGCACGCTTGGCGAATCATTGGCTATGATTTTTTTGCCGGTTGCGATTGCCGGACTTTATCATATTTTGCTTGGTGAAAAGAAAAAGTGGTATTATCTCACGATTGGATATGCAGGAATTTTGCAGTCGCATGTACTGAGCTGCCTGTTTATTGCATTTATATCTGTAATTACAGGTGTTGTACTTATCAGACATCTATTTTGCGATAAGAGATATCTTTCGCTTTTAAAGGCAATAGGAGTATTTATAGGATTAAATCTGTGGTATCTGATACCTTTCCTGATTTTTTATTCCAAGCCGCTTGGTATGAGTACGATTGAAAATCTGGATTTTTATGAAGATGCTGCATTTATAGGACAGCTGTTTATGACAAAGGCTTCTGCTTATGTGCCTCTGGCAACAGGTGAAGGAATCGGATTTGAGATGCAGGTTTCACTTGGAATGGCAGGAGGAGTAGCATTACTGCTGATTCTTGGATATCTTCTACATAAGGAAAAGGTTCCATCTGCACGGACTGAACAGCAGGAAGCAGTCGAGACACCGAAAACTTCCGAGCAGCAGAATATGCGTACATGGGTGACAATTTTATTTACAATTAGTGTGCTGACAATGTTTATGGCTACTACAGCGTTTCCTTGGAAGCGGCTTGCAGAAATACAGCAGGTTGCCGATATTATGAAAATGGTACAGTTTCCGTTTCGTTTGCTGAGTATTTCCACAGTTGCTCTTGCATTTGTCTGCGGAACAGCTGTTGAGAATGTACAGTGCTTAAATAGATATAAAAAACATCTGCTTGTTTTTCTGCTTGGTTTGAGCCTGCTTGCTGGCTATGAACTGATGGATGAATATATCAGACAGGATATTCTTCTGACAGACGTAAGTGGTGGATTCAGTGAAATTCCGCTTGCGGAGTACTGGCCGGAAGATACGGATAGAGAGATTTTCCAAAATACAGATATTTGGGAAAATGAGGTGCATACATCTGATTATTGGAAGAAGGGTACCGATATATCATTTACCTACAGCCAGGCAGGAGAAAGTGCGTTTGTGACAGTTCCGTTATTGTATTATCCTGGATATTATGCAGAGCTTTCTGATGGAACAAGATTAAAAACAGATATTGGCGAAAAAAACCGGTTGCGCGTTTATCTTCCGCCGAGGGAAGAGACACAAACAGTTTCGATACATTATAGTTATTGGAAGATTTTGAGTAAGTAATCAGATGGAGGCATGAGAAATGAAACTAACAGAATTACTGAAGGATATTACCTGCCAATGTGTAAGCGGAGTTATGGAACGAGAGATTTCGACAGTTGTTTATGATTCCAGAAAGATTGAAAAGGACTGCATGTTTATCTGTATTGTGGGTGCAAACTTTGATGGACACTCTGCTGTAGGAGAGGCAGCCTTAAAAGGCGCCGCTGCAGTCATCACAGAAAAAAATGTAAAGCTTCCGGATGGCTGTGATACAACAGTCATTAGAGTAGAGAATACACGTTACGCAATGGCACATATTGCAGCCGCATACTTTGGACACCCGGCAGATCAGATGAAGATTGTCGGAATTACCGGGACAAAAGGAAAAACAACAACAACATATTTGATTAAGTCGATTTTAGAAAATGCCGGATATCGTGTAGGTCTTATTGGGACAATCGAAGCAATTATTGGTGAACGCCATATTCCTGCAAATAACACAACGCCGGAGTCGTTCGTGCTGCAGGAGTATTTTAAGGAAATGAAAGAGGCTGGCTGCCAGATTGTTGTTATGGAAGTTTCATCTCAAGGACTCATGATGCACAGGACACAGGCAATTCAATTTGAAATAGGTATTTTCACGAACATTGAACCGGATCATATCGGACCGAATGAACATGCAAGCTTTGAAGACTATGTTGCCTGCAAGAGTCTTTTGTTTCGCCAGTGCAGGATAGGGCTTGTTAATTATGATGATGCTCATTTGGAACAAATCCTGCGAGGACACAGCTGCCTTATTGAAAGCTATGGCTTGAATGATGGCGCAGATATTCAGGCGGTAAATACTGAGCTTGTCAGCAAACCGGGATATCTTGGTGTGCAATTTCAGACACAGGGGCTGATTGATTTGGATGTGATGATTGATACACCAGGAAAGTTCAGTGTATATAATGCACTGGCTGCAATTTCGGTCTGCAGACATTTTCACATTTCGGATGAAGATATTGTGAAAGCACTTCGCGTGGCAAACGTAAAGGGCAGAATAGAAATGATACCGATATCAGATGATTTCACGCTGATGATTGATTACGCTCACAATGCTATGGCATTGAAAAGTCTGCTGACGACCTTGAAGGAATATGCGCCAAGCCGCCTTGTCTGTCTGTTTGGCTGCGGCGGAAATCGTTCCAAACTGCGCCGCTATGAGATGGGCGAGGTATCAGGAAAGCTTGCAGATATGACGATTATCACCTCTGATAATCCTCGATTTGAAAAGCCGCTTGATATTATTGCAGATATCAGAACTGGTATTATGAAAACAAGTGGAAAATATGTAGAAATTCCGGACAGAAAAGAAGCGATTGCTTATGCGATTCATCATGCAAAGAAGGGCGATGTGATAGTGCTTGCCGGAAAAGGGCATGAGGATTATCAGGAAATAGAAGGAAAGAAATATCCGATGGATGAACGTGTTCTGATCAAAGAAATACTGGAGGAAGACAGAACAAACGAAAGTGTATAGAAAATTATCGAAGTCTGCGAAGCAGCCAGTCGGCATCACTTAAAAGCAGAGAGGAAGGAAAATCGGTTTCTTTTAGTAATGCAGTAGCACAGTCAAAGCAGCCAATCTGTTTACGACCGTGGCTGTCACTTGCAAGCAGAACAGGCTGTGCATATTGTTTACAGAAGGAAAGAAGCGTTTTACAGTTTTCGTATGCATGCAGTCGATAAGAATCAGGTAATAGAGATGTGTTGTTTAGTTCAAACAGCACATCTTTTTCTTTTGCCGCAGCAACAAGCTGTTCGTAATCGACTGGGAAATTACTGTCATCAGCATGACCAATGATCTTAACACGTGGATGGTCCATGGCATAAATGTATGCCTGTGTATTTTCTTCACATGTGCCCGGATGACAGGATGCTGTATGAAGGGATGCGATGGCATAATCAAGACCACTAAGTGTTGCCTGATCAATATCAAGATCGCCATGCATATTGACAATATTGACTTCAGTGCCGTACAATACCGTAATGCCACAACGATTCTTAGGAGCATGAGAGAGACTTTTAAAGTAGGATATGCCGGCAGAACCGGGTGTAGCAGGTCCGTGATCACTGATGCCAAGCAAGGATAGACCGCGTCTTGCAGCTTCCTTTGCCATGTCGGCTATAGTATCATTGGATCCGTGTCCACTTGCGATGGAATGTGTATGAATATCATAATTCTGCAGCATAACTGTTCTCCTTCTCGTACTTCACTCGTTTCTATAGGACAGTATCCGCCAGCCGGTCAAAAAAGTCAAGTGTCGGAATAGAAAGAAATATGATGTTCAAGTTTATTGTAACAGAGTATAATCATAAAGAAGAGGAGGCAATACTTGTATGACAAAGGATATGACAAGCGGAAAACCGATGATGTTAATCATACGGTTTATGATACCATTACTTTTGGGAAATTTATTTCAACAAATGTATAATCTGATTGATTCAGTAATTGTGGGAAGGTTTATAGGAATTGATGCACTCGCCTCGGTAGGTGCCAGTACGTCAATTACTTTTTTGATTATCGGATTCGTAATAGGAACATGCAGTGGATTTGCGATTCCAGTTGCTCAAATGTTTGGTGCAGGGAAGCAGTCAGAGTTGCGAAAGTATGTATACAATTCCGCATTGCTTGCACTTTTGCTTTCAACGGTAATTACTGTCGTAACATGCAGCCTCTGCTACAGAATTCTTGTATGGATGGGTACGCCCTCCAATATTCTGCAGGGAGCATATGAATACCTGATAGTTATTTTTATTGGAATTCCATTTACCTTTCTGTACAATATTCTTTCCGGAATCATTCGTTCTCTCGGAGACAGCCGTACTCCTTTTTTGTTTTTAATTCTTTCTACAGTATTAAATGTAATTGGAGATCTGTTTTTGATTCTGATTTTACAAATGGGTGTGATGGGAGCTGCAATAGCAACAATTGCTGCACAGGCGGTTTCTGGTATACTGTGTTTCATATATATACGTAAAAAGTTTCCGATTCTTAAAATGCAAAAAGATGAAATGAAGATCGAGAGCAGAAAAGTACAGTGCCTTCTTACAATGGGACTGCCAATGGGATTACAGTTTTCCATTACTGCAATTGGAAGTATTATGCTGCAATCTGCTGTAAATGCACTTGGGTCGGTTGCGGTGACATCGTACACTGCCGCCATGAAAATCAAGCAGCTGATGATGTGCCCATTTGATGCAATGAGTAATACTATGGCAACATATGTCGGACAGAATCTTGGTGCAGCAAAGCTTGACAGAATCTATAAAGGATTAAAGGACAGCTTAATTATCGGAAGCCTGTATGCGATTTTTGCAGGTATTATTCTTAATTATTATGGTGGTATTTTACCACAGCTCTTTGTAGATAAGAGTAATACAGAAGTGCTTGCTGGCGCTCATGAGTATTTACGTACAATTGGATATTTCTATGTGGCGTTAGCCTTTTTGAACATTTTGAGAAACACAATCCAAGGACTTGGTTACAGTGCACAGGCTTTTTTTTCGGGCGTCTTCGAGATGGTTGCCAGAACAGTAATGGCAATTTTTATTATTCCAATTGGCGGTTACACTGCGGCATGTTATACAGATCCTGCTGCATGGGGCTTAGGAGTGATGTTTTTGATTCCGTTGTTCTTTTCGGTCATGCGTAAACTTGAAAAACAACACAAAAACAACATGGTATAAAAAAGAAAACAACAAAATAATTAATAAATAGTGACCAATTTATTGACATTCCTGAAAAATAAACGTATAATCAATCATAAGTAACGATTACAAAACGTGCAGGAAAGAGGGCATATTATGGAAAAATATTATAGTCAGGAAGTGGCAAGGTCTGAGAGAATACCAAAACTTGTAGAGCATTTATATAAGAAGCTGCCTGAGATTGAATCTGCCAGAGCTGTACTTTTGACGGAATCCTATAAACAGACAGAAGAAGAACCGATTATTATGCGCAGGGCAAAGGCGTTTGCACATATACTCGACAATATTCCGATTATTATCAGAGAGAACGAACTGATTGTTGGCAGCACGACAATTGCACCAAGAGGCTGTCAGACTTATCCGGAGTTTTCATATGACTGGCTGGAGGCAGAATTTGATACAGTAGAGCATCGTGTGGCAGACCCATTCTATATTGCCGAGCAGACAAAGCAGGAGTTGGTGAAGGCAAATGCTTACTGGAAGGGAAAAACGACGAGTGAGCTCGCTATTTCGTATATGGCACCTGAAACATTGAATGCGATGAAACACAATGTTTTTACACCAAATAATTACTTTTACAATGGTGTTGGTCATGTGACTGTTCAATATGAAAAGGTGATTGCCATCGGATATGACGGGATTCTTGCACAGGTAAAAGAAGAGCTTACAAAATGCCGCCCATCTGATGAGGATTATGCAAGAAGGTCACGTTTTCTTCAGGCAGTAGTCATCAGCTGTGAGGCTGTCATCAGATATGCGAAACGCTATAGTGAACTTGCCAGAAAAGAGGCTGCGGCATGCAGTGATCAGGCAAGAAAGCAGGAGCTTATTCAGATAGCTGAGAATTGTGCGAATGTACCGCAGAAGGGTGCAAAGAGCTTTTATGAAGCATGCCAGAGCTTCTGGTTTGTTCAGCAGCTTTTACAGATTGAATCAAGTGGTCATTCTATTTCACCCGGACGATTCGACCAGTATATGTATCCATATTACAAGGCGGATCTTGATGCCGGTATATTAACAAGAGAAAAAGCACAGGAGTTAATAGATTGTATATTTGTAAAACTGAATGATTTAAATAAAGTTAGAGATGCAGTCAGCGCAGAGGGATTTGCAGGCTACAGTCTGTTCCAGAATCTGATTGTAGGAGGACAGGATGCAGATGGTATGGATGTAACGAATGATCTTTCCTTTATGTGTATTCGTGCATCGAAGCATGTATTTCTGCCACAGCCTTCTCTTTCCGTTCGTGTATGGAATGGAACGCCGCATGCACTGATGATTGCAGCAGCAGAGCTGACAAGGACAGGCATTGGACTGCCGGCATATTACAATGATGAAGTGATTGTTCCGGCACTGATGCACAGAGGCCTATCGTTAGAGGATGCCAGAACCTACAACATTATTGGCTGCGTAGAACCGCAGAAGGCCGGAAAAACGGAAGGTTGGCATGATGCAGCATTCTTTAATATGTGCAGACCGCTGGAACTTGTATTTTCAAGTGGATATGAAAACGGAGAGCTTGTCGGAGTAGAGACTTCAAGAGTAGAGGATATGCAGAGTTTTGATGAATTCTATGATGCATATCAGAAACAGATGAATTATATGATTGAATTGCTTGTTAATGCAGATAATGCCATTGATGTAGCACATGCAACAAGATGTCCTCTTCCTTATGAATCATGTATGGTGGATGACTGTGTGAAACGCGGAATTTCCCTACAGGAGGGTGGCGCCGTTTACAATTTCACTGGACCACAGGGATTTGGTATTGCCAACGCAACAGATTCTTTGTATGCAATCAGAAAGCTTGTGTTTGAGGAGAAGAAGCTGACACTTTCTGATTATAAATATCTCCTTTCTATTAATTATGGAAAGGGACTCAGTGATAAGAAAATTGCGGAACTGACAGCTGGTGTAGCAGGACAGCTTGGCGCAGCGGGACAGAAGGTCGGTGAGGCAGAAATAGAAGAGATTGTAAAGGAAATCACAAAAGCTCAGGCTTCAGACGAACAGCGCATGAAGGGTGAACAGCTTTTGAAATGGATTGATGAGTTACCAAAGTATGGAAATGATGTTGAAGAAGTGGATCTCTTTGCAAGAGAGGTGGCTTATACATATTCAAAGCCTCTTGAAAAATATAAGAATCCAAGAGGCGGTATTTTCCAAGCGGGAATGTACCCTGTTTCAGCAAATGTACTGCTTGGTGCACAGACCGGCGCAACTCCGGATGGCCGCTTGGCATACACACCGGTTGCAGATGGTGTATCACCTTCAGCTGGAAAGGATACGCATGGACCAACAGCAACAGCAAATTCTGTTTCAAAGCTGGATCATGCAATTGTATCAAATGGAACACTGCTGAATCAGAAATTCCATCCGTCGGCACTCAGTGGAGAATCGGGATTGGATAATTTTATTTCACTGATTCGCACATATTTTGACATGAAGGGATCACATATGCAGTTCAATGTTGTTGATAGAAATACGCTTATGGATGCACAGAAGCATCCGGAGAACTATCAGCATCTTGTTGTCAGAGTCGCAGGCTACAGTGCTTTGTTTACAACACTTTCCAGAGCACTGCAGGATGATATTATCAAAAGAACGGAGCAGGGATTCTAATATGAGCTACTTGGATACAAAGGGACGGATATTTGATATACAACGGTATTCCATTCATGATGGTCCGGGAATCCGTACAATCGTATTTTTAAAAGGGTGCGTATTAAGATGCCGCTGGTGCTGTAATCCTGAGTCGCAGGAGTACGCAATACAGACGATGCTTGTACAGGGAAAGCCAAAGGTCATTGGCTCTGATGTAACTGTCCGGGATATGCTTGAAGAGGTTGAGAAGGACAGAAACTTTTACAGAAGGTCAGGTGGCGGTATGACATTGTCTGGTGGCGAAAGCCTGTGCCAGCCGGAATTTGCAAGAGATTTACTGCGGGCAGCCAAGGAAGTTGGTATTAATACGGCATTGGAAAGCATGGCGTGTGCAAAATACACTATTGTAGAAGAAATTCTGCCATATCTTGATACGTATTTGATGGATATCAAGCATACAAATACAGCCAAGCATAAGGAGTTTACAGGAAAGAGCAATGAACTGATGCTTGATAATGCGAAAAAAATCGCAGAAAGCGGACAGACAAAACTGGTAATCAGAGTTCCCGTTATTCCGGGATTTAATGATACAGTAGAGGAAATACGTGGAATAGCAGAATTTGCAGATCATCTTCCAGGAGTGGAACGACTGCACCTGCTTGCATACCACAGACTCGGACAGGACAAGTACGACGGACTTGGCAGGGAGTACTTAATGAAGGATGTACTGCCACCGGATCTTGAAAAAATGGACACATTAAAAAAGACAGTAGAGAATTATTCCAGACTATATTGTCAGTTAGGAGGGTAAGATGGGATATACAGATGGTATGTCGGAAGAGACAAAACAGAGAATTGTTCAGGAGCTTGTACCCGGCAAACAAATTACACTTGCTCACATCATTGCCAACCCCGATAAGGTTTTATATGAGAAGCTGGGACTTGATCCGAGCATTGATTATGCAAAATCAGCGATTGGTGTTATGACAGTCAGCCCTGCAGAAACAGCAATTATTATAGC
This sequence comes from uncultured Lachnospiraceae bacterium, assembly GCA_964579795.1. GTDB lineage: Bacteria > Bacillota > Clostridia > Lachnospirales > Lachnospiraceae > JAEYFP01. The sequence goes on along the minus strand of CAZOHM010000017.1, from coordinate 25,266 downwards.
AGATATTGCATTAAAGGCAGCAGGCGTTGAGATTGGATTTGTGGACAGATTCAGCGGTTCACTGATTGTGACAGGTACAGTGTCAGAAGTGGAGGCTTCTACAATTGCGATTCTAAAATATGCGCAGGAAGAACTTCATTATACAGTGTGCAAGATTACGAGAACCTGATGCCATGAAAAAACTGATATTAATGGGAAGAAGCGAAAGCGGAAAGACAACACTAACACAGGCACTCAGAGGAAAACAGATTACATATCAGAAGACACAGTATATTAATCATTTTGATGTAATCATAGACACACCGGGTGAGTATGCGCAGACACACAAGCTTGGTCATGCCCTTGCACTGTATTCCTATGAGGCAGATGTTGTAGGACTGCTGATTGCAGCGACGGAAAACTATACATTATTTCCTCCTTGTATTACGTGCATGACAAACCGTGACACAATCGGAATTGTAACAAAGATTAATGAGAAAAATGCTGATTGCAGCCGTGCGGAGCGTTGGCTTCGGCTTTCCGGCTGTAAGCAGATTTTTTTTGTGGATTCCAAAACCGGTGAAGGAATCCCTTCTCTGTTTTCCTATTTAAAGGAGGAAGGAGATGTTCTTCCGTGGGAAAATGACAGTATTTTGACTGGTAACGCATAAAACAACAACAAAACAAGACAAAACCAATTATTTTATACCAAAAACAATAAAAAACAACACAAATAGTGTTGACTTTATTAAGACAGTGTCTTATAATAACAACAGAAACAACAAAAACAAAAGAAAAACACAATAAAACAGAACATTTTCAGGAGGAAAGTAAAATGGTAAATGAATTTGAACTCAAAAAACAGATTTGTGACATCGGAAAGAGAATTTACGACAGAAATATGGTTGCAGCTAATGATGGTAACATTTCTGTCAAGTTGAATGACAATGAATTTCTCTGTACACCGACCGGTGTTTCAAAAGGCTTCATGACACCTGAGTATATTTGTAAGGTTGATGCAAAGGGTAATGTGATTCAGGCAAACGGTAATTTCAAACCTTCATCTGAGATTAAGATGCATATGAGAGTATATGAGAAGAGACCAGATGTAGGTTCTGTTGTACATGCACATCCTGTATACGCAACAAGCTTTGCAATCGCAGGTATTCCTTTGACACAGCCTATTATGCCTGAGGCAGTTATTGCACTTGGATGTGTTCCAATTGCAGAATATGGTACACCTTCTACAATGGAAATCCCTGATAATGTTGAAAAATATCTTCCATATTATGATGCAGTGCTTCTTGAAAGCCATGGTGCTTTGACATGGTCAACAGATTTGCTTTCTGCATATCTGAAGATGGAGTCAGTTGAGTTTTATGCACAGCTTCTTTATCAGTCAAAGGTACTTGGTGGACCAAAGGAATTTGATAATGCTACTGTACAGAAGCTTTATGAAATTAGAAGAAAGATGGGACTTGCAGGTAAGCATCCAGCAAATCTCTGCCAGAACAAGGGCGGTGTAAACTGTCATAACTGTGGCGGCAATGGCTGTGGTTCTGTCAACTCTACACCAAAGGAAGCTTCTCCAGAAGTAATTGCAGAAATCACTAAAAAAGTAATGGAACAGATGGGAATGAAATAAGTCCGGTAAGGAAGCAGGGTGTCCTTATGTATAATTATCAGAAGGAAATGGTTGAGAAAGCCGTAAAGAATATTATCGATAAAGAATATGCGCCTGATAAAATGACATTGAAGCTTGCGACTGCCTTGATTGAAAAGATAGAACAGAAAGCAGCTTCATGGAATATGCGGGTGGTTACCGCAGTTTCAGATGCAGCAGGCAGACCGATTGCAGTCCATTGCATGGACGGTGCATATATTGGCAGCTATGATGTGGCGGTCAATAAGACTTATACGGCAATCGCATTTCAGATGCCGACCAAGGAACTTGGAAAGCTAAGTCAGCCTGGTAAGGAATTATATGGAATTCAGTTTACAAACGGTGGAAAGATTGTCATATTTGGTGGCGGTGAACCACTAAAAAGAAACGGAACACTAATCGGAGCTTTGGGTGTCAGCGGTGGTACTGCTGAGCAGGATACGAAGCTTGCAGAATACGGTGTGAAAATATTAGAGGAGGTAGTCACATGCCTATAAACGAAAGTGCTGTGCAGGATATTGTGAAAGAAGTGATTGCAAAAATGCAGATTTCTGAATCAGCAACAAGTAAGCACGGCGTCTTTACAGATATGAATGATGCTATTGCAGCAGCTAAAAAAGCACAGGCAGTTGTTAGAAATCTCTCAATGGATCAGAGAGAGAAGATCATTTCCAATATCAGAAAGAAAACTCATGAAAATGCAGAAATATTTGCAAGAATGGGTGTTGATGAAACGGGAATGGGAAATGTTGGACATAAGATTTTGAAACATCATCTTGTTGCAGATAAGGTTCCCGGAACAGAGGATATCATTACAGAAGCAACATCAGGTGACAGAGGACTGACACTTGTAGAGATGGGACCATTTGGAGTCATTGGTGCGATTACACCGTGTACGAATCCGAGTGAAACAGTTCTTTGCAATGCAATGGGTATGATTGCAGGTGGAAATACAGTTGTTTTCAATCCACATCCACAGGCAATTAAAACGACAATCTACGCAATTAACATGGTAAACGAAGCTTCTATTGAAGCAGGCGGACCGGATAATGTAGCATGTACTGTAGAAAAGCCTACACTTGAAACAAGTGCAGTTATGATGAAGCATAAAGATATTCCGTTGCTTGTTGCAACAGGTGGTCCAGGTGTAGTAACAGCGGTACTTTCCTCGGGAAAGCGTGGAATTGGTGCTGGAGCAGGTAATCCACCAGCTCTTGTAGATGAGACTGCTGATTTGAAAAAAGCGGCAGAGGATATTGTAAACGGTTGCACGTTTGATAACAATCTTCCATGTATTGCAGAGAAAGAGATTGTTGCCATTGATTCGATAGCCGACGAACTGATCAATCATATGGTTAACGAGCAGGGCTGTTATCTGGCTTCTAAAGAAGAACAGGACAAACTGATTGCAACTGTATTTAATGAAAAAGGCGGCTTGAACAGAAAGTGCGTCGGAAGAAGTGCAAAGGCACTGCTTGCCATGATAGGAGTCGAGGTTTCGGATAATATCCGTTGTATTACATTTGAAGGAGAAAAAGAACATAAGCTGATTACAACAGAGCTTATGATGCCAATTCTCGGTGTTGTCAAAGCAAAGGATTTTGATGATGCAGTAGAAAAGGCAGTATGGCTGGAGCATGGTAATCGCCACTCCGCTCATATTCATTCCAAGAATGTGGATCGTATTACAAAATATGCAAAAGCAATTGATACAGCAATTCTTGTAAAGAATGGACCATCCTATGCAGCACTTGGATTTGGTGGAGAAAGCATTTGTACATTTACAATTGCAAGTCGTACAGGTGAAGGCCTGACGAGCGCAAAGAGCTTTACAAAGAAGAGAAGATGTGTCATGACAGACAGTCTTTGTATCAGATAAGGAAAGGATGGAGCAGAGCATGAATTCAAATGAAATAGAAGAAATTGTGAAAAAGGTTCTTGTGAGCATGTCAGATGGAAGCGTCAGTGCAGGCAGCAGTACAGGCAGCAGCACTGTTGGAGAAATTCCAAAGACAGCAAGAGTTGCCATGCTGACAGCATTAGAACATTACGATATTAAAGAGTTCCCATTGCCAGAAGTTGGAGATGATGATATTCTTGTAAAGGTGGAAGGCTGTGGTATTTGTGGAACAGATGCACATGAATTCAAAAGAGATCCGTTTTCTCTGATTCCGGTTGTACTTGGACATGAAGGTACGGGCGAAATTGTCAAGATGGGTAAGAATGTGAAACAGGATAGTGCAGGAAAGTCATTGAAGCTTGGTGACAAGGTTGTTACCTGTATGATTTTTAAGGATAATCCGGACATCACGATGTATGACTTGAACAAGCAGAACGTTGGAGGGGCAGACGTCTATGGTCTTCTTCCTGATGATGACATCCACTTCAATGGCTGGTTTTCAGATTATATTCTTGTCAGAGGCGGTTCTACCATATTTAATGTAAGTGATCTGGATCTGTATTCCAGAATATTGATTGAGCCGTGTGCAGTATTGATTCATGCTGTAGAGAGAGCAAAATCAACAGGAATTTTAAGATTCAATTCAAGAGTAGCTGTACAGGGCTGCGGTCCAATTGGACTGATTTGCATCGCAATTCTCAGAACAATGGGTATTCAGAACATTGTGGCTGTAGACGGTGAGCAGAAGAGACTGGACTTTGCAAAGGAGCTTGGTGCTACAACATCTGTAAACTTTAAGGATTTCAAGGGTCTGGAAGCTTTGACAGATGGAGTAAAGGCAGCATTTGGCGGATATCTTGCAGACTTTGCTTTTCAGTGTACAGGATCTCCTGTTGGACATTCAAATATTTACAAGTTTATCAGAAATGGTGGCGGACTTTGTGAGCTTGGATTCTTTATCAATGGCGGTGATGCAACTATTAATCCACATTTTGATATTTGCTCCAAGGAAATTACAACAGTCGGTTCCTGGGTATACACATTGCGTGATTATGCAACAACATTTGATTTCTTAAAGAGTGCAAAGCAGATTGGTCTTCCAATTGATAAGCTGATTACTCATACATTCCCTCTTACTGAAATCAATGAAGCACATAAGACAAACTTGGCAATGGCTGGTTTGAAGATTGCAATTATTAACAAGTAACAGGATTGAGAGGATACAGACATGGCAGAGGATGCTGTAGGATTATTGGAAGTGTTCGGCTTGACATGTGCCTTTATGGCAGCAGATGCCGGATGCAAAGCAGCAAATGTTTGGCTGGAGAAATTTGATAAGAATAAACCTGCAAATGCAGATTCCCTTCCGGTTCCACTGCTGGTGACTGTGAAATTTAGAGGCTCAGTCAGTGATGTAGAGGCAGCGATGGCAGCAGGTGAAGAGGTTGCAAAAAATATGACCGGTATTGTTCAGAAACATATTATTGCGCACCCAACAGATGATACAGCAAAAATGCTTAAGCTAAGCGCTTTTGATAAAAAATAATCAAACAAATCAAGTAATTATTATAGGAGGATAAGGAAATGTCAAAGGAAGCATTGGGAATGATTGAAACAAGAGGACTTACAGCAGCAATTGAAGCGGCAGATGCAATGACAAAAGCAGCTGAGGTTACACTAGTAGGAACAGAAAAGATTGGTTCCGGACTCGTAACAGTTATGGTACGTGGAGATGTTGGAGCAGTGAAAGCAGCAGTAGAGTCAGGCGCAGCAGCAGCAAGCCGACTTGGCGAGCTTGTAGCACAGCATGTAATTCCTAGACCACACAATGATGTTGAGAAAATTTTACCTACAGTTTAAGAGAGGAACATTTCATGGGTAAATCATTAGGTTTTATTGAAATTACCGGTGTTGTGGCTGCAATGGACGCACTTGATATCATGTGCAAGACAGCAGCAGTAGAGCTGGCTACATGGGAGAGAAAATTAGGCGGACGACTTGTTACGATTGTTATCCGAGGTGAAGTAGCAGCAGTGACAGATGCGGTAGAAGCGGCAAGTAAAAATGCTATTAAAAAGCCGGTTGCCTATGGTGTAATTGCCAATCCCCATGAAGAAATCGAAAAACTGATTGCATTCAGTGCAAGCAGATTTATGAAACCGGCAGAAGAAAATGGGGATACAACAGAGGACATCCCAATGGATGTATAAAGTATCGTATCAAATGTCAATAGGTTCTTTTACCAGGAGGACAGAGTTATGGCAGTTAATAACAGCACAGTAAAGAAAACAGCCGCTAAGCCGGCAGTAAAAACCACAGCAGCTGAGGCTGCAAATAAAAAGGAGGAAAAGATTATGTCACAGGAAGCTTTAGGTATGGTAGAAACAAGAGGTCTCGTTGCAGCAATAGAAGCAGCAGATGCAATGTGTAAGGCAGCAAATGTTACATTGGTAGGAACAGAGAAGATTGGTTCAGGACTTGTAACAGTTATGGTACGCGGAGATGTTGGAGCTGTAAAGTCTTCAGTTGAGAGTGGATCTGCAGCAGCAAGCAGACTCGGCGAATTGGTTGCTACACATGTAATCCCTAGACCACACAATGATGTAGAGATGATTTTACCAAAGGTAAAATAATTATTCATTAGTTTTTCGGATAAAAACAGGTAGGTTGAGAAACCGCTGAACAGACATCTCGCAGATATGGATTACACCATTGTGATGCATATCTGCAGGATGAATGCAGCATTGAGAGTAGGTGCGAAGTTGGAGACAGGAAATGTTGAATTGATTACCAGAATGGTAATGGAAGCAATTGAGAAAAAAGATCAGACAGGAAACGGATTTGCGGTACCAATCGGGGTATCAGCCAGACATGTGCATTTAACACAGGAACATGTTGAGGCATTATTTGGAAAAGGATATCAGCTGACGAAGAAAAAAGAGCTGATGGGTGGACAGTTTGCCTCGAATGAACAGGTGACAATTGTTGGACTCAAGCTTAGAGCAATAGAGAATGTTAGAATATTAGGACCGGTCAGAAAGGCTTCACAGGTAGAAGTATCTGCAACAGATGCTGTCAAGCTTGGAATAAAGGCGCCAATCAGAGAATCAGGTAATGTAACAGGAAGTGCACCGATTGCACTGGTAGGTCCGAAGGGAGCTTTGTATTTGAAGGAAGGATGCATTGTTGCTATGCGTCATATCCATATGGCTCCATCAGATGCACAGGCGGCAGGACTTCAGGATGGAGATATTGTATCTGTGAAGGCAGATAATCCAAGAGGAACAGTCTTTAATCATGTAAAGATTCGTGTAGATGATAAGTTTACACTGGAAATGCATATTGATACTGATGAGGCAAATGCATGCTCGATAAAAACCGGTGATAAGGTCACTATAGTAAAAGATTGATAATGAATGATTTTAACAGTCCTGAGATAGGATTTCAGACAGGGAAGCGGAGGTTGCCATGATAGTTGGGAAAGTAACAGGCAGTATTGTATCTACAAGAAAGTGTGAAAACTTAATAGGAAATAAATTTATGATTGTAGAGCCGGTTCCCTCCATGAAGGGTGAGAATCATCAGCTTGTTGCTATTGATAATATTGGTGCTGGTATCGGCGAAATTGTTCTTGTTGCTACAGGAAGTGCAGCAAGAATTGGATGTGGAATGGATGATGCACCAATTGATGCGGCAATTGTTGGTATTGTTGACGACGGAAGCGGATTGGAGTAAAAATCATGGAGCTGAAGGAATTAAAGGAAATAGTTAAAAACAGTGGAATAGTCGGAGCCGGTGGTGCCGGCTTTCCTACTTATATGAAGCTGGATGAGCGTGCAGACACAGTGATTATGAACTGTGCAGAATGTGAACCGTTGTTAAGACTTCACAGACAGCTGCTTCGTGACAGAACATATGAGATTATGAAAACTTTTGCCATGATTGCAAAGACAGTTCATGCGAAGGAAGCAGTCATTGGTGTTAAAAAGAATTATGAGGAAACTGTGGATGCTTTGAATGCTCACATTGGAGAGTTCCCCGGTATGCGTCTTAAATTACTTCCGAGTGCTTACCCAATGGGAGATGAGGTTGTTCTTATATATGAGGCAACAGGCAAAGTGATTCGTCCCGGTGGACTTCCGATAGAAGAAGGTGTAGCAGTTTTTAATGTTGAAACTGTTTACAATATTTTCAGGGCAGTAGAAAAACAAATTCCTGTACAGAGTAAATACGTGACAGTCATAGGCGAGGTGGAGCATCCGGTAACTGTCAGAATGCCACTTGGAAGCAGCATTAAAGAAACAGTTGCAAGAGCTGGAAAGATTACGACAGAGCATCCGGTATACTTGCTTGGCGGACCAATGATGGGGCGTATTGGCAGCGCAGAGGAATCAGTCACTAAAACGACAAATGCAGTGATTGTTCTGCCAAAGGATCATCAGATTATACGAAAAAAGAACAGCTCAGTATCGATAGATATGAAACGGGCAGCTTCAGCATGCTGTCAGTGTCAGATGTGTACGGATCTTTGTCCGAGGCATCTGCTTGGTCATCCGATTGAACCACACAAATTTATGCGTTCAGCAGCAAACAGAGATTTTCAGAATGTGGATGTATTTCTAAATACAATGTTCTGCTCCTCATGTGGTTTGTGTGAAATGTTTTCCTGCCCGCAGGGATTGTCTCCGAGAACATTGATTGGTGAATACAAAGCAGGTCTTCGTAAAGCGGGTGTTAAGCCGCCACAGGATGCAGTTTTGTCGCCAGTACTTGAGGCAAGAGCTTACAGGAAGGCACCGGAGCTCAGACTTGAGGCGAGACTTGGTCTGTATCAGTATCATAAACCTGCACCAATTGATCATGAAGAGGTATCTGTTTCCAAAGTCAGAATTCTTCTTAGTCAGCATATTGGTGCGCCTGCAGTTGCAGTTGTGAAAAAGGGTGATGTGGTAGCACGTGGTCAGATGATTGCAAAGCCTGCTGAGGGTCTTAGTGTTGCAATTCACGCATCAATTGACGGAAAAGTAACAGCAGTTGAAAACAGCTGCATTATCATTGAAAATGAACAGAGAAGGTAGGGAAAGATATGAGCAAAGCCATAGGAATGATTGAATTTAAAACAGTGTCTACCGGTGTGACAGCAGCAGATGCCATGGTAAAGGCGGCAGATGTGGAAATCATAGAGGCTGAGACAGTTTGCCCGGGCAAATACATTGCAATTATTTCGGGTGATTTAAGTTCAGTAAAAGCATCAGTTGAAACAGCGGTGACGACGTATTCAGAACAACTGATTGACAGCTTTGTCCTTGGAAATCCGCATGAGTCAATCTTTCCTGCTATATATGGAACAACACAGATTGATCATCCAAGCGCACTTGGAATTTTAGAGACATATGATGCTGCTTCTATTATTGTTGCAGCAGATGTAGCGGCTAAAACATCTATGGTCGAGCTGATAGAGCTTCGTATTGCAAAAGGTATGTGCGGAAAGTCATATATGTTCCTGACTGGCGAGGTTGCTGCAGTGGAGGCAGCAATTGAGAAAGCAAAAGCAGAGGTTTCAGAGGGCGGGATGTATTTGGATTCATCGGTTATTGCACATCCTGATGAGAAGCTTATGAAATCCATTATTTGATGAAGTACGGCTAACAGGGGTTTATGATAGGTATTATTTGGGAGGTAGCGAATGCTTGCATTAGAAAGACGAAACTTAATATTGGAGAAGCTGCAGGAAGAAAAAAGAGTTGTTGTAGGTGAGCTGAGTCAGCTTTATGGTGTTTCTGAGGAAACAATCCGCAGAGATCTGGATAAGCTCGATAAGGATGGTCTTGCAGTTAAGAGCTATGGTGGAGCCGTTATTAATGAGAATACAAGTATTGATATGCCATTTAATATTCGTAAGAAACGCAATGTGTCAGGGAAGCAGAAAATAGCAGAGCTTGTTGCTGCTCAGATTAATGATGGAGATCATATTATTCTGGATGCCAGTACGACAGCGGTTTTTATAGCAAAAGCAATTAAGCAGAAGAGTAATCTGACGGTGATAACGAATTCCATAGAAATTATAATAGAACTGTCAGATGTTTCTGACTGGAATATTATTTCTTCCGGTGGAAGCCTCAAAGAAGGGTATCTTGCACTTGTAGGTCCACATGCAATAGAAGGACTCAGTTCATATAATGTTGAAAAAGCAGTTATGTCCTGCAAGGGAATTGATATTGAAAAGGGAATTACTGATGGAAATGAGCAGTTCTCACAGGCAAAGCAGACAATGCAGAAGGTTGCAAAGCAAAGCATTCTTGCGGTGGACAGCTCTAAGTTCGGAGAGGTTGCCTTTTCAAAAATATGTGATATCAACAAAATTCAAATGGTAGTAACTGATGAGAAACCAGAAGAAAACTGGCTTGGATTTTTTGACAAGATGGGAATACAGTGCCTTTATCCTGAAAAGAAATAACTGAATTAAAGAGACAGTGAATGTGTACGAAGTGGCATCATAAAGCCGGTTAGTGCACGGTTGATAAAATCATGAAATGGCTTCATGACCATAAAACGTTTAAATGCATACTTGATAAAGGATTTGTCATCCTTTAGAAGTGCATCACTGAAATGATATTCAATATACCAGCTTTTATATTGTAAATACTCTGCCCAAGGATTGTCGGCGGAGTATTTTTTTGGGAATGATCCGCCAATGGAGCCTTTGAGCTGAAACATCCTTTTGAAATCCGGCTGATTAATAATACTTAAGAATTCCTCTGGGTGTTCATTGATATAGTCACGAACACGGGCAGTCGCATCTTCAAATATGTCTGCAAACAGTCCACATCCTAAATAGGATCGATTCTTTGGAGATATGCAAAGATAGTAACCGGTTGGAACCGGCATTTTTCCTCCAACAGAAATATGACAGCGGAAAGCTGGACTGTATGGTGATTTGTCAGCACTGAATCTGACATCGCGTACTAAATCAAAAATCATGTTTTTTGGTTCATTATGAAGGATGCTAGGGTCTTCTTTTCCGATTTCGCTAATTAGAGAACAAACAATTTGTTCATATTCATTCATGGCATCCTGAAAGTAAGAGAGATTATCCTGATACCATTTCTTAGTATTGTTATCTTCCAATTTGGACAGATAGTCCAAAATATATTCGCTCATCAAAAACCTCCGGTGTTCAACATCATGATGTGATAAATTACAATCACCACCCTTTACAGTATACCATAAAAAATAAATGGGAGGAGGATTTTGTAAAGATAATTTTAAAAATCATTGAAATAATTATCTGACTACGCTCGTTATATTATTGTAACTAAATAGAGTGAAAAGCATGTGGGAAAGAGAAAGGAAGCTATACATGAAGAAAGCTGGAAGAATCATCAAAAAAGGTCTTTTGCTCATAGTGGCGTTAGGATTAATAGTGCTGCTTGGAATGACGATATATCAAGGTGCATGGGCTTTGAAATATGCTGAGAAGGTTAATCAGATTGGAGAAACTGTTAATGTGAATGGAAAGGAAATGCAAGTTGCCGTAGAAGGAGAAGGTACGCATACAATCGTGCTATTAAGTGGTCTCGGTACGTACAGTCCGATAGAAGATTTTAAACCTTTGGCAGAGCAGCTTTCATCGGATTTTCGTGTTGTTACAATTGAATATCCGGGATATGGAATGAGTAAGGATACAAAGGAATTAAGAACTTCAGAAAACATTGTCGAGGAAATCAGAGGAGCTTTGCAGCAGCTGGAAATTAAGCCTCCTTACACACTTGCCGCACACTCTATTTCCGGGATTTATGCACTGGAATATATCAATCTTTATCCGGAAGAGATAGAAGCGTTTGTCGGAATTGATCCGTCTGTACCAAAGCAAATGGCATATGAGGAGGAAATGCAGATTCCACAGTGGCTGTATTATCCTTCCAGGTTGTTTGATATTGTGGGAATATCAAGAATGGAACTAAAGGATGATAGTCTGCTTGCAGGTATGAGGGAAAGCGGAAGCTATTCTGAACAGGATCTCGATATGATTAAGGCAGTGAAAGGAAGAAGATCTGCTTCCAGAGCCTTGATTAATGAAAATAACAGTATAGCTGAAAATCTAAATGCATTATCGCAGATGACTTATCCGAATAATCTGATGGTTCTAACATTTCTTGCGGAGGGAACCGAGACTGCAAGTGACGCAATATTTGCAGAAAAAGGCTATGACATTTCATGGAAGAGGTTACATGAGGAGCTGATTACAAATCCAGGTATCCAGACGATAAAGGAGCTCCCAGGTGAGCATTATCTTCATTGGACAAATTCCAAAGAAATTGCAGATGGCATTAAGCAGATGTTTTAATACAAGTTTAATCGACAGCATGTCTGTAATTCTCTCAATATCAGCAGTGTCCAGTACAGTGTAGCCAGATTCGATTAATGCCCGGGCAAACAGTCCTTGTCCGGGTATCAGTGTGCTCGAAAATGAACCATCATAAATCGTGTGAACGCCACAGGTAGGATTGCGTGACTGCAGAATTGCAAAATACATGCACTGATAAGTATGTTCATCAACAGTCTCCTTTGTCATTACAGTTTAAATCATTCAGTTTTAGCTTTTCAGTGTTTAACTATAAAATAAGGTAGAATGAAAGACAACAAAATAATTACCACTTTTTACTGGCATATGGTAAAATAAGCGGGTAATATTTTATGCAGAGGAAAGAAGGATGTTATATGGTAAAGGTCGATGTGGTATCAGGTTTTTTAGGAGCAGGGAAAACGACACTGATTAAAAAGCTGTTGAAGGATGGATTGCAGAATGAGCAGGTTGTTTTGATTGAGAACGAGTTTGGTGAAATCGGAATTGATGGGGGCTTTCTAAAGGAAGCGGGAATTGAAATCAAAGAAATGAATTCTGGCTGTATCTGCTGTTCTCTTGTAGGTGACTTTGGAAAAGCATTGGTTGAGGTGATTCGCAAGTATCAGCCGGCCCGCATTTTGATAGAGCCGTCTGGTGTAGGAAAGCTTTCAGATGTCATAAATGCTATTGAGACGATTACTGATGAAGCAGAAATAGTAATCAACAGCGCATCTGTTGTTGTAGATGCCAAGAAATGCAAAATGTATCTAAAGAACTTTGGAGAGTTTTTTGAAAACCAGGTTGAGTATGCAAAAACAATTATCTTGAGCCGGACACAGGATGTGTCAAAAGAAAAGCTACACGAATGTGAACAGCTTCTGCGTACACATAATGCAAATGCGCATATTATCACGACTCCATGGGAACAGCTGAATGGTACACAGATACTTGAGGCTATGGAGCATACAAGTGATTTCACAAAAGAACTGGAGCAGGAAATGCACGAGCACGAGCATGACCACGAGCACGAGCATGACCACGAGCATGAGCATCATCATGACCACGAGCATGGTGAGAATTGTACTTGCGGATGTCACGACCATGACCACGAGCACTGCCATGATGAGCATGACCATGATCACGAGCATGGTGAGAATTGTACCTGTGGATGTCATGACCATGAACATAACCACAACCATGACCATCATCATGCGGATGAAGTGTTCACAAGCTGGGGGATGGAAACGGGGATGAAATATTCGAAGGAGCGTTTGGAGTCGATTCTGCATACACTCAGTGAGGATGTTTCCTATGGAATGGTTCTTCGTGCGAAAGGCATGGTTGCCGGAGAAAATGGGGACTGGCTGTTTTTTGATATGGTGCCTGAGGAGCATGAGGTTCGACAGGGAGAAGCACAGTATACCGGACGTATTTGTGTAATTGGATCAAAAATTAATGAAGCAAAGTTACAGAAACTTTTTGAGGAAACAGTATGAGAGAATATGAAATACCGGTGTTTATTATAAATGGATTTTTAGACAGCGGGAAAACATCGTTTATTAAGAGTGTGATAGAGCAAAATCAATTTAGAGAGTTCAAGCGAATGCTGATGATTCTTTGTGAGGAAGGAGAGGTAGAATGTGAGCCTTCTCTTTTAGAGGAAAACAACATTACAGCTGTGACTATGGAAGAGTCCGAATTTGATGAAAAACATCTGAATGAGCTCGTGCATGTATATCAGCCGTGGGCAGTTATAATTGAATATAATCCGATGTGGAAATCCATTAAAGTAGATGAAAGCGTATTGCCGAAAAACTGGGAAGTTTATCAGCTGATTACAATTATAAATGCTGCAACATTTGAAATCTATCGAAACAATATGAAATCACAGATATCAGAGACTCTGAAGGATGTAGATCTTGTTCTTTTTAATCGCTGCAGAGAAGACATGAACCTTTCTTCCTATCGACGCAGTGCAAGAGCGCTCAGCAGTGGTGTACAGGTAATTCTGGAACGTGAAGACGGTGAAATCATGCCACTGGAGGAGCAGCTTCCGTATGATTTGAAGGATTCAATAATTCAGCTTAACGATGAGGATTTTGGTATCTTTTATATGGATGCAATGAAACGCCCGGAAGCATATGATGGAAAGACGGTAGTGCTTACCGCACTTGCGACAACGCTTCGCAGAGAAGAATCTGACTGGTGTGCGGTCGGTCGGCAGTTTATGACTTGTTGTGCAGATGATACGAAATTTTTTGGCTTTATTTTATTCTATCCGGGTGCCGGTATGATTGAGGATGGATCATGGGTCCGGGTTGAAGCTAAAATCAAATCTGAATATAGAAGGGAATACCGACAGGATGGACCTGTTCTGTATGCAGACAAAGTCAGCAGCGCACATGCCCCTGAAGAGGAAATGATTTATTTATAGAAAGCCTTGCCTTAGCTTTAAGATGGAGGACGTAATGGCACAAATAAATGTCACAGGACTGACCTTTTGCTATGAAGGAAGTTTTGATAATATTTTTGAGGACGTATCATTCAGTATTGATACTGATTGGAAACTTGGTTTTACAGGAAGAAATGGAAAAGGAAAAACAACATTTCTCAATTTGCTGCTTGGGAAATATGAATATAGGGGAAACATACAGGCATCGACGGTATTTGAGTATTTTCCATTTGATGTGAGTAAGGAATTGATGAAGCAAAATACACTCGAAGTCGTGGAACAGATGGACAGCAGCTTTGAGCTGTGGAGAATCTGCATGGAGCTTGAACAGCTCAAAATGAGTGCACAGGTGCTGTATCGTCCATACAATACATTGAGCCATGGAGAACAAACAAAAGTCATGCTTGCTGTTCTGTTTGCAAAGGAACAGCATTTTCTGTTAATTGATGAGCCAACGAATCATCTTGACATGGAAGCAAGAGCTTTACTTGCAGAGTATTTAAAGAAAAAGAAGGGCTTTATTCTTGTTTCACATGACAGATGGTTTCTTGACCAGTGTGTGGATCATATGCTTGTTCTGAACCGCAGTACAATTTCTGTTGAAAAGGGAAATTTCAGTTCATGGTGGGAAAATAAACAAAGGCAGGATTCTTTTGAACTTAGCGAACATGAAAAGCTTAAAAAAGAAATTACAAAGCTGACAGCAGCCGCAAAGAGAACTGCAGCGTGGGCAGATAAGGTGGAAGCAACGAAGATAGGGTTTGATCCACAAAAAGAACCGGAGCGTTTTATTGGAACGCGTTCCTATATTGGTGCAAAAAGTAAAAAGCTGCAAAGCAGGAGTCTGGCAATACAGCAGCGTTCTACGGCAGCAATTAATGAAAAGAAGGAGCTTCTAAAAGATCTTGAAATGGTTTCTGCACTGAAGCTGATGCCACTTGAACATTACAAAGAGGTTTATGTGGAGTGTCGAAGCTACTCATGTGGATATGCTGCAGAGACTGTATTAAACTGCTGCAGTTTTAAAGTACAAAGGGGAGATCGACTTCTTTTGAAGGGTAAAAACGGGTGCGGAAAATCTACATTGCTAAAGCGTATTCTTCGTGCAGAGGGAAGCCGTGTATGTAACAGACCGGACAATATGGATGTCGATTGTCCATTATCGTTTTGGGAGACCGGGTGCCTTGAGACGGCAAGCGGATTACTGATTTCCTATATTGATCAGGATACATCGTTTTTATGCGGAAGTCTGGACGCATATATTGAAAAGTGCGGACTGGATGAAAGCGTGTTCAAGGCGGTGCTGCGTCAGCTCGATTTTGAACGGGTACAATTTGTGAAAAATATGGAGGATTATTCAGAAGGACAGCGAAAGAAAGTGCTGATTGCAGCAAGCTTGCTGTGCCAGGCGCATTTATATATTTGGGATGAGCCGCTAAATTATGTTGACGTGATTTCGCGTATGCAGATAGAAACACTATTAAAGCAGTTTCAGCCAACAATGCTATTTGTAGAACATGACAAACAGTTTGCAGAGGCAATTGCGACAAGATGTGTGATATTATGAAATTTATTAAATCTTTAGAATATTTTAGATGGATTCTATTGCTTTCAGTTGATTTTAGTTTAAGATAAACAGTAAAGTTGATTAATGAAAGAAGAGGATAAAATATGCGTGATAAGATACAGCGTTTTATGATGGGCAGATATGGAGTGGATGCATTCTCCAGATTTCTGCTCATTTTGGCACTGATTGGAATGGTAGTTTCCATGATAGTGAGAATGCCGGTATTGGACAGTATTGCAATTGCGATATTAATCTATACCTATTTCCGGATGCTGTCCAGAAATATTCCAAAAAGATATGCCGAAAATGAAGGATATCTTAAAATAGTCAACAGAGTGAAACGGTTTTTTAATAATAAAAAAACACATGTTACACAATTCAGAACACATAAGTTTTTTCGATGTCCATCATGTCATGCGGATGTTCGTGTGCCTAGAGGAAAAGGGCTGATTCGTATCACTTGTCCAAAATGTCGTTCTGAATTTGAAAGGCGAACCTGACAGGATGATGCATAATGGAGGAAACGTCAGATGTTTGGATACATTATTATCAATAAGCAGGAACTGAAACCGACTGAATATGAGCGTTATCAGGCATATTACTGCGGACTTTGCAGAACCTTAAAGGAACGCTATGGAAGACGCGGACAGCTGACACTAAGCTATGATATGACTTTCCTAATGATTCTACTTAACGGTTTGTATGAACCGGAGGAAAGACAGGAGACGCATGCCTGCATAATGCATCCTTTGAAGCTTCACAGGATGTGCCTGGATGAAATCAGTACGTATGCTGCTGATATGGGTGTACTGCTCACTTACTATAATCTGCTGGATAATTGGAAGGACGATCGGGATGTTGCCAGTTTATTCAGGTCAAAGGGATTAAGAAAGTTCTGTCGTGATATAGAGAAGCATTATAAAAGACAGAGCAAGGCAATAGAGGAGTATGTACGTAATCTGACAGAATGCGAAAACAACAAGGATGATAATCTGGATAGAGCTGCAGGACTGACCGGAGAGATGCTTGCAGAAATTTTTGCTTATAAAAATGACATATGGGAAGTCGACCTTCGAAAGGTTGGTTTCTATCTTGGAAAGTTTATATATCTGATGGACGCATATGAGGATATCGAAAGGGATATCAAGTCAAATGGCTATAATCCATGGAAGCAGTACTATATGACAAAAACTGCAGCAGAATTTGAAGAGTTTGTGGAAGGTACGCTGACACTGATGATGGCAGACTGTTCAAAAACTTTTGAGAAGCTTCCAATTGTTAAAAATGCACAGATACTAAGGAACATTTTATTTGCCGGTGTTTGGAGCAAGTATGAGGCAGTCAAAGCCAGACGTCAGAAGACAAAACAATAGAAAAACAGAAATCACGTCCAAAAGCAACAGGAGAAAATATGATAAATGATCCCTATCGTGTACTGGGAGTCCCTTCGAGTGCATCAAATGATGAATTAAAAAAAGCATATCGCAATCTGAGCAAGAAATATCATCCGGATGCAAATCTGGATCAGCCGGAGGTGGCTGAACAAAAATTCAAAGAAGTACAGGAAGCATATCAGATCATCATGGATATGAGAGAAAGCGGTACTGCTTATCAAAGAGAAAGCGGCAGTTATGGTAATTATGGTGGCGGATTTTCCCAACGAACAAAGTCAAGGTATGGAGAATCCATGGAAATGCAGGCAGTGTGCAATTATTTGAATGCCGGATATTTTCAGGAGGCATATCATGTTTTGAATGGAATCAATGAGGCAGACAGAGATGCGCGCTGGTATTATTACAGCTCTATTGCTAATGCAGGTCTTGGTAATAACGCAACAGCACTTGAACATGCGCAAAGGGCTGTTGCACTCGAGCCATCAAATATGGAATATCAGTCTTTACTTAACAGATTGAGGCAGGGTGGTTTTTGGTATCAGGAGAGAGGTACAGAATATGGAAGAGGCTCTGTAACAGGAAACGTCTGCCTTGAATTATGTTTTTTGAATCTATGCTGCGGTCTGTGCTGCAGACCATTTTAGGAGAGCTGATTTTCTCGATAGACTTTGGGTGTCATTTGAAAACGTGTTTTGAAAATGCGATGAAAATAACTGGTGTTATCATATCCGACAAGTGTAATAATGTCTTCCACAGGTATTGTTGTGGTCGTAAGTAAAAAGGCTGACTGGTTCAGCCTTTTTGTCTGCAACAAATCTTTAAATGTATGTCCCGCATATTTTTTTACGGTCTTACTGAGAGCATAAGACGGCATTTTCAGGGTGGTGGATATTTCAGAAAGCTCTGCAGTGCGGTAATTGTCCTCAATATATTTTAAGACGGTAAATACAAGATTTCGTTCGTATTGAGCCGGATCATAGTTGTTAAGCTGGTCTGTATGATTTGTCAAATGTAGAAAAAGCAGTCCCATTGTTGTCTGATTGATGTTTCGACGATTTGGCTGACTATTTAAGAGCGACCAGATCAGGTTTTCAATCAGGTTCTGGACAGGCAGAATATCCGCTGCCTGAAAATGGAGATATTCAGTCACGATGCTTTCCTGCTTGAGTGTACTGATTAAAAAATTTCGAAGAACATTTTCTTCTTCCATCATTGCAACTACGCGGTCAAAAAATTCCGGAAGAATAATAAAATTGACTGCAATGTCATTTTTTCCGGCAGGAAGTATTTCGTGTGAAGCATTCTGATTTAGCAGAAGAAGTTCTCCGGTATGAAGTACAAGCGGAGCACCGTTTTGAATCATATGTGTTGTGGAGCCGCTGCACATATAAATCATTTCAATATAGTTATGCTTGTGAGCAGGAAAATGAATGAAGCGTGTATGCAGACGAATATCAATCAGCTTTCCGGAGGCAAGCATTTTACGACTGTCAATAACAAATTCCTCATCGTTTGTATATAAATTCTTCTGCACCTGTCTGTTTCCAGACAGAATTTGCTGTTCCTCTTCGGATATTGTTTTCAGCTGAGTAAGCAGTTGTTCATCAATCATGGTTTCTCCTGATAAAGTTTCATTGTAGAATTCTGAATTTTCATCAGAAGTATAACATACAAAAAGTTAATTTGCAAATAAGGACGGTAAATCAAGCAAATTGCGTCCTAAAAAAATATACTTAAAGAGGCTATACTATATTCTACAGGAGTATATTTCAGAAAGGAGAAGATGTATGGGCAATTATTATTTAGCCGTAGATATAGGCGCATCAAGCGGACGTCATATTCTTGGCCGTGTAGAGAATGGAAAGATTGTAATCGAAGAGATCTACCGGTTTGAAAATGGGATGATCAAAAAGGACGGTCATTTGTATTGGGACATTGCTGCATTGTCAAAAGAAATAGTCGCTGGAATGAAAAAGTGCAAAGAGCTTGGTAAGATTCCGTGCACAATGGGAATTGACACGTGGGCGGTTGATTATGTGCTGCTTGATTCAAAGAATCAAGTGATAGGCAATACATATGGGTATCGTGACAGCAGAACACAGGGAATGGACAAAGAGGTATTTAAGCTGATATCACCAGAAAAGCTATATATGCGAAGTGGGATACAGAAAATGCCGATTAATACAATCTATCAGCTGATGGCTGCTAAATTACAGGAACCGGATACACTTACTCTTGCAGAAAGCTTTTTGATGATACCGGATTATTTTAATTTTATGCTTACCGGTGTAAAAAAGAGTGAATATACAAATGCAACAACCGGACAGCTTGTTAATGTGATTACAAAAGACTGGGATTGGACATTGATTGAAACTTTGGGTTTCCCAAGACAGATTTTTCAGCCGCTTACGATGCCGGGAACAATGGTAGGCAGTCTGAAAAAGGAAATAACAGAACAGGTAGGCTTTTCCTGTGAAGTAATGCAGATTGCATCGCATGATACTGCCTCAGCAGTCATCTCAGTACCAACATTAAGTAACGAGTGTCTTTATATAAGCTCAGGGACGTGGTCACTTCTTGGAACAGAAGTGAAGGAGCCTATTTGCTCAATGGAAAGCATGGACAAAAACTTTACCAATGAAGGTGGATATGAATACCGCTATCGTTATCTGAAAAACATAATGGGACTTTGGATGATTCAATCTGTCCGGCATGAATATAAAGATGCGTATTCATTTGCAGAAATTTGCGATATGGCTGAAAAAGAAAAAGGTTTTCCGTCACGTGTAGATGTGAATGACGACTGCTTTCTTGCACCGGAGAATATGACAGAAGAGATTAAGAATTATTGTGAGAGGACAAAACAACGTGTTCCGGAGACGCTCGGACAAATAGCAACAGTTATTTATCAAAGCCTTTCTGAAAGCTATGCTGATATGTTTGAGGCAATAGAGCACTTGACAGGTAAGAAGTTTAGCACTGTGAATATTGTTGGCGGAGGCTCCAATGCAGCTTATCTGAATAAATTGACAGCTCAAAAGAGTAAAAGAGTTGTTTATGCAGGTCCTTCTGAGGCAACAGCAATTGGAAATCTGACCGTGCAGATGATTAAGGCAAAAGAGCTTGCCGACTTGAAGGAAGCAAGAAAGTGTATTTTTGAATCATTTGGTGTAAAAGAGTATACCCCATAATTACAAGTACAGGAGGAAAGAAAATGAAAGTAAAAGAAAACTATGATGCAGCAAAAGAGCAGTATGCACGTTTGGGTGTGAATACAGACAAGGTATTAGAGGCTCTGAAAAACATTCCAATATCCATGCATTGCTGGCAGGGAGATGACGTAACAGGATTTGATCAGGACGGTCCGCTGACTGGAGGAATCCAGACGACCGGAAATTATCCCGGCAAAGCCAGAACACCGGAAGAACTGATGGCAGATATTGAAAAGGCATTCAGTCTGATTCCTGGAAAGCATAAGGTGAATTTACATGCAAGCTATGCAATATTTGAAAAGGGTGAGTTTGTTGACAGAGATAAAATAGAGCCTAAACACTTTGCTAAGTGGGTAGAGTTTGGTAAGAAGAACGGAATTGCATTTGATTTTAATCCGACTTGCTTTTCACATCCGCTTGCTGCGGGTGGAACATTATCAAGTGTAGACGAAAAGGTTCGTAAGTTCTGGGTTGATCATTGTATTGCCTGTATTAAAATTTCTGAGTATCTTGCAACTGAGCAGGGAAGTCCTTGCGCAATGAACATCTGGATTCCAGATGGCATGAAGGATATTCCGGCAGACCGGTTAGGTCCGCGTGCACGTTTCAAAAAATCATTGGATGAGATTCTTGCTGTTCCTTATGATAAGAAGAAGGTACTTGTCTGTCTGGAGTCAAAGGTATTTGGAATTGGTCTGGAATCCTATACGGTCGGATCTAGTGAGTTTACTGTGAATTATGCTGCAAAGAACGGAATTATCAGCTTGATGGATAATGGACATTATCATCCAACAGAAGTTGTGTCTGACAAGATTTCATCAATGCTTTTATTTAATGATATGATTGCGCTTCATGTAACACGCCCAGTACGCTGGGACAGCGATCATGTTGTTCTTCTTGATGATGAAACAAAGGAAATCGCAAAGGAAATCGTCAGAAATGATGCGATTGACCGAGTACTGCTTGCGCTGGATTATTTCGATGCAAGCATCAATCGAATTGCAGCATGGGTCATTGGCATGCGTAATATGCAGAAGGCATTGCTTTATGCACTTCTTTCTCCTAATGAAAAGCTCAGGGAATTACAGGATAATGGAAGCTTTACAGAGCTTATGATGCTGCAGGAGGAGGTTAAGACCTATCCGTTTGGAGCTGTATGGGATTACTTCTGTGAAATCAATGGTGTACCTGTTAAAGAAGACTGGTATGAAAAAGTAAAGAGTTATGAGGAGCAGGTACTCTTAAAGAGAAACTAAATTATCTATCATAAAACGAGTATATCGTATTATTCATTTTTGGGAAGCAAAAACAAAAGCGTTTTTGCTTCCTTTTTTTGTTAATAAATTTGTTTATGTAAATATTCATAAAAATAAAGTGTAAAATTTATATATAATATACTATTGAATATTTATGTAAATAACAATATAATATTCATATATAATATTTATACGTATTTTACAAAAGTAGAAATATAGAAAGTAGAGGAGACAGAGTGAAAAAAATTAAAATCGGATTTGCTCCAACAAGGAGAAGTATTTTCAGTGCACCGGATGCAATTAAATATGCAAATCTGACAAGAACAAGGCTTGCAGATCTTGGTGTGGAATTTGTGGACATTACAGATATTAACGAAGAGGGACTTTTATACGATGAAAACGATCGTGTAAAAATTGCAGAAAAGTTTAGAAGTGAAGGAGTACAGGGTTTATTTCTGCCGCATTGTAATTTTGGAACGGAGTTTATCTGCGCAAGACTTGCAAAGGATTTAAATGTGCCGGTTCTTTTATGGGGACCACTGGATGAAAGACCAGATGAGAATGGTATCCGTTTGCGCGACAGTCAATGTGGACTGTTTGCAACAGGAAAGGTATTAAGACGATTTCAGGTTCCGTTTACATATTTAACAAATTGCAGATTAGAGGATCCTGTATTTGAAAGAGGAATGAAAGACTTTCTTGCTGTCTGCAATGTTGTAAATGTATTCAGAAATACGAGAATACTGCAGATTGCACCGAGACCGTTTGAGTTCTGGTCAACAATGTGTAATGAAGGAGAGCTGCTTGAAAAGTTTAATATTCAGCTGTCCCCTATTCCGATGCCGGAGCTGACTGCTCAGATGAAAATGGCAAAGGAAGAAGGAACTGAAGTAGAAAAGGTAATTGCATACTGCCGAAGCCATATGGAAATCAAAATAAAGGATGAGGAGCTGGAAAATGTAGCTGCTCTGAAGGTTGCTATGAAAGATCTGGCTAAGAAGTATGGCTGTAATGCGATTGCTATTCAGTGCTGGAACGCATTGCAGGGAGAAATCGGAATTATGCCGTGTGCGGCCAATTCTCTGCTGAATGAGGAAGGTATTCCAGTTGTGTGTGAAACAGATATTCATGGTGCGATTACAGCTGTTATTGTTGAAGCTGCAGGAATGGATCAAAACAGAAGCTTTTTTGCAGACTGGACTGTCAGACATCCGGATATCTCAAATGGAGAGCTTTTACAGCATTGTGGTCCATGGCCAATTTCAGTTGCAAAAGAAAAGCCGGCAATTGCTTATCCGCTTGCATTCGATCATCCGGGAGCAGTAGAGGCAGAGGCAAAGCATGGTGAAATGACACTTTGCAGATTTGATGGTGATAACGGGAAATATTCCTTATTACTCGGTAATGCCAAGGGCGTTGACGGGCCATATACAAAAGGTACCTATGTATGGGTCGAGGTGGAAAACATCAAACGTCTGGAAGCAAAAGTCGTTGAGGGACCATATATTCATCACTGTGTTGGAATTCATCAGGATGTAGTTCCTGTATTGTATGAAGCATGTAAGTATCTTGGAATTATGCCGGATTTGTATGATCCAATTGAGGAAAAGGTAAAAGCTTACCTGAGAGGAGAATGAGGAATGGAAAATCTGAAAGCCATCTCATATGATTTGAGAAAGGATATTGTAGATATTATTATGGCAGGCGGCGGTGGACACATCGGCGGTGATATGAGTGTTGTAGATATTTTAATGACCCTGTATTTCAAACAGATGAATATATCGCCTGACAATCCGGATGATCCGGATAGAGACAGATTTGTATTGAGTAAGGGACATTCTGTTGAGGCATATTATGCAGTTCTTTGTGCAAAGGGCTTCTTAAGTCTCGATACAGTAAAAAAAGAGTTTTCAAAGTTTAATACGAAGTATATTGGTCATCCGAATAATAAACTCCCGGGGATCGAAATGAATTCCGGATCACTTGGACATGGGCTTCCCGTATGCGTGGGAATGGCACTTGCAGGGAAGCTTAATCACAAGGATTATCGGGTTTATACGGTAATGGGAGACGGTGAACTTGCAGAAGGTTCTGTATGGGAGGCAGTTATGTCAGCATCTCATTATAAGCTTGATAATCTCTGCGCAGTTGTTGACCGTAACAACTTGCAGATTTCGGGCAAAACAGAAGATGTTATGTCGCACAAACGTCTTAAGGAACGTTTTGAAAGCTTTGACTGGAACGTCATCAACGTAGACGGAAATAATTTTGATGAGCTGAATGAAGCATTTGAGCAAGCAAAAAATGTAAAGGGATGCCCAACAATGATTATTGCTAATACAATAAAGGGATATGGTTCTTCCGTAATGGAAAATAAGGCAAACTGGCATCATAAGGTTCCGACTGCTGAGGAGTATGAACAGATTATGAAGGACCTGACAGATAGAAAGGAGGCACTTTTACATGAATAAAATACCTAACAGAGCGGCTATTTGTGATGTGCTTCTTGATAAAGCAAAAACAGATAAAGATATTATAGTACTTTGCAGTGATTCGCGAGGCTCAGCATCTCTGACACCGTTTGCAAATACATATCCGGAGCAGTTTATTGAGGTGGGAATTGCGGAGCAGGATCTGGTCAGTATTTCAGCAGGACTTGCCAAATGCGGGAAAAAGCCGTTTGCTGCATCACCTGCATGTTTCCTGTCTACAAGAAGCTATGAACAGGCAAAGGTAGATGTTGCCTATTCCAATACAAACGTTAAGCTGATTGGCATCAGTGGTGGAATCAGCTACGGTTCTCTTGGAATGAGTCATCATTCCGCACAGGATATAGCGGCTATGTCTTCTGTACCAAATATGAGAGTATACCTGCCAAGTGACAGACATCAGACAAAGCATTTGATAGAAGCACTTTTACAGGATGAAAAGCCGGCATATATCAGAGTGGGACGAAATCCTGTGGAAGATATTTACAGTGAAGAGGTTTGTCCTTTTGAAATGGACAAGGCGACAGTAATTCATAAAGGTACAGACGTTACACTGATTGCCTGTGGCGAGATGGTACGTCCTTGTGTAGAAGCAGCAGAGCTATTGAAGGAAAAAGGAGTTCATGCATCAGTTGTTGACATGTATTGTGTGAAGCCACTTGATGAAAAAACAATTATTGAAGAGTCAAAGGGGAAAAAGCTTGTTGTGTCAGTGGAAGAGCATGCACCGTTTGGCGGACTGGGTTCCATGGTCAGCCAGGTAATCGGGCGAGAGTGTCCGACACATGTCATTAACATGGCACTTCCGGACGCACCGGTTGTATCAGGTAATTCAAAGGAAGTATTTGAATTCTATGGTCTGACTGCAGCAGGAATTGCAAAAACGGTGATGGAAAACATATAGACAATCTCCAAAATAACTGTTGGTGAGGAAAAGATGGAAAAATATATTATTGGAATTGATCAGAGCACACAGGGAACAAAAGCATTATTGTTTGATCAAAAGG
>CAZOHM010000016.1:18840-52345 GCA_964579795.1 uncultured Lachnospiraceae bacterium | reverse complement strand
GATAGAGACATATTAGATCTGGTAGTAATCGGTGGCGGACCGGCGGGACTTGCAGCAGCTGTTTCTGCAAAGGAAAGAGGAATAGAAAAGCTGCTTATTCTTGAGAGAGATAATGAACTCGGTGGGATATTGAATCAATGTATTCACAATGGATTTGGACTGCATACCTTCCATGAAGAATTGACTGGACCTGAGTATGCAGAACGCTATATTGCAATGACAAAAGAAAAAGGCATTGCTTATGAGCTGCATACAATGGTGATTGATATAAGCATGGAGGAACAATCTGGAAATAAAATTGTAACAGCCGCAAGTAAGCAGAATGGAATACAGCAGTTTAAAGCAAAAGCAGTTATTTTGGCTATGGGTTGTCGAGAACGTGCGCGAGGTTCGCTGAACATTCCAGGCTATCGTCCGGCAGGTATTTATTCTGCAGGAACGGCACAACGACTTGTTAATATGGAAGGCTTTATGCCCGGTAATGAGGTAGTAATACTCGGGTCCGGTGATATTGGACTGATTATGGCGAGGCGTATGACATTAGAAGGAGCAAAGGTAAAGCTTGTTGCAGAACTGATGCCTTATTCCGGCGGATTAAAGAGAAATATTGTGCAGTGCCTGGATGACTTTGGAATTCCATTAAAACTTAGTCATACCGTTGTAGATATAGCCGGAACAAAACGAGTAACAGGCGTAACGATTGCAAAGGTAGATGAAAACAGAAAACCGATAGCCGGAACAGAAGAGTTTGTGTCTTGCGATACACTTCTTCTCTCCGTAGGATTGATACCTGAAAATGAGCTGTCCCGAACACTTGGCGTAAAGATGGCTTCCGTTACAAATGGATCGGTTGTAAATGAAAGCTTTGAAACGTCGATGAGAGGTGTTTTTGCATGTGGAAATGTGTTGCATGTGCATGATCTCGTGGATTTTGTATCAGAGGAAGCAGCTCATGCTGGAATGGCTGCTGCAAAATTTTTAATGGATCAGCATGATAAATCAGAGCAGACAGGTGAAAGCGCTGCACATACCGAAAAAGAGAGAACAATTATTAAAGTAAATGCACAGGCAGGTGTGCGCTATACTGTTCCGATGGATGTTTCGCCACAGAAAATGGAAGAACATATGCCACTTCGGTTTCGTGTTGATCAAATATACAAGGATAGTTTTATCTGTGTTTATTTTGACAATGAACGGATTCTGCACAAAAAGAAGGCTGTCATTGCACCGGGCGAGATGGAAACGGTTCTGATTAGTCGGGAACAGCTGGAAAAAAGACCGGATTGCCAAAAGATTACAGTCATGATTGAGGAGGCATAGTATTGAAAAAAGAAACGAGAGAGCTGACCTGTATCAATTGTCCGCTTGGCTGTGCAATATCAGTAGAGCTTTTTGATGGAGAAATAACTTCCATAACGGGAAATACATGTCCCAGAGGAAAAGCATATGCTCAAAAAGAGGTGACAAATCCTACAAGAATTCTGACAACTACGGTTCCGGTAATTGGAGGTAACAGACGTATGGTATCTGTCAAAACTTCCGCAGACGTTCCAAAGGACAAGATATTTGCGTGTGTAGGAGCAGTAAAGGATATTAAAGTACAGGCACCTGTTTTAGCAGGAGCCGTGATTCTAAAAAACGCAGCTGATACTGGAATTGATATAATTGCAACAGCAAATGTGCAGAGAATTAAGAATTAGTTAATAATTAAATAGTAACTGGATAAGGAACTTTTTGAAGAATCCATCTATACTTTACAATATGAGAACAAATGATTAGTTTTCGTATTAGGAGGAGAAATAGATGGATTCTTTTATTTTAAAAACAGAAAAGCTTTGTAAAAGTTTTTCAACAGGCGGAAATATGCAGCATGTGCTGAAAAATCTGGACATTAATATTAAAGAAGGGGATTTTACAATTATTATGGGCAGCTCGGGATCCGGAAAATCCACATTGCTATATGCCTTGTCAGGAATGGACAGACCGAGTATGGGAAAGGTTATTTTCAATGGAGAGGATATTTCTCAATATTCCAATGATAAGCTTGCAGTATTCAGGCGTGAGAACTGTGGGTTTGTTTTTCAGAATATTTATCTGTTGGACAACATGAGTGTGTTGGATAATGTTTTGACAAGTGCATTTTTACTGCAGGGAAACAGAGAAGAAAAGGTTAAAAATGCAAAAGAAATGCTTCTGGAGGTTGGTCTTAATGAAAGCCATTGGAAGAAGTACCCTTCACAGCTTTCAGGAGGAGAAAGTCAGAGGGTCGGAATTGTAAGAGCTCTTATTAATTCACCAAGAATCGCTTTTGCTGATGAACCGACCGGTGCATTAAATTCTGCATCCGGAAAAGATGTACTGGACATTTTCAGTAAAATCAGTCAAAAAAAACAGAGCATCGTGATGGTAACGCATGATATAAAGACAGCATTAAGAGGAAATCGTATTTTATATATTAAGGACGGAACAGTTTCGGGAGAGCTGGCGCTTGGAAAATATGAAGAAAGTCATGTTGATAATCGGAGAAAACAGCTGCAGAATTTCCTTGATGAGATGGGATGGTGATACAGATGAAGTTTAAGAATATCAGAGTCTCACTCAAAAATATCAAAAAAAGAAGAGGAGCTGCCTGTACACTTGCACTTCTGATTATGCTTGCAGCCACCTTTTTGTTTACCGGAATCAATATTATGAATGATGCAAACCAGTTGTTCAATAGAAATGTAGAAGAACTGGAGGAAGCGGATAATGCATATGTAATGTCAAAGAAGGTATATAAACCGGAGTATGTTACATTTTTGGAAAATGATGAAAGAGTCTCTGCATTGGAAACGCAGGGAGCTGTTTCTATGGATATTACAAAGCTTAAGCTTTCGGATGGAGATATTCAGGTGGGTGCTGCTTTTTTGAACATGGAGGAGTCAACAGGTTTTCAAAAAATGCATATTGCTGAGCAGATGCAGGGAAATCTGCCAAAGAACGCAGTGTTTGTTCCAATCGTTTTTAAAGAATACGGATTCAAGCAGGGTGATTCTGTTACGCTGGAGTATAAGAATACATACTATACGTTTACGATTGCTGGGTTTGTTAATACAACCAGTTTTAGTATTACAAGTATGGGTACGTTTAAATACTATTTAACACCATCTGTATACCATGACATTGCAGATGAGATTGGTGAAGGCATTATTGTTTCCATAAAATGTGTGGACCACGCAGATACCAAGGCAATTGACACGGACCTTAGAGAGTATATGAGGCAGCTTGCAGACAGTGTATCAGGATTTCAGATGTATTCCGCATATAATTACTCAGAGGCTGAAGCTGCGTATAACTATATGGGAGAAATGCTTGCCATTGTATTAATGTGTTTTGCTTTTTTAATAGTTATTATTACCGCTCTGATTATCAGATTTCGTATTTTGAATAACATGGAAGAAAATATGATTCAGATAGGTACTCTGGAGGCACTTGGGTTTACGACCGTAGAGCTGCAAAGAATCTATGCATATGAATATATTATTACATCAATTGCAGGAACGATTCTTGGATGTGTGTTATCTTATGTCGTGCTCCCGATTACTGGAAAAATAATTGGCAGGATGAACGGACTGACCTGGTATACTACATTTCATTTCGTGACGAATCTGCTCGGAGGAGCTTTACTGATTGCTTTTGTAGTAGCTATCTGTTATTTATCAGCGGGACGTATTAGAAAGATTTCTCCTGTCAGTGCACTTGCGAAGGGAATGGAATCACACAGTAACAAGCACGATTTTTTCCCGCTTGAACATGCTAAGGGTAACATGCAGATTGTACTTGCTGCTAAAGAATTCTTTGGATTTATCAGGCAGAATATAACAGTCATGGTTTGTATTATGGGTGTTACATTTGCTCTGTTATGTGGAATTTATATGTATGTAGCATTTGGATATGATTTAACAACCGTTAAAAAGATCAGCGGATGGGAATGGGTGGATGTGCAGATTGAAGCAAATGAGACTGCAGATGTGAACGAAATGAAGTCTACAATTGAAAAGCTTAATGGTGTAAGGAAGGTTTGCCTTGCAGGAGAAATGAAGCAGAATTTTGCTGATGGCACAATTGTGTATGCGACACCATATGAGAATTTTGCTGAATTGGAGACATTAAATGCTTTTGAAGGCAGGATGCCACAATATGAAAATGAAGTACTTGTTACAAAAAGCTGGGCAGACCGTAATGGCAAACAAATTGGAGACACAATTTCTGTAGAATATAATGGTTTTTCGGCAGAGTATTTAGTTACCGGATACAATCAGTCATTCAGTAATAATGGAAACATGATTGAAATGACAGGTGACGGATATCGTCGAATTAATCCATACGGAAAGCTTAATACAATAGATATTTATTTGGAGGAAGGATATTCGCCAGATGCAGTTATTGATGAAATAAAATCCATTTATGGTGCATCGCAGGAGGACATGGCGGAAAGTGTAAATAACGACGCATTGACAGAGGATGAAAAAATCATCAGGGCTGCAAATGAAAAAATCGCAAGATTAATGAAATCCTATGGTGTAACAAGTGTGGATTATTCCATTATGCTGAATGGAAAAATTATTTCCGGAAGTTCTAGACAGTTTGATATTGAAACAATGATAGATTTCAATAAAACATTTGGCTCGCAGCTGAAAAGTGTAGAATCTGCATTTGCCGGTATGACACTGTTACTGCTTGTATCATCTGTGCTAATTATATGCTTGATGCTTGTCATTATTATTCGAGCACTTATTTCCAAAAGTAGAACAAGATTTGGAATTATGAAGGCGATGGGATATTCCACAGGCCAGCTGATGCAGCAGATTGCTTTCTCTATTATGCCATCTGCAGTACTTGGAACGTTAGCAGGAATTATTCTAAACAGTCTTACAGGAAATCATATTGCAACACTTGCTATGAGCGGAATGGGAATATCAAAAGTGGAATTCATGATTTCTCCGTTGGTATCAATTATGACCGGAGCAGGAGTTCTATTATATACATTTGTGATTGCAATGCTGTATGCATCAAGAGTACGAAAAATTTCTGTATATGAGCTGTTGATGGATTAGTGGAGGAAAGAGCATGAGAAAAAAATATTCAAAAAATAACTACAACAGCATATTGTCAAGGTTATGTATGATAGCTGTTTGCTTTACAGTCATTTATTTTATGACAATACAGATTGTCAAGGCAGAAACGGAAAACGTAGAAAATGCTCCGTATCAATATAATGTTGGTTCAGTAAGTAAGACTTTTACAGCGATTGCAGTGATGAAGCTTGTAGATGAGGGAAAGGTTGATCTGGATGAACCAGTAGAAACATATATTCCTGAGTTTGAAATGAGTGATGAGAGATATCATGATATTACAGTCAGAATGCTGCTCAATCACAGCGCAGGGTTAATGGGTTCTCTTTATCATAATGGTACGCTGTTTGAGGAAGATAATAGTGAAACACATGACAGGCTACTTGAGGTACTTCGTACACAGAAACTGAAAGCTGATCCGGGGAGCTATATTGTATATTGTAATGATGGGTTTACATTGGCAGAAATTTTAGTAGAGCATGTCAGCGGAATGGATTTCAGTACATTTATGGAAGAAAATATTTGTAAGCCACTCGGAATGGAAAACACGACAACTCCGTTTTTGAAAAATAAAACGGTGAGTGTACCGACAGCAAATAACTATCTGAATGGACAGATACTTGTACCGATAGAAAGTACTACAGAAGTAGGAAGTGGTGGTGTGAAGTCAACAACAGAGGATTTGTGCAGACTGTCTACTGTGTTAATGGATGGCGAAAATCCGGTGCTTTCTAAGGAGTCTGCAGCACAGATGTGTAAGGATTATTATCCGAATTCTTCCTATTTGCAATTTTCGGATTTAGACTATAAGACAGAAGGACTGGGACTTGATTACGTAAAATCCGATATATTTGAAAAAAATGGGATAAAAGCAGTAGGAAAAGGGGGAGATCTTGTTCTACAGCATGCGAATCTGACAGTTCTTCCAAAAGAACAGATGTCTGCAGCTGTATTATCCAGTTCGGGAAGTTCTACGTTTAATATGCTGGTTGCACAGGAAGTACTGCTTACAGCCCTTGAGACGAAGGGGAAAATTTCTGCTGCTGATGCAGACAGCAGTCTAAATGAGACGCAACAGCAGCTTCTGAAAGAAGGAACAGCCAGTATTCCAAAAGAAATTGTGACGGAGTATGCTGGATATTACGCAGGAAGCAATACAGTTGAAGTGAGCTTTCCTAATGACAAAACAATGCAAATACGTACGACCGACAGCGACCCGGAGCTGACGCTTGATTTGAGCTATACAGCAGATGGTTTCTTTGTTGGAAGCGGAGCTGTTTGCATTGGCAGGGAGTTTATTAGTGCAGGAGACGGACACAGCGGTGTAACAAAGGTTCGGTTAACTACGCAGGATGATGGAAAGAAGTATTTATTTGCATCGGCATATGGACAATATGCAGGATTGGGAATGTACAATAATCATGAGGCGTTTGGGCAGAAAATTGAGCCTGAGTCAATGTCAGAAAGTGTTGAGTCGGCATGGAATAAAAGAATTGGAAAAAAATATTATTTATATAATGACCGATTTAGTTCTGTAGAATGGCTGAACAGTGGGAACCTTACAATTGAGCTTTGCAGCACAGAGGTAGATGGATATGTGCATGGAAAAGGCTGCATGGGAACGAAGAAAATTATTGACGAAAATCATGCAGAATCGGCATCCATTGGTCGAGACATGAGCACAGTGACGATACAGCAAAATAAAGAATCTGAATTACTCAATATTGATGATGGTGGAAGTATGTTTATCAGTGAAGAAGGAATGGAGGAGCTTCCGCAAGATTTGACAGAATATGAACTGGATGGCTCAAGTCCATCCAAATGGTTTCGACTTCCGGAAGAATTGCAGAAAAAACAGGCACTGATTATAGCAGATGGAGATGGTGCAGTGTATGTATATGATAAATATGATCAGTGTATCTATACAACATTTGCTCAAAATGGAAATGGAAAGGTTCTTATACCACTCGATGGGAAAATTGTATTTACAGGAGAAAAGGGAGCTTCTTTCCGGATTGAGATGTAGAAGATATTATCTACTTGAGACATATGTTTGGTTATGGTAGAATGCAGATAACAACAGATATCCCTGCACAAGGGGGAGAAAGATGACTGCAAAAGTACTGGTAATTGATGATGAAATTGAAATAGCAGAGGCAACAGCTGAATTTTTTAATATGTTCGATATTCCGACTGCCTATGCAACAGATTATGAGGAGGGAATGCGTATCCTGGAAAATGGGACGTTTTCTCTTCTTTTGTTGGATATTAATCTTGGAGAACGTTCAGGATTTGAGTTTTGTAAGGAAATCAGAAAGAAAAGCAATCTTCCAATTTTGTTTATCAGCGCAAGAACTAGTGATGATGATGTACTGACGGCATTGAATATTGGCGGTGATGACTATATTAAGAAGCCATATACTCTCAACATCCTGCTTGCGAAGGTAAAGGCTGTGCTGAAACGCTGTGGCAGTCAGGATATGGCACTGCAGGAGCAGATGATCGTTTTTGTGAATGACAGAATCAGACTGGATACGAACTTTCACCAGGTGATTGTAGATGGTGAAGCCGTAAAGCTTAAAGAGATGGAATATCGGCTTTTGCAATATTTAATTGAAAATGCCGGACGTATTATTACGAAGGAAGAATTGTTTGAACATGTATGGTCAGATTCATTTGTTTGCGATGGGACATTGGCAGTACATATCAGGTATTTACGTAAAAAGATTGAGAAAAATCCTGAAGAGCCGGATATGATTAAAACAGTATGGGGTGTCGGATATGTCTTTGAAAAGGAGTAATTGGCTTATTATACTGGGTACAATGTTTGTCTGGTGTACAGTAGGAATTATACTCGTCTGTTTTTTGTCCACAAAGCCGTCTTCGATACATTCGAATGATGAAATTATTGAAATCAATCAAATCAGACAGGAACTTGTTATACATGAAAAACAGCTTTCTGAATTGGATTCCATGCCATTTACGTTAAAATTCACTGTATTTGATTTGCAAGGAGATGCAATCTATCACTATGGTGGTACGAAAACACCGAATGTGGCAGATGCAATTCGAAATGGTGATTTGATATTTCCGCTTGATGATGTCCACAGTGAAGGATGGATGCTTGGAGTAGTATCAGAAAGCGGAGAAGCAATAAAGAAAGCAGCAATGAAAAGTGCATTGGTGATTTGGGCATGTACAGGTTTTTTATTGTTTGCAGGTGCAATAGCTGTTATCTATATCAGAAATAATATTCTAAAACCGTTTGACGATATGAAGGAATTTGCGGCCTCGATTGCATCGGGAAATCTCGATACACCACTTACAATGGGAAAAAGAAAATATTTTGGTGCCTTTACTGAAAGTTTTGATATTATGCGTGAGGAGCTGAATCGGGCAAAGGAACAGGAATATCTGGCAAATGTCAGCAAAAAGGAATTGGTGGCTTCCTTGAGTCATGATATTAAAACACCTGTTACGTCTATTAAGCTTATGTGTGAGGTTCTTGATGCAAAGCTTACTCGAAATGAAACAAATCCAAAAGAAATTGCAGAAAAACTGGATTTAATTCTTGCAAAAGCAGGTCAGATAGATACACTGATTTCAGATATGTTTCAATCAACGCTGGAGGATCTTGGTGAATTAAAGGTTCATCTTTTGGAAGTGGAAAGCTCTTGCCTTATGTCCATGTTTCGCCATGCAGATTATTATGATAAAATCACCGAATATGCAAATGCTCCGGCATGCCTTTTGTATGTGGATCCGGTGAGACTTGAGCAGATTATAGGAAATGTGATTAATAATTCATACAAATATGCACAGACAAAAATATGCGTGACATATTCCCTTGAGAAAGTATTTTTACGAATGACGGTGAAGGATTTTGGTGCGGGTATACCTGATGAAGAGATACCGCATATTTTTCAAAAGTTTTATCGGGGAAAAAATACAAATGCAACACAAACACCGGGTGCCGGACTTGGTCTCTATATTTGTAGGTCTTTGATGAATCTTATGAATGGGCAGATTGAATGCAGGAACTGTTCAGATGGATTTGAGGTAGAGCTGTGTATTCCACTTGCATAGTGCGGATTCTGATACAGGACAGTGTGGATTATAGAAAGTAAAATGCCGTGCAAATTATTCGGAAATATGATAAAGTATTATGATAACAGAAGCATTATAGGAGAAAAGTCATGTACAGCTTTATGAGCAGAATCAGATATAGTGAGGTTGATGAAGAAAAATATTTGTCTGTAAGCGGATTGATTAATTATTTTCAGGACTGCAGTACATTTCATTCAGAGGATATTGGACTTGGACTTGGCTTTTTGGAGGAACATCACAGAGGATGGGTACTGACGTTCTGGCAGATCGTAATTGATAAGTATCCAATGTATGGTGAGACAGTTTGTGTTGGAACATGGCCATATGATTTTAATGGATTTATGGGGAGCAGGAATTTTATCATGCAGAATCAGGCAGGAGAAAGACTTGC
Source organism: uncultured Lachnospiraceae bacterium (assembly GCA_964579795.1). Lineage (GTDB taxonomy): Bacteria > Bacillota > Clostridia > Lachnospirales > Lachnospiraceae > JAEYFP01. The sequence continues at coordinate 42,733 of CAZOHM010000016.1, read as the reverse complement.
CTATGCCAATTCAGTATGGGCTTATCTGGATACCCAGACAGGAAGATTTGCCAAATTAGGAGAATATGAGCTGGAGCGATATAAGATTGAGGAAAAGCTTGATATGGAATATGCAGACCGCAAGATTAAAATTCCTGTTGGTGGACAGACAAGTGAGCCGATTGTGATTACATCTCATCAAATAGATACAAATCATCATGTGAATAATGAAGAGTATGTAAAGCTTGCGCAGGATCTGCTCAAACTTCCAAGACCGCATCAGATTCGTGTGGAATATAAGAAATCTGCAGTGCTGGGTGACACGATTTTTCCAAGAATCGTGCTAAAAGAAGATGGTATTGATATAAAGAACGTATCGGAGAAGACAGTTGTTTTGTCTGACGAAGCAGGAAAGCCATATGCAACTGTGATTATGTCATAAAGTCCATTGTGTAATTTACACTGATGGCAGCAGGGAGTTAAAATGTTGGAACTGGGAAAGGTTCAGAAACTGATAGTTGTAAAGAAAGCAGAGCATGGAATATATTTAGCGGAGAGTGGAATGGATGAAGAGGATGTGCTTCTTCCTGCAAAGCAGGTTCCTGAGGATGCTGGAATTGGACAAAGTATAGAGGTGTTTTTATACAAAGATTCTGAGGACCGATTGATTGCTACAACGAGAGTGCCAAAGATTCAGCTTGGACAGGTGGCTTTGTTAAAGGTAGCGCAGGTCGGAAAAATCGGTGCTTTCATGGACTGGGGACTGGAAAAGGATTTACTGCTTCCTTTTAAGCAGCAGACTAAAAATGTAAATGAGGGAGAAGAATGCCTGGTAGCTCTATATATTGATAAGAGCGGCAGATTGTGTTTGACGATGAATGTTTACGAATATCTGCACGCTGTATCTGAATACAAGACAGGTGACAAAGTGCAGGGCAGAGTGTATTTGATTAGTGAGCAGTTTGGTGCGTTTGTCGCCGTGGACGATAAGTATTCTGCTTTAATACCGAAGAAAGAGTTGTATGGAGAAGTTCGTATCAATCATATCATATCAGCCAGAGTTGCAAAGGTAAACGAAGACGGCAGATTGACACTCAGTATTCGTGAAAAATCCTATATACAGATGGATGCCGATGCGGAAAAGGTATTGAAGATACTGGATGAATTTGACGGTGTTCTGCCATTTAACGATAAGGCATCACCGGAGGTAATCAAAAGAGAATTTGATATGAGTAAAAATGAGTTTAAACGTGCCGTTGGACGTCTGTACAAGGAGCGTCGCATAGAAATCACAGAGAAATCAATTAGAAAAATCTGAATATAATATATGTAAAATGCAGGAATATATATTTACAAGACCAGAAAAAATGTATACACTATTTAATAAGAGGAGCGAGAAGATGGAAAAGAATATTATTAGTACAAAAAAAGCACCGGCAGCAATTGGTCCTTATTCTCAAGCTGTAGAAGTGAACGGAATGATTTTTACATCGGGTATGATTCCGATCATCCCGGAGACAGGTGAAATCGTAAATGGAATTGAAGCACAGGCAAAGCAGGCACTCTCAAATGTGAAGGCACTTCTGGAATCACAGGGAAGCAGTATGGATCGTGTGATCAAGACGACTGTATTTATTAAGAACATGGACGATTTTTCAAAGATTAATGAGATTTATACCACTTTTTTTTCAAAGGACTTTCCGGCAAGAAGCTGTGTAGAGGTTGCTCGTTTACCAAAGGATGTAATGATTGAAGTAGAAGCGATAGCTTTGAAATAATATATTAATAAATCAATAGAAGGAGGAAAAGAAATGAAAGTTCAAAACATAACGGATATCGAAAAGTTTTTTAAGGTAATTGACAGCTGCAAGGGAAAGGTAGAGCTTGTAACAGGAGAGGGAGACAGATTGAATCTAAAGTCTAAATTGTCTCAGTATGTTTCTATGGCAAATATCTTTTCTGATGGAACAATTGATGAACTGGAAATTATTGCATATGAGCCAGAAGATATTGATAAACTGGTTTCATTTATGGTTAATGGCTAAGGATTGTAAATGATGAGAACATCTAAAAAAGTCAATCTGCTCTTTTTAGCAGTCGTATTATTACACTTGACAGCATCGATGGTATTATCGATGCTGTTGTTGCGCTCATTTACAGTCAATCTGGTGGCACAGCTGATAATCAGTGAACTGGCAATATTAATACCGGGATTTATTTTCTTGTTGCTGAATAATTGTAATTTACCGGAATGGCTTCCTTTCCGAAAACCAAAGGCTTCTACGGTTTTATGGACAATTTTATTTACCTATTTGATTATGCCATTGATAACAATGGTTAATATTTTTTCACAATTATTTACGAAAAATGCAATAACTGAAATGTCTACTGAACTTCTTTCGCTGCCGTTTGTGGTTGTTGTACTGATTGTAGGTGTATTTGGTCCGTTTTGTGAAGAGTTTATTTTTCGCGGTATCATTTACAGTGGTTACAGAAAAACAGGCAGAATTTTCTTGTCAGCCTTTTTGTCAGCCTTGTTATTTGGTCTGATGCATATGAATTTTAATCAGTTCTGCTATGCGTTTGTACTCGGATTTATCTTTGCAATGTTGATAGAAGCAACTGGTAATTTGTGGCCTGCTGTAATTGGACATGTGATTGTCAATACGCATAATGTTGTGATGCTGTATGGGGCGAAAAAGCTGTATTCAGTTCTTGGAATGGATATGGAGGCATTGATTGCCGAAGAGATTACACTTGATATGAAGCTGTATATGCTTGGTGTGTACTTGATTCTTTCAGTGATTTTTACTGCTCTTGCGTGTATGGTTTTTTGGGCACTCTGCAAAACAGAAAACAGAGAAGCATATATTCGCAGTATCTTTAAAAGAGAAAAAGACAAAGCTGGAAAGGACAAGAGATTATTATCAGTTGCAGGTGTGCTTGGCATACTTGTCTGTCTGTTTGTTATGTTTGGTTTACAGCCCTTGCTTGCACAGCTTGGAAGGTAATGTAGAGATAGAGAGAATATTGAAAATAAAGAACCCGTACAAAATAGTATTTGTACGGGTTCTTGCTTTTCATACCTGAATATCAATATTTGAGCCGATATCAGGGTTTACAGAAAGCTCCATCATTTTGGTGAGACCTTCTCCGGCTTCGTTATAGGAATCCAGAGATTTACTTAACATTTCGGTGCCAAAATCAGTGAAAAGCTGCGACTGAGCGAGTGCCATCGATAATGCTGCAATATCCATATCATCAGCCCCTTTCATAATCTATATCGACATATTAAGTTAGATCTTTAACTAATTTATACAGCTTGAACTGATATCTGTCAAATCTAAATTCTCCTACGAAATCCATACGAAGGTGATATTGATCAAATTGATGCTCATCATATTGATATTCATTCATAACTGCACACCAGAGTACTTTGCCGGCACCTTTGGCAGCGTCCACAGCATCTGAAAGCTCCTCATAGTTTGTGAGAGTGGGAGCATAAAAAGGAAGACAGTATGCCAGCTCTTCATAATCTTCAAGAGTATAAAGGACATCGTCTTCGGCAATATTAGCATCCAGATAGGTTTCCAGTGTTTCGATACCTTCTACGTATTCCAGTAGATATTCCTGACGATAACCGATGATTCCAAGAAGAATTTCAAATACAAGAATAATAAATATAAAATCTTTACGGAAGGTACCGGATTCAACTGCAAAAAACAACCAGATCAATCCTGTTGCAAAAAAGAGATATCGATCAACAAAAATATTTGCGGTCATAAGCTTGGTTACGAGTGTACCGAACACGAGTACACCATAATAGGTAATCAGGCAAAGCATTGCAAAATAATCAGCGCGTTGTCTGCTTTTGTTAAGAATAAATTTCAAAACAAGCAGCAGTATCAGAAGCACAAGTGCAATAGAAGCAAAGGTCATACCAACTGTATATGGATAACGCATATATTTTATGAATACCGGGAGCGTGACATCCGGCATTGAAAAGTAACCCCTGACACTGGAGAATTGTTTGATTGTAGTCAGAAGACACGGAAAATAAAGAACCACTGTTGCACCGAGGCAAATAAACCAACGCTTCAGGTGTTCCTTATCAAAAAAGACAAAGTATAACAATAGAAAAAGATACACAAAGCCAACTGTTACAAATGCAAAATGATGTGAATAACCGGCAAACACACTAAAAAGTGTAAACAGAATCCAATTCTTTTTAGTAGAGCTGCAGACTGCTTCGTATGCATAGATTCCACTGGCAGTCGCAAAAAAGAATCCGAGACTGTACATACGTATCTCTATACCAAAGAAAAGCATATTTGGCATAACTGTGATGGCCAAAATAAATAAGTAGGAAGTAAAAGGACCAAAACGCTTACGGATTGTTGTGGCACCGAGCAGCATAGTCAAAATCATAGGAATAACAGATGTCAGCTTCATAATGGGAACTTTATAGCCCAATAAATCTGTCATAAGCTTTAACAGAATGTTATATAGCGGTGGAAGTGTGTCGTTCATCGACCGTTTCAGAACACCTGCCATGTCGGTCCGAATCAGAGAAGCAGTGAAGGCTTCATCGAGCCAGACATTTTGATTAAAAATCAGGGATATATATACAATTGCTCCGATTAATACAAGCAGATATGCGATGAGCGCATCTCTTTTTTCTGATTTCATGGGAACTCCTTTTATTAATAATATTACGAATCCTCTCAAATCCTATCACAGTTGACAGTGAAATTCAATCTTGTTATACTTGATAAGCTATATACTGTCATGTATGAATGACACATTCTGCAGAAGTGGGGGCTACTGCCGGAGTGCGCAGGAGGTTATTTAATATGAAGGATTTGAATGTCTTAGGGGTAGAACTGAAAGATTATTCTGTTAAGGAAGCAATGAGAATGGTTGATCAGTTTTTCAAAAGTGCAAAGTTAGATACAATCTGTTTTCTTTCTACAGATATTCTTGTAAATGCAGGAGAAAGTGTTGATTTAAAGTTATGGCTGGAATCCATGGATCTGACAGTTCCTGTTTCTACCGAAATATTGTATGCTGCAAATCTTGGGAACAGACAGAGACTTAAGGAAGTTGAAAACAGCTTATTCTATACAATGTTCATGAAAAAGATTTCTTCTGAAAAGAGGACGGTTTTTCTTTTAACTGAAAAAGAAGAAACGATAAAGGTTTCGCGTGAATATCTGGAGCTTTATGCACCAGGTGTTCAGATTGCAGGTGCATATGCGTTGGAAAATTTAACGGGAGATCAGGATGTAATCATCAATGAGATTAACAATACATTTCCTGATATCGTATTTTCAAGGCTTCCTTCACCCAGACAGGAACAATTTGTGTATGAAAACAAAACAAGAATCAACGCAAAAGTCTGGATTGCATTGAAGGATAATTTTGTAGCAAAAGAAAAAAGCAGTTTAAAAATAAAAAATTTGAGTACACTAATTGAAAAGACAATATTTAGAAGAAAAGTTTCCCGATATGAAAGTGATCAGGAAAAAGGAGAATAGTGTATGAAGGTTCCGCCTGTAAAAGAAAGGCTGCGGTCATTTTTATCCATATTAGCAGGAACGATGCTGATGGCGTTTGGAATTAAGAATTTTTATGATCTGTCAGGACTCGTTACAGGAGGATTCACAGGTATCTCAATTATGATAAAAGGAATGTCGAAATCCTATCCGGGTTATGACATTCCTTTGTGGTTTACAAACCTTGTGTTGAATGTTCCGGTATTTGTTGCTGCCGGAAAGAAACGCGGAGGACACTTTCTAAAAAGAACAGTCGAGGGAACGGTACTGCTGTCAGTGTGGCTGGCAGTACTTCCACAAATGGACCTGACCGAGAAGGATCTGCTTTTGTCTGCTGTTTATGGGGGACTGCTGAGTGGAACAGGCTTAGGTCTTGTGCTGCTTGCCGGTGCAACTACCGGTGGAGTTGATCTTTTGTCAACTCTGCTGCATGACAAATGGCGGCAATATTCAGTTGTTCAGATTATGCAGGTGATAGATGCCATTATTATTTTACTTGGAGCTTCTCTGTTTGGGGCGCATAAAGCGTTGTATGCTGTAGCTGCCGTGTATATTACGACAAGAGTTTCTGATTTTGTGATTGAAGGCTGGAAGTTTTCGAAGGTTGTGTATATCATTTCCGGGGAGCATGAGAAAATTGCACAGGCAGTTATGGAAAAAATGGAGCGTGGCGTGACTGCCCTGAAGGCTTATGGGATGTATTCAAAAACAGAACGGAAGATGCTGTATTGTGTAGTGTCAAAAAAGGAGCTGGCTGAATTAAAGGATACGATTCGGATAATTGATGAAGATGCATTTGTAATTGTAACAGAAGCCAGAGAAGTGCTTGGAGAAGGATTTGTCAGGGGGATTTATTAGGGATGGTGAAACACGATGAAAATAACAGTATATATTTACACATTTGATGAGTTTTTGCGGATATTACGAGAACGAACGCTCATTGGAACAGAATTGTTTTAAACGTTTAAGGAAATTTATGGGCGATTTAGAATATAAAATATGGAAAAATACGCTTCTTTGTCAATTGACAGAAGCGTATTTTGTATATTTTGACTAATTATCTCTTTATTTTTTTGTCTGTTTGTATTAAAATGAAGAATATGTATGGGTTACAAAATGTAAAGGAGAGGGTAACATGATATCAAACCAGATTTTGCAAAGTACTATTGAAGGTTTGAAGGGTATCACAAGGATAGACCTTTCTGTAATAGATACAGAAGGAAAAATTCTTGCAGCTACGTTTAAGGAAACGATTAATTATGAGGATGCAGCGGTTAATTTCACGAGTTCACCGGCTGACAGTCAGGAAATTCAGGGATATCAATTTTTTAAGGTTTATGATGAACTGCAGCTCGAATATATTCTTGTTGCTCAGGGAGGTACTGAGGACTCTTATATGGTTGGTAAGATTGCTGCTTTTCAGATACAGAATCTTCTAATTGCATATAAGGAGCGGTTTGACAAGGATAACTTTGTCAAAAATCTTTTACTTGATAATTTACTGCTTGTTGATATTTATAATCGTTCCCAGAAACTTCATATCGATACAGATGCAAGACGTATAGTAATATTAGTAGAGACACTCAATGATAAGGAAGTAAATGCTTTGGAGGGCATCCGAAACCTGTTCAGTACAAGAACAAAGGATTTTATTACTGCAGTTGACGAAAAGAATATCATTATTGTACGTGAACTCAGTTCTACAGAGGGGTATGAGGAAACAGAAAAAGCAGCAAGACAGGTACTGGAGCTGTTTACACTTAAAGACGAAAATATAATACATGTATCTTACGGTACAATTGTAAATGAAATCCGTGAAGTCAGCCGTTCTTATAAAGAGGCTAAGATGGCATTGGATGTTGGTAAGATTTTCTTTGATGACAGAGACATCATTGCATATAGTGAATTGGGTATAGGTCGTTTGATTTATCAGCTTCCGATTCCACTTTGTAAAATGTTTATCAAAGAGATATTTGACGGAAAATCCCCGGATGATTTTGATGAGGAAACATTAACTACAATTAATAAGTTCTTTGAGAACAGTCTGAATGTGTCCGAAACTAGCAGACAGCTCTATATTCATCGCAATACACTTGTATACAGACTGGATAAACTGCAGAAAAGCACTGGTCTTGATTTGCGTGTATTTGAAGATGCAATTACATTCAAAATTGCACTGATGGTTGTAAAATATATGAAGTACATGGAAAGCTTTGAATATTAATTAGTCATAAGGGGCGGATTAATACAGGGAGTTGAGGAGATATGAATATGATTACAATGGAATCTGTTAGTAAATCCTACACGAATGGAGTTCCGGCATTAAACGATGTCAGTCTTCATATTGAAAAAGGAGAATTTGTATTTATTGTTGGTGACAGTGGCTCAGGAAAATCCACATTGATTAAGCTGCTGCTTCGTGAGCTGACACCGACAAGCGGAAGGGTTATTGTTAACAATTTTGATTTAGCCAAGCTTCGCAGACGTAAAATTGCCAGATTTAGACGTAATATAGGTGTTGTTTTTCAGGATTTTAGATTGCTGAAAGATCGAAATGTTTATGAAAACGTTGCATTTGCACAACGCGTAATCGAAGTACCAACACGTCAGATCCGTAAGAATGTACCAGCTATGCTTTCCCTTGTTGGTCTGGCTGAGAAGTACAAAGCAAAACCGAAGCAGCTTTCCGGCGGAGAACAGCAGAGAGTGGCACTTGCAAGAGCACTTGTTAATAATCCGCCAATTCTTCTGGCAGATGAGCCGACAGGAAATTTGGATCCACGAAATTCATGGGAAATTATGAAGCTTCTTGAGGAAATTAATAAGCGCGGAACAACAGTACTTGTTGTAACACATAACCGTGAAATCGTTAATGCGATGCGAAAAAGAGTCATTACTGTAAAGAAGGGTGTTATTATCAGCGATGAAGAAAAGGGTGAATATATAGATGAGGATTAGTACATTTTGCTATACATTTAAACAAGGCTTCAAAAATATTTTTCGGAACAAGGTTTTTTCGTTGGCTTCTATTGCCACAATTGGCGCCTGTATTTTCCTTTTTGGTCTTTTTTATGCGGTTGTTGTAAATGTTCAATACAGTGTGAAGGCTGCTCAGTCAGGTGTTGCAGTGACTGTCTTTTTTGATGAAGGAGTTTCTGATGAACGTATCGCGCAGATTGGAGACGAAATCAGACAGCGTCCGGAAGTGTCAGAGGTAAATTATGTATCATCAGATGATGCATGGGAATCCTTTAAAGTAGACTATCTTGGAGAGTATGCAGATGGATTTGAAGGAGATAATCCTTTGGATGGTTCAGATAACTATGAAATATACATGAACGATGTTGCCAAACAGCCTGTACTTGTTGCTTATTTGGAGAGTATGGATGGTATTAGAGAGGTAAACAGATCTGATGTGACGGCTGACATTCTTTCAAATATTAACTCGTTGATTGGATATGTATCACTTGGAATTGTTGCAATATTGCTTGCAGTTTCACTGTTCCTGATTAGTAATACAGTTGCAATGGGTATCTCTGTCAGAAAAGAAGAAATATCAATTATGAAACTGATTGGTGCGACTGATTTTGTTGTTCGTTCACCATTTGTAATTGAGGGAATTTTGATTGGAATCATTGGTTCTTCAATACCACTGACTGCAATTTACTATATATATACAAATGTTATGGTTTATGCAGTGGAAAAATTCAGCGCATTGTCAGATATTTTGAAGTTTATGCCTGCAGAAGATTTGTTTTATAAATTGATACCGATTTCTCTGATTCTAGGGGTGGGAATTGGATTTTTCGGAAGTTTTTGGACAGTTCGTAAACATTTAAAAGTTTAACTTTATTGTTCCGCTGGGGAGCGGACATAATTAAGGGGTTTGATAATTAATGAAGAAAGGCAAGAGCAGCAGAAAAAGCAGAGCAGTCATTGCCTGCATAATCATAATGAGCATATCAATAGCGGCAGAGATGCCGCTTATTGTGCATGCATCTTCATTAACGAATGATTATATAAAAGAAAGCGAAGAAACAAAAAAACAGGCAGAGGAAAACAGAAAAACACTGAAATCCGGACTTACAGATATTAAAGAGTTATTGAAAAGTCTGGAATCTGCAAAAGGAAACCTGCAGAACTATATTGTTCAGCTGGATGCGAATCTGGATGAACTGAATACAAAAATTGACAATCTGAATGCAATGATTGAACAAAAAGAAGAAGAGATAACAAAGACGAAAGCGGCTCTTGAAGAAGCAAAGCGTATTGAAGAAGAACAATATGCGACGATGAAAAAGAGAGTGCGTTTTATGTATGAAAAGGGAAGCGGTAATTCCTACATGGAAATGCTGTTTTCTTCAGAATCTTTTGTGGATTTTTTGAATAGAGCAGAATTTATTAATAAAATTTCTGCATATGATAGAAATATGTTAGAGGATTACATTGCAACAAAAAACCAGATTGCAGATGTACAGGCACAATTAGAGGAAGAACAGAGAGACCTGGAGGATGCAAAGGCGGATCTCGATGTTGAACAGAATGCAGTTGAAACATTAATTTCATCCAAAGAACAGGAAATTAATATATTTGAGTCCGACATTAATAATAAGGAACAGGCTGTTAAGGAATATGAGGCAGAGATTGCTGCACAGGATCAACTGATTAAAGATCTGGAGGCTGCTATTCTTGCTGAAAAGAAGAGACTACTTGAAGCAAACAAATCTGCCATAGTATATGATGGCGGTCAATTTGCATGGCCGGCACCTAAATATGTAAGGGTTTCTGATGAATATGGAAATCGAATACATCCAATTCTTGGTGTACAGCAATTCCATAATGGTGTCGATTTGGCAGCACCATCCGGGTCGCCAATACTTGCTGCCTATGATGGAGAAGTAGTTGCGGCGTCATATTCGGGCTCTATGGGAAACTATATTATGATTGATCATGGAGACGGATTATATACAATTTATATGCATGCATCGTCTCTTGGCGTTTCACAGGGTCAGATGGTTGCAAGAGGCGAACAAATAGGTTGTGTAGGTTCTACAGGAAGAAGTACCGGTCCGCATTTACATTTTAGCGTGCGATTGAATGGAAGCTATGTCAGCCCATGGAATTATTTACAGTAGTGAACAGAGAGACTAAATGAACCGAGGTTTGTAATGGACGAGAAAGAAAAACTTATTGAAGAGGAAGATTTGGATTTACTTAGTAAAAGAGAGCGTCGAAAAGGACGCATAGAAGGTGCAGTCATATGTGCTCTGATTATAATTACAATCAGTCTGATTTGCTTTGCTGTTTCATTTGTTGGCAAGATTGCTGATGGGTCTTTGTTTTCGTCAATAATGAAGTCTTCGTCAGATTCGTCTAAAAGTATACTGACGGATGTAGTTAAGGATAAGCTGGATATTCTTGAGACTGCAATTGATTATTATTATCTTGATGAGGTGCCAAAGGAAGACTTACAGAATGGTCTGTATAAGGGACTGCTGGAAGGAATTGGAGATCCATACTCCTGTTACTATACAAAGGAAGAGTATGATGAGATGATGGAAAGCTCATCTGGTCAATATAGCGGGATAGGGGCGTATCTCCAACAGGATGCAGATACAATGGAAATTGAGATTGTAAAACCGATTCCAGGAACACCGGCAGAAGAGGTAGGTCTTCTTGCGGGAGATATTATAAAGACGGTTGATGGAACAGATATTTCGCAGGAGGATATTAATGTTGCTGTTGCTAAATTAAGAGGAAAAGAAAATACAAAAGTTACAATCGAAGTGCAGCGTAAGGGCGAAGAGAAGCTCCTGCCATTTGAAATCATAAGACGTACTGTAGAAGTGATTACTGTTGAGCATGAAATGCTTGATGACAGTATTGGATACATTGCTATTTTGGAATTTGATGATATTACAAGAGAACAGTTTAAAACAGCATTTCAGGAACTGAACGATCAGGGAATGAAGTCGCTAATTATTGATTTAAGAGACAATCCGGGGGGGAATTTAGATGTTGTAGTTGACATTGCCGATATGCTTCTTCCTGAAGGAATGATTGTTTATACACAGGACAAGTATGGTACAAAACAGGAATACACTTCGGATGCAGAAAATAGTTTTGACAAACCAATGGTAGTGCTTGTTAATGGAAACAGTGCAAGTGCATCGGAAATACTTGCAGGCGCCATTAAGGACTATGGAACAGGAACGCTGCTTGGAACGACGACCTACGGAAAAGGAATTGTGCAGCAGATTGTACCGCTGGGAGATGGTACAGGTATAAAGTTAACTGTTTCAAAGTATTATACGCCAAAAGGAAATAACATTCACGAAATCGGAATCGAACCTGATGAGGTACTGGAATTTGATTACGATGCATATGAAAAGGATGAAGCAGATAATCAGCTTGAACGAGCAAAGGAATTACTTAAGAAATAATGAACAGTAAAGAAGAAGCGGTTTAATAGCCGCTTCTATTTGTTATGAAAATGTTTACATTGGTAATTTTGTGTGATAAACTAAAAAAAGTGATGCGTTTTTTGTTACAATTACACAAAAACGGAGGGATAAGTATGAATCTGTTTAAGAAAAAGGAAAAAAAGTTAACAGAAAAAATGGACGTGCTGGAGAAGCTGCAGAGTCATGATTTTAGAGATGAGGCAGGGCAGGATGCATTTGGTACTGTTTATATGGACTATCGTAATTATTTTACGGATTATAAGACAGAATTAAATGGGATAAACTCTGTATCGGAACAGCTCGAAGGTATTGTTGAGGGAATGTCGGAGTCGTCTTCAAATGTTACGAATGCGGTTAAGTATATTGCTGATGGAACGGCACAGCAGTCTCGGGATGTAAATAAATGTATCAATGTTGCAGACACACTTGTAAATAGAATAGCATCTATGGATGAAAAGACACAGGAAATCATTCGACAGGCATATGAAATGGGACGCCAGAGTGCAAGCGGTGAACAGATTGTTACAAATCTGTCTGAAAATCAGGAAGCATTAAAAGGAGTAATTTCCAATATTACGGAAGAAATATACAGTCTTCTTGAAAAAAATGAGCAAATTGTAAAGATTACAACAGTATTGTATGGAATTGCAAAACAGACAAATCTACTGTCTTTAAATGCCTCTATTGAAGCGGCACGTGCAGGTGATGCAGGAAGAGGGTTTGCCTATGTTGCAGATGAAGTTCGAAAGCTTTCCGAAGAATGTCATCGTGCCAGTGAAAATATTAATGGCTCTATAACAGATATTATTGCATCTCTTTCAAATTTGAAAACAGTCGTTGATCAGTCTACTACAACATTTGAAACTCAGAAGAAATCAGTTGATGAAGTAGTCAATGCTTTCCAGACGATTAATGGCAGCGTTGCACAGTTTGTCGAGACACAGAAGGATTTTTCAGAGGAATTTGCAACGATAGCAAAAGACAAGGATATTTTGATGGAATCAATCAGTAATATCGCTGCAGTTATTGATCAGTCATCAGCTACAACAGAAAATGTGGCAACACTTGCTATGAATCAAAGCAGTACAGCTGAGCTGATGAATAAGATGTCAAAACGTCTGCAGGCACAAGTCGGTGTTATGAGTGAAAAAGCACAGATAATTCAAACAGCTGAAGTGGAAATAAAAAAGAGAAAAGTGGCAATGGTATGGGATTTGGATGATCCGTTCTGGTATCCTGCAACAAAGGAATCCTATCGAACAGCCAAAATTTTAGATTTTGATATTACAGTACATGCACCGAAGTCGCGAAATGAAGAAGGAACGCTGGAAATGTTGGAAATCTTAAAGTCTATTCGTGATGGTGGATATGACGGAATCTGTATTTCGCCAATCAGCGATGCGCGAATTGCAAAAATCATGCAGGAAATTGCAGACAAAGGAATACGAGTAATCTTTATTTTGTCTACGCTGGATGGTGTAAAATATGAATCATTAATTGGGACGAACAGTTACAATTGTGGTATTCATGCAGGAAAGGTAATCAGACAGTTGATGTCTGATAAGGGAGAGGTTGCAGTAATCAGATGGAACAGCGGAAAGATTGCAACAGTTGAAGAACGTACAATGGGCAGCTTCGAAGCATTGGAAGGAGTGGGAATCACTGTTCATGAATTTACTGGTCCAGGAGAGCCTACAGAACAGGAAGCAACAGAGTGCATAAGGGAGGTCTTGGAAAAATATCCACAGACAAGCGTGTTATATGGAACAAATGTTGGCTGGGGTCTTGCCATTGCAAGATATATTAATAAATATCATCCAGATGTAGAGTTGGTTACAGTAGACTTCACTGACGATATAGCAGAATACATGAAAAAGGGCTGTGTAAGAGCGGCAATCGCACAAAGACCTCAGACCTGGGGAGCCATTACCCTTGAAAAAATGCAGGATGTATTTGAAGGAAACAGTGTACCAAAAGAAATAGATACTGGTACATATGAAGTAAATCCTTCTAATATGATGATATATACACAATAAAATAAACAACAATTAAGTACAGAACAAACATTCGATTTGCTCTGTACTTTTTTTTCCCCATCTGATATAATGCGTATAGGGCAGAGCAAAATAGATAAACAGGCAGTTAAGGTGCTTGTACCGTAAACAGCATGGTTATCTATTTTACGAGCGAAGCGAGCGAGTGAATCCGAAGGAGACACGAGATGCACTGCCCGTGAAGAGCCAGAAGCTAGATAAACAGGCAGTTAAGGTGCTTGCACCGTAAACAGCATGGTTATCTATTTTACGAGCGAAGCGAGCGAGTGAATCCGAAGGAGACACGAGATGCACTGCCCGTGAAGAGCCAGAAGCTAGATAAACAGGCAGTTAAGGTGCTTGCACCGTAAACAGCATGGTTATCTATTTTACGAGCGAAGCGAGCGAAGAAAGGAAAATCATATGGGTGAATTCAAACTACATGCACCTTATCAGCCGACCGGAGATCAACCGGCAGCAATAGAAAAGCTTGTAAAAGGATTTCAGGAAGGAAATCAGTTCGAAACACTTTTAGGTGTGACCGGTTCAGGAAAGACGTTTACAATGGCTAATGTCATACAGGCTCTCAATAAGCCGACACTGGTCATTGCTCATAATAAGACACTCGCCGGGCAGCTTTATGGTGAGTTTAAGGAATTTTTTCCTGAAAACGCTGTGGAGTATTTTGTGTCATACTATGATTATTATCAGCCGGAAGCTTATATTCCGTCTTCTGATACTTATATTGAAAAGGATTCTTCCATTAACGACGAAATTGATGCTTTGCGACTTTCTGCCACAGCATCTCTTTCTGAACGAAAGGATGTAATAGTAGTTGCTAGCGTTTCGTGCATTTACGGAATAGGAAGTCCGTCTGATTATGTAAATATGATCGTGTCGCTGCGTCCGGGATTGGAAAAAGATAGAGATGATGTCATCAGAGAACTGATTGGAATCAATTATGAACGAAATCAAATGGATTTTGGACGTGGGAAATTTAGAGTATTGGGTGATGTGATTGAGATTTTTCCGGCATGGGAAAGTGACCGTGCAGTGCGAATTGAGTTTTTTGGAGATGAGATAGAGCGTATTACAGAAATTGACGCATTGACTGGAGAAAAAATTGCCGAAATGAACTATTTTGCAGTATTTCCGGCATCTCATTATGTGATTCCACGTGAGAAGATAGAGCATGCAACGGCAACCATTGAGGCAGAGCTGGAGGAAAGAGTAAAGTATTTTAAAAGTGAAGATAAGCTTCTTGAGGCACAGAGAATAGCCGAACGAACAAATTTTGATATAGAAATGCTGCGTGAGACAGGATTTTGCTCAGGTATAGAAAATTACTCCAGACATATGTATGGTGGAGAACCGGGAGGCACGCCGTATACATTGATGAATTATTTTCCGGATGATTTCCTGATAATTGTTGATGAGTCACATATGACAATTCCGCAGATTCGCGGGATGTATGCAGGAGATCAGGCACGAAAAACATCACTGATTGAGTATGGCTTTCGCTTGCCATCAGCAAAGGATAATCGCCCCTTGAACTTTGAAGAGTTTGAAGGTAAAATAGACCAGATGATGTTTGTATCGGCAACACCGTCAGATTATGAGAAAAATCATGAACTGCTAAGAGCAGAGCAGATTATCAGACCGACTGGACTGCTTGATCCTCAAATTTCTGTCAGACCGACAGAAGGGCAGATTGATGATTTGATAAGTGAAATTCGAAAAGAAACAGCAAAGAAAAGCAAGGTACTTGTAACAACACTGACAAAACGTATGGCTGAGGATTTGACTGACTATATGAGGGAGGTTGGAATCCGTGTGAAATATCTGCATTCAGATGTGGATACATTGGAACGTGCACAGATTATCAGAGATATGCGTCTTGATGTGTTCGATGTTCTTGTTGGAATCAATCTTCTGCGTGAAGGTTTGGATATTCCGGAAATTTCGCTTGTTGCAATACTTGATGCTGATAAAGAAGGTTTTTTACGTTCGGAAACTTCATTGATTCAGACAATTGGACGTGCATCCAGAAACTCTGAAGGACATGTTGTAATGTATGCGGACAATGTGACGGATTCCATGAGGAATGCATTAAATGAGACAGCACGCCGAAGACAGATTCAACAGGAATATAATGAAGCGCATGGCATTACACCGCAGACTATAAAGAAGGCAGTACGTGATGTGATTAGCATTTCGAAAGAAATTGCCAGAGAAGAGATGCAGTTTGAAAAAGATCCGGAGTCTATGAGCAAAAAGGAAATTATCAAACTGATTGAACAGATAGAAAAGAAAATGAAGAAAGCGGCTGCAGAACTTGATTTCGAAACGGCGGCTGAATTAAGAGATAAACTGATAAGCCTTAGAAAACAGCAGGAGCAGTATTAATAATCTGCATGTAAATTTTAAAAGACAAGCGGAGGAAATAAATTGAGTAAAATATCAATTGTAGTTCCGTCTTATAATGAGATGGAAAATGTGGGGAATCTTGTGAATCAGATTGCGTATGCATTGAAAAATATTCCCTATGAGATTATTTTTGTGGATGATAGTACAGATCAGACACCGGATGTGATTCGTAAAGTACAGGAAGAAAACCCAAATGTACGTCTGGAACACAGAGAAAAGGAAAAAGGCCTTGCAACAGCCGTTTTAAAGGGATTCTCACTTGCTGAAGGAGACTATATTGCTGTAATGGATGCCGATTTACAGCATCCGCCTGCTATTTTGCGCTCCATGTACGTTGTATTGGAGAGCGGTGTTGATTTTTGCGTGCCAAGCCGATTTATTCCGGGCGGAAATGATGGCGGACTTGGTCCATACAGAAAACTTGTTTCAGGTGTCGCACGATATATCGGAAAAATCTTGCTGCTTTGTCTACGCCATATTTCGGATCCGACAAGTGGACTTTTCATGTTTCGCAAAGAAGTAATAGACGGGAGCGATTTACAGCCAATAGGCTGGAAAATTTTAATTGAAGTATTGGCTATGGGCAGCTATGAAAGTGTTGTTGAAATCCCCTATAAATTTCAGGCGCGACCGGCTGGAGAATCCAAACTATCCTCAAAGGTCACTCTTGAGTATTTGAAACAGGTAATAGGCTTGATGAAGCGTGGAAAAAAACAGAAAAGTGCAATTGTTACAAAGTGGACGACAGAAATGATAAAATCAGCGGAGAATAAAGATGGTATTTAGTTCGATTATTTTTTTATGTGTTTTTTTACCTGTCATGATAATTGGATATTATATACTTCCTAAGAAACTGAAAAATGTGTTTCTGCTTTTAGGAAGTTTGTTTTTCTATGCCTGGGCAGAACCAAAGTATGTCATACTGATTGTTGCAGCTATTATTGGCAATTATGGTTTTGGACTGCTTATTGCTCGTTTTGCAAAACAAGCAACCGAAAAGAAAGCCAGTATATTAAAAAAGGCTGCAATGATTACAGCAGTTGTCTTTAATCTTGGAATACTGATTTATTTCAAATATTTTGTACTGCTTGTTACAACCATTAATTCTTTGTCCGGTGCAAAGCTTTCAATTCCTGAAATTATTCTTCCGATAGGTATTTCATTTTATGTATTTAAGAGTATTTCATATATTGTAGATGTATACAGAATAGAAGGAACCGTAGATACAAATGGAGAAACATGTACGTTAGTTGAGAAAAATCCAATTGATTTTGCACTTTATGTTTCCATGTTCCCTGAGATTATGTCAGGGCCTATCAGTAGATATAAAGATGTTAAAGTGTCGATAAAGGAACACGTATTAACTGTATCTTCTTTCACAGCAGGTACAGAAAGGTTCATTATTGGACTTGCAAAGAAGGCAATCATCGCGAATGGAATAGGAGAGGTTGCTGATAAAATCTTTTCATCAAACATTGATTACATGGGAACACCGGTAGCCTGGCTTGGCGCCATTCTGTATACGCTGCAGATTTATCATGATTTTGCAGGATATTCCGATATGGCAATTGGACTTGGAAAAATATTTGGATATGATCTGATGGAAAACTTTAATTATCCGTATATTTCCCAGTCAATAACTGAGTTTTGGAGAAGATGGCACATTTCACTGTCACGCTGGTTCAGAGATTATTTGTACATACCATTGGGTGGTAATCGAAAGGGAAATGTATATTTTAATCTTTTTGTAGTTTTCCTTGCAACAGGAATCTGGCACGGAGCGGCATGGGGTTTTTTAATATGGGGACTTTGGCATGGGTTATTTATGCTGATTGAACGTGTGTTAAAAAGCAAAAATCTGAAATGGAAAATACCATCATTTATCAAGTGGCTTTATACAATGCTTGTAGTTACGTTTGGCTGGGTACTGTTTAAGCTCGAGGAAATTGGACCGACACTTGACTACATGGGTGTGATGTTTCATACAAAAGTAAATTCTTTTACGGCATTTTCGTTACGGTATTATCTGGATAACAAAACAATTTTTCTACTTGTTTTGGCGGTAATAGTAACAATTCCGTGGGCTCAGATATTACCGAGACGTTTGGGCTCTGCTATTGCAGCTGTTTCAATAGCAGATTCAGGCAGTCCTGCAGTAATTGTAAAACGAATTCTGCTGCTATTATTGTTATTGCTCAGCATGATGTTTATTGTGAACAGCACATATAGTCCATTTATTTATTTTAAGTTTTAGGCGCGAAAGGAATTTGTAATGAAGAACAGACTCGCAGACGGTATATTTATTGCAGTGTTTATGGCAATTCTGATTGTTCCGGCATGTTGTATGAATATTAAAAAAATGCAGATATCTGAAATAGATAATAAAAATTTAACAGAATGGCCGGGAATTTCCTGGACACTCAGTAATCGCGAAGAAATGGAAAATTATGTAGATGATAGAATCGGTTTTCGCGAGCAGGCTATTAATTCCTATATTGAATTGCATGATAAGCTTTTTCATATCATGGTGCATCCTTTGTTTATGTATGGAAAGGATGGACATATATTCTATAAAGATAAGGATTATATAACTGCCTATCAGCGATTGAATACAGATCCGGAATATCTGGATTCTTTTGTTACCTTTTTGCAGCAGACAAAGGACTATTTGGACAGTAAAGATATTAAGTTTTTGTATTTCTTATGTCCGGACAAGAAAACAATTTATTCTGAATATTTCCCTGACAGTATTCATGTCAATATGGAAAACGAGAGTATTACAGAATATATGAACGACAAATTACAGAAAACCGATATTGAATATATTATTCCGACAGAGCAGCTTTTGAAAGCAAAGGAAACTGAAGTTGTATATAACAAAATGTATGACGCAACACATTGGAATGAATTTGGTGCATTTGTTGGTCATAAACTGATAGACCAGCATGTTCAGAAATGGTTTAATGATGTGCCCATACTTACAGAGGATGATTATGATTTATCCTATGTTACTATGGAAACACTTGATATTGCAAAATTTCCGATATCTGATGATGTTCCGGTATATACATTAAAAACGGATAACAGTCAGGATGCTACAGAATACTTGATGCCATACCTTCAGTGTAATACAACAACATTTTATTCACACTATATGTATCCGGACTGTCCGAATGATGATGTTTTGCTTGTCTTTACAGACAGCTATTTCGGAAACTATCAACGTTATTATAACAACCGATTTAAAGAGGTGTACTTTGTACATCGCCAGAATTTTGATTATTTGCAATACTTTGTGAATCTTGTTTTCCCGGACGCTGTTATTTTTGAAACAGCTGAGCGAAGCATATCAAGCGAAATGCCGGTGCTTTGTGATTTTACAAATTATTATTATGAGAAGCCATTTTATGGAAACAAGATGGAGAATACAAATAAAGATTTAAGCTATGCATTGACGAGTATTTCTGGTGTCAGAAGAGATGGATCAACACTTTATCTGAATCCGGATGCCGGAGAAAACGTAATTTTGCTTGGCGGGATGTTCCGATCGAAGGATCGTGAGGCGGAGTATGATATTTATGCAAAGATAGGAGATACCTATATTGAAACCGATTATTGTTCGCTTCACAGAACGGCAGAGTTTGATGGAATTCATGAATTTGCATTGAGCGTGCAGCGTCGGTATATGTCGGAAGGAGAACTCCAGCTGCTTGCAGTTGACAGAAAAACTAAGGAAACAATTTGTTTAGAGAAATTTGAGGTAGTATATGGCCAATAATAATAGTAGTAATAAAAAATATATTCGGATTCGTGGAGCAAATGAGCACAATTTAAAAAATGTTTCAATTGACATTCCTCGTAATGAGCTTGTTGTTATGACTGGCCTCAGTGGCTCAGGAAAATCATCGCTTGCTTTTGATACAATTTACGCAGAGGGTCAGCGTCGGTACATGGAATCGCTATCGTCCTATGCCAGACAGTTTCTTGGTCAGATGGAGAAGCCTGAAGTCGAGAATATTTCAGGACTTCCACCTGCAATTTCAATCGATCAGAAATCTACAAACAGAAATCCTCGTTCTACAGTAGGAACTGTTACAGAGATTTACGATTATTTTAGACTGTTGTATGCAAGAATTGGAATTCCTCACTGCCCTGTTTGTGGAAAAGAGATAAAAAAGCAGACGGTAGACCAGATGGTTGATGCAATACTTCATTTGCCGACAGGAACAAAGATACAATTGCTTGCACCTGTTGTCAGAGGAAGAAAAGGAGAGCATTCAAAGGTTCTTGAACGTGCAAAGAAGAGCGGCTATGTTCGTGTGCGTGTAGACGGAAATATGTACGAGCTTTCTGAAGAAATTATACTCGACAAAAATATCAAACATAGTATTGAAATAGTTGTGGACCGTCTTGTTGTTAAAGAGGGGATGGAAAAAAGACTGACAGATTCGCTGGAAAGTGTTATGGAATTGTCGGATGGACTTGTTTTTGTTGATGTAGTCGGCAAGGAACAGCTGACATTTTCTCAGAGCTTTGCCTGTCCTGACTGCAATGTCAGTATTGATGAAATTGAACCGCGAAGCTTTTCGTTTAACAATCCATTTGGTGCCTGTCCTGTTTGTTTGGGGCTTGGATACAAGATGGAATTTGATGAGGAGCTGATTATACCCGATAAATCTCTCAGCATTGCCGAAGGTGCGATAGCAGTTAATGGGTGGCAGTCCTGCACAGATCCGTCCAGTTTTACTTATGCGATTTTAAAAGCTTTGACAAAGGAATATAAATTTGATTTAAAGACGCCATATGAAAAACTCAGCCAGGATGTGAAGGATATTCTGACACACGGAACAGATGGTAAAGAGATTAAAGTGCATTACAAAGGAATGCGCGGTGAAGGTGTTTATGACGTGGCATTTGAAGGCATTATTAAAAATGTAGAAAAACGTTATCGTGAAACTGCATCTGATGTTATGAAGCAGGAATATGAGTCGTATATGCGAATTACACCATGTAAGGAATGCGGTGGAATGCGATTGAAAAAAGGAGCATTGGCAGTTACCTTTGGTGGTAAGAATATTTATGAAACGACATCTATGTCCATAAGAGATTTAACAGGTTTTATGGAAGGAATAGAGCTTTCCGAACAACAGGAATTGATTGGAAGACAGATATTAAAGGAAATAAAATCCAGACTTGGCTTTCTTATGGAAGTCGGACTGGATTATTTAACACTGTCAAGAGCGACATCATCTTTATCAGGAGGAGAGGCGCAGCGTATTCGACTTGCGACACAGATAGGATCTGGCCTTGTTGGTGTGGCATATATTCTGGATGAGCCAAGTATTGGTTTGCATCAGAGGGATAATGATAAGCTTTTGCACGCATTGAAAAATCTGCGTGATTTAGGAAACAGTCTGATAGTTGTAGAACATGATGAAGATACGATGTTAGCTGCAGATTTTCTTGTAGATATTGGTCCAGGTGCCGGAGAACACGGAGGAGAGATTATTGCGGCTGGGACAGCTCAGGAGGTTATGCAAAATGAAAATTCAATTACAGGAAAATACCTGAGCGGGAAATTACAGATTCCCATTCCGAAGAAACGAAGAAAACCGACTGGCTACATGAAAATTGTTGGTGCAGCTGAAAATAATCTGAAAAATATTGATGTGAAAATACCACTTGGGATACTGACATGTATTACCGGCGTGTCAGGGTCAGGTAAAAGCTCACTGATAAATGAGATTTTATATAAAAAGCTGGCAAAAGTATTAAACCGGGCAAGAACAATACCTGGTAAACATAAAGAGATACAGGGAATAGAACAGCTGGATAAAGTAATTGCAATTGACCAGTCTCCGATTGGACGTACACCGCGTTCAAACCCTGCTACGTATACTGGAGTGTTTGATCAGATTCGAGATTTGTTTGCATCCACAGCTGAAGCAAAGGAGCGAGGATATAGTAAGGGACGGTTCAGTTTTAATATAAAGGGTGGTCGTTGTGAAGCCTGCAGTGGAGACGGAATTATAAAGATTGAAATGCATTTTTTGCCAGATGTATATGTACCGTGTGAGGTGTGCAGCGGAAAACGTTATAATCGAGAAACGCTGGAGGTACGCTATCGTGGGAAAAACATCTATGATGTTTTAGACATGACAGTAGAAGAAGCATTGGGTTACTTTGAAAATATTCCATCAATCAGGAGAAAAATAGAAACTCTTTATGATGTTGGTCTTTCCTATATCAAGCTTGGTCAGCCATCCACGACTCTGTCAGGCGGAGAAGCTCAGCGTATTAAGCTTGCGACTGAACTTAGCAAACGAAGTACCGGAAAAACAATTTATATTCTTGATGAGCCAACAACAGGACTTCACTTTGCGGATGTTCATAAACTTGTAGAAATTATGCATAAGCTTACAGAAGGCGGAAATACAGTTGTTGTTATAGAACATAATCTGGATGTAATCAAAACAGCAGATTATATTATTGATATGGGTCCTGAAGGCGGAGATGGTGGTGGTACTGTCATTGCTGAAGGAACACCGGAAACAGTTGCAAAGGTGAAAGAATCTTATACAGGGTATTTTATAGATAAAATGTTGAACAAACAGAAAAAGCAGTAAGAAAATTAATTAAACAAATAAAACAAGTCTTACTATAAAGTTTTTCTAAAGTTTGTCCGATAAAAAAAATATAGATTTGCATGGATGCATGAAAACAAACGGATGGAACCGCCTGTTTTTCATGCATTTTTCTGTTGCTGTATTACAATTTATGAAAAATGTATAAAACCTTTGAAAATTGAATAGCTTTGCGGTATACTGTAATCGTATGTTTGTGATTATTATTTGAATTTTTTGGTAAAAATGTAAATATAGAACCATGTGAAAGGGGAATATGATTATGGTTTATACCGATATAGGAATCGACCTTGGTACGGCAAGTATCCTTGTCTATATCCGTGGAAAGGGTGTTGTTTTGAAAGAACCGTCCGTAGTCGCTTTCGACAGGGATACCAATAAAATTAAAGCTATTGGTGAGGATGCCAGACTGATGCTTGGTCGTACACCGGGAAATATTGTAGCAGTTCGACCGTTAAGACAGGGTGTTATTTCTGATTACACCGTCACGGAAAAGATGCTGAAATACTTTATTCAGAAGGCAATGGGAAAGAAGAGCTTTAGAAAACCACGTATCAGTGTATGTGTACCAAGTGGAGTTACTGAAGTAGAAAAAAAGGCAGTTGAGGATGCAACATATCAGGCTGGAGCACGTGAGGTTGCAATTATAGAAGAACCGATTGCAGCAGCAATTGGTGCAGGAATAGATATCAGTAAGCCTTGTGGAAATATGATTGTTGATATTGGTGGTGGAACAACAGATATAGCAGTTATTTCTCTTGGCGGTACCGTTGTCAGTACATCCATCAAAA
>CAZOHM010000016.1:0-18830 GCA_964579795.1 uncultured Lachnospiraceae bacterium | reverse complement strand
GGTTTGCCCGCGAAGGTTTTGAACTTTTTCAGAATCACGCCGGAGATGGTCACGAGAGTGGTCAGTACATCCATCAAAATTGCAGGCGATGATTTTGATGAAGCAATTGTCAGATATATGAGAAAGAAACATAACCTGTTAATTGGTGAGCGTACAGCAGAAGATTTGAAGATTAAGATTGGTGCTGCGTTTAAGAGACCGGAAATTGATTATCTTGAAGTCAGAGGACGAAATCTTGTTACCGGATTACCGAGAACAGTAAAGGTTTCTTCAGAAGAGACAGAAGAAGCACTTCGTGAGACAACCTCTCAGATAGTGGAAGCTATTCACAGCGTGTTGGAGAGAACACCACCAGAACTTGCAGCAGATATTGCCGATCGTGGGATTGTTCTGACTGGTGGCGGAAGTTTATTACGTGGACTTGAAGACTTAATTGCATACAAAACAGGTATTAATACAATGACTGCTGAGGATCCAATGACCGCAGTAGCGATTGGAACAGGTAAATTTGTGGAATTCCTTGCAGGATATTCAGAAGAGCTGGAATAAGCAGAGAGGAAAAGGTATGGTAAAGGGATTATACACAGCCAGTACCGGCATGATGAATGAACAGAGACGGGTTGATGTTTTGTCAAATAATATGGCAAATGCTGCGACGACCGGTTTCAAAAAAGAAGGAACTACTTCAGAAGCATTCAAAGATGTTCTGGCATACAAGATTAAAGATACATCTGAGCCATGGGGTGCAAAACGACTTGGAGTCATGAACATGGGTGTAAAGATTGGAGAAAACTATACTGATTACAGTCAGGGAGCACTTCACGAAACAGGCAATACGTTTGATATGGCATTGTCAGGCAAAGGCTTTTTCGCTGTAGAGTTTATGAGCAAGGGAACAGAGGAAGCTGAGGGCGAAGCGTCAGTCAAATATACAAGAGACGGTTCCTTTACATTGAATGTGAATGGAGAGCTTGTAAATAAAAATGGTGATTTTCTTCTTGATGTAAATGGTCATCATATTGTGTTAGATCCTCTTAAGGATTTTAGTGTTGACAGAATGGGTGTAATCCGTCAGGGTAATGCAGAGGTTGGTCAGATTCAGATTACGGATTTTGAAGATTATAATTACCTCGAAAAATATGGAGAAAATTATGTACAGCCAGTAGAGGGGGCAACGGAGCAGGACGCAGAAGCAGTTGTGTATTCTGGATATCTTGAGAGTTCAAACGTTCAGGTTGTTCAGGAAATGGTTGACTTGATCAGTTTTACAAGAGCATATGAATCAAATCAGAAGATTATTCAGGCATATGATGAGACGCTTGGTAAAGCAGTAAATGATGTTGGTAAGCTGTAGACAGATGATGGTTTAGCGCAGTAAAAACCAAAGAAGGAGATTAGTATGGTAAGAGCATTATGGACAGCCGCAAGTGGTATGATTGGACAGCAGAACAATGTAGATACAATTGCAAATAACCTTGCAAACGTAAATACGGTATCCTACAAAACGGAGACGAATGAATTCAAATCTCTGCTTTATCAGACAATTCAGACAAGAACTACAACGGCAAATGGAGAAAATAAGCCTGTAAGTGCACAGGTTGGTCTTGGTGTTAGAAATGCAGCAATCACATCACAGTTTAAACAGGGTTCATTGATAGAATCCGAGAGTGACACAGCATTTGCCATTAATGGTGATGGATTCTTTGGATTAAAGGGCGAAGATGGAAATACATATTATACGAGAAATGGTAATTTTATATTCTCTGCTGGAGCAAACGGTTTGATGACATTGTCTAATACAGATGGTCTTCCGGTTCTTAACTCTGTCGGGAATCCAATTACAATACCGGCAAATTATATTTCTAACAGAGTTCAGGTTGATACGAATGGTCAGCTGTGGTATCCGGACGCAAAAAACAATTTACAGCAGATTCCAAATATGAAGATTGGTGTGTATCAGTTTCAGAATTCGTCAGGATTGGATAAAACAGGTGATACACTTTATATGGTAACAGCTGCTTCTGGAGCTCCTTTAAATGAAGCAACAAATGCAAATTTGAAGAAAAGTGAAATTCGTCAGGGATATTTGGAAAATTCAAATGTTCAGGTAGCAGATGAAATGGTAAATCTGATTATCGCACAGCGTGCGTATGAAATGAATTCCAAAGCCGTTCAGGCTGCAGATACAATGATGCAGGAAGCCAATGAACTCAGAAGATAGGAGTGATTAGATGGATATCAGTTCAATTTATTCAAATTATACGACTTCAACAGCTGGACAGACGTCTTCTACGACAAGCAATGTTGAATCTTCAGCAAAATCTGATATGTCAAAGGCAACAGACGAGGAGTTAATGAAAGTCTGTAAGGAGTTTGAAACATATTTTATTGAGCAGGTCTTTAAAGAAATGAAAAGCAGTATTGTACCGGGTGAAGAACGTGAAGGTGCTGATAAGACATTGATGGATTATTATGAAGGAAATCTGATGACAGAATATGCAAAGAGTGCGTCGGGTCAGCAGGAAAATGGGTTGGCTCAGATGCTATATGAACAGATGAAAAGAAACTATGAAGTATAATATAAATCGAGCCAAAATGTAAATCGCATTTTGGCTCGATTTATGTGAAACAGCAGGTGAGGAATGGATACAGTAAAGGGATATATTGAACATATAGTTTATCGCAACGATGAAAATGGGTATACGGTTCTTAATCTGATTTCCGGGACAAAGGAGCTGACTTGTGTTGGAATGTTTCGTTATGCTGACGAAGGAGAAAATGTGGAGCTGACTGGAGAGTATATTACACATCCGGTCTATGGCGAACAGTTTTCCATGAAAAGCTATGAAATCAAAGAACCGGAGGACATCGAGTCGATTGAACGTTATCTGGGTTCAGGAGCAATCAAAGGTATTGGAGCAGCATTGGCAGCTAGAATTGTTAAAATGTTTGGAGAAGAGACGTTCCGAATCATTGAGGAGGAGCCGGAGCGCCTTTCGGAAGTGAAGGGCATTAGTGATAACAAGGCACGCGAAATAGCAATGCAGGTCATTGAAAAACAGGATTTGAGGAAAATCATGGTTTTTCTGCAGCAATATGGAATATCCAATACGCTTGCAATAAAGATTTTTCATCAGTATGGAGCTGAAACCTATTCCATCATAAAGGAAAATCCGTACCTGCTTGCAGAAGATATTAATGGAGTAGGCTTTCGTATTGCAGATGAAATCGCAGGACGAGTCGGAATTCATACTGATTCAGATTATCGAATCCGCAGTGGAATATTGTATATACTGCTAAATGCAATTCAAGAAGGACATTGCTGTCTTCCGAAGGATTTGATGCTCCGGCGTGCAAAAAGCCTGCTGGAAGTACAGGATGAGGCAATATGGATTCAAACCTCTAATCTTGCAATGGAAAAAAAACTCATCATACACGAAGAAAAAGCAGGCACGTTCGTTTACGCTTCAAATTATTACTATTTAGAACTGAATTGTGCAAGAATGCTGCATGATTTGAATGTCTGTTTTGAAGAAAGAGAAGAGCAGATTGAAAAGAAATTAAAGCATTTAATGCACTCAGGGGAAATTGAACTTGAACAGCTGCAAATGTCTGCAGTTATTCAGAGTATAATGCATGGTACAATGATTATTACCGGAGGACCTGGAACCGGCAAAACAACAACAATTAACACAATCATCAAATATTTTGAATCGGAAGGGATGGATATTTTTCTTGCTGCACCAACCGGAAGAGCAGCAAAACGAATGACTGAAGCAACCGGTTATGAGGCAAGTACAATTCAACGACTTTTAAAATTGAATCAAATCTCAGAAACAGATACAAAGGGTTACTCGTTTGAAAAAAATGAAGAAAATCCATTAGAGGCAGATGTGATTATTATTGATGAAATGTCGATGGTCGATTTGCCGTTGTTTACTGCATTATTGAAAGCAATCACAATTGGAACAAGATTGATTCTTGTTGGAGACACAAACCAGCTTCCTTCGGTAGGTCCGGGGGCAGTGTTGAAAGACTTGATGGCATCAGGCTGCTTTCCTGTTGTGTGCCTAAAAAAGATATTTCGCCAGTCAGAGCAAAGCGACATTATTATTAATGCGCATAAAATAAAAAATGGTGAAGAGCTGGATCTAAATAATAAAAGCAGTGATTTCTTTTTTCTGAGACGAGATGATGTGAATGTAATTATGAAAAATATTGTCGTATTGATTAAGGAAAAACTTCCTAAGTATGTTGACGCCAGACCATATGAGATTCAAGTGCTGACTCCTATGCGAAAGGGTGCACTTGGTGTTGAAACATTAAATCCGATTCTGCAGAAATACTTAAATCCTCCTAATGATCAAAAGGAGGAGAAGGAATATGGAAATACGCTATTTAGAGAAGGTGATAAGGTTATGCAGATCAAGAATAATTATCAGGTTGAGTGGGAAATCTGTAGCAAATACGGAATACCAATTGATAAGGGTCTTGGCGTGTTTAACGGAGATATAGGAATTGTAAAAACAATCAATCACTATACTGAACAAATGACAGTAGAATACGAAGAGCATAGAATTGTACAATACCCATTTGCACAACTGGATGAGCTGGAACTGGCATATGCTGTAACAATTCATAAGTCACAGGGAAGTGAATATCCGGCAGTAATTATTCCAATCTTAAACGGACCACATATGCTTTTTAACAGAAATTTATTTTACACGGGTGTGACACGTGCCAAAAAGTGTGTAACCCTGATTGGAAATGAAGAACAAATTGAACGGATGATAGAAAATACAGACGAGCAAAAGCGTTTTACAAATCTTTCAGAGAAAATACAGGAAATGTATCAGGAGGAAAATGATCAGGAAAATATGGAATGGAATAATTGAAGGGCTATTTCCGAAACGATGTCCGATTTGTGATGACATAGTTCTTCCCTTTGGCAGCGATGCATGTGAGTTGTGTTTAAAAAAGCTTGAGTATGTAGAAAACAGTTACTGCATGAAATGTGGAAAACCGCTCAAACAGTCTGATGATGAGTTCTGCGTGGACTGTCTGAATAGAAAGCATTTTTTTGCAGAAGGTCGGTCTGTGTTTGTATATAACGAAGTAATGAGAACAAGCATATACCGGTTTAAGTATGGAGGAAGACAGGAGTATGCAGTTTATTATGCCAAGGAGATAGAACGGATGCTTGGTAGAAAGATTATAGAATGGGGTGCACAGGCGTTAATCCCTGTTCCGTTACATAAAAGCCGTCAAAGAACACGTGGATATAATCAGGCGCAGCTGATTGCAGAAGAACTTGGAAAACGCATGAATATGCGTGTAGTCGATGATTTGCTGTATAGAGTGAAGAAAACAAAAGCACAAAAAAATCTGAATGCGTTCGAAAGAGAAAATAATTTGAAAAAGGCTTTTAAAATAGTGCAAAATGATGTAAAATTAAATTCAGTTATACTCATTGATGATATATATACAACAGGAAGTACACTTGATGAAGCAGCGCATTGTTTACAGGAATGCGGAATTGGTAATATCTATTTTATAGTGCTGAGCATAGGAGAAAATCTTTAGGAGGAATTGCTATGAATGTAAGAAATTGCAAAATGTGTGGACGGATTTTTAATTATTTTTCAGGTCAGCCAGTTTGTCCTGCATGCAGAGAAGCACTTGAGAAGAAATTCCAGGAGGTAAAGCAGTTTGTTGAGACTAACATTGATACATCTGTAGCCAATGTTGCAAAGTCCTGTGAAGTAGAAGAAGGTCAAATCAGACAATGGGTCAGGGAAGAGAGACTCGTGTTTGCTGAAGGCGCAGCTACAGGCATAAACTGTGAGGTATGCGGAGCTCCTATTAGAACAGGACGTTTTTGTGATAAATGCAAAAATGAAATGGTAAATACATTTTCAAATGCAAGTAAAAAAACGGAAATGCCAAAGCCTCAGCCAAGGAAGGATACAAGAGACAATCCGAAGATGCGTTATTTGGATAATCATTAAAAGGACAGTAATTATGCTAAATGAAGAACGAATTAAATTAATGACTAAAATGGCAGCCTTTGAGGAAACAGGTGGTAAGAAAGATATTTCAATATGCGGATATTTTCGTGGAGATTATATCAGCTTTCAAGTGTTGAAATCTGCAATATATGTTTCGTGTGGATTTGCTGTTGTAGTTGCTTTGTATATTTTATATGATTTGGAGATTTTTTTAACAGAATTCTATAAAATGGATATCGTTGTTTTTTGCAAGGATATTCTTGTAAGATATGCTGCCGTGATGGCAGTATATTTGTTGATTTCCTATTTTGTATATTCTTATCGCTATAGCAGGGCAAAGCGTCATATTAAAAATTATGGCATGCAGCTTCGTGAATTGTATGAGATGTATGAAAACGAAGGAAGACGTTAACTACACTGCGGATTAGAAATAACAGATTGAAAGGGATCGGAAACGATGACAAATTTACTTACTATAAAGGAGCAATTAATTAGAATATATGCTCGCTTTGAGATTTACATTACGCCAGTTTTGAAATTTTTAACAATGCTGTTTACATTAATAATAATTAACAGTAATGTAGGATTCATGAATAGAATAAAAAATCCTGCCATAGTATTAATTGTCGCATTGCTTAGTTCATTCATGCCGTTGAATGTAATGATATTGCTTGCTGCGTTGATTATTGTTTTGCATATGTATGCATTATCACTGGAGTGTGCCATTGTTGTTGGTCTTGTTTTTCTGTTGATGTTTGTGCTGTATTTCAGATTTACACCAAAGGACGCTGTTGCTGTGATTTTGACTCCCATTTGCTTCGTTTTAAAAGTGCCGTATATCATGCCATTAACAATGGGATTTGTTGGAAATCCACTGTCCAGTATTTCAGTAAGCTGTGGAGTAGTAGTCTATTATATCTTAAATTATGTAAAAAACAATTCTGAACAGCTGACAGGAAGTGAAGATGCAGAAAATGCGTTATCAGGATTCCGTTATGTAATAGACAGTCTGATTAAAAATGATACGATGATTTTGATGGTAATTGCTTTTTCTGTCACTGTGATTCTTGTATATATCATAAAACGGTTGTCCATTAATTTTTCCTGGCAAATCGCTCTTGGAGCAGGCGCAATTGTGGATTTACTGATTGTATTAATTGGCAGTGTGTCCATGGATGCGGATATTAGTGCGGTTGGAGCAATATTTGGAACAATTGTATCGGCAATGATAGTTCTGGTTATTCAGTTCTTTGTTTTTAATGTGGATTATTCCAGGACAGAGCAGGTACAGTTTGAAGATGATGAATACTATTATTATGTGAAAGCGATACCTAAGCTTTCTATGGAGGTTCCACAGGTAAGAGTTAAAAGAATTAATCCACAAAAAAGACCTCCGAAAAATCAGTAACTCAAAAAAGAAAATTGTTTAGGATGAATTTGAATGGGACAGATTATTGAAAATTTAACTACATTTTCAGAAAGATATTTAACGTTGTTATCTATGCCACGAATCATGTGGACGGATATCGTAGAAATTATTATTATTTCTTTCCTTGTCTATAATGTGCTTGTATGGATCAAGAACACAAAAGCCTGGTCGCTTATGAAAGGTGTTATTGTGATTTTGGTCTTTGTTTTGCTTGCAGCAATATTCAGCATGACAACAATTTTGTGGATAGCCAAAAATGTATTCAGTGTAGCCGTAACAGCTATGGTTGTTGTTTTTCAGCCGGAGCTTCGAAAAGCATTGGAGCAGCTTGGAAGAAAGAATATGCTGACTTCGATTTTTCAATTTGATAATACGAGAGTTTCTGGAGAACTTTTTAGTGACAAAACAATCAGTGAAATTGTCAGAGCAAGCTTTGAAATGGGCAAAGCCAAAACAGGAGCCTTAATTGTTATAGAACAGAATGATCCGCTGATTGACTATGAGAGAACAGGTATTATTCTGGATTCTGTTGTTTCCAGTCAGCTATTGATAAATATTTTTGAGCATAATACTCCGTTACATGACGGAGCTGTTGTTGTACGAGAAAACAGAATTGTTTCAGCAACCTGCTATCTTCCTCTTTCAGATAATATGGAATTAAGCAAGGAACTTGGAACACGTCATCGTGCGGGTGTTGGTATTTCAGAAGTGACAGATTCTCTTACTATTATTGTGTCAGAGGAAACAGGCAGAGTATCTGTTGCACTCGGTGGAGAACTGTTTCGGAATGTTGATGCAGATCTGCTTCGCACGAAGCTTCAGCTGATACAGAATAAAGTTATAGAAGAGAAGAAATTCAAATTCTGGAAAGGCAGGTCGAAGAATGAAAAGCATACTGACAAATAATATCGGCCTGAAGATTATTGCTGTGATAGCAGCAATGTTCCTGTGGCTTGTGGTGGTAAATGTGGACGATCCGGTTATCAGCAGAACCTATACAGGTATTCCTGTCGAGGTTGTTAATGGTGACGCGATTACAAGTGAGGGAAAAACTTATGAAATCCTTGACGGAAGCGATACGATATCTGTTGTAGTTTCAGCAAAAAGATCTGTAATTGAGGAAATGAGTAAGGATTATATTAAAGCGACAGCAGATATGAAAGATATGACATTTATGGATACAGTTGTAATTGAAGTTCGTTCTACAAGGTATTCGGATAGAATTGAATCAATTTCACCAAGAACTAAAAACCTGAAAGTGCAGATCGAAGATTTGCAGAGAAAGCAGTTCGAGATTGCGGTGGAAACAACGGGAAGCCCAAATGCTGGATATATTATAGGAAAAGTTACGCCATCAGTTAATATGCTTTCTGTATCAGGACCTACTTCAATTGTATCATCAATTACAGAAGTGAAGGCTGTGATTGATGTAACCGGTATGAATCATGATATTTCAACTAGTGCTGCTGTTAATCTTTATGATGCAGCAGATACGATTGTTGAGGATGATATGATTAAATGCAGTGTAACAGAAGTGCATGTAGATGCTGAAATTCTAGAGACAAAGGAAATTCCGTTAGCATTTGCAATCTCTGGAACACCGGCAGATGGATATGGTGCAACTGGAGCGGTAGAAAGTAATCCATCTACAGTAGCCGTTGCAGGAGATGGCGATAACTTTGACGATTTGAGCGCAATTTCGATTCCGTCAGAAGCAATATCAGTTGCCGGAGCAAACAAAGATGTAGTCGTTACAATCAATTTGGAAAAATATTTACCAAAGGGAGTTCGCTTTGCTAATAGTGAGTTTGATGGGAATGCAGTTGTAACAGCATATGTAGGTCAGCTTGAAAGAAAAGATATTGATATTCCGACAACAAATATCGTGATTGAAAATGTACCGGAGGGTTATACAGCAGTACTGGTAGATATTGGTGGGACAAAGAGAATTGGAGTCCAAGGTCTTGGCGAAACATTTAATCAGCTGGATGGTACAGCCGTGACTGGTGTGATTGATGCGTCAAAACTTGTACCGCGTGCAGCTGTGGATGATGGAGAAGAGCCTGTTGAAGAAGGAACACCTCAAAGTGGATCGAATGATGGAGAAGTCAATTTGACACTTCCGTCAGGCGTTTCGGTAACGGAACAGGTCTATATGGAAGTAATACTAAATCCCATTGGAACGACGATTCAACCAGTAAATGAGGATACTACGAAAACGATAGGAGAAGAATAAAATGGGTAGATTATTTGGTACAGATGGAGTCAGAGGCGTTGCAAATACTGAATTGACGCCGTTGTTAGCAATGCAGCTTGGGCAGGCGGGTGCATATGTCCTGACAAAGCACAACTCACATAAGCCTACAATTATGGTGGGCTGCGATACGAGAATATCAGGAGATATGCTGGCTAATGCAATGATGGCAGGCATTTGTTCTGTCGGAGCGAATGCAGTTTATGCAGGAGTTCTTCCTACGCCAGCGGTTGCATATTTAACTAGAAAATATAAGGTTGATGCCGGTGTTGTAATTTCCGCATCTCATAATCCGGTGGAGTTTAATGGAATTAAGTTTTTTAATGGAGAGGGATATAAGCTGCCGGATTCGATTGAAGATGAGATAGAAGCACTGATTAAAGGAGATTTGTCTTCCCTGCCAATGCCAACTGGATCCGGGGTTGGCAAGATTAAATATAGGACAGATGCAAGAGAAGAGTATATTAATCATGCAATGAAAGCAGTCAATGTGGAATTGAAGGGCATGAAGATTGTAGTGGATTGTGCAGAAGGTGCTTCCTATTATACCTCTATTGAAACCTTGAAGGAGCTTGGCGCAGAAGTAATTGCGATTCATAATAATCCTGACGGAACGAATATCAATTCAAACTGTGGTTCGACTCATTTGGAAGAATTGATGGCAAGAGTAGTATATGAGAAAGCTGCTGTAGGACTTGCATTTGATGGAGATGCAGATCGTCTGCTGGCTGTTGATGAAAACGGAAATAAAGTAGACGGTGATGAAATTATGGCAATCATCGGATACTATATGAAAAAGAAAAAGAAACTGAAAAATAATACAATTGTTGCAACGGTTATGAGTAATCTTGGCTTTTTTTTGATGGGAGAAGAAAAAGGTATTACAATCGAAAAGACAAAGGTTGGAGACAGATATGTACTGGAGAGGATGCGTGAAATAGACGCAAATCTTGGTGGAGAACAGTCAGGTCATATTATCTTTTTGGATGAGAATACGACCGGAGATGGCTTACTATCTGCACTTCATCTACTTGAGGTTATGGTGGAAAGCAAAAAACCATTGTCAAAGCTGAAGGAAATCATGGAGGTACTTCCGCAGGCACTTGTGAATGCAAAAGTTCCTACACATAAGAAGGAAACATTTATGGAGTACCCGGAGATTGCAAATGCAATTGAAAAACTTGAAAAAGAATTTGACGGAAAAGGAAGAGTTCTGATTCGTCCGTCCGGAACGGAGCCGCTTGTCAGAGTTATGATTGAAGGTAAAGATCAGAAAGTAATAGAAGAAGAGGCAAAGAAACTTGCTGAGTTGATACAAGATGTTATGTTGTAAATATTTGTTGTTAATTTGTATAAAAAAAACATAATAACTGGCAAAATGCTTGTGAAATTGTACAATTAATGCTATAATTACGTTGTGGGTAAAATATCTGGTGAACTCCGGTGACAGGATGCCCAATACTTGAAGAATGATGAATGGAGGTCGTTATGATATGGTAAGCCAGAAGGTAGTCATTAAAAATCCTACGGGTTTGCACTTAAGACCGGCTGGAATCCTATGCAAGGAAGCTATGCAGTTTAAGTCGTTGATAACATTTAATTTTCGAGAAAGCACAGCAAATGCCAAAAGTGTATTGAGTGTTTTGGGTGCATGTGTGAAGTGTGGAGATGAGGTTGAGTTTGTCTGCGAGGGTGAAGACGAGCAAGATGCTTTAAAGACACTTGTTGAAGCGATTGAAAATGGTTTGGGTGAATAATTAAAATCATATCTATATTACATATGAGCAAAACAATAAGTCGGCTAATTAGCCGGCTTGTTGTTTTGTTTGCAGTTGCTTTTTCAAAACCTATCATGTATAATGTATCTCATTAGCGTAAGCTAAAATAGTAAGAAAGAAGTGAACGGAAATGGGGCTAAAAAAATAGTCAGAAACAAATTGTCAATTAT
The DNA here is from genome assembly GCA_964579795.1 of uncultured Lachnospiraceae bacterium. GTDB lineage: Bacteria > Bacillota > Clostridia > Lachnospirales > Lachnospiraceae > JAEYFP01. Next base: position 7,191 of record CAZOHM010000016.1, on the reverse strand, counting down.
TGTGAAATATAGTGTGATTTACCGACTCCAGAGATTGTGAAAGACTGTGATGGGAAAGCTTACGGGGAAGCCTTCCTATGTCTAAAAGACCCGGTCGAGGCAGAAATATTATAGTATAAAATATGGAGGACAGGTAAATGTTGGATTATAAACGATATAAAAAAAATCCGGTCATTGAATATAAAGAGAGAGAATGGCCAAATAAGGAAATTACGAAGGCACCAATATGGTGTAGTGTGGATTTGCGAGACGGAAATCAGGCACTGATTGATCCGATGGTAGTAGAGGAAAAGGTGGAGCTGTTTGAACTGCTTATTAAGCTTGGGTTCAAGGAAATAGAGATTGGCTTTCCGGCTGCTTCACAGATTGAATTTGATTTTCTTCGTCAGCTGGTAGATCGAAAAATGATTCCTGATGATGTTCGAGTACAGGTTTTAACACAGTGTAGAGAAGAACTGATTGACAGAACGTTTGAATCCATTCAGGGAATAAAGAATGTAATTGTACATATATATAATTCGACATCTGTATTACAAAGAGACGTTGTATTCGGTATGTCCAAGGAAGAAATAATTAAGATTGCAGTAGATGGTACACGAATGGTAAAGGAACGAGCAGCTTCTTTCCCAGGTAACATTATTCTGGAATATTCTCCTGAGAGCTTTACCGGAACCGAAGTGGAATTTGCGCTTGATATCTGTACAGCAGTACAGGAAGAGTGGGGAGCTACAGAGCAAAATCAAGTTATTATGAATCTCCCTGCAACTGTAGAAATGAATACACCTAATGTATACGCTGATCAGATTGAATGGATGAATAAGAATTTCAAAAATCGTGAGAGCATTATACTGAGTATACATCCACATAATGACAGAGGTACAGGAATTGCTGCAACCGAGCTTGCATTATTGGCTGGCGCAGAAAGAGTTGAAGGCACACTGTTTGGGAATGGGGAACGTACCGGTAATATAGATGTATTAAATATTGCATATAATATGTTCTCTCAAGGGGTTGATCCTGAACTTGAACTGGAACATATCAATGAAATTATTGAAGTATATGAACGTTGCTGTAAAATGTCGATTGATGAAAGACATCCATATGCCGGCAAACTTGTATTTACGGCTTTTTCCGGCTCGCACCAGGATGCAATCAACAAGGGTGTCAAGGCAATGAAGGAAAGAGGAATGAATACTTGGCAGGTACCTTATTTGCCGATTGACCCAGCTGATATTGGAAGAGAATATGAGCCGATTGTCAGAATAAATTCTCAATCCGGTAAGGGCGGCATCGCATTTGTAATGGATACTTATTTTGGATTTAAGCTTCCAAAGGGTATGCATAAGGAGTTTGCAAAGGTAATTCAGCTTCTTTCAGAAAAGCAGGGTGAGGTATCTCCAGAAGAAATTATGTCTGCATTCAGAGAAAATTATATTGAAAAGAAAGAACCTCTGCATTTTAGAAAGTTAAGTGTTGATGATAAGAGTGATGCAGTTGATTCAGAATTTGATACACATATTACACTGGTGTATACAAATCATGGGAAAGAAGCTTCTTTCGAAGCTGTTGGAAATGGTCCTATTGATGCTGTACAACGTGGAATCAGAGAAAGCATTGGCGTGAATATCAAGGTGCTGGATTATGAAGAACATGCTCTCCAGGGCGGTTCTAATGCACAGGCAGCTGCATATATTCATTTACTGAACGCAGATGATGGAAGAGTGACATATGGAGTAGGTGTCAGCTCCAACATTACCCGTGCATCTGTAAGGGCAATTTTCAGTGCTATTAACAGACTTGGTTTGATAAAATAAACAGAAACGTCCTGACAGGAAATATCCGTCAGGACGTTTCTACGTAATAAGCAAAAAACATTAACAGAGGATACGTAGTTTATTTTCATGTGTTCTATTATAGAAATACTGCAGAATAAGAAGCAGAAGATAAAAATATGCAATAATATATACAGGAAAATAATACTTGAAATATGAGGCTGGTGCAAGAATGAAAACGATGAACCAGTGGGCAAGCAGACCGCCTGTCACAAAAAATGAAAACCAGCGTTTACGAAACAACGTATAAATGCACAGCAGGATAACGAGTAATAGCGGAATAAACAAATTATAGGAGATGCTTTTCACAATACTGACACCAAAGCCTACAAGAGCACGGAGATTTAAGCCACTAAATGTAATGTTGAATGGAAGTGCAGCATAACAGAAAGCTCCCCATCTTGTTTTGAGAAAGACACCGGGATTATTGACAAATAAATGCTTGAGAGCATTTGAATAATTAATGAAATCTTGCTGTGTAGCGTCTTCTCGTGTACCGATATAGCCTTCCTGGTATAGAATCAGAACATCTTCATAATTAATATCTTCATAATAGTCATTAATGGCTGAAATTGCATCCAAAGAGAGATATCGATCCACAATAGCAAGATCGTTTGCATTTTTTTCAAGGTCAAGACCGTTTCGATACATATTGGTTATCGTATATGCATAAAATGGTTTCATGCGATCATTGGCAGCTGCATCTAGATTTGCAGCTGTAAATCCGTTTTGCGGGATGGAAATCAGGTATTGAAGAAGCAGTGAACCGGCAATGAGAAGAAGTGCAGCTTTTTTAGTATGAAGATTCTTATATACGATCAACATAAGCAAAGGAACTAACACGGCAAGATAGATTCCTTCTGTTCTCCATTGCGTCAGGACACAGCCGAGAAACAGAAGCCAGAAGGCAGAAAAATAGTCTATTTGTTTCTTCTCAATATAATCAAACAGCAGAGTTGTAATTAGAACAAGATATAACAGGTAATAAACAGGAAGACGGTGAGCACTGGTTGTATATGCAATGACCGGATACAGCAGGAACAGCAGATAGCTCAGGCGGCCAAGCTTTGCTCCGAAAACATTTCTTATACGAAATACGACATAGCCGACAACAAGAAATTCAATAATTATTTTTATGATAATTGGACCATACATATGAGGAATGAGCATAAGAGAAATAATGTAGTAATAGGTTGTGAGGTAATAGAACCATGTATAATGCTCAAGATTTGAAGCAGCATCATAAATAAGTGATTCGTCATTACTCAGATAACCGTTTGGAAGCTTAATGATTAGTACAATGATGAGAACGAGTAGATAGGGGAGTGCACTTTTAATTATTTGATATATTTGAGTGTTTTGTCTTTCTTGAGAAAAAATCAGCTCATAAACATTGCTGTAAAAGAAAAAAAGAACAACAAAAGTGAGAGCCTTGCATATGGAGTAATCAAAGATTCCGGCAGACGGTGCAGCGGAAAAAATAATTTTATCTGTAAAAAAAGTAATAACAAGATGAAGAAAAGCAACTCCTGCAGCAGTGAACTGCTGTTTTTGAGATGAGAAAAAAGTGTTCATATCGAATCCTCCAGTTTTCTGTGCATGTTCACAAATTTATTTGCAAATAAACATCCTTTTCAGTATACTATACCTTAAAGAATGTTTAAAGAGGAAACCTTTCAGAATAGAAATGGGAAAGAAGGATGTTTAATGAAGAAAATAATTATTACCGGCTGCAACGGACAGCTTGGACATGCAATTAACAATTTGTATGCAAAAAATACGGAGTATGAGCTTGTAAACACAGATTTTGGCGTGGCGGGTGTGAAAGAACTGGATATCACGAATCTTGATATGGTACTCAATCTGTTTCGTGAGGAAAAACCGTATGCAGTCATTAACTGTGCAGCACATACAAATGTAGATGCCTGCGAAGTTCAGGCAGACAGTGCATATCGGATTAATGCTATTGGACCGAGAAATTTGAGTATTGCTGCAACAGAAACAGGCGCAAAAATGATGCATGTTTCGACTGATTATGTATTTGCCGGAAACGGAACAAAACCTTATACGGAATTTGATGCTGTTGGACCAAAAGCAATGTACGGAATAACAAAGCTTGCTGGTGAGAATTTTGTAAAGGAATTTGCAAAGGATTATTTTATTATCAGAACAGCATGGCTCTATGGGGAAGGAAAGAATTTTGTGAAAACAATGCTTCGTCTTTCAGAAAGTCATGACCAGATTACAGTTGTGAATGATCAGATTGGTTCTCCGACAAGTGCAGAGGAACTTGCAAAAGCAATTGCATATCTGCTTCCTACTGAGAACTATGGATTATTTCATGGTACATGTGAAGGACAGTGTAGCTGGGCAGATTTTACGAAAGAAATTTTCCGCCTGGCAGGAAAGAGTACACAGGTAATTCCTGTTTCGACAGAAGAATATATTCGTATGAATCCAAATTCTGCGAGCAGACCGGCTTATTCTGTTCTTGAAAATTATATGTTCAAACTGACAACTAATTTTTCATATGCGACATGGCAAGAGGCAATTGCAAAGTACATGGCATAAAATCAATCAGGAAATTGCTGTGGCTGTCAAAGTATCGGATATATGAAAATTGATATCACGATTCCGAGGATGGCACCGGCAATGACCTGTAAAGGTGTATGACCAACAAGCTCCTGTAGCTTTTGCTGTGTGAATTCCATTTTATGATCTGTACTTTCTAAATTTGAAAAATAGTCAATAATCTGATTCAGAACGACTGCCTGTGTTCCTGTTTCCCGTCTGACACCACGTGCATCATACATAACAATGATGGCAACAATGGCAGATATGGCAAATTCAAAGGAACCGGCACCATACTGCATCATGCAGGCTGTAGCAAGTGCACAAACAGTTGATGAGTGAGAGCTTGGCATCCCACCTGAACCGAACAACCTTTCCGGGTCGAAGCTTTTGGTAAAGTAAAGATTGATTAAAGTTTTTAGTAATTGTGCAACAGCCCAGCTGATGGCTGCAACCATAAATATGCGATTATGTATCAGGTCAGAAAAAAATGACATGGTAATTACCTCTTCCGAATTTGTTGTCGTAAAACATTCGATTAAAATTATATCATAGAATTGTATATATCACAATTTTTTATCCGAAACAGAAGTACCCCATTTCTTTCGATATTCCAGAGCAGTCATTTGCTCAGCTTTTCTAAATACTTTTGTGAAATAACTTGTATCAGGAATTCCACAAAGAATGGCAATTTCTTCAATTGGCTTACTGCTGAAACGAAGAAGCTGTTTTGCAAGTCCGATTCTGCAGTTCAGTAAATACGCTCCAATTGTTATTCCATAAGCTTTTTTGAATTCTCGTGAGAGATGAAATTTGCTGATAAAGAACATCTCTTCTAAATCGCTCAGCTTAAGCTTCTTTGTAAAATTTGTATCCATATAGCTTCGCACCTGACTGAGCTTCATGCTTGTGGAATTATCTGGAATGGAGTCTTCCCGTTTGATTTCAAAAAAACAAAGAGTAATAATATCTACTATGTATTTATTTGAAGCGAGCTCTGTTGTTGTAGAACGCTCTTTATGAATTTTGAGAAGTGAAGAAAGAGCCTGTTCATATGGTGTAATGGAGACTGTTTGAAAAACACCGTTTCCTGACAGTCTGATGTATTGCTGATAGAATGCCGATGCTTTTGTTCCATTAAAATGTACCCACATTAATTCCCACGGAGATGACTCGCTGCTGATATGTGAATAATTTTGACTGCAGTCAATAAAAGCACAGCTCCCCTGCTCTAAGGAAAAGCTTTGTCCTTTATATGTAACAGTGCCTTTTCCGGATAGCACAATAAAAAACAGATAGGAGTTTAGATTCTGCCGCTTAGACAGATGTGGGACAAGGCTTTTCAATCGACCGACTTCTTGCACATAGAAGAAATTATTTTGGGCAAACTTTGTAGGTGTGGCAATGATACGGTCAGACTTTGATGTCTCTGATGCATGTTGATTGTCCAACATATATGATGTTGTAGATGACATGGAAACCCTCCATTTTTTTGAAGTAGGATAATAGCAATATATTACCATTAGATAGCAATTTCTAACGTAGATAGTTGTATTATAAAGGAGTATACTTCATTTTGCTAGTGCAAAATAAAACAAAAAACATGTTATTATTGAAATTAAAGGAGATTTTATATGAGAAATGTTGCATTGATTACAGGCATTACAGGACAGGATGGTTCATATCTTGCAGAACTACTTTTGGAAAAGGGATATGAGGTTCATGGAATTATCCGTAGACACAGCAGTATTAGTACGGATCGAATTGATCATTTGTATTTTGACAGAGAGATTAGAGATAAGACGTTGTTTTTACATCATGGTGATTTGACCGATTCTAGTAACTTAAATCGTCTGATCGAACAGATTCAGCCAACGGAAATTTATAACCTTGCTGCACAGTCGCATGTTGCAGTATCTTTTGAAGTGCCTGAATATACAGCAGAGACGACAGGTATTGGTACATTGCGCTTGTTGGATGCCATTAAAAAAAGTGGTGTACACTGTCGTTTTTATCAAGCTTCTACATCAGAGCTATTTGGAGGTCTGCCTGAAACAGCTCCACAAAGTGAAAAAACACCATTCTATCCAAAGAGTCCGTATGGTGCAGCAAAGCTGTATGCATATTGGATTACTATTAACTACAGAGAGGCATATAATCTGTTTGCATGTAATGGAATTTTATTTAATCACGAATCACCGAGACGAGGAGAAACATTTGTAACTAGAAAAATCACTCGTGCAGTTGCATCTATTATGGCTGACGAGAGAGAAAAGCTGTCTCTCGGTAATCTGGATGCTAAACGTGACTGGGGATTCGCCGGAGATTATGTTGAAGGAATGTGGCGTATTCTTCAGCAGGATAAGCCGGGAGATTATGTTCTTGCAACAAATGAGACTCATACAGTTCGAGAATTTGTAGAATTGGCATTTCGTGAAGTTGGAATAGAAATTGAATGGAAAGGTATTGGTGTGGGAGAAAAGGGTTATGATAAGGCAACCGGAAGACTGCTTGTAGATGTCAATCCGCGTTATTTCAGACCTGCTGAGGTAGAATTCCTTTGGGGAGATTGTTCGAAAGCAGAGAAAGAATTAGGCTGGAAACGCAAAGTTGACTTCAAGAGTCTGGTTGCAATGATGGTAGATTCTGATATGAAAGCAATTGCAGGTATGGGCTCCGCTGAATACAAAGCACAGCACAAAAAATAGGAACAGAGGCAGTGTCATGGATAAAAATGCAAAAATATATGTTGCAGGACATCGTGGATTGGTTGGTTCTGCAATTGTAA
>CAZOHM010000015.1:0-54930 GCA_964579795.1 uncultured Lachnospiraceae bacterium | reverse complement strand
AGTTGGTTCAGGCCGTGTTGCTACAATCATCGCTTAATTGTAGATAAATACAATAAAATCAAGACTTCCGAGGATTTTCTCGGAAGTCTTTTTTATGGATTATGTAAAAGCATTGCTGTAAACAAACTGTTTAATAGAAAGCCGATTGAAGAGAAAATTAAATCAGGTTCTTAATGATACTGTCACCGGGGATTTGTTTCGCCTGCTTTTTTGTCTTTGCAATCATTTCAGACAATTCCTTAACATCTAAGACAGTGCTATTTTGACATTCTACGATGGCAATGGAGATGGTTGCCATTGGAAATCTCTCTACAAAACCACTTCGGTTTTTTGATATAATATATCCGCTTTTCAAATCTTCTTTGTTATAGAGCTTCAATATGGATTCTCTGAATAAAATGGTGATGTTATTACAGATCTGCTCCAGGTCATCCTCATAGGAAACAATGACGAAATCATCGCCACCGATATGGCCTGCAAAATCCTTCTTATGGATATTTTTTCGAATACAGTTGGCCAGCAGCTTAATCATGCTGTCTCCGTTAGAAAACCCGTATGCATCATTATATGCTTTAAAATTATCCAGATCCAGGTAGGCTGTTGCAAACTTTTTATGATTTCGAATAGCCTCCTTAAGTTCATTTTGTACCATGTTATTTCCGGGAAGGCCTGTAAGAGGATTGGCTTCTGTTGCACGTTTTACCTGGATATCAATAGCTGTATTCAGTAATTCCTTTACTGTAACTGTTCCTATGTATTTATGCTTGTTTGTGACTACCACAGCATCATATTCGGTCTCTGAATCGCGTTTCATTGCTTCTTTTGATACTTCATCGATACGCATATCATAATTGACTTCCAAAAATTCAGACTGCATCAGGTCCGATACCTTTTTATTTCGGTTGAGGGTATAGCCATATTGACCACTGAACTTCTCACATAGATAGGCTCTAGTCAATATACCGCGTACTTTTTGTGTGTTATCAACAACGTAGATTTCTTTAATTTCTTTCAAATCATGCATCATGTTATAGATATCTACAGCTCTGTCATCACAGGATGCAATGACAGATGAGTGGCAGATTGTATCGATTTTATCAAATATAGTTGGCTTTAGATTATATTTCATACTGTTGTGAAAACCTTTAATTATTAACTTCTGCTCATATTTCAATTCAATAAACTCCTCATTTGGTTTGGCAAGATAGTAGCCTTGCCCATAACCGACACCGAGTTGTATCAATGTATCCAGCTCTTCCTTTGTCTCAATACCTTCACCGATAACTTTAATATTTGCTTCGTCACAGAACTGAACGGTTGCCTTGACAGCCGACTTTCTGATTTCATCTTTATCAATCTCACGCACCAGTTGCATATCAAGCTTGATAAAATCAGGTGAGACCTCGCAAATTCGATTCATTCCTGAATATCCGGAACCAAAGTCATCAATTGCGATTTGAAATGTTTGATTTTTATAATGTGCGACTGCTTCCTTGAAGATTTCAATATCGCGGATAGCACTTTTTTCTGTTACTTCAAAGATGATATCCTCCGGCTTGAGTCCATATTTCTTTAATTCTTTACAGGTGAAGCCTGATTTGAGCTTTGGATCATGAAAAATATTGGCGTCAACATTAATAAACAGCTTGGTATCTGTCGGCTTTGCCTTTGCATTTTTAAGAGCTGAAGATCTGCATAGCTTTTCAAATTCCCATAGCTTATGTGCTTCACCGGCAATCTGGAATAGTTCCTCTATATTGTAAGAACATGCGACGGTAGATCTGCTAAGTGCTTCATATCCATATATGTTTCCATTTTTAAGCTTTACTATCGGCTGATACACTGAACGTATTTTCTCCTGTTCAAGAATCTCATAAAATGCGGTTTCTCGTGCCATCTTCTCATCCTCATTATTCTTTCGTGTATTATTGAATTTATTGTATCAAATGATTGTATGAGTATTATGGAGTAGACGTAAAATGTTCGTAAAATTATAGTAATGAGTGTATTTGAATTCTCACTAAATAATGGTAGTATGGAAAGGTAGACAGAAAATATTGACTCAGATAAAGCTATTATTGAGAAAGAGCAACAATGCATGAAGAATAGAGATAGAATTAATAAAGTCGGGAAAAGAAAGAAAATTATTGTACTGAGCATTGGAATACTCTGTTTTCTTTGGTTTTGCAGTCCATTATTCTTAATGAGCAGTGTGAACATTGGAACAGTCACGGGGATGCTGATTGGTTGCGTATTATGTGCATACGGAATATGGATGGAACAAGCTAAAAGAATGATAAGCTCTATGTGGAAACAAAAATATGGAAGAACTATTCTGTCTGTTATATGCACATTATGTGCACTTATTTTGCTTACTGTAATTGTTTTTTCGGCTTGCATGATAAGCTCCAATATGAAAAAACCTTCAGAAAATGCAACGGTGATTGTGTTAGGGTGCAGAGTATATGGTGACACCCCAAGTCATATGCTTATAGAAAGAATGGATGCAGCGTATGAATATCTTTCAAAGCATGAGAATGCAAGATGTATTCTATCAGGTGGAAAAGGGCCGGGAGAAGACATCAGTGAGGCAGAATGCATGTATTTGTATCTGACTAATAAAGGAATTCAAAGCAGTCGTCTGTACATGGAAAGTAAGTCTGCATCTACAAGAGAAAATTTGATTTACTCAAAAGAAATTATAGACAAAAATAAATGGAGCTCAGAGGTTGCCATAGTTACAAATGAATTTCATGAATATAGAGCAGCAAAGGTTGCAGAAAGTATAGACCTGACAGCTTCGGCAATACCGGGCAAGACGGCATGGTGGCTGTTTGCTACATATTATATGAGAGAATTATATGGAATCGCTAATGAGTTTGTTCATTTGAAGTAAAGAATAGTGCCAGTAGAGGAAAGAGTAAAAGTATAGACAATAGAAGATTTGAAAAAGGAAATACAGCAGGAGGAGCACAAGGTGAAAATCAAGAAAGGATTGCCAATAAATAAGAGATTACCAATCAAGGGAAGTATGAAACGCCAGATACTGATTGTAAGTATTATTTGTACGCTGGTAGCGTTGGTACTTCAGACTGTTTTGTTCCTAAATGCTAGCTCCAGTTTGATTTATGAGCAGAATCGAAATGAGAGCTATAATTCTCTTGTGAATATGCAAAATGAGCTTTATACCTACATAAAAGGGATAGAGGGAAATATGGTAGGTATCTATAATAATAAGGAATATTTGAATGCGTTAAAAGAGTATGAAAGTATTGAATCACTTCATGAAGATTACTATACATTTGCCAGAGATTTTGCAGAGAATAATTTTACTGCGAATGATGGTATGATGGCACTTTACTTTTATAACAGTAGGCATGAAATTATTAGTACATACAGAAAGGCATCGACACCGAAGCATAACTATCCAACGGATATATTTGTAAATCCGGCTGTTTATAACGCAGAGCATGTAAAAGAATATGTTGAGTCGGATAATACGCAGATGCTGATTTCAAGTTATTATAATCCATCCAGAGAAAAGGACATGGCGCGATTTGTACTAAAAATCTACGACCCTTCCAAAATTAAAAATGTAATAGGATATATTGTATGTGATACGGATGTGAAGTTTATGCAGAAAATCATGAAGAAATATCTGCCGTCAGATGAGGTGTATGTTTGGCTTCAGCCGACAGGAGACAGGGCGTTTGCTGCACTGGGAACACTGGATGATGACAATATGCTGTTCTATCAGGATACTTCGGATCATATCATGCTGGGAGAGCAGCCGGCAGAGAATCTGCAGGATAATCAGAAAATTCTGTTTCATATTTCTCAGACAAAATTCAATTTAAGTGCTTATTCTGTAATGCCGCAATCTCTTTTGGAGAAGAACCAGCGAACCTTAACAAAGAATCTGTTTCTAATTGCGGTTTGTGTAAGTATATTAATGGTACTGCTTTATCTATATATTACCCGTCGCCTGACAGAACCACTCGAGGAATTGATGAGTACGATAGCCAGTATCCGTTCGGGGGAAACAGAATTAAGAGTTGCCTATCAGGCACAGGATGAAATAGGACAGCTTGGACAGGAATTCAATCATATGCTGGATTCTATTGAGAGCTTGATTGGACAGCAGTATCAGGATAAGCTTCTGGTCAATAAAGCAGAGTATAAGGCATTACAAGCGCAGGTTAATCCGCATTTTTTGTATAATACACTGGAAACGATGAGCAGCATAGCCAGTATACAGAATTGTGAAATTGTCAGTAACCTGTGTCAGTCTCTGTCTAATCTCTTTCGTTACAGTCTTGATATCAAGCATCCTTATTCTACTGTTGCAAGAGAAATGGTACATTTGAAGAACTATATTTTTGTTATGGATGTACGAATGCGTGAAGAGGTAAAATATCAGTTTGATATTGATGAGGATGTGCTTGCATACTCGCTTCCCCGTATATCTATTCAGCCTCTTGTGGAGAATGCGCTGAACCATGGACTTAAGAATAAAAGAGGTGAAAAGGAAATTTTTATTAAAGCATGGGAAGAGGATGGAAAACTTCGGATTCTGGTGAGAGATAACGGAATAGGAATGGACTCAGGTGAAATGAACAAAAAGCTGGAAGAAAACAGTATGGACCAGGTGGAGGAGGGAAACTCCATTGGTCTTAGTAATATTAATGCACGTCTGAAGATGGTTTATGGTACGGAGTATGGACTGCGCGTTGAGAGTAGAATCGATGAAGGAACTTCCGTGTATTTATCAGTTCCTGCAATGAAAGAGGAAGAACTGTATGGAAAAGAGAATGTATAAGCTGTTAATTGCTGATGATGAGTATTGGACAAGAGAAAAGATACGTTCCATGATTTTATGGGAGGAATATCAGATTATTTTTATGAATCCTGCGCAGGACGGTGAAGAAGTCTTAAAAATGATTGCCAGGGACAAGCCGGATATTCTCATAACAGATATTAATATGCCTTTTATCAATGGTGTGGATCTTGTAAAGCAGGTGAAAAAGGAACATCCGGAAATCGTTGTTCTAGTTATCAGCGGATATGATGATTTTGCATATGTGAAAGAAACGCTTGTTGCCGGTGCCATCAATTATTTATTGAAACCTGTTGCAAAAATTGACTTAATACATGCTGTTTCACGTGCTTTGGAAATAATCAGTGAGAATGAAGAAAACAAGCAGCAGATCCTGAAGGCATCATCACTTTTACAGGATAGAGAGCTTAGTCTTTTGATTGAGAAGGAGCACACAGTTGTTTCAATTGCCTCCCTGTCTGAAACAGGAATGGATGCCGCAGGCTGCAGTATTATGCTGATTAAGCTTCATGAATTACAGTCATTGATGAGTCAATATAAATATGACATGAATTATTTATCTTATTCTCTGAAAAAGCGACTGCGTGAAATTGCTCAAAAGGAAGATTTGCTTATATTTAATAATATAAACAGAAGCAATGAGTTTTTAGTAGTATGTGAAATGGAAATTGTTGAGCAGAAGTTACTGGCTGTCAAAATATTGGAGGGATTAAAACAGGAAATAGATAGTCCGATTACAATTGCAGTGAGTGAGAGATCTTATTCTATTGAGAGTCTACACAATGCATATGTGCAGAGTATTTCTGTTATGATGACCAGACCATATGACAGAAAGAGCGTCATATTGTTCAGCAGCAGGGAAAAGGATGTGACAGCAAACAGAGTGACAATGCCATTGTCACAGGAACTGGAAAGACAGTTGAAGAGCTTGCTAAAATCAGGAAATGAAAAGGCTATTCGGGAGTTTTTGGAGAATAAGGCAGGTTTTTCTGCCTGTGAAAAATGGAGCTATCTTGAGGTTAAGCAGGTGATGAAGAGGGTGGTTGCAGTATATATGGAACATCTTCTGCAGCAGGGCGTTTCAAAGAAAAATGTTCAGGAGCTGGAGCGTCTGGATCAGATGTCAGATAAAACAATAGAATGTCTGGATAAGACGCAGCTTTATGTGCTGCTTGAGGAAATGCTGAATACAGTTCTTGCTGAAAGAAAGAGCGAGATTACAGGAAATATCAGAGATTGTGTAAAGGAAGCAATTATATATATTGATGAGAACTATTTTGAAGAATTGACGCTGTCATCACTTGCAGAAAAATATGCCGTAGAAAGCTCGTATTTTTCACGAATTTTCAAGCAGGAAACCGGTGAGAATCTAATGCTCTATATTTCGGGGAAACGAATAGAAAAGGCGAAGGAGCTGATGGCACAGCCACAGATTAATATTACAGAGGTGGCTTTTATGGTCGGATATGATGACTATACATATTTCAGCAAGGTATTTAAAAAGATGACCGGTATGAGCCCGCGTGATTATCGATGCCAACTATTTCAAAATAGTCCAACTTAATTTTTCAAAAATGTAATAGCTGCTGCTTTTCTAAAACGAATATACTCATAGTATCAAATTTGTTTCCGCAAGGAGAAGGGAGAAAGAAATGAAGAAGAAATTATTAAGTATGCTCTTGTGTGCAGCTATGGTGACGGGTATGCTAGCCGGCTGCGGCAGTACAGCACAGGAGAGTGCAGCACCTGCAACAGACGCTGCAGAAGAGACAGCTGAGGAAGAAGCAGCACCGGCAGAGAAAGCTGAAAGCGAAGAGGCAGCACCTGCAGCAGAAGAAGGAGCACCGGTTACATTGACAGTACTTGCTGGACAGTCTACAACAGATGCAGGTATTGAAGATATGATTGATGAGGCTTTGGCAGAAAAATATCCAAATATTACTCTAGAGTGGGAGTGCACAGGCTGGGATGGTGAATTTCATCCGAAGATGCAGCAGTATATGCAGTCAGGACTTCCGGACATTATCATCGGCAAGGCACAGGATGTAGCAACCTATGCTTCACAGGGAATACTTGGTGAGATAGACGCTGCTTATCTTGACAAAGGATTAGACGCAGCTAGAGAAAATGTAACAATTGACGGAAAAACATATGGACTTGTATATAATGCTCTGTACCAGGGTGTTTATTACAATAAAGCAATGTTTAAAGAAAACGGATGGGAAATTCCAACAACGCAGGAAGAACTGCAGGCAATTATTGATGATTGTAATGCAAAGAACATCGTACCTTTCGCAAGTCATATGGTAGATACATGGTCAATTGGAAATGTAACGATGCAGTTTATGATGAACGATGTATTCAATAATACACCTGACTGGGGTGACCAGTTCAGGGCTGGCAAGGTCAGCTTTTCTGATGATAAAGCAGCACAGACAGCATATCAGTATAACAAGCTGATTTACGACAATACATATCCTGAGACTTTCTCAACAGAACAGACAGACTGTGATGCAAGAATGGTAACAGGAGAAGCAGCAATGAAGGTTTCAGGTTCCTGGTCTATTCAGAATTTCCTTGATATTGACGAAAACTTTGATTTTGGTATTTTCCCGTTCCCTAATCAGACAGGTGATTCTAAACTGATTTTTGAACCGAATATTACATTTATGACAAGTGCCAATACTGAGCATCAGGATGCGATCAACAATGTATTGGATGTAATTTCAGGAGATAAGGATCTTGCAATTGAAATTCTGAACTTTACAAAGACAGCTTCCATGCTGAAAGACGTAACACCTACATTTACAAATCCAAGTCAGGCAGATATCGATAAATATGCTGCAGAAGGAAAAATTGTTGATGTAACACTTGGAAACAATCAGCTCGTATGGGGTGGCTTCCAGGAAGAGAATGCAAAGGATATCGGAGCATGGCTGCAGGGAGATATAACTTTTGAAGATTGTTTAAAGGCATCTGATGATAGAAAGGCTTCCAGTACGGCAGAATAGATAAAACAAATTAATAAGTAGTTAAGAGGAGGAGCGCTTACTCCTCCTCTTTTTCAATATTTTGGAGGCATACAATATGAACAGGAAATATTCAATGGAAAAGAAGATGGATAAGCAGTATATGCTTCTTGTGATTCCTGGGCTGCTGATATTTACAATCGGTGTCATTCTTCCGCTACTTCTGGCATTTCGTTATTCCTTTACAAGCTGGGACGGTATGACAGTAGAAAAACAATTTGTAGGGATTAAGAACTATATCAGCCTTTTTGGGGATCATAATTTTAGACAGGCATGGTGGTTTACGATTAAATTCACTATTGCTAATACGCTTGTACAGAATATATTTGCACTGCTGTTTGCAATCGCACTGGATAGCGGAATAAAAGCGCAAAAGGTATACAGGACCATACTTTTTATTCCTTGTCTGATTAGTGCAGTAATTGTTGGTTTTGTTTGGCTGAAAATGTATTCCAATGTTTTACCTGAATTAAATGAAATGTTTGGAACGAGTATTAATTTTCTGCTTTTCGGAGATAAGAAAACGGTTTTAAGCGGTCTGGTAATTGCAAATAACTGGCAGTGGATTGGATACTGGATGTTGATCTATCTTGCAGGTCTGCAGTCTGTACCATCAGATTTATACGAAGCTGCTAAGATGGATGGAGCAAACGCAGTGAAAAGATTTATTCATGTTACAATTCCGATGCTTGCACCGGCTATTACAATATGTGTTGTCGGAATTACAACAGGTTCATTAAAAGTATATGACCTGCTTGTTTCTTCTACAGATGGAGGTCCCGGAAGAGCATCTACCTCAGTGATACATATGATTTACTCTACTGCAATCAGTGGCAGACAATATGGATATGGCTCTGCAATGTCAGTGACATTAGTTGCCATTCTTCTGCTTGTTGCCCTGATACAGGTAAAAGGACTTAGAAAAAAGGAAGTGCAGTCATGACAAAAACAAAGAAAAAAACAGAGATGGAAGGGCTTCATAAACCCTATACAAAAACGACATTGCTTGTACAGATTTTAATGACAGTTGTTGCCCTGATTTTCATTTTCCCGCTATTTGTAATTCTAAATTATTCCTTTAAAACAAAAAAGGAGCTTTATCTGACAAGTCCGCTGACATTGCCGAATTCGCTTCAATTTGCTAATTATGCGGCTGCATTAAAGAAGCTGAATTTATCCACAACATTTACAAATACCTTTATTTATACTTCTATCAGTGTTGTGATTCTTGCGTTACTCTGCGGCATTACAGCGTGGGCAATTTCCAGAGGGAAAAGCAGATTCTTTAAGTTTTGTTACATATATTTTGTGATTGGAATACTGATTCCTTACCAGGCATTATTTTTGCCGATTTATACGATTGGATATAAAATGCATTTGACAAATACAAGGTATGGAATTATTTTTATGTATATCGCAACAGGGATTTCGTTTGGTGTATTTCTTATGACGAGCTTTATGTCGACAGTTCCGCTGGAATTGGAGGAGGCAGCCAGAATAGATGGATGTTCGGTTATCAGAACATATTTTTCTATTGTAATTCCTTTGCTTAAGCCTGCAATAGCTACATTAATTATTATGCAGGCATTTCAGATTTGGAATGACTATCTGCTGGCAAGCCTATATGTCAGCAAAAAAAGCTTGAAAACATTAACCGTTGCTATTCAGTCTCTATTTTCAGCACAGGTGAGTGATTACACGACAGCGATGGCAGCCATTGTCCTTTCTGTTCTGCCGATCGCAGTGTTATTTTTAAGCCTTCAAAAATATTTTATAAAGGGAATGACAGTTGGTGCTGTAAAGGGGTAAAGCTATGAGAGAACTCTATCGAAAATATGAACTTGGTGATATGCAGGCATTATATATGCAGGAGAAGGATGCAGGAAACATGGAATTATTTCTGCTTCCAAAGGGAGTCGACTTTAAGGAAGCAGAAAAAGAAAAGAAATATCCGGACAGCCTCGTTCAAATCAAGATTGCAGGCGATATGTATCCGGGTGGATATGCAGGCGGACGTACACTCAGACAGGGTGGAACGGTGCAGGAGCTACGATTCAAGAATCAGTCGGTGGATACGTCTGACAGAAAAACAGTCATATGCACCGAACTTGCAGATACTAGAGGTCATATGATCAAGCATTACTTGAGCTGGCATGAAAATCAAAAGAGCCTGTTTTCCTGGTGTGTGTTTGAAAATCATGGAACTAAGGCAGCGGATTTGGAAATGCTATCCAGCTTCTCGCTTGGAGGTATTTCTCCGTTTGTTGGCAGTGAAGAATGGGGCAAAATCAAAGTTCATAGAATTCGAAGCGTATGGAGCATGGAGGGACGGCTTGAAACAAGACTGTTGGAGGATTATCAGCTGGAAACGTCCTGGGCAGGTCATGCTGTACGATGTGAACGGTTTGGACAGACGGGCTCAATGCCGGTGAATGGTTTCTTCCCATATCTGGCAGTAGAAGATACAAAGTCAGATATTTTTTGGGGTGTACAGCTGATGCACAATGCTTCATGGCAGATGGAGCTTTATCGAAGCAGCGATGATCTGGAAATATCTGGAGGACTTGCTGATTTTGACTTTGGTCATTGGAAAAAAACTGTAGAGCCGGGAGCTTCTTTTGTGACCCCGACAGCAATTTTGTCTGTCTGTAAAGGTGACGGTGCCGGAGTGGATACAATTTCACAGCGATTGACAGCTGCATTACAGGATGATGTAAATGCAGGACCGGAATCAGAACAGGAGCTTCCGATTATCTTTAATGAATATTGTACAACATGGGGCTGTCCTTCACATGAGAATATTTGTAATATCGTTGATGCAATCAGAAACAGAGGGTTTTCATATTTTGTGATAGACTGTGGCTGGTATAAGCAGGAGGGAATCCCGTGGGATGTGGCAATGGGAGATTATCATGTGTCGAAAGAGCTGTTTCCTAAAGGACTGTTAAAAACAACAGATTATATTCGCAAGGCAGGAATGAAGCCTGGAATCTGGTTTGAAATTGATAATGTTGGTGAGAAGGCAGAATGCTACAATGACACAGAGCATCTTTTAAAAAGAGACGGTGCAGTGCTTACGACTTCCATGCGGCGTTTTTGGGATATGCGCCAGGAATGGGTACAGGAGTATCTGTCAACAAAAGTAATTGATACGTTAAAAATATATGGATTTTCTTATATGAAAATGGATTATAATGATACGATTGGACTTGGCTGTGATGGAGCGGAATCATTGGGTGAAGGACTCCGACAGAATATGGAATCGTCTCTTAAATTTATACAAAAGGTAAAAGCACAGGTTCCCGGAATTATTCTGGAGAACTGCTCATCGGGTGGACATAAGCTGGAGCCTCTTATGATGAGTGAGTGCAGCATGGCATCATTTTCTGATGCGCATGAATGTGAGGAAATCCCGATTATAGCTGCAAATCTTCATCGTGTGATTTTACCGAGACAAAGTCAGATATGGGCAGTAATCAGAAAAGATGATTCGCTTAAGAGAATTGCATACTCTGTAGCAAATACATTTCTTGGAAGAATGTGCATTTCCGGTGATGTGACAGAATTGAGCGATGAGCAGTGGGATTTGATTGACCGTGGAATTGCATTCTATAAAAAAGCGGCAGCAGTTATTAAGGATGGTTTCAGTATAAGATTTGGTCCGCAAATTATCAGCTACAGACATCCAACAGGCTGGCAGTGTCTGTTTCGCGTAGGAGAAAATAATGAAGCGATGGCAGTCATTCACACGTTTTATGGAGAACATGATATGCCGATTGTTGTTAACCTTCCGGAAAGCAGTGACTATCAAATCAGGGAAATCTATTCTGACACAAAAGCTGACATAATAATGTCAGATGGAAAGCTGATTTGTAAAATCACTGAGGATATGCGTGCTGTAGCTGTCCTTCTTAAAAACAACAGATCATAGGCAGATTATGTGGAGCACATGTCAGTTAGCCAGATTTCACGACGATATTCTGTTGGATACTTACCAGTATATTTTTTAAAGCAACTGTAGAAATAATTAGTGTTTGTATAGCCAACACGAACGGCAATTTCAGATGCATTCAATTTGCTGTCAGTTAATAGCTGCATGGCTTTTTGAATGCGTTTTCGATTTAGATAAGCTGTAAAATGCTCATTTGTCTCGAATTTGAAGAGCTGACCGAGGTAGGAAGGATTCATATTGAATTCTGCAGCAAGAAGTTTTAATGATATATCTTTAGAAAGATTTGCATCAACATAGTCAATTGTCTGAACAATTAAAGGATGTTGAGACACAATGTCCTCTTTAGGCGTAAGGATCTGCAGACAGGTCTCCTTAATAATGGAAATCAGCTTTTGGCGTTCGTGAATCTTATATATTTCGGAATAAAGCTCATCAATAGAGGTCTCTTGATAGATGGGAATGCATTTTCGTTGTCTGGCAACTTTATGTATAATATAGAGAAAATCAATTGTGATTTTTTTAATTGTATTAGGAGATGTCAGATGCTCTGAAAATGCAAGATTATAGATAGAATCTATATACTCAAAAACCTGCTCCTGATTGTTTGTTAATAACAGGTTCTCAAAGTGATTTGCATGAATATCGATAGAAAAAGTTGAGTCGGATGTGGATGCCGAAGGTGAAAAGCGGTCTGCAATTTGATTTGGTCCCAGAGTCAATGTGTACTCTAAAAGATTAGAGGCAAGCAGATAGCTTTTGTAAAGATCCTCATAACTAAACACAAAGTTTCCAATCGAAACAAATACATTGATACCCAGCTGATTGATATTATTAATAAGAGATTCGAGAGCGGAGCGTAGCATAGCAACAGTAAGATCGCCTTTATTACCGGAAAACAGAAATACAATATCACCATGGAAATCATAAAAAATGTCAGCAACAAAAGGGCTGTTTATAGATTCTGAACAAAAATCAAGTATAGAAACTGATGCCGGAACGGACTCGTCGTTTAGTATGCGAAGCAGACATACCGTATATGCCTCGCAGAAAAGATTAATTTGGAGAAGTGGGGCACGCTGATTCAGTTCAGTGGCAGAAATTGTGTTTGTCAGCCATCGATTTAAGATATTGTGTCTGAGAATACTGGAATCTTCCTGAGCTTTTTTTTGCAGAGCAAAATCCGATTCGATGACATCAATGATACCAAACAATGTTTGTTTTAGTTCTTCTTCGTTGATTGGCTTTAAAAGATAATTATCAATTCCAAGTCTTAGAGCTTCTCGTACATAAGCAAAATCGCTGTAACCGCTCAAAATGATAACATGTGGACATAACTCAAGAGCTTTTAGAGCATGTATTAATTCAATGCCTGAAAGCTTTGGCATCTTCACATCAGTAAGCAGAATATCAGGTTTTATTATTTGGCAGAGAGAAAGTGCTTCAGCACCGTTAGAAGCCTCTGCAACAATTTCAAGACCATATTGATTCCAGGAAATCAGATTTTTTAGACCGTTGATCATATAGGGTTCATCATCAACTAACATGACTCTGTACATTTGTCTGTCATCTCCTTTATTGTTTTTGCGGGAATAACAACCGTAATTGTGGTACCTTCAGAAACAATACTTTTTATTTCAATGCCAAAGTCTTCTCCGTAAATAGATTTTATTCGCTGGTTGACATTTGCAATTCCGATACTATCACTGATTTCTTCAAAGGAACTGTGCAGATGGGTATTTATCGTGGTAAGCTCTTCCTCAGAAATGCCAATGCCGGTATCACATATATTTATCTGTATAGTAGAATGATTAGACATTGATCCGCTGACGGTGACCGAGGTAACAGGCTTGTCCGGGTCAATTCCATGTAAAATGGAATTTTCAAGCAAAGGCTGTAGAATATGACGCGCAATGCTGTATTGATATAGTTTTGAATCTATGCTGAATGAGAATGTCAGCCGGTCTTTGTAACGAAGCTGTAATAAAGACATATAACTGTCGCAATAAGTAATTTCATCATGTATACTAATATACATTTTTTGATTAATACTGCTACGAAACAGTGAACCAAGTAAATAAATCATATGTGCTGTTTCGGTATCGTGGTGATCAAGAGAATTCATTCTGATTGCTTCTAGTGTATTGTAAAGAAAATGCGGATTAATCTGTGACTGCAGAGCATATTGCTCTGCTTTTTTTTGTCGAATTTCTGCATCCTTCTGCTTTAAGTCTGAAATGTATACTTTTTCAATATAGTGGCTAAGATGATCGCACATCATATTAAAGCTTGATGCAATCAAGCTGATTTCGTCTTCACCGGAAATTTGAATACGCTGACTTAAGTCACCAGATTGAGCTAGCTCCATAGCTGAACAGACAGAAGTAATTCGATTTGAAAAACCTCTCATAATCATAAAGGAGAGTGTAATGGCAATCACAATGCATAAAATCATAATCAGTATTGTTAGACGCCGATAAGAGCGATAACTGTCTGAAATCGTCTTGTTATCGATTAGACAGGCAGCATAAATACCGGAAGCATCATCATGTATAATACTTGAAATGCTAGTGTTGTTTATCGACTCATCGGAAAGTGAACTGCACAGTTCAGAAAATGTAGGACATGCAATTTGTGGATTATCAGGAAAAGAATTATAAAGAAGTTCCCCATCCTTATTATATACAACTACATGATATGCGAAATCACTTTGAAGCTGTGAAAGTTGCTCATCTAATTCAGAAAGTCTTATTGTAATAAACATTGTTCCAAGAACAGATGACATATCATAAGTTCTGATGTTTGCGGCAATTGCAACAGATGAAGGTTGTGTGGAATCGGCTGGATATAGTGAGTTAGCAGGTAAAAGAGCAGGCATAAACTCTTGTTTGTTTGCTGTTGTTGAAAAAATCTGAGGATTCTGATTATTGATACGAATGATTTTGTTATTAGTGGTGTAATAGCGATAGATGGATGAACTATTTACAGAGTACATATGGACAGCGAGAATGGAGGGATCCAGATCGCAGGCGTATTGACAATACTGGTCAAGAAGACCTTTTTGAGTAATGTATTCAGCATTATAAGAAGTGCTTTCTTGCGACAGGAAGGATAGTATTCCACCATAGGTTTCAGAACGATAATAAGGAAGCTGCTGTATTAGTTTTGCAACACCAAGCTTTTGAGAGAAGAACTGTTGTACAGTATGTGTAATATTTTTAGAATCATTTGCGGCACTGGTACGCATGGTAGATGAATAATTTCCGAGAACAGCGGAGGCTAGCGCAGTCAATACAAACACAATAATAAGTGTGTAAATCAGTATGATTTTTCCAAATAGACGTTTTACAATAAAGCGTTGATAGAAATCCCGAAACATAGACGCTTCCTCCATATGTTTGTTCTGCTTTTAATATATCAATATCGCTAGCTGCTTTCAATAAAAAAATGATAGTGTACAATGTATAATCTAGAAAAAATATAGATATATAGAATTATTAAATACGTACAATATAGAAAATGTGATGATAACGAGAAATTGTGTTGTTGATGTGAAAAACGGTGTGCAATAGAATTAGTTTATAAGAAATATACGGATGAAGCGTTCACATTAGCTCGGAATGGAGAAAAAAATGGACATAATGAGATTGAAAAAGAAATTATGGAATAGGAGAATGTTCCTGCTTTATATGGCAATTCCATTTGTTGTTTTAATTTTTATCTTTAACTACCTTCCGCTGTTTGGATGGATATATGCTTTTTCGGATTCGATGCCGGGAGCTTCGGGAGGAATTCATTTTGTTGGACTAAGCATGTTTAGGCGAATGTTCATGAAGGGCAGTACATTTGGACTGGCATTGAGAAATACTTTGATTATGGGTGCTCTGATTTTACTTACCACACCGCTTCCTGTTGTCTTTGCACTGCTTCTGTCAGAGGTTAAGAACAGTAAGATTTCAAGGATTATTCAAACGGTTACATCACTTCCTAATTTTGTTTCATGGGTTCTAGTATTTGGTATTTTCTTTGCCTTTTTCAGCAGTCAGGGCTTTGTAAATAATTTGCTTATGAATTTAAATCTAATCAGTGAACCACTAAATATTCTGGCAAATGAAAAATGGGTATGGGTGATACAAACGCTTGCCACTCTTTGGAAAACACTAGGGTGGAATGCCATTATTTATATTGCTGCACTTGCCGGTATTGATAAAGAGATGTATGAGGCAGCAAGTGTAGATGGGGCGGGCCGTTTTGCAAAAATGCTGCACATCAGTATTCCGGGGCTAAAAGAAACATTTTTTGTTCTTCTGTTATTAAATGTTGGAAATATATTGAATACCGGATTTGAACAGTATTATGTTTTTAGAAATCCAACAATTCTGAATAGAATAGACGTATTGGATACATACATTTACACGCAGGGAATTACAAATATGGAATTTGGATATTCGACGGCAGTTGGTATGGCAAAATCTATTGTTAGTGTCTGTCTGCTGCTGGCGGTTAATAGATTTTCAAAAAAGATACGTGGTGAAGCTATTATCTAGCAATAAAAGGAGACTTATATGAAAAACAGAAAAAAGAGTGATAGAAAAATTGGTGATATTTTATTTAGAATATGCAACTATGTATTGCTGATTTGCTTTGCAGTAATATGTCTGTATCCATTTTACTATATTTTTCTCTACTCCATCAGTGATCCTGCGGCCGCAGAATTAAAAGGTATCTTTCTTTTACCAGTAGAACCTTCGCTGCATTCTTATAAGCAGCTTCTGGAGGGTGGAACAATATTCTATGCGATACTGGTTTCTGCTTCCAGAGCAGTAATTGGTACATGTGTAACGGTTACGTGCTGCAGTTTTTTTGCCTATCTTGTCAGTAAAAAGGAAATGCCAGGAAGGAAAATCATTTATCGTATGTGCGTGTTGACAATGTATATCAATGCGGGATTGATTCCCTGGTACATTACAATGAAAAAACTGGGACTGAAAAATAACTATTTACTATATATTCTGCCATTTGCCATATTGGGATTCTATGTAATTCTGTTTAAAACTTATGTTGAACAGCTGCCGGCTTCATTGGAGGAGGCAGCGCAGATTGATGGCGCAGGCTTTATTACCTGTTTTGTTAAAGTCATTTTTCCATTGTCAAAACCAATTGTTGCGACTATTGCAATATTTAGTGCTGTGACACAATGGAATGCATGGCAGGACAATTTATATCTTGTAAGTAATCAGAAGTTGATGACATTGCAGTTGCTGCTTTATAATTATCTAAACAGCAATGTTGCCTCTGGACTTTCAAGTCATATTAGTCAGGTCAGCTCTGGAGTGACATCTACACCAACAGCGATTAAAATGACAATTTGTATGATTACAGCATTACCAATTATTATTGTATATCCACTTATGCAGAAGTACTTTGCAAAAGGAATTCTGTTAGGAGCTGTAAAAGGATAATTGATTTTGAAGGTCCGGACCTTGAGAATAAAAACGAAAAATAGGAGGAAACAATGCGGAGAAGATATGTTAAAAAAATAGTGAGTTTAGCAATAGCTATGGGACTACTGTTGAGTGGCTGCCAGTCTGCAAATGCAACCAGTGGTGGAGAAGCACAAGGAGATGCACAGGTAGAGATTAAGTTTCTTGCAAATGGATGTGGACATGAAGAAGGGGAAGATATCACAGATCCTGTCGTAGAAGAATTAGCAAAGCAGACAGGAGTCATTCCAAAGATTGAGCGAATTTCTTCCCAGGATGACTTAAAGGCTAAAATTTCTGCAATGGCAGCAAGCGGAGATCTTCCAGATGTTGTCTGGCTAAATCCTGCAGACAGTGTGACTGCAAAGCAGCAAATTGAAATGTTGAAGAATGCAGATATGGTTTACGATATGACTGATTTAATGGAAAGCAATGGACAGAATTTTACACAGAACGAAACTTTGAATTATGCTGTGGAGTATGTAAAGAAGTTTTACGGTGGAGAGGATGAGAGATTGCTTGCAATCCCAACATATGTTGGAGCACAGTCACAATTGAACAATCCATCAGTTGGCGCATACATTCGCTGGGATTATTATAAGGAACTGGGCTATCCGGAAGTGAAGAATGAGAATGATCTTCTTGACGTTTTGGGACAGATTCAGGAATTACATCCAACAGCCGAAAATGGAAAGAATGCATATGCATTTAGTTTCTTTACAGACTGGGGTTTGGAGGCTCCAAGTGAATTATCGATGGTAGATGGAATTGCGCAGAATCAGTTAATTGCAGCTGATATTGAAACAGATGAGGCTAGTGCATATTTTACAGACCCAGACAGCAACTATTGGAAATGGATTAAATGGATGAATCAGGCAAGACAGAGAGGACTGCTTGATCCGGATTCCTTTACAATGAAATATGACCAGTGGCAGCAAAAAGTGAAAAATGGCGAAACCTATTTCTTTACAGAAGGATGGTGTGCAAATGATTTTGAAGGTGATGGTACAAAGGGATATGCACCATTAAATTACCAGCCTGGACAGCCAACATATGCCAACTTTGGTGTTGCATGTGGAGCATGTTTATGGGTTGTAACAAAAAACTGTAAGAATCCTGAGCGAGTAATGGACTTCTTTAATTATTGCGCATCACCTGAAGGACAGAGAACGATTGAATCAGGTGTAGAAGGACAGGCATGGGATATTGTTGATGGAGCACCTACATTGAAACAGGAATGTATTGACGCATATAAAGATAACAAAGACAAAGCCGATGTTGACTATGGTGTTGAAGTATATAATCACTTTGCAGGTGTGACTAAAGTTGAGCTTGATCCGAGGTACGATGCACCCTATGATATTCGCGAATCAGCTGAGTATATCATGGAAAATCAGAAGGAAATTCAAAAGGATTGTGCAGAGCATTATGGTGTTCGTACGACAGGAGAGATATTTACTGACAGGATTAATACATATATGAATCCAATCGGTTCAGCAATGCCGGCACCGGACGGAGAGATTAAAGTGAAGTATGATCTCGTTATGGATTACCTAAATGCAAACTGGTTGAAACCAATTCTTGCTGAAAATGATACAGAATACGAGAAAGCAAAACAGGAAGTAATTGACGGATTAGTTGAAATTGGTGCTGATGAGGTTACAAACTGGCAGTTGGAAAACTGGAATGAAGTAAAGAATGTAGTAGATAGTATTCAGTAAACACAGGAAGTGAAGATTTTAATATTTGATATATATACAGCTCTTTCCCATTCGTGCATTGATTTTGATTTGTTTAAGTTGTACATAACTGGGGAAGAGCTGTTTTACTGGAAAAAACAAGAGACAGACATGATAACATACTGTATGAAGGAGTAACATGGGTGCACTATTG
Source organism: uncultured Lachnospiraceae bacterium (assembly GCA_964579795.1). Lineage (GTDB taxonomy): Bacteria > Bacillota > Clostridia > Lachnospirales > Lachnospiraceae > JAEYFP01. The sequence goes on along the minus strand of CAZOHM010000015.1, from coordinate 35,739 downwards.
ATATCAATTATTTTATTTATAAGATTTTTTCAGAATTTTTCGGATAAGAAATCCAGCATATTTATACCGAATTCTTTTCCTGAAAAAATGAAGTTTTTTTCGTTAACCAATATGCTTGCTGCAGTTTTGTCAGGAATTGCAATTGCCCTTAATGGGAATGGTCTACAGCTTGATGGAAAAACACTGTTGATTTCTGTGTTTTCAGGAATGGCATTGACACTGAGCAGCATACTTGGTCTGCTTGCAATGAAAAGCGGCGCAATCGCACTATGCTCATTATTTGCAACAGCAGGACTTCTAGTACCGTGCTTTGGAGCTGTGTTTATTTCACATACAATACCATCTGTATGGCAGTGGGTTGGGTTGATCATTTTTTTAATCTCTTCTACATGGTTAATTAAGAGCTCGCAAAATACCAATACATCTTTTTCTATCAAAACATTACTTCTTTTGATAGGAAGCCTGTTAGCAAATGGATTTACGATGCTGGCACAGACAATGTTTACAGTTTATGTTCCAAATGGTGATATCGCTGCGTTTTCCCTTATGACATTTCTGATTCCGGCGGTTGTGCTGTTTGCTCTGTCAATTGGTGGATGCGCATTTGCAAAGCGGCCGTTAAAGCAACTTCCAAAGAAGCTTGTATTTTATGGAGTACTTAGTTCAGTATGTGTGTTTTTTATTAATTATCTTGCAACTGAGTCAACCAGAATGGTAGCACCTATTGTGCTGTTTTCCATGATAAACGGTGGAAATACAATAATTGCGGCATTGGTAGGAAGAATCTGTTTTAATGAAAAGCTAAGTAAATCGGGTGTTTTTGCACTTGTTATAGGAATTGCCGCATTGATTCTGATTAAATCATTTTAGATATAGAAAGGAATAATATGGGAAATATACAAATTGATTTTAATAAAAAAGTCGGACCAATCAAATGTATGAATGCTGTTAATAATGGTCCTGTTCGACTTCATAATGATGAACAAAAGCGTACAAATTTTGAAACTTTTAAGTCTGCTCATATTCCATATGTCAGAACACATGATTCGTCTTACTGCGAAATGTATGGAAATGAACATACAATAGATATTTGCGCAATATTCCCAGATTTTTGTGCTAATCCTTATAAAGAAGAATCCTACGATTTTGTACTAACAGATGACTATATTGATGCAATTATGTTAGCTGGTTCAAAGGTGTTTTATCGTTTGGGAACGAAAATAGAACAATGGATTAAAAAGTATGCAACACTGCCACCTGCGGATTTTTATAAATGGGCTATTATTTGTGAACATGTAATTAAGCATTTTAATGAAGGCTGGGCAAATGGTTTTCATTATAATATAGAGTATTGGGAAATCTGGAATGAACCGGATCTAGTTTCGGATGATGATGAAAATAAGAGAACATGGGGTGGAACGGCAAAGGAGTTTTACAATTTTTATGAAGTCGTGTCAGTATATTTAAAAAATCGGTTTCCAAACCTGAAAATTGGTGGACCGGCCTGCGCAGGCGTACAGATAACGTGGATTGAAAATTTCCTGAATTATTTATCAGCTGATAATAAAAAACCGGTTCTGGACTTCTTTTCCTGGCATTGTTACAGTAATACTCCGCTAAAGCTGAAAAACGATGCAGAGACAATAAGAAGTATATTGGATAAACATGGGTTGCAGAAGACGGAAAGTATTATGAATGAATGGAATTATGTTAGGGACTGGCAGGATAACTATGTATACTCGCTACTGTCAATCATTGGAATGAAGGGGGCTGCTTTTACAGCTGCGTATATGTGTGTTGGTCAGGATGCGCCTGTTGACATGTTGATGTACTATGATGCACGGCCATGTGAGATGAATGGAATGTTTGATTTCTACTCTCTATATCCGATAAAAGGGTATTATCCATTTGTTGCGTTTGATGGCTTATGCAATCTTAAGACAGAATATGAATGTATCAATACAATTCCAGACATCTATGCTGTTAGTGCAGGAAATGAATATGGAGATCAGCGTATTCTACTGAGTTACTATACGGATGAGGATGCAAAAACCGGCTCTGTTAATGTGGAAATGCTCTTAAAAGGAAATTATGCTGAGGAATACGAGATATACTTGCTTGATGAAGCACATGATCTAGAATATACTGCTTCCATGTCTGTTTCATCATCTGGTGTCGGAGAAATCAGTTTGAGACCGAACACAGTTGCACTGTTAATAGCCAAATCCGGAAAATGAGTTCAGTTGTTGGAACTAAGACAGGATGCGAGCAGGCTGATACCACGCTCCATGTCTTCCATGCGTGTATTTGAGTAACCAAAGATGAGTGAGTCAGCATATTGAGAACGAGACTCTTCAGTGAAGCAGTGATGCGTCACCGGCGTCACCTGAAGACCACTTGCATGGATTGTATCCATCAATGAATCTTGAAAAATGATATTTTCAAAAGCAGTTACAAAATGCAGTCCGGCCTGTGCGCCGGAAATATGAATTGTATGACCAAAGGAACGATCGAGGCACTCTGCCAGATGGTTCCTTTTTTTTAAGTACAATTTTCTCATTTTACGAATATGCCGCTCAAAGCTGCCATTTGACAAAAATCTTGCGAGTGTCAGCTGTTCAAGAATAGGAGTATGTAAATCTGATATATACTTGGCGGTATACATTGCTTTGTACAGACTTGGCGGAAGAACCATATATCCGATTCGCAGTGCCGGCATAAGTGTCTTTGAAAAGGTTCCTACATAGATGACATGCTCAGGGTCTAAAAACTGCATGGATTGAATCGGGCTGCCATCAAAACGAAATTCACTGTCATAATCATCCTCGACAATATAACAATTGTGCTGCTGTGCATATTTAATCATTTCGATACGCCTTCCGGCAGGTAAGATGCTGCCAGTAGGAAACTGATGATTTGGTGTGGTAAAAATCAGTTTAGGAGAATTTTGGGGGAGTGCAGAAGTTGTCATCCCATATTCATCAATCCTGATTGACTGCAGCTTGACACGATGATGGGCAAGAGTGTTTCGGACACCATAGCTTATCGGATCCTCCATGAGTGCATATTCATTTCCAAGGACAAGCTGGCTTAGCAGATCAAACGATTGTGCTGCTCCGTTCGTGATTAGTATCTGTTCCGGAGAAACGCTGGTTCCCCGTGCCCGGTTAAGATAAAGAGAAAGCTCTGTCCTGAGAAACTCATCACCACATGGATTTTGATAATCAAGCTTGGTGGGATCAATATCAAGAGCAATCTTATGGTAGATTTGTGCCCATTTTTGAACAGGAATCTCAGACAAGTCAGGGATTCCTGTTCGAAAACATATTTCTAAAGAACGGGATACAGTCGGTGACGGAGATGGATTTTGAACATATTCAGATTCCATACATGAACGATGAAAAGAGATATCTTTACAGATATAGGTTCCGGCGCCTTTTACAGAATATACATAACCCTCTGCCAGAAGCTGATCATAGCTTTCCAAAACAACATTACGTGCAACATTTAAGTATCCGGCAAGAACTCTTGTTGATGGAAGCTTATCTCCAGGCAGGATGTTACCTGATAAAACGGCATTTTTGATGCCTTGAATGATTTGTCTGGAAAGTGATACGTGAGAAGAACGATTAATTTGAATATTTAAATATTCCATAAATATAAACTCCTTATCAATATGTATGTTATAAGCCGTTTCAAAAGTGGCTCTATAAAAATAAATTGAAAGTGGAACTTTATAGAACCAAAATATAATGATAAATTATAGCATAGTTCAAAGACATGGTCAAAATGCTAGACATGTCAAATTCAATATTTGGAGGTATGAAAATATGACAATCTATTCATTTCTAATTGCATCTGTGATGATTATCATAAGTCCCGGAACAGGAGTGATGTACACGATATCGACAGGAATCAATCAGGGAAAGCGAGGGGGAATACTAGCTGCTGTTGGATGTACTGCCGGAATTATTCCTCATTTATGTGTCAGCATTGCACTTTCAACATTGTTGATGACAATGAATCAGCGTGTATTTCTTATCGTGAAGTATGCCGGTGCATTGTATTTGCTTTACATGGGAATAGGGATGCTTGTAAGTAAGGCAAAGACGCAGCAGGATGATACAGTTGAAAATCAAAACTTGCACGGAATCATTAAACGGGGAGTTATGATAAATTTGTTAAATCCAAAGCTGACATTATTCTTTTTTTCATTTCTGCCACAGTATGGACAGCAGCTTCAAAGCTCTGACAGTACCAATTCTGTATTTCGGTATGGATTTGCAGGTCTGCTCTTTATGCTTGTGACACTTATCGTTTTCATTGGTTATGGTGTACTTGCAGGTGCGGCGAGACAACTGATTATCGGAAAACCAAAACTGCTGGCACTTATTCAGAAAAGCTTTGGACTTATATTCATCTGGTTTGCACTAAGTCTTGCAGTTGGAACAATGGGATAATAGAGACAATAATTCGAAAATGTGTTGACAGACATAAAAATGTGATTTATATTATATATCAAGCCGATATATCAAACAGATATATCAGAGCAAATAAATATAATGGAGAAAATCATGAAAAGACAAAAAATCAGAAAATTAATCATTCTTGTTGCATTTTTACTGTTTCCGATTACTATGTGGTACTTTTCACCGGCGATTATTTCAATGGCATTTGCACAGCGTATTATGAATGGAAGCTTTTTTGTGTTTATGGCATTGCTGTTTGGTTCTGTCTTTTTTGGCCGGATATTCTGTGCATATTTGTGTCCTGCAGGCGGTCTTCAGGAATGTGCAGCACTTGTGAATGATAAAAATGCAAAGCAGGGAAAAAGAAATGCAATAAAGTTTGTTATCTGGTTTATCTGGATTGTGCTGCTCGTAGTTCTGTTTGCTCTTGGACAGAATCATGTAACAATAGATTTCTTTTTTATGACAGATCATGGGATTTCCATTGCCCAAATTTACAATTATGTGATTTATTACGGAATTATTCTTTTATTGTTACTACCTGCACTGTTTCATGGAAAACGTGCCACCTGTCATTATATTTGCTGGATGGCACCGTTTATGATTATTGGCGAAAAGCTTGGACAGCTGTTACATTTTCCACAGCTTCATATCACAGCAGAAAAAGAGAAATGTATTTCCTGCGGACAATGCCAGAAAGCCTGTCCGATGAGCCTGCCGGTAAAGGATATTGTTCAGACGCAGGAAAATTTCTGGAATACGGAATGTATTCAGTGTGGTGCCTGTATTGACAGCTGTCCAAAACAAGTATTACGCTATTCCATGAAGGCAAAGCAGAAATAACTGAAATAGCTAAAACAGAAGGTATTAATAAATGGCTTCAGGAATTCCATCATATTTTATTGTGGCAGGCATAGATTTTACATCTGTAACCTGACTGGATGACAGATCGATCCATACCTCCACAAGAGGAGTAATCATAGTCGCCTTTTCCAGAATCTGTGCGCCAGAGGGATTCACAGTATTTGGTACAAAAGCGTCCAGAAAGATTACTTTGTAGCAATTTCGGTTATAATCCTGTGGAGATTTGTGTCCTTTTTTATACTTGATTCCGTTCATTGGGACTTCGGCAGCGAACCATTCTGTTGGCATGACATAGTTAAGCTCAGCTTGTGAAGTATTCCGTTTGGACAGAAACTGCTGAACAGTCTTGTCTTCCTGTGCAATTACAAGAATTTTATCTATTTCATCTGTAGACAGTTTACTAAGTGAAACAGTAGCACTGTTTTCCTTCAGACTCGAATACAGAGAATGAATGGAAAGCTGGTTGAGCGCAAATGCGCCGCCAAGGAAAACAGCCATAGTACAGACAAAGGCTGCAAGAATCTGGAGAAAACCTGCTTTTTGTGATGCGGTTTTGCTTAAATGGACTTTATTTAGCTTAGGGAAGAAGCGGCCGGTCTGCTGCTCGTATGAAATAAAGGATTCTCCGTATTTTGCTTCACATTCCCGTTCCTCAGCTCTTGCAAGAAAATAGTATCCAAATAAAAGCAGAACAAAGAAAATTACAACAATATAGCGTGGCCACAGCAAAAGAAGACCAAAGCTGCAGACAATGAATGAGGTATACTGAGGGTGGCGTACATATTTATATAGTCCCCCGGTTACAGCACCTTTCTTTGTAAGCTTGCTGTAATAAATCTGACAGGCGCCTATAAGAAAAATCAAGAAACCGACAAGACTCATGATAATACCAAGAATGGTTATGAAGGTAAGTACAGGAGAGGCCGTTTCTCTTGCAATATGTGGTAAAAAGAACTTAACAAGCCAGGATAAAGCCGGTATTTTATTGAAAAAGTTAAGTACAGGACTATAAACAGAGTAAAAGTAAAATAGCGAAGGGGCCTGCCATATAGGCAAATTCAAAGGCTACAAAGAAAAAAACAGGAATATGCTGAAAAATCCTCCTTTTGCCTTTGCTGTAGATGGAACCGTTGTTGATTGAGTGTTATACTGATTCATAATAGATCCTTTCTATGAGGTTTGTTTTTGATAGTATAAATTTATCAAGCGAAGCTTTGAAAAAGCTTTGAAAGGAGGATATCGGAATGCGAATTTTATTAGTTGAGGATGAAGAAGCATTGGCAGACGCTTTGAAACATATTTTGATTAAGCAGGGATATCAGGTGGATTGTGCCTATACTGGAGACGAGGGAGAAGCCTATGCCCAGTCTGGAATTTATGATGCAATTGTTTTAGACCGTATGCTGCCGGGAATGGAAGGTCTTGATATTTTAAAAGCAATCAGAAGAGAAAAGAAGGATACACCGGTGATGTTTCTGACTGCCAGAGATTCGATACATGACAGAGTAGAAGGCCTGGAAGCCGGAGCAGACGATTATTTGATTAAACCATTTTCTAACCAGGAATTTCTTGCCAGAGTAAAAGCACTCACAAGACGACGAAACACTGTACAGCAGGAGGATGTTCTGGAAACAGCAGGAACGAAGCTGAATATCTTTCGAAACACTTTTGAAATGAATGGAAAGGAAATCACCTTGACCAAAACGGAAACTAAGCTTCTGGAATATCTTCTAAGTAATCCGAATCAGGTGCTGTTAAAAGAGCAGATATTAAATAAAATATGGGGATTTGACAGGGATGTGGAGATAGCAAATGTAGAGCTGTATATCTATTATTTACGAAAGAAAATTGATTTTAAAGCAGCAGGAATGGAGCTTCAGACAATCCGGGGAAATGGATATTCGCTTGTAACAAAAAGAGGTACTCTATGATAAAAAAATAAGAAGACAATTCATTCTGTTTACGATGATTGTAATATCCATAACAATTGGTATCCTTTCTGTTATTTTTACTTTGGAATCACAGGATGAGACAGCTTACAGAAGAGCCTTTATTTTGGCGGTCATTATCCTGTTTGCTGTGTTTATTGCCAGTGTAACACTTTCTACTATGGCAATGAGACCAATAAAGAGAGCATGGCAGCAGCAAATGGAATTCACAGCAAATGCATCGCATGAATTACGGACACCGCTTGCTGTTATGCAGTCAAGTCTGGAAATACTCATGGAGGATCCAAAAGCAACCATTGAACAGCAGGAAAAATGGGTAAACAATATTCATAAGGAAATGCTGAGAATCAATAAGCTTGTAGATGATTTATTAATTCTTTCAAGAGCAGACAGCGAACAGTCAGAGCTGGATATGACGGATTTTCCGCTAAAGCTTGTAGTTGATGAACAAATCAATACATTTGAAGCAGTGGCACAGACGAAAAATGTGATTTTCATCTGCGATTTTTCTGAAGAAATCATCATACATGCGGATGCACAGAAAATAACACAGCTTTTCAGAATACTGATAGATAACTCACTTAAATATATGGGAAGAGCCGGAGAAATCAGAATTAGCGCAGCTAAGGAGAAAAATAAGGTAAAAATACTGTACCGGGACAATGGCTATGGTATTCCCTCAAAAGATGTTCCGCAGATATTCAATCGCTTTTATCGTGTGAATAAAGCAAGAAGCCGTCAGAATGGAGGCTCGGGACTGGGACTATCTATTGCAAAATCGATTGTTGATGCACATCACGGTCAGATTGAGGTGCAAAGTGACAGTAATCAGGGAGCAGCTTTTATCATGTTAATATAAAATATAAATTAAGTTAAGAAAGAAAAGAGGAAAATAATGAAAAGTCTGGTTGTATATTATTCTTTAAACGGGAACACAAAAGAAGCAGCAGAGAAAATAGCAAAAGAAGTAGGTGCAGATTTATTGGAGCTTGAAACAGCTCGAAAGATTCCCGAAAAAGGCTTTGGAAAATTCTTTGCAGGTGGTGCGCAGGCATCATTTGGTTTTTGCCCGAAGCTTAAATCGTTCGATATCGATTTGGAGAAATATGACGCATTAATTCTTGGAACCCCAATCTGGGCAAGCGTTAATGCACCGGCAGTGAATACCTTTTTGAAGAAAAATAAAATAGGAGAACGCGTCATTGCAGTATTTACCTGCAGCGGAGGGGGAGATCAGGGAAAGTGTATACAAAAGCTTGCTGATAAACTTCCAAATCTGCATCTGACTACTTCCCTTACAGACCGAGTCAATCCGAAATCATCCGAGAATGAAGAAAAGCTGAAAGAGTTTTCAGAGAAATACAGGGAGATGGCTTATGGCAAGTGAAAAGAAGATAAATCAGGTAATTCTTGGATTTTTGAGCCACGAAGACATGACCGGGTATGAAATAAAGAAGCACATTGATTCTTCACTTCATTTTTTCTGGAGCGGAAGCTATGGAAGTATTTATCCTGCTTTGAATGAGCTGGAAAACGAGAAGCTTGTAGTTCGACATAATGTAAGTGAGAACGGCAGAGAAAAGCTGCAATATACAATTACAGACGCCGGAAAAATGAGATTAAAGGAGTGGCTGGCACGTCCCGCCATAAAGGATGAACTGCATTACGAAACGTTGCTGAAGGTTTTTTTTGGAGGAGCTGTCGGAGAAAAGGAAACCAGAGTACATATTGAAAATTTTGAGAAAAAGGTTCAAAGAGAACTTGCGTATCTGGAAGTATGTGTGGAGCAGCTGAAAAACCTGTGTGAGCAGGAGGATCATAAGTACTATCTGCTCACAGCCATGTTTGGAGTAGAGACATATAAAGGATATTTGCGATGGTGTGAATCTGCAAAAGCACTCCTGACTGTATAGTCGGAGTGCTTTATCATAGAATAAGATATGGATATCTACTGATTAAAAGAGTCTGGTCGTCCATTTGGTACAATCCCAGACAGACGTCGCAAGCCCTTCATAAAATTCAGGTTCATGACAAACCATGAGAATACTGCCTTTATACTCCTTGAGTGCGCGCTTAAGTTCTTCTTTTGCATCCACATCGAGATGGTTTGTTGGCTCATCCAGAAGCAGAATATTAGTATCGCGGTTCAATAGCTTGCAGAGACGAACCTTTGCCTGTTCTCCACCACTCAATACCTTTACCTTACTTTCAATGTGCTTCGTAGTCAAACCGCATTTTGCAAGAGCAGAACGGACTTCGTACTGAGAATAGGAAGGAAATTCTTTCCATATTTCTTCGATACAGGTAGTGGCAATATCCTGAGGCATTTCCTGCTCAAAATAACCAATACTCAAATATTCTCCCTGCTCGACAGAACCGGAAATAGGAGGAATCAGACCAAGAATACTTTTTAACAGTGTCGTCTTTCCGATTCCGTTAGCACCTGTCAGCACAATTTTTTCTCCGCGTTCCATTGATAAATCCAGTGCAGAGGAAAGTGGCTCATCATATCCGATTACAAGCGATTGTGTAGTAAAAATATATCTTCCGGGTGTACGAGCTTCCCGAAAATGAAATTCAGGCTTTGGTCTTTCATGTGCAAGCTCGATGACATCCATTTTATCAAGCTTCTTTTGTCTGGACATCGCCATGTTTCGAGTGGCAACTCTTGCTTTGTTGCGTGAGACAAAATCCTTTAATTCAGAAATTTCCTTTTGCTGTTTGTTATATGCGGCTTCAAGCTGAGACTGTTTCATGGCATAAACTTCCTGAAATTTGTCGTAATCTCCAACATATCTTGTAAGAAGCTGCTGATCCATATGATAGATCAGATTAATTACACTGTTCAAAAAAGTAATATCATGAGAAATTAGAATGAATGCATTTTCATATTCCTGTAAGTATCGTTTCAGCCATTCAATATGCTCTGCATCCAGATAATTAGTTGGTTCATCCAGGAGCAGAATGTCCGGCTTTTCAAGCAGCAGCTTTCCAAGCAGTACCTTTGTGCGCTGTCCTCCACTCAAATCGGTAACATCTGTGTCCAGTCCAAGATCAAGCAGACCGAGTGCACGTGCAACCTCCTCTACTTTAGAGTCAATCAGATAAAAATCATGGACAGTAAGCAGATCTTGAATAGTACCAAGCTCTTCCATATATGCTTCCAGCTCAGAATCTGTGGCTGCTCCCATCTTGTCACAAATATCATTCATTTGTGCTTCCATATCAAACAAAAAATCAAAAGCTGAGGAAAGAACATCCTTGATGCTAAGACCTTTTTCTAACACAGTATGCTGATCAAGGTAGCCGACCCGGACGTTTTTCGCCCATTCAACCTTTCCTTCATCGGGCATAAGCTTTCCTGTAATAATATTCATAAATGTAGACTTTCCCTCGCCGTTCGCACCAATCAGACCGATGTGCTCACCCTTTAGAAGACGAAAGGATACGTCATGAAAAATGGCCCGGTCACCGAAGCCATGTGTTAAATGTTCAACATTTAATATGCTCATTGTTTTTCCTGCCTTTCGGTTTTTGAGCAAACCTTATTGTAAAGCTCAACGAATTGATTATAAAGGGTATTTAGGAGAAAAGTAAAGTGAAAATAAGCGTAAAGATTTTTATTAAAATGCCGATATAATATTTGGCTAAGGATGGCACTTGATTCGAAGGAACGAAAATTCGATGAAGTGTCTCTTTTTTTCCTTAAAATACAGGAACTAAAATGATATTGAGGAAATGGGAGGATTGTATCATGAAGTTAGGAGAGTTAAGCGGTCAGATTTATGAACTTATGGAACAGCGTATCAAAGACGGAGAACCGAAATACCAAACAGGACAGGATTCCTACAGTGCATCAGAATGGAAACAGATGATAGAGCGGATAGATGCTGATATAAATGCAATTAAGGAAGAACAAAAGGAACGTTTTGAAAAACTGCAGGAGGAGTCGGTAGAGGATGAATTGAACACAAGACGTGATGCAGACGGTGAAAACTCTTTATATATGCGTATGCATAATGACGGCAAGGTACCATATTCTTACCTTGCAAAGAACGGAATCATTGATTATAAGGGAGTAATCTTTACTTGTGATGAGGAGCATAGTGCATTGTGTCTAGGAGATATGTCTGATGCTGATAAGGTAATTGCAATTCCATTGTCAGGCGGTGGAGTTCTCAAGGTAAATAGAGACAGCCTTGGTGATTTGTCAAAGGCAATAGATATGTTTTCCCCTGAAGACATTAACCGTATTATGCGTGCCATCGCACAGGATAGTAAAATTCAGCAGATTCGTTACAAGCTGGAGGAGGATAAGAACAGTATCGGTCATGACAGTACAAATACGGCAAAAGATGACTGTGCAGTAAATGAACAGCCGAAGAAACCGCTCTTTTGCGACACGTCTGATATCACAGAAGATATGCTTCATCGGCTGCTTAAAGACAGAGAAGAAAAAGTAGTCTAAATAAACTGACTTAAATACTCCTCTGTCGTTTTAACATCAGCAAACGCACCTGCTAAAGATCCGATATAGACATTGTGAACTGTGACTGCATCAATTGTCTGTCCGTTCCAGTCAAGATGCTTTGTTGTACATGCATCGGAAATAAGTGTTGTAGAATATCCATAATCCATAGCTGCACGAACGGTCGTATCAACGCACATATGCGTCATCATACCGCATACGACAAGATTACTGATATCTGCTTTTTGCAGCTGATTCTGAAGAGTTGTTTTAAGAAAGCTGCTTGGATAATGCTTTGTGATAACAGGCTCTTCAATAAGTGGTTTAATTTCATCATGGATGCATAAGCCATGAGTGCCGGGAACGAAAGCAGAGCCTTTTGGACTGCCAATGTGCTGGATAAAGAATACGGGGGCATGGTCATCACGGAAATGCTTTAAAAGCTTTTGAATAGAGCAAAGTGCTGCTTCGGGCTCATGCAGCTCACAGGCACCTCCTTTAAAATAATCGTTTTGTACATCAATAATAATTAATGCTGTATTTTTCATAGTAAAACTCCTTTCTGTTTTGATTTGATTTCATCATACAGAAAGGAGTTTGTTGTGTAAATTACTTACTTTTTTGTAAGTAGCAGATTCCCTTTTGATCCAGAACATCTGTCATGGAATGCTCTACCATGTAATCAATGCCGATTTCCTGCATGATTTTGACTGCAGACAGCATTTTTTGTCCCCGTTCGGTTAAGAAATAACTAACCTTCAGTGGATATCCTTCATAAGAATATTTATCAAGCAGACCAAATTCCTGTAATTCTTTTAGCTGCTCTAAGAGCATTTTTTCACTGATGCCGGAAATGCCGTGCAGCAGCGAAGAAAAAGAACATTCGCCGTTTCTCAGCTGGAAAATGATAATGGGCTTCCATTTTCCTTTTATAATATCATGAACAATTTCAAGCGGACATGTGTAAGTTTCACGAAGCTTCATAGTAAGTACCTCCATATATAAAAACTACCATAAGAGCTAGTTCGGTAATGACTCTTTAATTAGCAGTATATCATGGTTTGACTAAGCTGTCAGATATATTGACAGGAATGTGGTGGTATGCTACGTTAAATCAAGACAAAGCCGAAAGGAGCAGTTGGTATGGAGAAGGAAAAAATCATAGAATTAGTTTCACAAATGACGCTGGAAGAAAAGGCCGGAATGTGTTCAGGAGAGGATTTTTGGCATACAAAGGCAGTGAAGCGTCTGGGTATACCGGCTATTATGGTCAGCGATGGACCTCACGGATTAAGGAAACAGGATTTGGGAGCAGATCATCTGGGCGTTAATGAAAGTATTAAGGCTGTCTGTTTTCCAACAGGCTGTGCAACAGCAGCTTCTTTTGACCGTGATTTGATTTATCATATAGGAGAATTACTTGGGGAGGAATGCCAGGCAGAGAATGTCAGCGTTCTTCTGGGACCGGCAGTAAATATTAAGCGTTCGCCGCTTTGCGGACGTAATTTTGAATATTTTTCCGAAGATCCGCTTCTTGCTACTGAGATGGCAAAAAACCATATCAAAGGTGTGCAGAGCAAGCATGTCGGAACAAGTATAAAGCATTTTTTGGCAAACAATCAGGAAAAGCGCAGGAATACATCCAGCTCTGAAATAGATGAAAGAACGATGAGAGAAATTTATCTGGCGGCGTTTGAAGGAGCAGTTTCTGAAGCACAGCCATGGACAGTGATGTGTTCCTATAATCTTGTAAACAAAGAACAGGTTTCTGAAAGTAAGCATATTCTTACAGATATTCTTAGAGGCAGTCTTGGCTTTGAGGGATGTGTAGTCAGTGACTGGGGAGCTGTGCGTGACAGGACAAAAGGAATTGAAGCCGGTCTGGATCTGGAAATGCCGGCCTCCGGTGGAGTAAATGATGCCTGTATTGTTGAAGCAGTAAAAAGTGGAAAGCTTGATGAAGCAGTGCTTGATCAGACAGTAGAGAGAATACTCGACATGGTATTTCGATATACAGAAAACAGAAAGCTGGAGACTGCTTGGGACAAGGAAGCGCATCATGCATTTGCAAGAAAAGCTGCGGCTGACTGCATGGTATTGTTAAAAAACGAGAATGAGGTACTTCCGATTAAGAAGGATGAGAAAATCGCATTAATTGGTGCATTTGCAGAATGTCCAAGATATCAGGGAGGCGGAAGCTCCCACATTAATTCAACGAAGTATGTGTCTGCCAAACAGCAGCTGTCAGGGAATTCAAATGTAACTTTTGCAAAGGGTTATCATACAGACAGTGATGAAATAGACAGTATTCTTTTTGAAGAAGCGGTGGAGACTGCCAGAAAAGCAGACAAAGCAGTGATTTTTGCCGGTCTTCCGGATTCCTATGAATCAGAAGGCTATGACCGCAGTCATATGCAGATGCCGGAATGCCAGAACAAGCTGTTAGAAGCCATTACAAAGGTACAGAAGAGGACAATTGTTGTACTTCACAATGGAGCTCCTGTGGAAATGCCGTGGGCTTGTACAGTACAGGGTATTCTGGAAACTTATCTTGGCGGACAGGCTGTTGGTGCTGCTACAGTGGATGTGTTGTATGGAGAGGTCAATCCGAGTGGAAGACTTGCAGAGACATTCCCTCTTCGAATGGAAGATAATCCGTCATATTTGTTTTATAGTGGAGATACAAACACAGTTGAATATAAAGAAGGTGTATTTGTCGGATATCGTTATTATGTGTCAAAGCATATGCCGGTACTTTTCCCGTTTGGTTATGGACTTTCCTATACTGCTTTTGCGTATTCCAATCTTCGTGTAGATAAAGAGGAGCTGACAGATAAAGAGGAACTGAAGGTCAGTGTGGATGTGACAAATACCGGAAGCTGCTTTGGAAAAGAGGTTGTACAGCTTTACGTCGGCGACATAGAAAGTACGGTGAAGCGGCCAATCAGGGAGCTGAAAGGCTTTGAAAAGGTTTCCCTTAATCCGGGTGAAACAACAACGGTAAGTTTTTCACTTGGAAAGCGTGCATTTGCTTATTATCATACAGGAATATCTGAATGGTATGTAGAGGATGGAGAGTTCTCTATAGAGATTGGACAAAATGCACGAGACATCATCTGCAGTACGACAGTCTATGTAAGCTCTTCTGAAAAGATAAAGGCAACTTATGATGAAAACAGTACAGTTGGTGAACTGTTAAAGAAACCGGAGACAGCAGACATTATAAAAGACTTGAAATCACGCTATGAAAAAGTTAGTACAATCATATCTTCAGAGGAAGAGGAATCTGCTAACGAGGCAATTACAGAAGAGATGAATGCAGCGATGTATCAGGACATGCCACTCAGACAGATGATCAGCTTTGGATGCGGAGCAATCACTCATGAGGATTTACAGGAAGTGATTACAAAACTGAATAGCTTATCAATGTGAAAGAACCGTGTTTTTCCGATTGCAAATCCATTTTTTTTGTATTACTATTTAAGTACTAAATAAGACATGCGCGCGAAGGGGAAGACATATGAAATTATTAGAGGACAGAATACGCAAGGATGGTGTTGTAAGACCGGGAAATATTTTAAAGGTAGACAGCTTCCTGAATCATCAGATGGATATTCCACTATTTTGTGAATTGGGGCGGGAATTTCAAAAACGGTTTGCTACATCTGAGATTACAAAGATATTGACAATAGAAGCTTCCGGGATAGGAATTGCCTGTATAGTAGCTCAGTATTTTAAAGTACCGGTTGTATTTGCCAAAAAGTCCAAAACAAAAAATATTGCAGGAGATGTATATACATCAAAGGTGGAATCCTTTACCCACGGAAGAGTATATGATATTATTGTATCAAAGCAGTTTTTAGGTCCTGATGATAAAGTGCTGATTATAGATGATTTCCTTGCAAACGGAAAGGCTTTGGAGGGACTTACGCAGCTTGTTGAGGATGCCGGTGCGACACTGGTTGGAGCAGGCATTGCAATTGAAAAAGGATTTCAGGTAGGTGGTGAGGTTATTCGCTCTAAAGGAATTCATTTGGAGTCACTTGCCATTGTGGACAGTATGAACGCAGAAACAGGTGAAATAGTATTTCGTGCAGACAATTAATATCAAAGCAATTTATCTGGCAGCAGGATTTGGACAACGGTTTGGAAGTAACAAGCTGCTGCATGATGTAGACGGAAAAGCATTATTCAGACATGGATTGGATATGCTGATTGATGCACAAAAGGCTTGTGCGTTGCTTAGTGGGATAACTGTAGTTACCCAGTTTGATGAAATTGAACAGTATGTTAGTGAAATGGCAGGGAGAACAAAGAATCTGACCTGTGTCAAAAACCTACATAGCAAGATGGGGATTTCTTCTTCGATTAAGCTTGGAATCTTATCAGACTGTAGGTCGCATGCTAAGGCAGATGCGTATATGTTTTGTGTGGCGGATGAGCCTTATCTTAAGAAAGAGACATTGCTTCATATGCTTTCGGTATATGCGGAAAATCCAAGAGGGATATTATGCATGAGGGCAGGAGCACACAGAGGAAATCCTGTTATTTTTCATAAGAAATACCGACAGGAGCTGTTAGACTTGACAGGTGATATGGGTGGCAGACAGATTTTTACGACACATCCGGAGGAACTAAGAGAATTTCCTGTAAATGATCCAAATGAACTAATAGATATTGATTACTCAAAGAAGAGTTGATGGAACCAATCATTAATTCTTCTTTTTTTGTAAATTATCTGTCGATTATATGGTGTCATAAGCATCGCGCATGGTATAATGAGATAGATATACGATAGATGAAGTAAAGGATGTGGAAGGTATAATCCATGAGATACTATTACAGAAAGTATGATCAGGATTCTTATATTGAGCCAGGGCATTTTCGAGCTGCTTTTGGACTGATGGACAAAAAAGCACCTGTCGTATCGGTTGTCGGTGCAGGTGGAAAAACTACATTGATTAAAGCATTGGCAGATGAATATGATGCAGTGGGTAAACGGGTTTATTTGACAACGACGACACATATCAGGAAGCCCAATGAACATCCTGTGTATTATACTGATGAGTTGTCAGATACAATGCAGCTATGTGATTTTTATCCGGACGAAAATATCATTTATGTAGCGGCACACGACAGAAATTTTTCAAATGATCAAAAGCTGACTGCACCAGAGGCAGCAGTATTTCAAAATATGTTTCACAGTGGATGTCCGGTATTGATTGAGGCTGACGGATCAAAGCAGCTGCCCTGCAAGGTTCCCGCAGAGCATGAGCCTGTTATTTTGGAGAAAACAGACACAGTGATAGGAGTTCTTTCAAGTACGGCAATTCACAGGACGATAAAGGATTGCTGTCACAGACCACAGCTGACTGCAGTGCTTCTTGAAAAGACAGTGACAGACGAAATTGAGTTACAGGATCTTGTAAAAATAGCGTTTTCTGACAAAGGTCTGAAGAAATCTGTCCAAGATACAATGGACTATTTTGCAGTTATAAATGATTGGAAAGAGTGAAATGAAAATATTAATAAAAGGTGCCGGAGATCTGGCAACCGGAATTGCGCACCGGCTGTATAAAGCCGGCTATGAAATTATAATGACAGAAATTGAAACTCCGACAACTGTCAGGAGAACAGTTGCATTTTCGCAGGCAGTGTATGATAAAATCTGTATTGTGGAGGATGTGACAGCTGAGCTTGCAGAAAACGTTGAAGAGGCTGAGGCAACAATCGCAAGTGGCAGGATTGCAGTTGTTGTGGATCCGATGGCAAAGATTCTGCACCGTTGGAAACCAGAGGTAATTGTAGATGCAATTCTAGCAAAGAAGAATCTTGGTACAAAGCTGTCAGATGCAGATTATGTAATCGGTGTTGGACCAGGATTTACAGCAGGAACAGACTGCCATGCAGTGATTGAAACGAAAAGAGGACACTACCTTGGAAGAGTAATTACAAATGGTAGTGCGATACCGAATACAGGGATACCCGGAAATATAGGCGGTTACACAACAGAACGTTTGATAAGGGCAGAAGCTGACGGCGTCTTCGAACCAATTGCTTCAATCGGAGATATGGTCGAGAAAGGACAGCTTGTGGCATATGTCAGACCAGAGCAATCATCTGTGACACCGATTCCGATATATGCCAAAATGAGTGGAATTGTTCGTGGCATGCTGCAGGAAGGTGTGATTGTAAGCAGCGGAATGAAGTCGGGTGACATTGATGCCAGATGTGAGAGAGCACATTGCTTTACGATTTCTGATAAGGCAAGAGCTGTTGGCGGAGGGGTGCTGGAAGCAGTTTGTGCATATGAGCATATCGGATAGTTGAAATAAAGTATACAGAATAAATGATATAGATCGGGATAGAGAGGTGGAGCCGGATGATAACCTGTAAAGTGAATGGGCAGGAATACCAAGTGAATCAGGACAAAAAGCTAATGCGCTTTCTGCGTGATGACCTGAAGCTGAAATCCGTCAAGGATGGGTGCAGTGAGGGTGCATGCGGAACCTGTACGGTGCTCATAGATGGGAGACCGGTCAAAACCTGCGTGCAGATGCTTTCCAAATTTGAAGGAAAGGAAATTCTGACAGTGGAAGGCTTAAGTGAACGGGAAAAAAATGTGTATGTATACGCATTTGGAGAAGCAGGAGCTGTGCAATGCGGATTCTGTATTCCGGGAATGGTCATTTGTGCAAAAGCTTTACTCGATGTAAATCCCAGTCCCTCCAGAATAGAAATAGCCAATGCAATAAAAAATAATATATGCCGGTGTACAGGGTACAAGAAAATAATTGATGCAATAGTACTTGCAGCAGAAATGCTGCTGTCAGGAAATGAAATTCCTAAAGAAAAACCGGCTGCTGTCGGAAGTCTCTTCCATAGAATTGATGTAAAGGAAAAGGTTCTTGGAATAGGGAATTATGTAGATGATGTAGAACTTGAAGGCATGATATATGCCAGTGCCGTAAGAGCTGCTTATCCGCGAGCACGTGTGAAAGCCATTCATACAGAAGAGGCACTTGCATGCCCCGGAGTAGTTGGGGTATATACTGCAAAGGATATTCCGGGAAGCAATAAGGTAGGTCATTTAAAGCAGGATTGGGATACAATGATTGCTGTTTCAGACTGTACAAGATATTTGGGAGACGCCATTTGTATTGTAGCAGCGGAATCTCCGGAAATTGTGGAAAATGCAAAAGCGCTTGTTCAGATAGAGTATGAAGAATTAGTACCTATGACTTCTCCGAAGGATTCACTTGCACCGGGGGCACCACCACTTCATGAGGGCGGAAATGTACTTGCACATGAGCACTTGGTCAGAGGAAATGCAGATGAGGTAATTGCTGCATCAAAATATAAGGTTACAAGGCATTATGAAACACCGTTTACAGAGCATGCATTTTTAGAGCCGGAAGCAGCAATCGCATTACCATTTGATGATGGTGTATATATCTACTCTTCTGATCAGGGTACGTATGATACACGCAGGGAATGTGCAGTAATGCTCGGACTGCCGCAGGAAAAAGTCATTGTCGAAAATAAGCTGGTTGGTGGTGGCTTTGGCGGTAAAGAAGATGTCACTGTGCAGCATCATGCAGCACTTGTTGCTTATTTATCCAAGCGTCCTGTAAAAGTCAAGCTCAGTAGGAAAGACAGTCTGATTGTACATCCAAAGCGTCACGCCATGAGCATGGATTTTACAACAGCGTGTGATGAAAATGGAAGACTTACAGCTATGAAGGCAGTAATTGTTGCAGATACAGGTGCCTATGCCTCTCTTGGAGGACCTGTTTTGCAGCGTGCATGTACGCATGCAGCAGGACCATATAATTACCAGGTGATTGATATTGACGGAACGGCTGTTTATACAAATAATCCTCCAGCAGGAGCATTTAGAGGTTTTGGCGTGACACAGACCTGCTTTGCTACAGAATGCAATATCAATCTGCTTGCCGGGATGGTTGGCATTTCACCGTGGGAGATTCGTTACAGAAACGCAATCAGGCCGGGACAGGTATTGCCGAATGGACAAATCGCAGACGCTTCTACAGGACTTGTGGAAACACTGGAGGCTGTAAAAGAGATATATAAAGCAAGCTCCTATGCAGGAATTTCCTGTGCTATGAAAAATGCAGGTGTAGGTGTAGGACTTCCGGATAAAGGACGCTGCCGTCTGCGTGTGCAGAATGAAACCGTACACATCTATACAGGCGCTTCCTGTATCGGACAGGGTCTGGGAACAGTTGCAGTACAGATTCTCTGTGAAACGGTCGGACTGGACAGTGCCCATGTAGTGTTTCATGCTCCAAATACTTCTCTTGCCCCTGATTCTGGAACGACTTCCGGCTCCAGACAGACACTGATTACCGGCGAGGCAGTCCGACTGGCAGGAGAACAGCTGAAGGAAGCACTGAAAACCAGAACATTGGAAGAGCTTGAGAATGAAGAATATACGTCAGAATTTTTTGCAAAGACAGACCCTATGGGAGCAGATGTACCAAATCCTGTTTCTCATATTGCCTATGGGTATGCAACGCAGGTATGTGTGCTGAATGAAGATGGTACGATTGCACAGATTGTGGCGGCACATGATGTTGGAAGGGCAGTGAACCCTAAAAGCGTGGAAGGTCAGATTGAGGGAGGTGTCATCATGTCTACGGGATATGCGTTGACAGAGAAATACCCACTTGCCAGTTGTGTCCCTACAGCGAAATTTGGAACGCTTGGTCTGCTTCGTGCTAACCAGGTTCCTGATGTAAAAAGTATCATCATAGAAAAGGCCGGAATTAAGGAAGCTTACGGTGCAATTGGAATCGGAGAAATCACATCGATACCGACAGCTCCGGCAATACAAGGTGCTTATTATAAATTAGACGGTGAATTCAGGACGGTTCTGCCTCTTGAACATACACCTTATAGTAAATAAACCGGCAAAGCAGCCGGAGAAAGCGTGACAGTATGGGAAATAATTCAGTAATCCTAAAGGGTAATATTTTTTACAGTCAGTCGGCAACCGAAATAGCTGTATTTGAGCATGCGTATCTTGTATGTCAGGATGGAGTATCCAAAGGAGTCTACAAGACATTGCCTGCTGAGTATCAATCCATACCTCTGACAGACTGTGGAGATTTGCTCATTATTCCGGGTCTGACAGATTTACATTTACATGCGCCGCAGTTTACCTATCGTGGACTTGGGATGGATATGGAACTGTTAGAGTGGCTGAATGTAAATACATTTCCTGAAGAAGCAAACTATGCCAATCTTGAATACGCAAAAGAGGCATACGAGCTTTTTACTGAAGATATTCAATGGGGTGCAACTACACGTGCATGTGTATTTGCAACGATTCATACAGATGCGACAATGCTGCTTATGGATATGTTAGATAAGGCCGGATTGTGTGCATATGTCGGTAAAGTGAATATGGACAGGAACGCACCCGAGTATTTATGTGAAAAGGATGCCATGCAGTCAGCTTCAGATACGGAGAAATGGATTAAGCAGTCAATAAACAGCTATGAAAATGTGAAACCAATTGTGACGCCTCGCTTTGTTCCGAGCTGTTCTGATGAATTGATGAAAAAGCTTGGTCAGCTTGCAAGAGAGTATCAGATTCCGGTACAGTCGCATCTGTCAGAGAATCCTTCAGAGATTGCCTGGGTAAAAGAGCTTGCTCCATGGGCAGCCTCCTATACAGATGTCTATGCCAGGACGGGTTTGCTCGGAGACGGCGTACCTACAATTATGGCACACTGTATCTACTGCAGTGACGAAGAAATCAAGCAACTCTCTGACAGTGGAACATTTGTTGCACACTGTCCGATGTCAAACATGAATATCGCATCTGGTGTGGCACCTGTTAGAACATATCTGGACAAGGGGATGCATATCGGTCTTGGAACAGATGTTGCTGGTGGATATTCTTCTTCCATACTCAGAGCAATGGCAGACAGCATACAGGTTTCCAAGCTCCGCTGGAGACTTTTGGATGATTCAAAAAAGCCGGTCACATTGGAAGAGGCATTTTTCATGGGAACAAAAGGCGGCGGCGCTTTCTTTGGACAGGTTGGAAGCTTTGAGAAGGACTATTTGTTTGATGCAGTTGTTATTGATGACAGCTCACTTGTAACACCACGTAAATTAAGCTTACATGATAGACTTGAACGAGCTGTCTATATGTCAGAGTCTTGTAAGGTTGTAAAGAAATATGTTAATGGAATTAGTATTCTGTAGAATAGAAAAGAGGTGTGTCTGATGAGTGTAGGAGACGCAAAAATCAGGGTTGATGCTTACGAAAAAGTAACGGGTACTGCAAAGTATACAGCTGATCTGGAACCATCAAGGATATTGGTTGCCAAAATTGTGCACAGCACGATTGCAAATGGAATTGTCAAAGACATTGATATTCAGGAAGCAATGCATGTTCAGGGAGTTGTGAAAATAGTGACATGCTTTGATGTACCTGATATTCAGTATCCGACACCGGGACATCCGTGGTCTGTCGAGAAGGCACATCAGGATATCAGCGACAGGAAGCTGCTTGCAAAGAGAGTTCATTTTTATGGAGATGATGTAGCAGCAGTGATTGCGGAAAATGAAATTGCTGCCATGCAGGCTGTACGGCTTGTAAAGGTAACCTATGAAGAATATGAGCCGCTTTTGACGCCCATGGATTCTGTTAAGGCAGAAAGTCTGCCGATTCATGCAGAAAAGCCGGATAATATCGTTGCACATTCCACAATTAAGCTTGGCGAGATGACCTATGAAGAGGCATGCACGGAAGAAGGGCTTGTTACGATTGATAAGACCTATCATACAGCACCGGTTCAGCATTGTCATATTGAGGTGCCAAACTGTTTTGCATATATGGAGGGTAACAGAATCGTTGTAGTCACCTCCACTCAGATTCCTCATATTGTGCGAAGAGTAATTGGTCAGGCTCTTGGTATTCCGTGGGGGCAGATACGTGTAATCAAGCCATATATCGGCGGAGGCTTTGGTAACAAGCAGGATGTTCTTTATGAGCCGCTGACTGCATATTTGTGTACACAGGTAGGTGGGAGAGCTGTAAAAATAGAGCTGACACGTGAAGAAACACTTGCCTGCACAAGAGTCAGACATTCCATAGACTTTCATGTTCGGGCAGCAGCACGTGCAGACGGTACGCTTGTTGCAAGAAAGTTTACTGCATATTCCAATCAGGGCGGGTATGCATCACATGCACATGCCATTGTTGCGAATGCAGCAAATGAGTTCAAACAGATTTATCATGATGAAAAGGCTCTTGATTCAGAAAGCTATACAGTCTACACAAATATCGCAACAGGTGGTGCCATGCGTGGATATGGGATTCCACAGGGAGCCTATGCTTCCGAGTGTATGGCGGATGATCTTGCGGTGGCGCTTGGTATGGATCCGTATGAGTTCCGCGTAAAGAATTGCGTAAAGGAAGGATATGAAGATCCGAATACACATATCAAATTTCAGTCCTATGGCTTACTTGAATGTATGGAAAAAGGAAAGGCATATATTGACTGGGACAAAAAAAGACAGCTGTATCAAAATCAGACAGGTCCTATCAGAAAAGGGATCGGAATGGCAATTTTTTGTTATAAAACAGGTGTTTATCCGATATCACTTGAAACAGCTGCCTGTAGAATGGTTCTAAACCAGGATGGCTCCATGCAGCTTTCCATGGGAGCGACTGAGATAGGACAGGGCGCAGATACGGTATTCACACAGATGGCTGCACAATCAACTGGAATTACAGAGGATAATATACATATTATTTCTACACAAGATACAGATACTTCACCATTTGATACAGGTGCGTATGCTTCCAGGCAGACATATGTCTCGGGTATGGCAATCAAAAAAACTGGACTGGTATTTAAAAAGAAGATTCTGGAATATGCAGAGTACAAGCTGAAAAGAGAAGCAGACGGTATGGACGTTATCGATAATATGATTGTCGATGCACTGTCCGGTGAATGTCTTCTTTCTGTGAGTGAGCTTGCACTGGAGGCTTTTTACAGTCTGGATAAATCAGTTCATATTACAGCTGAGGAAACCAATCACTGCAAAGACAATACGTTTTCTTCCGGTGTCTGCTTTACAGAAATAGAAGTGGATATGCCTCTTGGAAAGATAAAGGTCTTAAATATTATACAGGTACATGACAGTGGAATACTAATCAACCCGAAGCTTGCACAGGCACAGGTACATGGCGGCATGAGCATGGGTTTGGGATATGGCTTGTCAGAGGAGCTTTTATACAATGAAAAAGGAAAGCCGTTGAATGACAATCTGCTGGACTACAAATTGCCGACATCGATGGATACACCGGATTTACACGTGGATTTTGTGGAACTTTCCGATCCATCCGGTCCGTTTGGAAATAAGGCACTTGGAGAACCGCCGGCAATTCCGACAGCTCCGGCGCTGCGTAATGCACTTTTGCATGCAACCGGTGTAGCTGTAGATGCGCTTCCGCTTCATCCGCAGAGACTTGTGGAAAAGTTTATGGAAGCGGGATTGATATAGATTCGGATTAATGCAGAATAGAAGGAAGTTGCAGGAGGATATCATATGTATGATATAGGAAAATACTATCAGGCAGTGGATATAAATGATGCAGTCAGAGCACTTGTACAGGATGAGACAGCAATGGTCATTTCAGGTGGGTCAGATGTACTTGTGCAGATTAGGGAAGGCAGACATGCGGGAGCTTCGCTTGTGAGTATTCATGGAATAAAGGAGCTTACCGGAGTGAGAATGGAGGAGGACGGAACAATCGTAATAGGTGCTGCGACTACCTTTTCTCATGTGACAAATAATGAAATAATTGAGAATAATATTCCGATACTTGGTCATGCGGTCGACCAGGCAGGAGGTCCGCAGCTGCGAAATATTGGTACCATCGGCGGAAATTTCTGCAATGGTGTTACAAGTGCAGACAGTGCATCATCGCTGATGGTTTTGAATGCCGTGATTGAATTACAGGGACAAAATGGTATCAGGTTTGTTCCAATTAGGGAGTTTTATACAGGTCCAGGTAAAACAGTCAGACAGCATGATGAAATTGCTGTCAGTGTACGAATCCGAAAGGAAGATTATCAGGGATTTGGCGGACACTATATGAAATATGGTAAAAGAAATGCCATGGAAATTGCAACACTTGGCTGTGCGGTTAATGTTAAACTAACTGCTGATAAACAGCGGATTGAGGATATTCGGATTGGATATGGAGTAGCAGCACCGACCCCTGTCCGATGTGTACAAACAGAGGAGAAGGTGAAAGGGATGATTATTTCAGCAAAGCTGTTTGAAACTGTACAAAACGGAGTGCTTGAGGAAGTAAATCCACGAAGCAGCTGGCGTGCCAGCAAAGAATTCAGACTGCAGCTTGTGAAAGAGATGTCTGTACGTGTACTGAAGCAGGCAATAGTTAATGCAGGAGGTGTTTGTAATGCGTAAATTCATTACCTTGACTGTAAATGGAAAAACAGAAGAAGTGGCAATAGATGAAAGAGATTCCCTGCTTGATATGCTGCGCAAGGAGCTTGGCCTGACAAGTGTGAAAAAGGGCTGTGAGGTAGGCGAATGCGGTGCATGTACGGTGCTTGTTGACGGGGAGGCAATTGATTCCTGTATTTATTTGGCTGCATGGGCAGAGGGCAGGAACGTCTTGACCGTAGAAGGACTGAAAGGTCCGAATGGGGAACTGAGTCCGATACAGACAGCATTTATTGAGGAGGCAGCTGTCCAGTGCGGCTTCTGTACACCGGGGCTGATTATGACAGCAGTAGAAATAGTCGGAACAGGAAAACGGTATAATCGTGAAGAGCTTAGAAAACTGATTTCCGGACATCTGTGCCGCTGTACAGGATACGAGAATATTTTGAATGCGATGGAACGCATTGTTGAGGAAACCTATAAAGTAGTCGGAGATAAATAATACTATGAAGATTATCATTGACGCGGATGCATGTCCGGTGATTGAGATTACAGAAAAAATCGCAAAAGAATTTCATATTCCGTTACTGCTTATATGTGACACCTGCCATATGCTTTCTTCGGATTATGGGACTGTCATTACAGTAGATAAAGGAGCGGATTCGGCAGATTTTCGTATAGTTCAGACAGGCTGCAGGGACGACATTGTCATTACACAGGATTATGGTGTGGCATCCATGGCTCTTGGAAAAGGGATGAAGGTACTTCATCAGAGCGGAATGGAATATACAAATGAGAATATCGACAGACTGATGTTTGAAAGACATATTGCGAAGAAAGCACGCATGAACTCCAAGGCACATATGAAAGGTCCAAAGAAACGGACAAAAGAGGATGATGCGCACTTTGAGCAGGCATTACTTCGGCTTGTTAGATAAATTGTATCAAAAAGACACTAGATAGTGTGGTTGTCGAATTGTAAAAAAAACTGTATAATAGTACTATAAAATGCGTATTTTAGCTTTATGGATTTGTGAAGGACAAATTCATATGTGGGAGGCTTACAGCAATGAAGAAATTATTAATGACTTTATCAGTTCTTTTTACATGCCTTGTTGGCATGATTTCTGTTCCGGTTACAGTAAAGGCAGATGCGACCGTTACTTTGACAAATAATACTGATCATACGATTTCCTGGACAATAAATGGCGACAAATTTGATACAGATAAGGATATCGGAAAAATTATCTTTCGAATCGAACCGTCTGTAGGCAACTTCCAAGAATGGGAGATAGCAACTAGTGGAGGTAATAGCGGCACTATCGATCAGAGTACACTAATAGCAAAATCAACGAGTACCAACGTTCTTCCGGCATCCGATTCCTTTACGCAGACGATAAAGGCGAAAGTTGCAACATCAGATGGTTCCGACGTATCAGGTGAATTAGCAAGTGTTGCGACAGATACTATTTATAAATGCACTCTGACTGGAGGAGATACGTTTGCTACATACAGCCTGGCAGACAGCTATTCACATACTGGCAGCACAGGTTATGGATTTGTGGATGATACAGTTACACTGACTGCCAGCAGCTTTACAACGGGATATGAGTTTGATAAATGGACAAATGGTTCAGGTGGAACAACTATATCGACAGGCAATTCTGCGACAGTGACGATTGATAGTGCGGCATCACATGACTGGTATGGCTATTCAAAAGAGTCTATTATATTTGTTCCGGTCACAAACATTACACTTGCGTCACAGACGACTGCCATTGGACAAAGCCTGACACTGGCACCGACGGTAGTACCAAGTAATGCAACGAATAAGACAATTAGTTGGTCCTTAAACGGAACAAATACGATTGGCGGGACGATTACATCCGGTGGTGTGTTTTCAGCTACCGCAGCAGGGACTGCTTCGGTAAAGGCCACCATCATTGATGGAGAAGCGATTGGTACTCCTTATACACAGAATTTTGATATTACAGTTACACTGATTCCGGTAACGAGTATTACACTTGCTTCACAGACAACGACTGTAAATGCCAATTTTACATTAGTACCGACCATTGCACCGAGTAATGCATCCAAAAAGACAATTGAATGGTCGCTGAATGGTACGAATACGATTGGAGCAACCATTACATCAGCCGGTGTATTTAAAGCGACAAGTGCCGGTACTGCAGGTGTGACAGCAACAATTACAGGTGGTGGGACAAGTGGCGATTTTACTGAGAATTTTACGATTACAGTTAACGCATTTATTCCTGTTACTGAGATTATTGATGTTGATGTTCCGAAAGATGTTACTGTAGGCTATGAGCTTGCCCTAGCGGGGACAGGCTATCCTACCGTAGCGCCGAGTAATGCAACCAATAAGACGATTAATTGGTCGCTGAATGGTACGAATACGATTGGAGCAACCATTACACCAGCCGGTGTATTTAAAGCAACAAGTGCCGGGACAGCAACAGTGACTGCTACCATCACTGATGGAAAAGCGACTGGCGATCCTTATACACGGGATTTCGCAATTACAGTACATAAGGCACCTACGATTTCCTATGACACCGGAAACCGCTCATTGACAGTATCTTTGCCGGAAAAGGTAGTGACCGGATATGGAGTTTCTTCAAATATCACAAAAGTGACAGGCGGATATCTGGAGGTTTATAATAACGGAAACTCTGTTTACAATTCGGGAACGACTTACCAGAGCTCAGGAAAGGGCTTTACAATTTCGAGTTCTTCAGTTGAATCGATTATTCAGTCTATAAAGAATAAGTTTTCCGGAACGACAGCAACAATCGAATTTCGAATTACGCCGGTAGGAAATACAGCTTCAAACACATCCGGATATGAGCGTTCCACGATTAATGCAACGTCAGGAAGCGTGACAGTATATGAGGTAGTTGTTTCCGGAGCAAATCTGACGACAACGACCTATTATGGACTTGCTGGAACATCATTAAAGATTACAGCAAAGCCTACGACGGGATATACTTTTTCTGCCTGGTCAGACGGCAGTACGAGTAATCCGAGAACAGTTACAGTTTCGACTACAACAGCAGATAATGCTTACCCTGCAACGGCAGTACTCGGTGCAAACCGCAGCAGCTCATCCGCAGGCGGTGCAGCAGGTACCGGTGGAACTGGAAGCGGAGGCTCGGGAAGCGGCTATGATCCGGTACCAAAAACAGGAGAAGGAAATGCGATATTCTTTATGATATTGATTTCTGTTCTGAGCGGGTTGACAGCAATTGTTGTGTTTATTAAGAAAATTATGAGAGCAGAGCCTGTTAAAGTAATGGCGGAGAATAAGGATTTGCCGACTCAGATAAAAGAGGATTAAGAAGTACAAGATGTTTATTGATGAACAGACGCAGCCGAAAAATGATCGAAAAAAAAGCATAATGAAACATAGGGTGGAGCTTTCGGAATATGCTCCACCTGTTTTTGTCGTTTGTTTTGTGATTTTCATTTTTGCATCTGCAATCACAACATACTATGCGGGATATTTGAACTGGACATTTCAGGAAGAGATTGGTGAGCTTCGCGAAACGAAAGCAGAACCGGTAACTGAGATGGAGGATAAGAAGCCAGAGAATACGCAGGATGTAAATACAGATTCAAAAGAACATGAGCAGACGCTTCCACAGGCAGATAAGCTTTTTGACATGGCTGAACTGTATGAACAGAATGAGGATTTGATAGGCTGGCTGTATGCCGAGGATACAAACATTGATTATCCAGTTATGCAGACACCGGCAGATGAAAACTATTATCTGGAACGTGATTTTCAGAAGAATTACAGCAGTAACGGCTGTCTGATTATGGACACAGATTCTGTCGTAGGAAGTGGGACAAAAGAAAAAAACTATGAAGACGGAACACTGCCCGGAACCAATCTGATTATTCATGGACATAATATGAAAAACGGAAGTATGTTTGGAAATCTCGATATGTACCGGGACAAGAACTATGAAAAGGAGCACGCACGGATTCGATTTTCCAGCTTGTATGAGGAACGAGAATATGAAGTTGTCGCAGTGTTCTTATCACAGGTTTATTTGAAGACACAGACAGATGTGTTTAAGTATTATCAGTTCTTCCAGGCGGATACAGAAGAGGAGTTTGACAATTTTTATACAAATATCAAAAAGCTTGCTTTATATGATACTGGTGTGGATGCCCAGTTTGGAGACGAGTTTTTGACACTTTCAGTCTGTACGTATCATGTAGAAAACGGAAGGCTTGTCGTAGTAGCGAAACGAGTTCAATAACGGTACAAGGAAAAGGAAAAGAAAATGAGCGAAAATGAACCTGTCATACGTTTTGCAGTAGTAGCTGATGCAGAACGTCTTTTGGAAATATATGCACCATATGTAAGAAATACAGCAGTTTCTTTTGAATACAGTGTACCGTCAAAAAAGGAATTTGAAGGTCGGATAAAAGAAACGTTAAAGAAGTATCCATATCTTGTTGCAGAACTGGATGGAAGAATCGCAGGCTATGCATATGCCTCTGCCTTTAAAGAGAGGGAAGCGTATAACTGGTCAGTGGAAACTTCTATCTATATAGACAGCGGTCTGCACGGCAGAGGAATTGGATCAAGCCTGTACGTGGCATTGGAGAACTGTCTGAAAAAACAAAATGTGTTGAACCTGAATGCCTGCATTGCCTATCCGAATCCGGACAGTATAGCCTTTCATGAGAAGCATGGATACAGGACAGTAGGACATTTTACAAAATGTGGATATAAATTTGGGACATGGTATGACATGATTTGGATGGAAAAAATGCTTGGAGAGCATAGAGATGAACAGCCTGCGTTTGTGCCTCTTGATAAGATAGAAGAAAAGAATTATAATCAATTGTATACAAACATATATTAATTTGAACAGTCAATGAGTTTAGGAGGAAAACATATGAGAAAAGGCTTTATAGCCATTGGGTTACTGGTCGTCTTAGGGAGTCTGCTGATTGGATGTCAGAAGAGCAGTCACTATGCAGTTGCCGTTGAGATGACAGAGCATGCAGAGGAACGAAAAGACGATGACGGCACAGTTCTCTTGTCATTGACTGGGAATTATCCGATTGTTTCTGTAAAAGGAAATACGGATGCAGAGAGGAAAATCAATCAGTTTATTGAAGAACTGGTGGCATCTACAGATAAACAGGCAGATGAAGATGAAGCACTTGCCAAGGATGATCGCGCAATGTGGATTGAAAATATGGGAGAATTTAATGGGTATGGACTTGGCAGTGAATTTACGACGGAACGTGCGGACAGCCAGGTGGTCAGCTTCCGACAGGATATTTATGAATTTACCGGTGGTGCACATCCAAATTCCGGTGCACTCGGATTTAATTTCTCTACGCAAACAGGAAATCTTCTGACACTGAAGGATGTTGTGTCGGATGAGGCGGCTGCGAAAGCCTTTATTGCAGATACGATTCTTGCTCAGTCAAAGGATAAGCAGTATGAAGGAATGTTCTTTGACGATTATGAGGAATCTGTCAAGGATGTCTTTTCTGATTCAGCATGGTATTTTTCAGAGGATGGATTTACAGTAATCTGTAATGAATATGTTCTTGGTCCTCACGCTTCAGGTATTATCGAGTTTGTTATCCCATATGAGCAGTTTGAGCTGCTTGATGACAGCTATTATCTTCGTTCCATAAAGGAATAAACAGACGAAAGTCTGATTATTTATGTTCTGAAATAACACAGGGCATAACATAACATTTAATAACTTTTTTAGGAGGGAAAAAATGATTTCAAGAGAAGAGATTAAAGGACAGGCGAAAGCGCAAATACAAGGGAAGATAGGTATGCTGTTTTTAATAATGCTTCTGTTCGGTGCAATCGGAGCAGCATCCAATATGGTATTTTTTGTAGGATCTCTCATAGTTGTTCCACCAATGATGCTGGGATATTACTACGTCTATCTGGATGTGTGTGCTGGTGGTGAAGCAGATGTGAACCGA
Source organism: uncultured Lachnospiraceae bacterium (assembly GCA_964579795.1). GTDB lineage: Bacteria > Bacillota > Clostridia > Lachnospirales > Lachnospiraceae > JAEYFP01. Next base: position 4,531 of record CAZOHM010000015.1, on the reverse strand, counting down.
TTGTTTGAAGGATTTAAGAGAATGGGTCAGGCAATCTGTTTATATCTTTTGGTTGTGATTTTTACATTTTTATGGTCATTGCTGTTTTTAATTCCGGGAATTATCAAAGCAATTTCCTATTCACAGTCATTTCTGATTCTTGCAGAGCATCCTGAAATGACAGCAAGTGAAGCATTGAACGAGAGCAAGAGAATTATGGATGGTCATAAGTGGGAGTATTTTGTATTGATGCTTTCATTTTTAGGCTGGGAGTTACTTGCTTCCTGTACTTGTGGGATTTTGTATATCTGGTTAGCACCTTATATGACAGCAACCTATGTAAATTACTATCATAAACTTGTTGGCTCAGATACACCGATTGTTGAGGCAGCTGCATAATTATTATCGAGATTATGCATCCATAGAAACAATAACAAACAGCAGCATTATTGATCTTGAAAAGTCAAAATGCTGCTGTTTTATTTGATTTATTATTTGAATATTACCTCGTAATCCATGTTCCGGTTTTCCCGTTGATTCCATCCTTGGCTTTTTCCAGCAACGTAATGAGTGCGGTACGTCCCTGCTTTGATTCAGCAAATGCAATTGCAGCTTCCACCTTGGGGAGCATGGAGCCTGGGGCAAATTCACCATTAGCAGCATACGCACGTGCTTCTTTTGTCGAAATGCCGGATAACCATTCGACATCCGGCGTTCCGTAATGAATAGCAGCTTTCTCAACGTTTGTTAAGATTATCAAAAAGTCTGCATCCAGCTCCTGTGCCAGCCTGCAGCTTGCAAAATCCTTATCTATGACAGCACTCATTCCTTTTAAATGATTACCTCGAAGTGCAACAGGAATACCACCGCCGCCACATGCAATCACAACTGAACCAGCATCAACAAGTGTTCGAATGGCATCTATTTCAATGATTTCAACAGGCTTTGGAGAAGGAACCATTCTTCGATAGCCGCGTCCTGCATCCTCTGCCATAACATGTCCATAAGCTTTAGCTGCATAATCAGCCTGTTCCTTTGTCATAAAATGCCCAATCGGTTTGTTTGGATGTAAAAAAGCTGGGTCAGATTCATCAACACGTACCTGCGTAATCATCGTCGTGACTGGAATTGATAATCCTCGGTTTTTGAGTTCCTCGCGCAAGGCATTTTGCAGGTCATATCCGATATATGCCTGACTCATCGCAACACATACGGAAAGAGGTGTGTTTGGCTGGTTTGTATCTTCTCTGGAAAGAGCAGCCATAGCATTGTTAATCATGCCTACCTGTGGTCCGTTTCCGTGTGAAATGATGACTTCATTTCCGTCCTCTATCAAGTCCACAATGGAACGGGAGGTCAGCTTGACAGCTGCCATTTGTTCAGGAAGGGTATTGCCCAGTGCGTTACCGCCAAGTGCAATGACAATTCGTCTTTTTCTGTTCATGCTGTATTCACCTACAATCTTTCATATTACTCACAAAGGAGTGTATACGATTTGCCTATCTGAAGTCTCTCATCAGGCTAGAAGCCCCTTTTGCTTTTTTACGCGGCTTGCTTTCTATTTCAAGAGCCTTTAATAGTGCCGTCGGGTCCTCAAACTTGCTTAAGAAAATCATTGCGGCAATAATATATGGTTTAAAGCTTGCCTGCTTGTAAAGCGGTGTACGATAACGGTCAAATACGGAGGCGTCTACTTCACCTGATTCACAGCTGACACCTGAAATGTCTGCAGGCAGGCAATGTAGGTAAAGAGCTTTTCCATCTTTTGTTGTTTTCATCAGTTCTTCGCTGCAGGTCCAGTCCTTATGCGTTGCGTTCTGAGCCAGAAGCTCTTTCTCGAGCTTGTCAATTCCGTCAAAGTCGCCGTTGCCATACAGCTCGGTACGTGTCTCCATGGCAGCAAAAGGAGCCCAGCTCTTTGGATATACAATATCAGCATCCTTGAATGCTTCTGCCATATTATTTGTCTGCGTAAAGGATCCACCGGACTTAGTAGCATTTTTCTTTGCAACCTCAATTGTTTCCGGCATTACCTCGTAGCCTTCCGGATGAGCCAGTACAACATCCATACCGAAACGGCTCATCAGTCCGATGACACCCTGTGGAACAGAAAGCGGTTTGCCATAGGATGGTGAATAAGCCCAGGACATTGCTATTTTTTTGCCCTTCAGATTTTCTACACCGCCAAATTCGTGAATGATATGGAGCATATCAGCCATACACTGGGTAGGATGGTCAATGTCGCATTGTAGATTGACTAACGTCGGAGTCTGCTCAAGGACACCATCAGCAAATCCTTCGCGCACGGCCTCAGAAACATGATGCATATAAGCGTTTCCCTTTCCAATATACATATCATCACGGATTCCGATGACATCTGCCATAAAGGAAATCATATTTGCAGTTTCACGGACTGTTTCACCATGTGCAATCTGTGACTTTCCTTCGTCCAAATCCTGTACCTCTAGACCGAGAAGATTACATGCAGAGGCAAAGGAAAAGCGCGTACGTGTGGAATTGTCACGGAATAAGGAAATACCAAGTCCACTTTCAAAGACTTTTGTGGAAATATTATTTTTTCTCATATATCTGAGTGCATCTGCAACAAGAAAAACGGCCTCAATTTCATCATCTGTTTTTTCCCATGTAAGGAAAAAATCATTCTTATACATCTCTTTAAAATTCAGTTGATTAAGTCTGTCAATATATTTCTTTAAGGTTTCCATAGGTTTCTCCATTCTTGAATATGTTTGTATAAACAGCATTACTTTGAATAAATAATTTTACTTTGTGTAAATACTCGGCATTGCGGCATAAACAGCTGCGCATTTTACGAGATCGGCTTTCCAGGTGTGTTCGTTTGGTGCATGAGCCTGTGCCTCTTTGCCGGGACCAAAGCCGATACATGGAATACCGTAGCGTCCCATAATAGAAACACCGTTCGTTGAAAATGTCCACTTGTCTACTTTTGGTTCACCGAACATGCCCTGATATGCACTGACCATTGCCTGTGTAGCCGGATGCTCCTGCGGGATGACCCAAGTCGGGAAATAGCATTCTGTCGGATATACAAGATCAGTATAGCTTGGACGATCGTATTGATACATTGTAACTGCTGCATTATATTTTTTTACAGTAGGAAGTGCGCTGATTTCATCAAGTGCACTCTGGAAAGTCTCTCCATCGGTAAGACGACGGTCGATAGAGATAGCACACATATCAGCGACTGCACATCTGGAAGGAGAGGTAAAGAAGATTTCTGATACAGCAAGTGTACCTTTTCCAAGAAAATCGTTATCCAGAAGCTTGTCATTTAGTGCACGGACCTCCTGAAGAATATCGCCCATTTTGTAAATTGCATTATCACCGCGCTCCGGAGCGGAGCCGTGACAGGAAACACCCTGTACTTCCACACGAATCTCCATACGACCACGCTGACCGCGGTAAATGTTACCGTCTGTCGGCTCTGTAATAACAACAAATTCAGGCTTTACATGATCTTCATTAATAATATACTGCCAGCAAAGTCCGTCGCAATCCTCTTCCTGAACAGTACCGGTAACGAGAACCGTGTATTTATCATTCAGAAGACCGAGATCCTTCATGATTTTAGCACCGTAGACTGAGGAAACGAGTCCACCGAGCTGATCAGATGTACCGCGTCCGCCTATTTCTGTGTCTGTTTCATAACCTTCATACGGATCGAATTTCCAGTTGGAACGATTTCCAATTCCTACATTATCAATGTGTGCATCAAAAGCAATTAATGTAGAACCATTTCCCATATAGCCAAGTACATTTCCCATAGGATCGATTTCTACTCTGTCAAAGCCTACTGCCTTCATTTCCTTTGCAATTCTCTCAATATGCCCTTTTTCCTGACAGCTCTCACCGGGTATTTTTACAAGATCTCTAAGAAACTTTGTCATTTCCTTTTCATAGCCCTGAGCTGCTGCTTTTATTTTGTCAAAATCCATAATGATTCCTCCCTGCATATTTGTTATTTACTTCAATCATAGCATAAGGATAGTAAAATGCAAGAAAAACAAAAAAATATTTAGATGACCTCATTGATTTTTGGATATGACAATGATACACTGAAAGTAATTTACAGTATAGGCGTGTTGCTGTCGTCAGACAAACTTCACTACCAATAGAGACAGGAGGATAAATATGATTGATTTATCAAGAAATGAAGAGGCTCTTGAAAGAAATATTCAAAAGGCAAAGGAACATAACATTATCATTCCTACAATCGGACAGATGAAAGACCCTGGTCAGATTCCGGAGGCAATTAAGGAGAAGCTGAAGACGGTTGGACTTTGGGATGTGAATCCACTGAATCTGTTCCGTATTTCATGGAAGAATGAGCAGAAAGAGTCCGGCGGACTGTATCATGGAAGCAATTATATTGTGCTCCCAACAGAACTGACTGGTGTAAAAGCAAAAATCATATGTATGATTGGAAAGTGGTTCCCGACAGGGTGTCATAAAGTAGGTGCTTCCTTTGGATGTCTTGCACCGAGACTGATTACGGGACAGTTTGATACGA
>CAZOHM010000014.1:0-55702 GCA_964579795.1 uncultured Lachnospiraceae bacterium | reverse complement strand
ATTGTAAGAGTGCCCTTCTTATGCTCTCCAAAATATCTCATACCAAGGATAGCAGCACAGTTCTGCTCTGTATCAAAGTAGCATAATGTCAATGGGTCGCTTAAGCAGCTGTAATCAACATCTGGTGCATCATGTGGTGCCCACTGAGGATCTGAGAAAATATAAATATCCGGCTCTTTTCCATCAGCAATTGGTTTTGATGTTTTGTACATTTTTACATACTCATCAGACATATACTGGAAGTTCAGCATCCAGTTGTAAAGGATATTCTCTTCACCTTCTGGAATCAGCAAATGAGCCTTTGCCATAAATTCAGGATCAAGACCGATAAAACATTCTGCATGATACATTGTCTTCCAACGTGTCTCATATACAGCATCCATAACAACCTTATCAAGTTTTACAGCATCAACACCTGGCTCACCCTTAATACGACGAGCTGCAGCATAACGACCTGTAACAGCACCATCATTAAATAAAAGAACCTTTGCATCTTTCTCAAGACCAAATGTTTCTCCATCTTTGATTGGCATATCGGTAACAATTGTCCCCGGTGAATTTTTAGCTAATTCATAAGCTTCCTTTAAAGTATTAACTTTTACAACATTGTTTCCATAGAAAGCAGCTTCAACGATAGAACGTGTCTTGGAAAAACCAACTTTTCCGGCACCTATCTCTGCTATTGGATAGTACGCTTTTGTTGACATAGATATAGTCCTCCTTTTATATTGAAAAATTTATCATAATCCTTGGCTATTATCTCAAACTGACTATTAAAAGTCAAGTTGTAAAACACGATTTTAATTGATTTTACGGTTTTTTTAGATTTCATGTGTCTGTTCAAACAGCCAGCTCTTTTCTATGTCTGTCAGGTGCGGACAAAGTGATTCATACACCGTTCTGTGGTAGACATTTAGAATTTTTTTCTCGTCTGCATTCATTTGCTCCGGTAAAATTGCATCCAAATCAAATGGAACAAGTGTCAGCGTTTCAAAGCCAAGAAATGTTCCCCATTCATTCTCCTCTTTCTTTATACAGAGTAATTCATTTTCCAAGCGAATCCCATGACTGCCCGCAATATAAATTCCCGGTTCATCACTGGTAATCATACCTGGCTGTAATTGAGGCTGCAGCTGCTTTTCGTTGATTTTATAGCGGAATGCCTGTGGTCCCTCATGTACATTTAAAAAGCTTCCTATTCCATGTCCGGTTCCATGCCGATAGTCAAGCCCAAGTTTCCAGATTGGAGTTCTCGCAAGAATATCAAGATTTTCTCCTGTACACCCTTCCATGAATACAGCGTCAGATAAGCGCAGCATCCCTTTTAAAACAGCTGTATAATGCTCCTTTTCCTCGTAGGAAAGTGCGCCAAGAGAAATTGTTCTGGTAATATCTGTAGTCGCACCAATATACTGCCCGCCTGAATCTACCAGAAAAAATCCTCTTGGTTGTAAAACAGCACAATCTTCCTGTTTTGCACTATAGTGAACAACTGCAGCATTTTCTGCATATGCACTGATTGTTTCAAATGAAATCTGTGTAAATCCTTCTGTTTTGCTTCGAAGTTTATCCAAATAACACGCCGCTTCAAACTCAGTGATTTCTGTATGCTTTACTGCATCTTTAATATAACGAATGAATCTGACCATAGCAACCGCATCATAAACATGATACTTTTTTGCATATTTGATTTCTGTTTCATTCTTGACCGCCTTATCAATCAGCATCGTATTTTTAATAGGAAGAATTTCGTTATCAATTTGTAGACAGCACGCGATATTGCTGTTTACTATGTCAGGATCATAAAGAATTCTTTTACCGTTGATTTTTTTCATGGTGTTCCAAAAGGAACCATACTCCAAAATGGTAATACCATCCTTTTGAAGTTTTTCAAGCATATTCTGAGTATAACAATTTTTCTGTAAAAACAAATATACGTGTTCTCGCATAATATATGCATATGAAAATGCAACCGGATTAAACGGAATATCTGATCCTCTTATGTTAAAAAGCCACATTATGCTACTCAATTCTGTCAGCAGGTAGGCATCTGCTTTCTGCATCTCCATGTATCTTCTTACCTTTAATAACTTGTCTGCACATGATACACCTGCAACCTTCTGTTCAAGTAAATAAACCATATTATGTGATACAGAAGGTCTCTCTACCCATACTTCTTTGGCAGCATCCTTATCTATACAAAGAGTTGCTCCTTTTTCCTTTGCAAGCTGTTGCAGGTCTGCGTAAAATGAAGCACTGATTGTTCTTCCATCACAGCCTATACACGTATTCACATCCACATGTTCTGATAAATATTCCATCATTGAAGGAACACCCTTTATCTGCATCCGATACAGCACAATTTCAGTTCCCTCAAGTTCCTTTTGGGCCTGAACAAAATATCTCCCGTCAGTCCAAAGCAGTGCATATTTCTGTGTAACAAGCAGTGCACCTGCTGATCCGGTAAACCCTGACAAATACTCCCTGAATTTAAAATGTAAATCAATATATTCCGATTGATGTGCATCGCTTGTAAAAACAAGATAAACAGTTATATTATTTTTCTGCATCCAACATCTAAGTGCCTGTAAACGAGTCTTTGTAATTCTGTTTGTATTCATTTTAATAGCTTCCTGCTGCTTCACCTTTTAACAAGCCTACTGCTGAGCTCGTCCCAATTCGTTCGCAGCCTTCTGTAAGAAATGCCTCAAGATCCTCAAGTGATCTGATTCCTCCTGCAGCCTTGATTTTTACATTTGGTCCTATATATTTCTTGAACAGACGAATATCCTCTATTGTTGCTCCTCCTGTACCAAAACCGGTCGACGTCTTGATGAAATCTGCGCCTGCTTTCGTCACAGCCTTACACATTTGAATCTTCTCTTCTTCAGTCAGAAAACATGTTTCAATAATTACCTTTAATATTTTTTTACCTGTCACTTTTTTTAATGCTGCTATTTCATCTTCCACTTTAGCATAGTCGCCATTCTTGACATCCCCGATATTAATCACCATATCAATTTCATTTGCACCATCAAGAAGTGCCTGCTCTGTTTCTTTTATTTTCACTTCCTTTGTATTGTATCCAAGCGGAAATCCAATTACTGTACAAATATTAATTTTTTCTCCATATGTCTCATGTATTCTCTTAATATATGAGGGTGGTACACAAACTGATGCTGTATTGTATTCAACCGCCTCTTCACAAAGTGCCTGAATGTCTTTCCAGTCTGCAAAAGGTTTTAATAACGTGTGATCCACATGGCTAAGTATCGTTTCTTTTTCAATCATCATACTCTCTCCTATCATTTTGAATTGTACTTTTTAGCAATATATGATAAGTATACCACAGTCATTTTCAATGTGTATCAATTTTATGAAAGCTTTATTAAATTACATTATTTTCTTGTCACATAATCATTTTTCATGTTATGATTAGCATTGTAGTCAGTTTTTTCATGTTTTAATGGAGGTACCTCAATGGATCATAACAGCTTTTGTGAAATCACCCCAGAAATATTAACATTGTCAGCTTTAAGCGAGCAGGCAAGTTATATATCACCTGATTTATATACAAAATACGAAGTAAAACGCGGTCTAAGAGATATTAATGGAAAGGGTGTATTAACCGGACTTACGCATATTTCTGATGTTCGCGCAAATAAGATCATAAACAACGAGAGTACTCCACAGGATGGCGAACTGTTCTATCGCGGCTACAATATCAAGGATTTAGTTCGTGGTTTTGCCTCTGATAATCGTTTTGGATATGAGGAAATTACCTACCTGCTTTTGTTTGCAAAGCTTCCCAATACTGAGGAACTCAAACAGTTTAAAACTATGCTTGCCCACTATCGTTCACTGCCTACAAGCTTTGTTCGAGATATCATCATGAAGGCACCAAGCCCGGATATGATGAATACTTTGGCTCGAAGTGTTTTAACACTCTATTCTTATGATGACAGAGCAAATGATATCTCTCTTCCCAACGTATTACGTCAATGCCTTCAATTAATCAGTCTTTTTCCTATGCTCTCTGTATATGGATATCAGGCATACAGGCATTATCACGACGGAAAGAGTCTCTACATACACGCCCCAAAAGAGTCTCTTTCAACTGCAGAAAATATATTAAGGATTCTTCGTCCAGATAAAAAATATACTTCTCTGGAAGCACGTATTCTTGATGTTGCACTTGTTCTTCATATGGAGCATGGTGGGGGTAATAATTCAACGTTTACAACTCATGTTGTTTCTTCTTCCGGCACTGACACATATTCAGTCATTGCGGCATCACTTGGTTCCTTAAAAGGTCCGCGACATGGCGGTGCCAATATTAAAGTGGTTGAAATGTTTGAAGACATGAAGGGCAAGATAAAAGACTGGAAAGACGAGGACGAGGTGGCAGCTTATCTCAAAGCGCTCCTGCATAAAGAAGCTTTTGATAAGCAAGGATTAATTTACGGTATGGGACATGCTGTTTATTCTCTTTCAGATCCAAGAGAAGTTATTTTCCGTTCGTATGTTGAAAAGCTTTCTGTTGAAAAAGGTCTGGAAAATGAATTTGCATTATATGCACTTGTTGAAAAACTGGCACCACACGTCATTGGTTCTGAAAGAAAAATATATAAAGGTGTCTGTTGTAATGTTGATTTCTATTCAGGTTTTGTATACGATATGCTTGATTTGCCAAAAGAACTCTATACCCCAATTTTTGCCATTGCAAGAATTGTCGGCTGGAGTGCTCATCGTTTAGAAGAACTTGCTAACAATGGGAAAATCATTCGTCCTGCATATAAGCCGATTTCTCCCGATGAAATATATATTCCAATTTGTTCTCGTTAGCATTGCCAATTTTTTCATTTTGCGCTAAAATATAATTTAGGGAACAATTTGATTTCATTATGTTTGGAGGATACTTATGGATACAAATGATACCAAATTTTTGCTTTGTGATGATTCGATACTTGCCAGAAAAAATCTAATTTCCATTTTGAATTCATTTGGCTATACAAATATCATTGAAGTTTCAAACGGGCAGGATGCTGTTGACACCTATATAAAAGAGGAACCTCGCATAGTACTTCTGGACATTGTAATGCCTGTCAAAGACGGGATCACTGCTACCAAGGAAATTATTGCAGCAGATCCGGATGCATGTATTATCATTGTTTCATCTGTAGGTACACAGACACATTTAAGAGAGGCCATCAAATCAGGTGCAAAGAATTTTATTCAGAAACCAATTGACTCTTCTCTGCTAAAGCAGATTGTTGAGCACTGGCTTGCTAGATAAGGAGACATTATGGATAATGAACAATTAGTAATCTCACTGCTAAGTAAAACAAATTACAATGTTCTACCCCCTACTACTACCGAGTTTGTAAAAAGTTATATTCAAAAGGTTGTTTCAGATGTTGTTATGTATGTAGATGCCACCGTATCGATTGGCACAATTGAATTTGTTACGACCTATACTGCAAATCAGGAATTGTCTCAGAAGATTACCGGTATTCCTTCTGCATATTCTGCAATTGATGGTGAAATCGATGCATTGGTTGCTTTCTCAGAAAAGTATGCACATCTTGGTATTTCTGAATATGACGTACTTGCAAAAGAGGCAATTGTTGACTTTCTAAATCTCCATAATGGTTTGTTTGTTGTTCTTCTGTCCAAATTAAACATTTGTGAGTTGAGTCTTGCAGCGCCAAAGCAGTCCGGTTCCTTTTCGCTTACAAGTCCTATCAATGGAAAAATAACAATTGTTCCTATTACTTTTTCATTTGGAACAGTTAAATTTCTTCTTTATGAGCTTCCCGAAGATGGGATTTCTTCTGAAGAAGCATAAATATTTGTCAGTACTGGCTTTAAAAAAATGTATGGATAATAATATCCATACATTTTTTATACGTTTAACTCTTCAATATCAAAATTCACACGAACACGTGAATAATCTCCCTGTTTTTGAAATTCATTAAGAACACGCGTTGCAACCATTCTTCCATTTTCTGCGTTTGTATCAACCAATAGTACAATGAACTGATTACTGCTGAAATGAGAACATACATCTCCTCGTCGTAATGACTCTTTTATAGTATCCTCCAATATTTCCATCTGCAGTAAAGTATCATCCATAGATACCGTGTCATCCATTTCCATCGAAAATAAAAGTATCTGTACGCTTTGCTTCGTTCTTGCTATGCATCGGGCAACAAACTGATATATTCGTTTAAATCCCTCATACTCAACCTGATACGCACCGCTCTCATTGGAATACTCCTGTACGTACTTCTGCAAATTCTTCAATTCTATTTTAGGTTCAGCTTCTCCTGTCGGCTTCTTCTCGTCTCTCCAATAAAAATAGTATCCGCACTTTCCATTCTGTTTCACAAAGTACATTGATTTATCTGCATTGTTATATAGCGTCATGAAATCAGTTCCATCCTGTGGTGCAAATGTAATTCCAATAGACACAGAAATCTTAATCTTGTTATCCCTTTCTTGCAGTTTTCCATTAATCACCTGATTAACTCTGGAAATAATCTCATCGGATTTAGCAGCAGCTCTTTCTTCATCAAAACTGCCTTTAAAGAAAACAATGAACTCGTCTCCTCCTATTCTGCAGACAATATCATCATCTCTCGTACAATTCTTTAATATGGAAGCAAATTCAACCAAAACAGCATCTCCGCGAATATGTCCATATGTATCGTTAACCTCTTTAAAATTGTCCATATCCAAAATGAACAATACACCCTGTGACTTAGCATTGGATAAATACTGGTTCACATTTTCTTCTGTATACTTCCGATTCCACAAACCCGTCAATGAATCTTTATAGGCTTCAACAGATTTCAGCTCAACTTGCTTTTCCAGGCCTCTTTTAATTGAATCGAGTTCCAATGCACGTTCTATTCTGGAAATCAACACCTCTGGAACAAATGGCTTTAGCACAAAATCCATTGCCCCCATACTGATTCCATGTGCTTCATCCGCATTTGCAGTATCACCCGTCAGAAAAATCACAGGAATATCAGCGAGTTCATCAATTTCCTTCATTTTTTCATATGTTTCATAACCATCCATTTCAGGCATCATAATATCTAGCAAAAGCAAATCTGGGCGTTCCTTCATCATTGCATCCAAAGCAGCCTTGCCTGAGCGTTCTGTTGTAACTCTGTACTTTTTCTTCAGAACAGCACTTGCACATATTAAATTTGTAGCAACATCATCCACAATCAGAATATGTTTATCTCTTTTCATTTCTAAATTCCCAAACTTTCTTTCACGACCTGATGCATATCTGCAGCATCGCAAATACAATTATGTAAAATCCTTGCATCTCTGATTTCTTCAATTGCAACAGGTACTTTTACATTTGACAACCTGCCAAGTTCATCAACAAGCTTAAAATCATCCTCATCATTATAAGAAGGTGCTACAGCCCTCATAACATTCCTTGTGAATTTAAACGGACTGGCTGTTGAGATTATCACGCTCTTAACGTCTGTATTACACGCTTTTTTAAACTTTCTATCTGCAGTCGCAGCAACAGCTGTATGCGTATCCACAATATACCCCGTTTTTTCATAAATATTCTTAATTGTAGACGCAACCTCTGTTTCGCTTGCAAATGCACCAAAGAAATCCACAAGTTTTTCCTTCATTTCTGAAGTAATCTCATACCTGCCATTCTGTGAAAGCATTTTCATAAGTTCAGCATTTTTTTCTGCATCAAAATCACAGAGAATATATATAAGTCTTTCCAAATTGCTGGAAATCAGTATATCCATGGATGGTGATGTCGTCAAAATAAATTTTCGATTTCTATCATAGCATCCGGTCTCAAAGAAATCAAATAATACTTTATTCTCATTTGATGCACAAATAAGCTTCCCTATTGGAAGTCCCATTTGTTTTGCATAATATGCAGCTAAAATATTACCAAAGTTTCCAGTAGGAACAACTACATTCAGCAACTCACCGGCTTTCAATTCACCCTGGGCAAGCATTCTTCCATATGCATATACATAATAAACGACCTGCGGAACAAGGCGTCCAATATTAATTGAATTTGCTGAAGAGAACTGAAAACCCTTCTGTTCCAATTCTAAACGTAAAGCTTTGTCATTAAATATTTCCTTCACACCAGTCTGGCAGTCATCAAAATTCCCATGAACACCAATCACTTTTGTATTTCTACCTTTTTGTGTCAGCATCTGTAATTCCTGAATCTTACTGACTCCACCCTTTGGATAAAATACGATAATTCTTGTCCCTTTAACATCTGCGAAGCCGGCTAAAGCTGCCTTCCCAGTATCTCCTGAAGTTGCTGTCAAAATTACAACCTCTTTATCTACATGATTTTTCTTCATTGCCGTTGTCAACAAATGCGGTAATATTGAAAGTGCCATATCCTTGAACGCAATCGTTGCACCATGAAATAACTCCAAAAAATATTGATCACCCTTTTTTACAAGTGGTGCAATCTGAGGTGTATCAAATTTCTGATCATATGCTTTTTTAATACAGTCGCGCAGCTCATCCAGTGTATAATCTGTCAGAAATTCTTTCATCACCTGATAAGCTGTTTCCTGATAAGACAGTCCTGCTAAACTTTCAAGTGAAACTGGCAGCTTCGGAAAACTTGTTGGAACAAACAGTCCTCCATCATCTGCAAGACCCTTGATAATTGCCTCGGATGCAGAGTACTCACCTTGCATACCGCGCGTACTTTTATACATGATACTCATCATTTTCCTCCCGTTATTTCAAGTTACATATTTTCAACATCAGATTTATCTTCATCTAAAATTGTCTTTGCATCTTTGCTGTCACGTAGTTTTTTTCCGCACACAACACCTAGAACAATTAATACAAAACTCACTAAAACCAAAATCAAATAGGATAAAAAAGAATTAATAAATGTAACCATTTTGTCACCCAGCCCTTATTATTATTTTGTTATATTTACGTCAAATTTTATGTCACTCCATTTTACTATAACACTTCCTGCACAATATCGTCAAGTAATCCAACCCCATCTGCGGCTGTTGTAGCAAGCTCATCGCAACGTTCATTTTCGGGATGACCATCATGTCCTTTGACCCATGTAAACATGACATAATGCGGCTGAATTGCCTTTAGAAGACGTTTCCATAAATCCACATTTAACACTTTCTTTTTTGAACTATTCTTCCAATTATTTTTCTGCCAGTTGTCAATCCAGTGTTTATTAAACGCATCTGTTACATACTTTGAATCAGAAACAATTTCCACTTCACATTGTCTGGTTAATGCTTCCAGACCTATTATGACTGCCATTAATTCCATACGATTATTCGTTGTTTTTATATAGCCGGCAGAATACTCACGCTGATGACATACTCCATGACCATCTATATATTTGATAATAGTTCCATATCCACCGGGCCCCTCCGGGTTACTTCTTGCAGAGCCATCAGTGTAGATTGTCACTTTCATATCCTCTTCCTCTTTTCCCTTGACTGCTTATATTAACTGAGTGTCCAATTTCCTGTTTCAAGAAAGCATTCGGCTGTATTTTCAGCACTTTTGATAATCTCCTGTTCATAACCCATAATAGAAAGCAGTTTAATTGCATTTCGGCTTTCAGCTCTTCCCTTATGAAGATGATAACTAAATACAACATCATTTTCACGTACTTCTTCATTAAAATGATAGTTGTCAAAATCAGTCTCCAACAGATGAGTTAATTCCACATCATGTGTAGCGGCAAAACACAGAACATGCTTTTTATGAAGGCTTTTCAATATTTGTGAAGATGCGGCAATTCGTTCAACTGTATTGGTTCCTCTCAATACCTCATCAACAAAACACAATAATGGCTGTTCCTGTTCTCCTGCGTCTAATATTCTTTTCAAAGACCGGATTTCTACCATATAATAACTCTCTTTTGTTTTCAGACTGTCCCTAAGTGCCATGGAGGAATAAATTCTAAAAAAATCCGCATGATAGCTTCTTGCCGGAACAATTCCAATTGTCTGACCAAGTACAGAGCTCACTGCAATTGTTTTTAAAAATGTAGATTTTCCAGACGCATTTGAACCAGTCACGAGAACGCCTGTTTCTGTACAAATACTATTAGCTACAAAGGATTCTACAAGCGGATGATACACATCGCATACATCTAAAAAAGCACTTTCTTTTTTTTCAAACTGTGGCTCACAATAATATGGGAGAAAAACTGAATAAGATGCAACTGCAACTGCTGCATCGAATCTTCCGAGTATTTCTCGTAGGATCTCAATTTCTCCACTTCTGTTTTGTACAATCTTCAGCATGGAATTAAATTTGATAATATCAATATGCAATATCATTCTTGCATAATCCATAACCAGCTCAAGAGGGTTATCTATTGTATGCGTCCCTGTTGACAAAACATAGGTATGTTTTCTGAAATTGCCAAACATCTTGCTTGCCTTCTCCAGCTTGTTTACAAACTCTGAAAATACCGGTTCATTCATTTTCTTAATACGATCCGACACCTGCAGCATATTAATAATATAATAAAAGGTAGTAAAATATGGTGATACCTCACTCTTTCTATTAAAATAAGAGATAATGGCATATGCAAGCACTGCCAAAAAGAGGAGCACTCCAATTCCGGGATAAATAAAAATCACGCACGCACTTAATGCAAGTGCAATATCCATACAATAGTGTATTAAATTACTTTCCCGCTTCACGTTCATCAACAGGTATATAATATCTGTTATGGAGAATTTACTGATTTTTCCGAGTGTATGCATGCATTTTTGCACTTCTATTCGCTTGTCCTCATCATCCCTAAAAAAATCCACCAGTGTATTCCATGATGAGCTGTCTTTCTTTGCATATTCCGGACATCTGAGTCTATGATAAAGATACTCTTCTCCGATTGATGACTGTGTCGTATTAATCTGCATAAATATTTCATCCATGTTTAAATCATTCCATGTGATGTCATCAAGAGTAAATCCCTCTGCTCGTCCAAGCGCAATCATCTTATCATGATATTTTGCCACACGTTCCATATCTGTTGTAGAATATTCCTGTCCAGCAGTTTTTCCGAACTGCTCCTTCAGCGAAATACAAAATTTCTTATATGATTTTCTTTCCTGTATAGCTCCTCGTATAAAAACAGCAAGAACAATCAAAAAAATTACACTAAAAAAAATCACCCATTCCATTTATAATATCCAACTTTCATTTTCTTTTTCTATTGTATAAATTTTATCCTTATATTCAGCGAGTTTTCCTTTAGTGCAGCATTTTTCAACTAAATCATAATGCTCCCACAGGTGCATTGGAAACACTGTTTTAACATTAACAGTCATAAGAAAATACATCATGCCAAGCTCTGCTGATTCACCAAGTCGATAATCCAAAGGAATAAATGCCACATCTATTGGCATATCACACAGTTTTTTTATTTGCTCCTCATACACCTGTTTTTGATGAAGAAGGAAGGTTTTGCTCTCATTTTCCCAATGCCACCAGTTTAAATCACCAGCATGATAAATTCGTTTATTTTCAGCATTTATTAAAAAGGCGACTCCTGCATCTGTTGATTTCAGCGTCTGCAGCTGCATTTCATCTGTAATATCATATGAATTGTTTTTTGATACAGATACTATCTGCTCCTTTATTGATGCAGAGTATCCATACCGTTCGAGATATTTTTCATTTAATCTGATATCATTCGAAAGTATATATGTAACATGATATGGTGGTTGAAATTTTCTGAAAATATCCATGTTAAAATGATCTTGGTGTTTATGACTTGCAAAGAAGAAAATATGCTTGTTCACAGGGAACTTTGGAAGTGTCCCTTGAAAATAATCAAAAACAAAAACACTTTTTTCTAATTCTATAGTAAAACAACTGTGATAGATATAAGTAATCTGCATAAAATACTCCTGTTTTTATTATTTAAATATAGCATGATTAATTTTACCTTGCAATTCATTTTCTCCAATAATATAATGAGACAAACATGATAGAAAATGAATACATAATGATTACTGGAGGAAACTATGAAACAAATGAAAAAATGGCTTTTTTCTATTCTTGCATTCGGATTTGTTCTTATGCTGTGTCTGTCTGCTTCCAGAAATACTTATGCCGGTTTTGGTGATTATAATGATTACGATTCAGGTGGTGATTATAGTGATTACAGCAGTGATTATAGCAGTGATTGGGACAGTGACTATAGTGACAGTAATTGGGACAGTGACTATAGCGATGGCTCCGGAGGGGATAGTATTTTCAGTAGTCTGGTTGGTATTATATTTATTGTTATTATCTTCTATTTATATAAAAGTCGGATAGCTTCTTTCAAAGCGAATCGCCATTCGCAATCATCTGGTTCAGGAGCTGCGCTTAGCCGTCTTCCTCAGGACAGAACACTTGAAATCGAAGGAATCATCAGACAAACGGATTCATTTTTTACAGCTAATGACTTTATAGCCTATGCCAAACGGGTATATATGAGTATTCAGGATGCCTGGTGTAAACGCGATTTATCTCCCGTTCGTTCCATTTTGCATCCAAACCTCTATCAGCAGACACAATTGCAGATAGAAAAAAAGATTGCAGCCGGTATCGTAAATCATCTTGATCGACTGACCGTAACAAATGCATATATTGCCGGTTATAAACGTGACAACAACTATGAATATCTTTACTGCTATCTTGCAGCAAGAATGATTGATTACCAGGTGGAAGAAGCTACAGGAAAAATTCTTCATGGTAATAAAACAACAGAGTGGCATCTGGAATATAAGTTAACGTTCATGAGAACAAACGGCTTTAAAACGCCTGAAAATAAAGATAAAGAGACTGCCATGATTTGTCCAAGCTGCGGTGCCCCACTTATAGGTACTGCTTTTGGAAAATGTGAGTATTGTGGTTCTTCAGTTACAACCGGTCAATACGGCTGGGTATTATCAGATTTTAATCTCACAAAAAACACCTCATTTAACGAAGGTATTCAGCTACAATAATAATAATCAGTATAAAACAGCGTGTGTCAGTTTAAACCGACACACGCTGTTTTATCTCATAAATTAACCGATTCTCTTTAATATGTCATTAGACCTTTTGTAAACATCTTCAGGGGCAATTCCAATATTAAATTTCCCGTTCTCATAGAGAATTTTTCCATGAATCATTGTCAGGCAAACATTTTGTTTACTGCCACTGTAAACAATATTTTTAACAATATTGTTTAACGGCTGCATATTGGGCTGATTCAAATCAATCATAATCAAATCGGCTTCTTTTCCATCTTCTATCACATCGCAATCAGAGAGTCCCATTGCCTTTGCTCCTCCGATGGTTGCCATTTTTAGTACTTCCATGGCATCTACTGCGGATGCATCATGATTCTTTAATTTTGCAAGTCCGGTAACCAAAAACATTTCGCGGAACATGTCCAGACAGTTGTTGCTGGAAGGTCCATCTGTTCCAATTGCCACATTTATTCCAGCGTCCAGAAAGCTCTGAATTGGTGCAACTCCACTTGCAAGTTTTGTATTGGATCCAGGATTTGTTACGACTGATAAATCATGTTTTTTAAAGACAGCAATATCTTCCTCCGTCATATGTACACAATGGTATCCGCCGCCGCCATAATCAAACATACCTAGATTATCCAGAAAAATTGTTGGAGTCAGATGATACCTCTCCTGACAGCCTGCAACCTCTACAGCCGTTTCCGAATTATGCGTAAATACAGGCGCCTTATACTTATGAGCCATTGCTGAAACCTGTTCAAGAAGTTCTTTTGTACAAGTATACTCTGCATGAAAACCAAGCATGTAACTGGAAAGTGGATGTCTTCCATTCAGCTTAAGATATCTTTCTTCCATTACCTCTATAGATGGTCCAAATTTATTGATTCCACTCACCTGTACTACACGCATGCCTGCTTCTTCACACGCTGTTGCAATCGTTTCAGGTGTCAAATACATATCAAATACAGATGTAATACCACTTGTTAAATATTCCATAATTGCAAGCTTCGTTAGAATTGCAACATCTTCACCTGTCATTTTGGCCTCTAATGGGAATATCTTCTGTTCCAGCCATTCCTGTAGTGGAAGATCATCGGCATAGGAACGCATTAGCGTCATTCCTGAATGTGTATGTGCATTTTTAAATCCTGGCATGATTACATTTTTATGTGCGTCAATCTCACGATCCCAATCGATCTTACATTCAGCCAATTCCTGTGCGCTTTTAGCAGGACCGGCATATGTAATCTTAGAATCTTCTACCCATACCTCCCCCTCAAACAACTCCTGATGTTCCTTCATGGTTAGTACTCTTGCATTATAAAATCTAATATTCATCTGTTTTCCTCTCTGTTTTCTTTGATAATTTCTTCTTTCTGTTACGAAAGATTCTCCGGTCCAAAACTCTTTGGCAATAACTCTTCTAAAAAATACTCTTCATAATCGTTTTCTGACTTTGCAATTAAAACAATAAATTTATCTTTATCGCAAAACTCACGCATAACCTGACGACATATACCGCACGGATATGCATAATCACATAGATTATCAGACGTGTCTGTACCACCCACAATTGCAATTGCAGTAAACTTACATTTTCCTTCACTTACAGCCTTAAAAAAAGCCGTACGTTCTGCACAATTTGTTGCACCATAAGATGCATTTTCTATGTTACAGCCCAAAATAATTTCATTATTCTCTGTCAAAAGTGCTGCCCCTACCAAATAATGAGAATAGGGTGCATATGCCCTCTTCCTTGCTTCCATTGCAGCTCTAATCAGTTCTTTTTTGTACATTTTTCCATCCTTCTCATTATGCATATGACAACATATTATTTATTAATATATTCTACTGCTGTATTGACCAACGACAAATCTTCTGTTGTGGCAACCTCTGTATTATCATACGGAACAATACTGTCATTAACAAGTAATGTAAAAACAGCATCATATTCTGCACTGGAAAATTTCCTGAACTGTGATGTTTCCATCGGCAGTCCAACTCCACCATTTTTTGCAGACAATGTTACAATTTCACCACCAAGAAATGCATCCGAATAATAATCTTTAATTCCTTCATAAACAGCATTTGACAACATCTTCATTGCCGAGGTAATCACTGTAGATGATTCCAGACTCTGGTCAACGTCAACGCCTATCACCTTCGCTCCCGCTCCCTCTGCGGCCGCCATAACAGATCTTCCCATTGCTCCTCCACATGCAAAAATGACTTCTGTTCCGCTTTGATACCATGACAATGCCATTTCCTCTACGGAAGCATCTTCCAAATATGTGTCTGTATAGCAATATTTTATGTCAGTAGTAACCCCCATCTCAATAGCAGCGTAATCCGCTCCCTGTACAAATCCATATCCATATCGGATAACAGGTTCTTCTGCAACACCACCCATAAATCCAAGATGTGTATACCCATCTCTGACAGCAGAATATCCAGCCAAAAAACCCGCCTGTGCTTCATCAAACAATATCGGCATAACGTTAACACCTATTTTGGATTCAGAATAATCGGCATTATGTGGAACTCCGTCTAATAAAATAAAATGTACTGCAGGATACTTGTCTTGTGCGCGAAATACTGCTTCCTCTGGAAGATATCCCGGACAAACAATCAGCTTTGCTCCTTTCTGTACTGCCTGTTTAATTGTGCTTAAGTATGCATCAGTAGCAGCTTCTTTGGGCTGATAGTATGCACTGGACACGCCCTTCTCATTCACATATCGTTGGATTCCCTCCCAGGCACCTTGATTAAAAGAACCATCTTCAATCGTTCCAACATCAGTAATAAGTGCAAGCTCTGCGTTTTTTCCAGAAGCTCCACAGCCTGTCAATAATGTCAAAAGTGCTGTCATCAGCAATATTCTGCATATAGTCTTTCGCATCATAGTCCTCTATTCTGTCATTTTTCAAATCTGGTTATTGACTCGGTTACAAGTTTTTTAAACAGGGGAGCTGCCTGATTAGCTGCTGCCTGAACTTCTTCATGTGTTAATGGATTTTCAGACAAACCTGCGGCCAAATTGCAGACACAGGAAATTGCACAAATTCGCATTCCCATATGATTGGCAGCAATCGCCTCCACAACTGTACTCATACCGACTGCATCAACTCCGAGCTTTGATAACAGCTGTATTTCTGCCGGTGATTCAAAGGACGGACCTGTCAGCTGTGCATATACACCCTTCTTGATTGAAATATTTAGATCATCTGCTGCATCAAGAATCATTGTCTGAAGCGCTTTATCATATACTTCACTCATATCGGGAAATCTCGTTCCGAGCTCATCAATATTTGGTCCAATCAACGGATTTGGTGCAAAAATCGATACATGATCTGTCAGCAGCATAAAATCGCCTGCTTGGAAACCTTTATTAATTCCACCTGATGCATTCGTTAAAAACAAGATTTCTGCACCCATCATTTTCATCAATCTGGCAGGCAGTACAACATCAGCAATCGGATAGCCCTCATAAAAATGGACTCTGCCCTGCATACAGACAACAGGAACGTCTCCAACATATCCAAAAATAAACTGTCCCTTGTGCCCTGGGACTGTTGATACAGGAAAGCCTTCTATTTCATGATAGGGCAACGAAGCAACTACTCGAATACTCTCAGCATAATCTCCCAAACCAGAGCCGAGGACAAGCGCAACCTTTGGTTTAAAGTCAATCTTACTTCTTACACTTTCATAACATTTTACTAATTTATCATATACGTTGTTCATTGTTTCC
Organism: uncultured Lachnospiraceae bacterium; assembly: GCA_964579795.1. Classification (GTDB taxonomy): domain Bacteria; phylum Bacillota; class Clostridia; order Lachnospirales; family Lachnospiraceae; genus JAEYFP01. The sequence continues at coordinate 38,914 of CAZOHM010000014.1, read as the reverse complement.
TCCTGATAAGTTTATGTTCTTACTTATTTTACATTACTGGTATTTTATCTGCAACCCCAAACTGTCTTCAAAAATCAAATAATAATGCAAACCATTCCTCCAGTACTGTCATTTACAATTTTCTGCATTGTCTCCTGTAATTTCATCTGACTCTCGTCATCTATCATTAGAATCTTGTTGCTTATTCCATCCTTTACAAGCTGTTCAATGTTTTTTCCGAAAATGCTTGTATTCCAAATACCATCTTCCTCTGTCGAAGCTTTCTTGACATAATTCATCAGATCCAACGCCTGCTCCTGTGTTCCTACAATTGGGGCAATCTCCGTTTCAATCAATGCTTTAATCATATGAATAGAAGGACTCTCCGCTTTTATTTTAACACCATATTTATTTCCATGTCTGATGATTTCCGGCTCCTGCAAAACAATTTCATTTTTTTCAGGAGCAACCACACCATAGCCTTTTTGTCTGACGCTGTCAAGTGCGCATAAAACCTTCTCATATTCCTGTTTCATTGCTGATAATTTTTGTAGAATTTTCATCAGGCAATAATCATTTTCGATTTTTTCTCCTGCAAGTTCGCTTATCAAATCATAATAATATGCATCATCTATAGAAAGCTGAACTTTAACCGTTCCTGTAGAAAGATCTGTTTTATCAATATTACATTGCCGGATGTATTGGCTTTCCTTTATCAGTTGCTTTCCAATCACCTCACGCATCACTGATATATCATCAAGAAGCACCTTAATATAACTTGTGATATCCTGCTTGACCGGATGTTCTGTATCCAGCAGTTCTATCCACTTTGGCATATAAAATTCCATAACCGAAACAGGAAATTCATAAAGAATATTTGTCAATATAGTAGAAATATCTTCTTTCTTCAACTGTTCACAGTTAGCAATCTGCACAGGAACCTGATATTCCATTTCCAGTTCCCCTGCAGTCTTTTGTGCTTCTTCTCCATAAGGCCTTGCACTGTTAACAACAACAAGAAATGGTTTTCCTATTCTTTTAAGTTCTTGGATTGTCTGTTTTTCAGCCTGCCTGTAGTTTTCACGTGGGATGTCTCCAAACGTTCCATCTGTCACAATTACGATACCAATTGTAGAATGATCGGTAATTACTTTTCTTGTTCCTATTTCTGCGGCCTGTGTAAATGGTATCTCATCCTCAAACCATGGTGTTTTTACCAGACGTTCTTCATTTTCCTCAAGATGACCTGTAGCACCGTCTACCATATATCCTACGCAGTCTATCATTCTGATTTTTACATCTGTATCCTTATCCAAAGTAATCTTAACAGCTTCCTTCGGAATAAATTTTGGTTCGGTCGTAGTAATTGTTCGTCCGCCGGCACTTTGCGGGAGTTCATCTCTTGTTCGTACTGATTCATAGGAATCCTCCATATACGGAAGTACAAGTAAATCCATAAACCTATTAATAAATGTTGATTTTCCAGTTCGAACAGGTCCAACTACGCCTATGTAGATTTCTCCACCTGTCCTTTGACGTATATCTTTGTATAAATTAAATTCCATATTTGTATTATTCCCCATAAAAATACCCCATTCCTGTTTGTTCTAATTATATGGGAAGGGGGTATTAATTATGACTGTTACACAGTATTAATCAAGCTTTCATGATAGCAAGCAGCTCATCAATCAATCCTTTAACCTTATGATATTCAAACATATCATAGTTTTTGCGAATCTCCATTATTCTCTTATTGTATTCATCTCCGTAATTGCTCCGACCAAGCATATCAAGAATCTCTTCACAATGCTTCAAATTAACGTTTGCAAGCATCTGTTTCAATTCTTCAATTACAGAAAGTTCCAGAGTTTCCTGTTCTCTCAAATCCTTTTCACCGGTTTCATTCTCAGTTCCTTCAAATGCATTGTTCTCCACAAGATAAGACTTTACATTTTCAAGTAAAATAGAGAACTGTGATAAAACCGCTTTCGTATGTTCATCTATAAATTGACGGTTTCCTTCTTTTCCAGCAGCCTCAAGTTCTTTGAACAATGCAGATATTCCAACTGCACCGACACTTCCACTACTGCTCTTCAAGCTATGAACATTCGTAATATAAAGAGAAAGATCTTCGTTCACTGACATTATTGGAATTTCTTCCATCTTTGTCGTTCCTTCTTGATAATATGTATTTAGTATTGCTACATATGCCTCTTTATTTCCACCAATATTCTCACAACCTCTTTCTGTATCGAGAACAAGCGGATCCGGTTGAGACTCTACAGCAAACTGCTTTTTCTCCTGTTCCTTTCCTGATTCTTCCGGTTCTATATTAACTGCAAGCTCTTCTGGAAGGTATTTTCTGAGCATTCTTTGTAAATGATAGATTTTAACAGGTTTTGCAACATAATCCTGAAAACCTTCCTCCATTAAGCGTTCTTTGATTTCTGCCCCAAAATCTGCTGTTATACATAATGCCGGAATATCCTTATTCTTGAGTGACAAGCTGCGAACCTTATGAAGTGTTTCAATTCCGTCCATTTCCGGCATTCTTTGATCTAGTAAAAGTAAATCATATCGTTCAGTATCAAGCATTCGCAAGCACTCTTCTCCACTGGAAGCCATATCTGCTCTAATTTGGAAATTATCTAACAAGCTCAGCATAACCTTTAAGTTGACCATACTGTCATCCACGACAAGTATTTTAGCTTCTGGGAAAATTATTTTTTCTCGTTCCATAGACTTCTGGTAATCTTCCTTAAGCCAGGTTCCTGTTACTGCCTCAGCAAGATTCAAACAGGAAAGTGGTCTTCTGATAATCCTGCTTCTACCATAATCCTGATAAACATGTTGATAATCAGTTACTACATATGTATATTCTTCGCATTGAGCGGAAATCAAAGTATCGCGCAAAACAGCATAAACTGCATCCGGAATAAATATCTGTGTATAACGCTTATTCTCAATTGCTGCACGGAAAGCACTCGGACCGGATACATAAATAGGATTGATTTTAAAATCCTCCATTAAAGGTTTCCAGATTTTTTCTTCATTTTTCCCATCCAGATAAATCAATACCTGACATTCTGTTTTCTCCGGTATTGTTACAATTGGTTTTTCATCAATGATGTAATTGGAAAATTCGAAAACAACAGCCATTCCGATTCCAATTACACTCTCAATTTTCAGAGAGCCTCCCATCATATTTAAAATTTCTTTACAAATTGACAACTCCAGACCCATTCCCTTATAATTACTCTTTTGTCTGGAATCATACCGTGTATATGCTCCAAAGACAGCATCCAGCTCACCCTCTGATAAACCTCGTCCTGTCTCTGCCACTCTGCATTTCAGCTTGACTGTATGGTCTGCAGGATTTTTTTCACTTGAAACATCTAACGACATTCTTCCATGTGGTAACTGATGTACAGAGCTGAACAGAAGATACATAAATACCTGTTTGATTCTGATATCATCTCCATATAGTCCTCTCGGAATATTTCGATCAATAAACACTTCAAATTCTGTTTCTTCTGCTGCATATTCAACAGATACTGTATGTATAATCTCTGATATCAGCTTTTTGAAGCTGTATTGTGTCTGTAGCAATTCCATTTTATTGGAATCTAGTTTTGAATATACAAGAATATTGTTAATAATTGTCAACAATTGAGAAGATGCCTCCTTAATTGTTTCTGCCTGCTCACGAGCTGCTGGACTCAACTCCTCCTTAAGAATCAATTCATTCATTCCTACAATTGCATTCATAGGTGTTCTGATTTCATGTGTCATGTTGGCAAGGAATCTGCTCTTGCTGACTTCTGCGTTACTTATCACATAATTTGACTGACTTGCTTTGCTGCTGATCTTTTTAAAAATTATAGTCTGATAAACAATAATAAAAATTGGCACAAAGGATGCAATTACAAAGCTGACAGCAATTCCCTCTCCTATATGAATCTGATCCTTGTATATCTCAATATAATCCCTATAGAAATAAGCATATATTACAAGCATGGAATCAAATACTATTTCAAGAGCAACAATAATTAACATCAGCTTTCCCGCCAAAAGGAAAAACGACAAAATAATTCCAGCAGCCATGTACAGCGGTACGCCGTGGTGAATATTTCCCGTCAAAATGAAAAAGACAGGATATACAACAAAATTTACTACAAGACAAAATACTGCCGTATAAAGCTTATACTCTTTATTATATTCTGCAACAAATGTCATTACCAGCATAAACAAAGCAAGCATCAGAGAAAAAAAAGCAATTCGCTTATCCAGACGATAAACAAAGAAAATAACAGCCATTACAAGCGTTGCAGGAATACAGTAAAACATTGCAAGATCAAAGTTTTTATTTTCCAAAGGAATGCCTTCATTTAGGAAATATGAAATTTTTTTCTCTATCTCTTTATGCAGTAAATTCATAAAGTGTCGTCTCCTATCTATTCTTTCCTACAATCAAATCCTTTGAAATAAATGTCTTTAATGCACGTTCAATACGATCCACTTCAATAGGCTTAGAAATATAATCATCAAACCCTGCTTCCAGAAACATCTCTCTTGCACCGTTTACTACATTTGCTGTAAGTGCAATTACTGGAAGAGTCTTTAATCTTTCATTATCCATTTGTCTGATTCGGTTCAATGTATCTATTCCATTCATCTCAGGCATCATGTAATCAAGAAATACCATATCCACTTCTTGATTTTCCAATATATTCAGGCATTCTTTTCCACTCAGTGCCGTGATAATATTTGCTTCATATTTTTTCAGCAATCCACTTGCGACATTCAGATTTGTCAGGTTATCGTCAACAACAAGAATTGTTGCAGTTGGGCAGATGAATCCGCCCTTCTTAATTATTTCCCTTACATAGCTGTTATTCTCATTCAGCAGAACAGCAGCCACATTCATTACGTGAATTGGTCTAGTCAATATGCAGCCAAATTTATTAAGTGAAACAATTTGATTAATCTCAGAAATGATAACAAGCTTTTCCGTACTCAGTCGTCTGTCAAGGAATCGAATATGCTCCATATATCTGTCATATGCTATAAAAATATGAGTATAGGTACGTTCAAGAATAAAATGCTCAAATGTGTCTCTATCTCGTACATAGTCTGCATTAATCTTCATGCTTTCAAAAATCCTTTTTATATTGCTGTTCTGTTCATCATTTTTTTCATACACAATTACTTTGAATGTTTCCGGTTTCTTAATATCAATCAACAGTTCTTTCGCATCTACCTGTTGGGGAACGTTAAAATAAAAAGTACTTCCTACATGGTAATCACTTCTGACTGAAATCTCTCCACCCATTTTATCAAGAATTTCTTTACAGATTGACAGTCCAAGTCCTGTTCCTTCAATATTTCTCTTCTCGCTATCCTCTTCCTCCACACGCTGATATACCTTAAAAAGCTTTGGAATGTTTTCTGCCTTAATACCTGCACCTGTATCTTCAACCTCTGCGAACAGATTTATCTTATTCACATCAACATCCTTTTTGGTCACGCGCAAATAAATTTTTCCATGTTTTGTGTATTTCACAGCATTATTTAATACATTAATAAATATCTGTCTAAGCTTCGAGCTGTCGCCATAAAGATACTTTGGAATATCACCACTCACTTCAACAATTAATTCCACCTCACTGTCCATCAACCGAACAGACATCATATTGACAATTTCCATTAACAATTCTCCAACATCATAGCGTGTCAGATATATTGTTATTTCACGGCTCTCGGATTTAGACAAATCCATTAATTCGTTTGTTATAGACAAAAGTGCATTACATGAGTTCAAAATATTATATACACTGTCTCTAACATGCTCATTTACATCCTGATCCAAAAGCAGATCAACCGTACCTACAATTGCATTCATAGGTGTTCTGATTTCATGTGACATATTAATCAAGAAAATATCTTTTGCAATATAGGAATCCATTGCCTCAATATGAAACTTTTCAGCTTTCTCCTGCTCCTTGACATAAAGAATCATCCGATATTTTACTGCTACTCCACCACAAATACCTGTAAACAGAATAGCAAGTAATACCCCCAGATAATCAATGAGATTCACGCTGCCGGAAATATAGAAACTACCCGTTTTGTTATAGTCATATATTAGTATTGCGCAATAGGAAATAGTCTGTACAACAAGCAGTACTGCGGAAGTCTTTCCACTTATTAAGAGAGCTGTATATAAAAGTCCAAGCATAAAATAAATGGAAATACAGCATCCAGCTTTATCATAATATAAATACAGAACTGGTAAGAATAAGAAATTCAACGTCAAAGACTGTACAATTGCACATGAAAAATACGCCCCTGTCCTATTGGCTTCAATAAAAGTAAGTATTGAAAGAACCACAATTCCAATTGAAATATAGAATGCCTTGATTTCCGGAAAAAAAGCATAAATCATTATAGAAGTCAAAAGCATTCCCAAAATAAAAATCATATGAACACTGTTAAATATTCTGACTTCCACAGACTGGTCTTCATTTAAATATTGTGATTTAAACCACTTTATCATTTGCATTTGTCCTATTCTTGAAAACTTGACTAAAACTCTACTCTATTTATTTCTTTTTCAATACCTAAAAACACATCTACAAGATCCGGATCAAAATGTGTGCCTCCCCATAATCGAATACGATTAACCGCTTCTTCATGCGTTAAGGACTCTGCTCCATCGTTTTGAGTTCTAAAATCGTCATAGCTATTGACAATTGAAAGGATTCTCGCCTCAAATGGAATACTTGTTGTCATCAGCTTATCCGGATAACCCTTTCCATCCCACCGTTCATGATGACTTCGACACATATTATATGCGTAAGACAAAAAACTGTTTTTTGATATAACATCCATAACCTTTTGAATTGCATCCGCACCAAGAACTGTATGTGCATGATTAAACTCCTTTTCTTGTAAGCTCAAATCACCCATATCGGCAAGGCACCGATCTGTCATACATATTTTACCTATATCATGCATCTTAGAAGCAAACACAAGAATTTCTGCATCGGACTCCTCTATTTCAAACTGCTTTGATTTAATTACAGCATCTATATAAAGCATCATATATTTTTCAACTCTCATAGAATGCTCAGCAATCAAATGTGAACGATTGCCCATAAGACTGACAAACATTTCAACTATGGCATATTCCAGTTCTACTATATTGTGAACCTTTTCACGAAGTGTATCAGAAAGTGAATTATTATAGCGTTTCATTTTGCGTTCACTCTCAAGAAGCCTGACATGAACATCCAACCGCTTTCTGAGCAGCACTGTTGTATACGGTTTTTTAATATAATCTACGGCACCTAGAAAATAACCTTCCACTTCTGTCGTCGGATCATCCTGTGCTGTTAAAAAAAGAACCGGTATTTCTGCAAGCTTTGGGCTATTCTTGATTTCACTGATTACGTAGAATCCATTTACCTCCGGCATGTCTACATCCAGTAGAATTATATCAGGCGGTTCAGGCATATCTTTTAAAAACTCCAATGCTGTCAACCCGGAAGACACAGGAACTATTTCATACTCATCCTCGAGTGCCTTCTTCGCCATAATCAGATTTGTCATATTATCATCAACAATCATTACTTTATACATATCCGTCCTCCATTGTCATTAGTATTCTATTTTGCAGTCATCAGATATTTCATACCGTCCTTTAATCCCTCAACCGTAAGCTTAAACATCTGGAAAATGCTTTTTATCGCCGTTTCCGCCTCTCGCCACGGTGCGTGACCTGGGGCCATCTTTGGATTCAGCCATATTATCTTTTTAAAATTACGTTTCATGAGAAGCAGCCACTCCATTCCGGAAAGTCCATCATTGGAGCCTCTGTAGTTTCCCGTCGTGGAATATAGTTCTTCCGGTGCCATAGCCGCATCTCCAACAATAATCACCTTGTAATCACTATCAAGATTTTTAAAGAGCCATTCTGTCTCAATCCAGTCACCATTTTCACATTCCGGTGTATTGTAGAGTCTGGAATAAATACAATTATGAAAATAATATGTCTTTACATCTTTGAAATGATTAGACCTGTTTACCGATTGAAACAGCTCATTCAATAAAGCACTGTATGGTATCATTGTACCACCGGAGTCCATCAGCAGTAGAAGCTTAACTGCATTTCTGCGCGGTCTTTCAAAAACAATCTGTAAATATCCTCCGTTACTACAGGTTTTATTAATTGTCTGATCAATATCCAGTTCTGTCTTTGGAATATCCATTCGGGATGAAAACTGTCTCAGCTTTTTCAAAGCCATCTGAAACTGTCTGTTATCTAAAATCCTGTCATCGCGAAAATCTCTGAAGCGTCTCTCTCCAATTACCTGAAAAGCCGACTGGTAACCAGTCGTTCCTCCTATTCTGACTCCACCCATATGACCACCAAGATTTCCAAATGAAGAATTGCCCATTGTTCCTATCCATTGATTGCCGCCATTGTGCTCAGAATCCTGCTCCTTTTGACGTTCGCGGAACTTTTCCATAACTGAATCCTTGTCTATCACAATTGCATTGGTTTCTCCTTCGATCATACCTCTGCGCATTTCTTCGTCCTGGCCAAGCTCAGCAAACTCTTCCTTATCAAGCCACCTTTTCATCTGGTCGGATATATCCTCAATTTCAAAATGAACTCCCTTGAAATATTCATCAAATATCATATCATATTTATCAAAATCGGATTCTGTCTTAACAAGAATCATCCTGGAAATAAAATAGAAATCTGTAATACTGGAATGGCACAGTCCCTTGTCAAGTGCATCAACAAGTGAAAGCCACTCGCTCAACGACACATCCATTCCTTTTTCACGTAAGAAATAAAAAAAATCTGTAAACATGTATTCCCCTGTCTGATATTATATCATTTAGACCGTATAATGTAGCACAGCATCCAGATCTTCATCTTTTTTAATAACTGTTCCAATAAATGGAAGTTCCTTTTTTATTCGTTCAGAAGAAATTCCTCCAAGCTGAAGTGCTCTGATCCAGTCTATCAGCTCAGATGTGCTTGGTTTCTTCTTCACATCACGCATTTCGCGTATTTCATAAAACACATCCATTGCATTTGATAAAAGATTCTCTTCCACCTGTTGAAAATGTGTCATAACAATCTGTTGCATCAATTCCCTGTCTGGAAAAGAAATATAATGAAATACACATCGGCGAAGGAAGGCATCCGGAAGCTCCTTTTCCGCATTGGAAGTAATAATTACGACCGGACGCTTTTTCGCAGTCACAGTCTGTTTCGTTTCGTGTATATAGAACTCCATTTGGTCTAGCTCCCATAATAAATCATTTGGAAACTCCAAATCAGCTTTATCAATTTCGTCTATCAGAAGCACTACCTGCTCTTTTGAAGAGAATGCCTCCCCCAGCTTTCCCAGCTTAATGTACTTTGAAATATCATCAACGCCAGCTTCACCAAACTGACTGTCGTACAAACGCTGTATTGTATCATAAATATACAAACCATCCTGTGCCTTTGTCGTTGACTTAATATTCCATATCAAAAGCTGCATCCCAAGCGACTCTGCTATCGCCTTTGCAAGCATTGTCTTTCCTGTACCAGGTTCTCCCTTTATCAGTAATGGTTTTTCCAATGCCTTTGCAACATTAACAGCTGAAATCAATTCTTTTGATGCAACATATGTCCCTGTACTCTTAAATCCATCCTTCTGAATATCCATCTCATACTGGTGTCAATTATTCCGCAAAAAAATGCAGCCATAAGACACTACCTCCGTTTAGTTTTTCTTGCAAATTACCTTATTAATATGTTACGATATTCCAGTATGAAAATCAAGAAAATAATGCGAGGTATGTTATGATAAAAGATTTGTTCAAGTCCAAAAAACAAACACTTTCCTTTGAGGTTTTTCCTCCAAAGCAAGCAGATGAGTTTCCTGCTTTATACAGTACTTTAGATGAGTTAAAAACACTTTCTCCTGATTTTGTCAGTGTAACCTTTGGTGCCGGAGGAAGCAATTCAAAAAAAACTATTGAAATAGCTTCGTACATTCAAAATACATGTAAATTAGAAGCACTCCTGCATATGACCTGTGTCGGCTATAAGCGTACTGATCTTGACGAAGCACTGGCTTTAAGTCTGGAAAGTGGTCTGCATAATCTGCTTGCGCTTCGTGGTGACAGACCGCAATCCATGAGTGATGAACAATATAACAATCGTGACTTTGTTTATGCAAACGAAATGATTGCTCATATTCGCAAACAGTATAGTGACAAGCTTTGTATTGCTGCTGCCTGTTATCCTGAAAAGCATTTCGAAGCTGTTTCCATGGAAGCTGACTTAAAGAATCTATTGGTCAAAATTAATACCGGGGCAGATTTTCTGATTACTCAGATGTTCTTTGATAATAACTTCTTTTATAGTTTTCGTGATAAACTCGAAAAACAGGGAATTGAAATACCTATTATGACAGGAATTATGCCAATTACAAGTGCCAGTCAATTAGGGCGTTCAGTCACACTTTCTGGTTCTTCTGTTCCTAAAAAACTTTCTGATCTCATTGCAAAATATGGAGAATGTCCTGCAGATATGCGAAAAGCAGGTATCGAATATGCGGTTTCACAAATCGAGGATTTAAAAAAGAATCAAGTATCCGGTATTCATGTTTATACTATGAATAAGGCGGCTACAGCAAAAGAGATTATTGCATTGCTCTCATAGCTTCAAAATAAATGAGACATAAATCATAGATTTATGTCTCATTTTAATATGTTGTTTATTACATTATTCCCATGGCAACGAAGAATTTTCAAGTTTTTTATCTCGCAGCATCAATTCACTTACTGCGTCTGCTGCTGGCTTTTGATGGAATAATATTTCATTCACCTGTTCAATAATAGGCATATCCACATCATATTTTTTTGCAAGTGCCACCGCCGCTTTTGTAGAATAAACACCTTCGACAACCATTTTTACTTCTTTCATAGCGTCATCCATAGAATATCCTTTTCCAATTAAAATACCTGCTCGTCTGTTTCTTGAATGCATACTTGCACATGTTACAATCAAATCACCGATGCCGGTCAAACCACAGAATGTTTCAATTTTACCACCCATTTTTACACCAAGTCTGGAGATTTCCGAAATGCCTCTTGTGATCAGCGCAGCTTTGGTATTATCACCATACCCCAGTCCATCTGCTATTCCCGCTGCAAGAGCCACTACGTTTTTTAGGGCACCCCCAAGTTCTATTCCAAGAACATCCGGGCTTGTGTAGACTCTGAACACTTCATTCATAAACATGTTCTGAACATATTCTGCTGTCTTCTTATCCTTTGCGCCAACAACACAGGTTGTTGGAATACCTCTTCCAACCTCTTCTGCATGTGATGGACCGGACATCACTGCAACCTTTGCCTGTGGAACCTCTTCGCATATAATATCAGACAATGTATCAAGTGTACTCTCTTCTATTCCCTTTGCAACATTCACAATTACCTGTTCCCTTGCAACAACATCTCTGAGAAGATGCGCTGTACTCCTTGTGTAAGGTGACGGAACCGCAAGCACAAGCAGTTCGCTGTTTATGACTGCATCTCTTAAATCGGTTGTAAAGTGCATATCTTCTGGCAATTTCACTCCCGGCAGTTTATCTTTATGTTCATGTTCACTCTTCAACATTTCAATTTCTGCTTCCACAATAGACCAGATTGTTACCTCATGACCATTCTTGTGCAGTACAAGCGATAACGCAGTACCCCAGCTACCTGCACCGATAATACTTACCTTTGCCATACTATACCTCCACAATTCTTATTCTTTCTTATTTATTCTCTTCTGAAGATTTATTACCATCTGCCATCATCTCAAGTTCTGGTTTTTTCTTTATATAGGTTTTACGCTCGCATCCATGCAAAAGTCTCTGGATATTACTTTTATGTCTAAATAATGCCATTACAGCAAGCAAAAACACTACTATGTAAAATTCATTCAGCATTGGACGCGCTATCTGTTCCGGAAATCCGAAAAAACCATGTTCCCCCAAAACAATTACTTCTATCATTAAGCCGACATAGACTAAAATCGAGCCAAGCGAGACATAATGTGTCAGAAAAAATGTTCCAAAAAATGTAATCACTCCAAGCAAAGTTAATAAAGGTCCAAATGAAATGACAAGTCCCGCAGTTGCAGCAATCCCCTTACCGCCTTTAAAATGCATATAAAATGGGTAATTGTGACCAAGAATAGCGCCTGCACCTGCATAAAGCTGAAGTAATCTAATCCAATCAGCACAGCTGTTCTTAAATAACAGATAACATATGCCAATTGCAATTATGCACTTTGCCGCATCTCCAAGTAAAACAATCGCTCCATATTTAGCACCAAGTGTTCGCAGTACATTTGTCGTTCCGGCATTCTTGCTGCCATATTCACGAATATCAATTCCTTTTAATTTGCCGACAATGTAACCAGTCTGTACAAGACCACAAATATATCCGATGGCAACACACACAAGCCGCTCCACTATTTTTCCCCTCTTTCCCTGATAATAAACTTCAGCGGTGTTCCTTTGAATCCAAAAGCTTCACGAATTTTATTTTCTATATAACGTGTATAAGAAAAATGCATCAGTTCCTTATCATTTACAAAAATTACAAACGTAGGAGGCTTCACAGACACCTGTGTCATATAAAACAGCTTTAATCGTTTTCCCTTATCTGTTGGTGGCTGCTGAAGAGCTACTGCCTCCGTCATAATTTCATTTAATACACCTGTTTGTATGCGCAATGCATGATTTTCCACTACAACATCAATCACATCAAACAGCTTATAAATTCGTTGTCCGGTTAATGCTGAAATAAAAATCATCTCTGCATATGGCATAAACGACAAAGTATTACGTACATTTTTTTCAAATTCATAGATTGTTTTGTCATTTTTCTCTACTGCATCCCATTTGTTAACAGCAACAATCATACCTTTTCCGCTCTCATGGGCAATTCCGGCTATTTTAGCCTCCTGTTCTGTAATACCCTCTGCGGCATCAATTACAAGAATTACCACGTCAGCACGTTCCACTGCACTGACTGTTCTGACAACCATGAAGTGTTCCAGCTCTTCCTTCACATTTTTCTTGCGTCGTAAACCAGCTGTATCAATAAACACATACTCTTTCCCATTATGCTCAATCGGTGTATCCACAGCATCTCTTGTAGTTCCCGCAATATCAGATACAATCACACGGTTTTCTCCAAGCAGCTTATTAATAATGGAAGATTTTCCGACATTGGGTTTTCCGACAATCGCAATTCTCGGTCGCTCATCCTCATTCTCATCTTCGCTCTTTGGCTTAAAGTGTGAAACAACTTCATCAAGCATATCTCCAAGTCCCATCATATTAGACGCAGAAATAGCATGTGGTTCACCTATTCCAAGATTAAAAAACTCATATACATCATTCATATATTTTTCAACATGATCTACTTTATTTACAACGAGAACAACAGGTTTTTTAGAGCGGCGAAGCATATTTGCTACTTTTGCATCTGCATCCTGTAATCCCTGCTTCACATCAACGATAAAAATTATCACATCTGCTGTATCAATTGCAATTTGAGCCTGTTCTCGCATTTGTGATAAAATAATATCCTTGCTTTCCGGCTCAATACCTCCGGTATCAATTAATGTAAAATTTCTGTCAAGCCATGTTACATCTGCATAAATTCTGTCTCTTGTTACACCCGGCGTATCTTTCACAATACTGATTCGTGCTCCGGCAAGTGCATTAAAGAGCGTAGATTTTCCAACATTTGGCCTGCCTACAACAGCTACAATTGGTTTACTCATATATGATATCTCCCACTAGTGCGTCAATTAAATCCTGTCCGCTTGATTTTACAATATGTGTTTTAACTTGTAAAGCATTTTCAATATCAGATACTGTCACATCATCCAAAAGAATCTGCTCGTTGTTTTTCAACAAACAAATCGGCAGCAGCAGTTCTTCTCCAAGCTCTTTTCCACACAGCTGTTCAATAATATCCTGCCCGGTCAGAAGCCCTGCTACCGTAATCTGTTCTCCAAAAAATCTGTTTTCTATTGCATACACATGTACTTTCAAATTTTCAAACAGCTGTTCAACAGTATTTGTCATGTTTCGAATGTATGGATATATAAGCTTTCCTGTGACAAGTGATATTGTTTTGCTATATGCCGGTTTACTCGTTTTTCTTTCATGTTCATTTTCCTGAATATGTTGATAAAGTATATCATATGCCTCTTTAAATTCATTTATCAAAAGCCGTACCATTCCCACGCCATTTTCAAGCTGTAAATATCCGTCATAACTCTCCTCATCAGGAATTTCTTTCCCTGCAAGAATATAAAATTCATCGGATGCATGTATGAAATGAAGACCGCTTTTATTGAATGCTTTTTCCTGCCACTTATGAATGATTGACAATACTTCTGCAGCATCCTTTTTTGAAAATGGAGCAAGTTCAAATAATCCTGTACGATACTTGGAAAGTCCAACAGGAACAATAGATACGCTTTCTAGGATTGGTAAATACTCAATTAAGTCAGAAATACTCCTTTCAAGCTCCGGTCCATCATTTATCCCTTTGCAAAGTACAATCTGACCATTCATTCTTATTCCGGCCTCATAAAGTCGCCTGACTTTCTGTAATGCTTCTCCTGCAAAACGATTATTTAACATCATACAGCGTAATTCTGGATTTGTTGTCTGAAATGAAATATTAATCGGCGAAAGATTGTATTTAATAATTCGTTCAATATCATAATCACTCATATTTGTCAGTGTCACATAATTTCCCTGCAAAAAAGACAGTCTGGAGTCATCATCCTTAAAATAAAGTGTCTTTCTCATTCCCGGAGGCATTTGATCTATAAAACAGAAAATACAATGATTTCTGCATGAATGATACTCATCCATTAATCCGTTCTCAAATACAAGTCCAAGGTCCTCGTCAGCTTCCTTATCAATTTCTAAAAGCCATTCTTCTCCATCCTTTTTTCGAATCAGCACTTCCAGATATTCGTCTTCAACAAGAAATTGATAATCAAAAATATCTTCAAGTTTTTCTCCATTGATTTCGCAAAGTATATCTCCCGGCTCGATATCCAGTTCTTCAGCTATGCTCCCTGTATGTACATCACTGATTACATGCAGTTTTTCCATCAGTCATCCTCTTTTACATGTTCTATATAATACTGCAGAACATCTTTTCTTTTTACAATTCCAATGAACACATCGTCATCATCAATTACTGGAACAAAATTCTGATTCATGACACGTTCAATCAGCCAGTCAAGCTTTTCGTCAATTTTGACTGGCTGATAACGATGCTTTTTTGCAATTTTAGATAAATGAACATCAGAAAACACAACTTCATTAAACTGATATTCTGATTTAATTGTCCACAAAATATCTCCTTCTGAAACAGTCCCAAGATACTGTCCCGTCTGGCTTATTACAGGAATGGCTGTATATGTACTCTTCTCAAGCAATTCCATCACCTTAAGTAAGGTATCATCTCCATACACAAACTCCACTTCACTTTTGGGCGTCAAAAAAAATAATATATTCATCATCTGTTACCTCTTATCGCCAAAGAAAAATATTGCAACTGTTCCCGGGCCCGAATATGTACCAATAATAGGGCACACAAAGTTTATTAATATCCTGCTGATTCCGATCCTTTTTTGAATTTGGTCAGCCACATATTCTGCATCCTCAAGTGCATCTCCATGGCTGATAAATACTCGGTCATTTCTTTTCTTATATGTTCCTGTATGTTCTTCCATATATTCAACAAGTTCATCTAACGCTTTTTTCCTGGAATGTACTTTTCCTATCATTGTCAACTGACCTGTATTATCCATATGGAGAATTGGTTTTGCATTTGAAACAGATCCCGCCATTGCCGCAGGCCAGCTTAATCTGCCGCCTCTGTAAAGATATAGAATATCCTCTACTGTGAAAGCATGGACAAGATGCAGTTTATTTGCTTCGACCCACGATGCCACCTCCTGCAGGGTAGAACCATTCTCCTTTAATTCTACAGCACATTGAATTAAAAGGCCTTCTCCTAACGATGCACAAAGCGAATCAATTACCAAAATATTTACATCCGGTTTTTCTGTCATAATATCAGATGCTGCTTTTTTCAGATTCTGAAAACTATTACTTAATCCAGACGAAAAAGAAATCTGCAAAATTTCTGTCGTTTCTTGCAAAATTTCACAAAAAAAAGCCTTCGCATGTTCATAAGTAATACTCAACGTTGTTGGAAGCTGTCCGCCACGCATCTTTCCATAAAACACGGTCTCTGTCAGTTCCTGCTTTCCCCGTTCATAAGTATTTCCATTAAACTGATATGCAAGACTAACTACTTTAATATCTTTTGCCTCAATATAGCTATCCGGCAAGTCACATGTATTACATACGCAAATTTTGAACGCTTCCATTTTTCCCGCCTTTGTATAAACAACCTATTGTTTTTAATCATATCATTTTTTTACCTGTTTTTCAACCTGGTCCTTAGCATTCTTTTGGAAAGTGCTTTAATATTTAACGGACAAAGTGGGTATAGATATGGCTTATTTGCAAGTGTTTTGTTTCCGGCCATTACTACAAGCAAAAACAGGATTCCCGCGAAAAAGCCAAAAACATTGAATATTGCTGTCAATACAAGTGTAATCATTCTAAAGAACTTAATTGCATATGATAATTCATAACTTGGCTGTGTATATCCCGCAACAGCAACAAATGCTTCATACAGAAGAATCTCTGCATTGAACCACCCTGACTGTACCGAAAACTCTCCAAGAACAAGGCCTGCCATAATACTAAGTGGTGTACTAAGCATACTTGGTGTATTAACTGCCGCAAGTCTCAAACCATCAATCGCGAGTTCCAAAATAAGAAACTGTAAAACAACAGGTACATTAACCTCTTTTTGTATAGCAAGAAATGAAAACGTAGATGTCATCCACTGAGGATTCAAAGACAAAAGCAGAAAAATCGGTGGAACCAAAAACGAGGCAAATGAAATCATCAGTCTAGCAAGTCTCAAATAGGTACCTGTAACAGGTGGAAAATAATAATCATCCGCCTCCTCAATAATATCAAAAAAACACACCGGAAGTATCATTGCAAATGGCGAGTTATCCACAAGAATAATTACATTTCCCTCAAGAATCTGTGCTGCAGCCGTGTCTGGACGCTCTGTAAATTTGAACTTTGGAAATGGATTGAGACGGCTTTTATTGAAAATACATTCTGCAAGGCTCTCCTGATTCATTGTCAGAGCATCTACATTAATCTTTGAAATCTTTCTTTTCAATTCACGCAGAAATAAGCGGTCTGCTCTCCCCTGCATATAACATAATACGATATCCGTTTTTGATGTGATACCTGCATTCATTATCTCAATTCTAAGGTTTCTGTCCCTAATACGTCTTCTTATCAATGCAGTATTAAATATAATTGTCTCAACAAAGCCATCCTTTGATCCACGAAGTGTTTTATCCTTTTCCGGTTCTGACACGTTTCTCAATGGATACGTACGGGAATCTATCAGAATACATTCCTCATATCCATCAATAAACATTGCAAGAACACCAGAAAAAACATTTTTCAGAATAGTTTCTTTGTTTCGCTGTGTTTCTACTTCTACATAAGGCATATTTTTCTTGCACATGGCATATGCATCCTGTGGTAAATCATCACTTTTCAATGATAGGAAATACTGGAGCAATTTCTGCATCAGCTCGTCCTTACAAAATCCATCAATAAAATAAATGCAGGCTGTACGTCCGCCAACCTCCAGCACTCGATAAATGATATCAAAATTTGTGTCCACTGCCAGTTCCTTATGAAACCACTTCATATTTTCTTCAATTTTCTGCGTTATGTTTCCGTTGTACTCTTTTTCTCCTGTCAGCATAAAATAAAACCCTCCGGCTCTTTCTTACTTTCTGTTTATACAGTAGTCTTTCAAGAACCGAAGAGTTTTATTCATTAATTTATATTGTTGTACTTCCCAAACCACCATTTCTGACAGCCTCTACCTCATCATCTACAGTAATTCCATATTCAACAAATATTCCCTGCATAAAGCCTGTACCGGCTTCCACATTTATTTCTCTACCTTCATTGGAATCATTCGTAATTTTCGAAAAAATATGTCCTTCATTATCAGAAAAATAATAATCACTGTCAATAATTCCCACTGTATTATTCAGCTGCAGTCGATACTTAAAACCGAGACCGCTTCTTGGATAACACTTCAAAACCCAGCCCTCATCTATCTCTACTCGAATGCCTGTTGGAATTTTTATTGTTTCTCCCGGTTTAAGATTGAACGATATCGGACTGAAAAAATCATATCCGGCAGAGCCGGTTGTTGCACGTTTTGGTAATCTAACGTCTGCATATATTTCAGCGATTTCTTCACCTGTTGAACCAAAACTGTCAAGCCAGTCTTTTTCAAACTGATTGTAGCTCACCTTATAAAATCTTGCTATCCTCTGCATATGCGCGTTGCTCTCCTTCATGGAATTAATTAAATCTGTTAATAATAATCTGGACAATGTAGAATCGGGAATTCGGGATTATCCTGTTTGAGAGTTGCCTGTACATCGATGACACGCTGATTGGAACTCCCCTTCCAAAGCAGCTTAACATCTCTTTTTTCAATCTCAAATTCCCCATCGACAAGTACATCCACATCTCGAATAACCGGAGAATCCATAATGGATTCCCACGAACCGCCAGTATATAGCCAAATCGTTTTATCTGAAAACTTTTCCTTTATCTCAGCTATCAAATTCTTAATATCAAGTCTATTTGCCGCATGCAGAGGATCTCCTCCACTCAATGTGATACCTGAAATATATTCTTTTGAAAGTTCAGCAAACAATTCTTGTTTTGCTGCTTCGTCAAACAGCAGACCTCCGTCCGGATCCCATGTCATTGGATTTTGACACTCCTTGCAGCAATGAGAACATCCGGATACCCACAATACTACACGAAGTCCATCTCCGTTGAGCATATCGTCTTTTGTTATATTGTGATACCTCATTGCTACATGCTCTTCCTTTCTGCGATTTCTGCCATTTTGGCATCATTCAGACGCGTGTCTCCATGAACTCTTGAATATGACAGATAACCATTCATTCTGTCTATTTTGGTCAGGTTCCGGCTTCCGCATTTAGGACAAACATCCATTTCCAACTCCTGATGTCCACAGTCATCACAGTATGCTAATGACATATTCACGCCTTCATACAGTCCCATAGACATCGCTCTTCTAATCAAAGTCTTAATCGCATCGATATTATAGTCAATTGGATACTTGACGTATTGAATCTTTCCTCCATTAGACAGCTCCCAGAAACGATATTCAAGGTCCTGTTTCTGGATTGGCGTAATATCTTCAGTCACATGGCAGTGAAAACCATTGCTTACATATTCACGATCAGATACATTTTCTACTATTCCATATTTTTTTCTAAACTGCTTTACCTGCAGACCACATAGATTTTCTGCCGGCGTCGCATAAATCGCATATAGATTTCCATCCTCAAGCTTATACTCAATTACACGCTTATTAATAAACTCCAGCACATCTAATGCAAACTGTCCATCCTCAGCCAGTGATTTTCCATTATAAAGTCTCTGCAACTCATTAAACGCAGTAATTCCAAAGGATGCTGTCGCAGTTTTTAACAACGGCTTGATTTTATCCGACAACTTCAAATGTCCACCGTAAAATCCACCTTCACAGTATGCAAGCGGATTGGTCGAAGCACGAAGCTCGCCAAGGTATGCATATGTTCTCTGATGCAGTCCGCGAATCAATCCAAGATAATAATCAAGCACCTCGTAAAAATCCTTACTTTCCTGTCTGGCTTTGGCAAGAATCATAGGCAAATGCAGAGAAACAGCTCCGATATTGAATCGACCTACAAATACAGGCACATCCTGATCATCAGCCGGATGCATGCCTCCTCTTTCATACCATGGTGACAGAAAGGCTCTGCAGCCCATTGGCGAAATAATCTTTCCGTATTGCTTGTACATACTTGCAATATATCCTTTTCCTGTCAAACTTAACCAGTCAGGATACATTGTCTTGCTTGAGCATTTCACACCGGCCTCAAATACCTCTTCCAGTGCCTTGCCTGGTCCGTGCAGATTCTCGTCATACAGAAAAACAATTTTGGGGAATAATACCGGCTTTCTGCAATCCTTTTTGCCCTGTCCGCGTCTTCTAACATTTAACATTGCTATGGAAGCAAGCTTTGCAAAGCGTCCTGTACCTGTTCCTGTACTGACAGTAATAAATGGATAATCTCCCCTGCTAGAAGCAACAGTATTGAATTTATATTCCCATCCCTGAAATCCCTGTTCAAACTCCCGTGTCACATCTGCATATGCCTCTGCTTCTGCAGTTTCTTTACTAATTCCAAGTCGTTCATATTTATCAAGATATCTTGCATAGGATTTTTCTGCGTACGGTTCCAATATCGTATCCACACTTGGCACTGTAAATCCACCATACTGCTGACTTGCTGCTGAAAGTACAATATCACCGATTACATCAAACGCAACATCCAATGATTTCGGCTCATTATACCAGATGTTTCCCATTTCGAAGCCACCGGTTAACACTGTCTGCACATCAAAGAGACAGCAGTTCATCGTATCACGTCTTGCTGACATATCATGAACATAAATATAGCCATCGCGGCATGCCTGTATCTCATCAGTTGTCATAAAAAATTTCTGATATAACTCTTTATTCAGCTGATTAAAAATCAAACTTCGTTTTGTTGAAACAAGTGCACTGTCAGTATTTGCATTTTCCTTATCTCCAATATACATAATCGACTGACTTTTTTTGTAAACATCATCCAGCATCCTGACAAAATCCTGTTTGTAATTCCGATAATCACGATAGCTTTTTGCAACAATTGGCTTTACTTCTTCCAATGCACTTTCAACGATATTATGCATAATCGGAATAGGAATCTCGTCAGAATCAAGTTCATCAACACGCTCCACTACTTTTGAGCATATATAGGTCTTCTCTTCTTCGGTAAATTTTGTGAGCGCACGATAGGCAGATTTTCCGACTGCATCCACTACCTTTTGTACATTAAAATCCTCACGTGTACCATCTTTTTTAATCATTTTCACGTTTTTTACCGGTTTAAATATCTTTGAATAATCTTTCTTTCCTTCGGATGTTTCTGCTTCTGTACTCATTTCATCCTCTCCCCCAACTGTTCTATATTTAGTAGCCGTCAAGCAAACAATTCAATATATTGTAGATACATATAGAAATATAGCAATTTGGTTCTTTAATGTCAATAGGAATAGTAAACAAAAAAAGTCAGCATATTTTGTCCATTATCTTTTTCAATTGCAGGATTAAATAAAATCATGTAAACTAAATTTAAATATAACAATTTACAGGAGAATATGCGTATGGCTCTGGCTGGTGCATACAAAACACGCAAGAAAAATGGAATCGTTTACTATCGTAGTTCTTTTACATTTCGAAACAAGCATATCAGTCTTGGCAGTTTCTCAACTGAAAACCTTGCAAACGAAGCATATAACTCTGCCTTAAGGCTTGTATCATGTTTCGACACAATAGACTCCTATAGCAAAGACTATGTTTTTTCCTTTGACAAATTCGTTTCTATTATTAATTTTCGCGACAAGCACGTGTATTTCAAAAATCCTATTTATTTGGAGAACAGATATTTCTTATACTACCTGTCACCTTCTCTAGTATATAAATTCGATATTGATGATTTGTTTTATTACGCAAGTCATAAAATATCCCGGAGAAACGGTCACCTTTTCATTGCTGATTATGGCATGCAGATTAGTCTTCTTTCCCGCTATCATATCAAAAGCCACGCTGTCTTAAACAGAGATTATCGGTTTATTAATGGTGATTGTTATGATTTTCGTTACGAAAATATAGAAATCATTAATAAATATTACGGAGTTACTGTATTTACTCATAAATCATGTCAAAAATACAAAGCAAGAATTCTTATTAACGGCACATATACTGTCGGAATTTATGACACAGAAGAAGAAGCTGCTATTGCATATAATAAAGCTGCAGATTATGTCAGTAAAATTTTTCCCAGCAGACATTATCAGCAAAACTATATTGAAGGACTTTCTCCTTCACAATATGCAAATACTTACACAACCGTACCCATTTCAGCAAAAATACTTTCTATAAAACTAAATGATGAGTCATAACTAATACTGTCATGACTCATCATTTATATAATCTTTGTTTTCTGTCAGTAAACTTTATCTGTAAAATGAATGGCTTCCATGTCTAAATAAATACTCGTGAGTATCCCAAACCTTGGATTCACTTTTTTGAAAATAAAGTGCACCACCTGATAAATCTTCTCCGTTCAAAGCTTTGATAACTGCCTCTTTTGTCAGATTATCAGGAGTTGAATGATCATAGGAACCTCTTGTAACAGGCTCGAACTGTCCTACTTGTAATATAACATCCTTTACATCATCAGGAAAAATATCTGACTTTACACGATTCATTACAACATTGGCAATCAAAATCCGACCTTCTAAATCCTCACAACCTGCCTCTGCATGTACAATTTTACAAAGTGCATCAAAATCCTCCAGAGAAATTGGAACATCCTCATCGATTTGAATATTTGTTCCATTCTTTATGTAATTAACTTCTGTATGCTCTGCAGAAGCTGCACTACCTTCTAAAATTAAATTAACATCTCGTTTATCCTGCATTTGGGGAGCTGTGGCTTTTTCTTCTGTATTTACCGATTTACTTTGAATCAGTAATTCTCGATTTGTTGGTTCTGTAAAGAAACTTACGCTCAACAATATTGCGCTGAAAATTACACCAACTGCCCATAAACGAGTGTGCCTTGATACATATAATAAAAGTGTTGCCGCATGATTTAATCTGGCTTCCATCACAAACTACTCCTTTCTCTTTCACAAATCTACATCATTTGAAAAAGAAATCACAATGAGTAGTATACCACATATTTTCAAATTTTATTAATTTTTTATTACGATTGATTGCATTTCTATGAATTTTACAAAGTTTATTTTATTTTTTTGTATAAAATCATCAATAATTACCACTTATTATTCCATATATTCCCACCTATTTTTCTTCATAATCTACAAAACTGATATTCAAATCCGTAGATCCATTGATTCCTTTTATCGTACCTGACTTAGAATACTGCCACATCGTAAATCGATATGGATAATCTGTTGAGATTCCTGCGTTACTATTCCCAGTAGAGCTACTACTACTGTTACTGCTTCCTTCTTGTTGATTATTCATCGTTGAAGAAGAGCTTGTACTATTTCCCGATTTTGCATTTACCTTCACATTTGAGTTTGAACCCGAACCTGTACTCGAATTGATTACTGTGCCTGTATTATCATTGGCATCAACTGTGCCATTACTGTCTGACAGCCAGACATCATAATCCTTTAATATTTCCATATCAAGCTTGGCAATCAACATATCTCTGTTTGCATAAATCACAGGCTTATGTCCATATGATTTCACAGTATCGCAAAATGCCTTTACACATTTCGTTCGTTCTGCTGCCGTCATACTGCTCGTTCTTGATGTTTCATTTGTTGCTTCTTCTACATCAATGCCAATTGGATATGTAATATGATAATTTGCAGTTGCTGCAACTGCAAAATTAGCTTCTTCTATTGCCTCAAGCTCGTTCTTTGCCTGTGAATACACATATGCTCCGATCTTTATGCCATTTTTATATGCACCTTCTGCATACTTCACAAAGTTTTCATCCAATAACAGCTGTCCACTGTCATACCCTCTAACTGCAACTCTGAGCATGGCAAATTTCACTCCTGATTCTCTCACAAGCGCCCAGTCGATATCTCCCTGATATTTTGAAACATCTATTCCAAACACAGAATTTTTTCCATTCTCACTATAACTTAGCTGCTCACCATTTTTAGTCAGATTCTGATTCAGCTGATATGTATTGTGAGGGATACTATCCAGAATTTCATACCAAATCTTGTTTCCTTCCTTATCAACAATTGCAATGTGTTTTCCATCATTCATTTCTTCATCAGATGGAGCATCATCCAGCGTCTCTTGCGCCGACATTCCTTCTTCTGGATCTTCATCACCATCATTCTTTGCATCTGTCGGCTTTTTCTTATCAGTAAAATTCGCAGAAACACTATTGGTTGTTTCATTTTCCGGAGCTGGTTTCTTATCTGCATCATACAAATCCCAAAAATCGAGATCTGAAGAAACAAGATTGCTTTTCCCAATTTCCATATCTTCTTGCAGCTCTTCTTCGACAACAGGAGCATCTGCTTCCTTTTCTTCAGCTGCTTTTTTACCGTTTCCATTTACATACAATACAACAAGAAAAAGCAGCATTACAACTGAAGCCGCAGCCACGCACAAAACTACCATTTTTTTATAAGATTCTGTATCCTCATGATTTGGATCGTAAAACGAATTTGCCATATCATTTCCTCTTTTTCATTAACCGAGAATTAATATTTTGCTTGCCACAAAACAATGTGTATGATAGCATAAACAGGATAAAATTACAAACAAGGACGTTCTTCTATGAATCAAAATAATCCGACACTACACTACCATATTATACACAAACAGCTTCTCTCTGGACTCATAGTTATTCTGTTGTTGTGCAGCGGCTGTTCAAACAAGCATCCTGATTCAATAACCAAATCAGGGTTTGCTCTTGACACCTTTATTACTATAACAATCTATGACAGTAAAAACACCGACCTGTTAGAGCAGTGTTTTTCACTCTGCGATACATATGAAAATCTATTCAGTAATACAATTGACACCAGCGACATCAGTCGCATTAACGCAGCAAATGGATCTCCTGTCAAAGTTTCTGCCGATACCATATTCATTTTACGCAAGGCTATTGAATATGGAGATCTTTCAAACGGATTATTCGACATCACCATTGCGCCTGTATCTTCGCAATGGAATTTCACTTCAAAAGAGCCTGTTCTTCCTGACAAACAGAAATTACAGTCTGCACTATCTCATGTTTCCTATAAAGCAATTCAAATTAATTCTGAAGAAAGCACAGTTACACTGAATGATAAAAACACTGCAATTGATCTTGGTGGTATCGCCAAAGGCTATATCGCTGACAAGCTCAAAGCATATCTGGATTCTCAGAATGTTCATTCTGCTATCATTGATCTTGGCGGAAACATTCTGACAGTTGGTTCCAAGCCCGACCATACAGACTTTAGGATTGGTATCAAGCAACCTTTTTCAGATACGCAGGCAATTACTGCTGTTCATATGTCAGACCGTTCAGTTGTTACCTCAGGTACCTATCAACGCTGCTTCACACTGGATGATAAACTATATCATCACCTATTAAGTCCGTATACAGGGTATCCTGTAAATACCGGGCTTAACAGTGTGACAATTATTTCTTCCAGTTCCATCGAAGGAGATGCACTCAGTACAACATGTATGCTGCTTGGCAAGGATGATGGAATGGCTTTGATTGAATCACTTCCAGGTGTAGAGGCAATATTTATCAGCGATAAAAATGAGCTGTACTACTCTGGCGGAGTGGAGCAATACCTTTTGAAATAGTGTACAGGTTATGCCTTCTCAATAATCTTCTTTGGACATTTTTCAGCACATTTTCCACATCCGGTACATTTTTCCTGATCAATATGTGCAACGAAATCAGTTACTGTAATTGCACCTGTCTCGCATTCCTTTACGCACAGACCACAGCCAATACACCCTGCTTTACAAGCCTTCATTGTGATTGGTCCTTTATCCTTTGAGCTACATCCTACTGCGCATACTGCATCATATGGTATCAGTTCAATCAGACTCTTCGGACAATTCTCAACACATTTCCCGCACGCCTTGCATTTTTCTTTATTCACTACCGCAATTCCATCGAGAATATCAATTGCATCAAACACACATGCCTTTTGACAGCTTCCATATCCAAGGCATCCAAAATCACATGTTTTTGCACCACCATTCGGAACAAATGAAAGCATTTTGCAATCTTTCATTCCATAGTATTCATAATCCAATGTCGTTTTTTTGCATGTTCCTTTACATTTCACATATGCCGTCATTCGTTTTGTCTTTGCCGCATCAACTCCCATAATTTTCGCAACAGCCTGTGCAACCGGTTCTCCACCAACCGGGCAGCCGGAAGTTGGTGCGTCGCCTTTAACAATTGCAGCTGCAAGACCTGTGCATCCGGCAAACCCACACCCTCCACAATTATTTCCCGGAAGTGCTTCAATAATGGCATCTTCCCTTGGATCTGATTCCACCTTGAAGTAATTTCCAAATATACTTAAGAAAATGCCAATCAGTAGTCCAAGACCGCCAACGCAGGCAACTGCAATTATGATTCCCTGAACATCCATCTCTTTTTCCTCCTACTTCAAGCCTGAAAAGCCAAAGAATGCAATTGCCATAAGTCCTGCTGTAAGCAGAACAATTGGCATCCCACGAAATGACTTCGGTACATCATTGTATTCCATGCTTTCTCTTAAGCCCGCCATGATTACTATAGAAATCAAGAATCCGACCGCAACAGCAAATCCATTTACAATTCCCTCAACAATTCCATAGCCCTTCTGTACATTTGTCAATGCGACACCAAGTACCGCACAGTTTGTTGTAATCAAAGGCAAATACACGCCGAGTGCTTCATAAAGCCCCTTCATTTTCTTCTTCAGAAACATTTCAACAAATTGCACCAATGCAGCAATTACAAGAATAAATACAATTGTCTGCAGATACGTAATACCTAACGGAATAAGAATATACTGATAAATTACTCCTGTCACCGCAGACGCAAGCGTAATGACAAACACAACCGCTGATCCCATTCCAGCTGCCGTCTTGACTTTCTTCGAAACTCCAAGGAACGGACATATTCCAAGGAACTGGCTCAGCACAACATTACTGATAAATGCGGAGCCGATTGCAATTGTTAATAATTCGCCCATCGTTTACTCCTCCCCATTCTCTTTTGAAATTTTCTTTGCTGTTTCCTGTTTCTTCGTTGCCGTTGCGACATTCTTTTCAAAATATCGACCTGAACATCCCGTATTCGGACATGCAGCACAAAGCTTATCGCAATCACCAGTTTTACCGGTATCTTTCCCTGCGTGCAGCTTTATTTTGTTTAAGATAGCAATCAGAGTAGCAAGTACAAAAAATGCTCCAGGTGCCAAAATAAATATTGTCAATGGTTCATAGGCATCCGGCATAATCTGTATTCCAAAAACCTGTCCGGTTCCAAGGAGTTCTCTGACAATCCCAATCAGAGTAAGTCCCATTGTAAACCCAAGACCCATACCAAGACCATCAAATATAGATAAGAACACATTGTTTTTAGAAGCATAAGCCTCTGCCCTTCCAAGTATGATACAGTTAACGACAATCAATGGAATGTAAATACCAAGCGAAGCATAAAGTGATGGAAGATATCCTTCCAATAGTAGCTGAATAACTGTAACAAATGATGCAATAATCACAATAAATGCAGGAATTCGTACTCCATCTGGAATGATTTTTCTAAGTAAGGAAATCAAAAAATTAGACATAATTAAAACTACTGTAGTTGTTAGGCCCATACCAAGACCATTTATTCCTGATGTAGTAACAGCCAGTGTCGGGCACATACCTAGAATCAGTACAAAGGTCGGATTTTCTTTGATAAGTCCGTTATATAAACGTTCAATTGCTTTACTCATCTGTCCCACCTCCATTCGTTCCACTCATACTGTCGTTTTCATCTGCGAAAAAAGCAAGTCCTGCATCCACTGCATTTACCATGGCGTTTGTTGTAATAGTTGCTCCACTCAAGGCATCTATTTCATAATCTGTTGATGCACCCGTTTTAGTATAGGAGAATTTTGCAACTGCTTTATTTGCAAACTGCTCTTTAAATGAAGGTTCATCAGCTTTCATACCAAGTCCGGCTGTTTCACTGATACTCAGTATCTCAACTCCAGTCACTGTTCCATCAAGCTTAACCCCCATAGAAATTGTAATGTCGCCGCCATAGCCTTCATGAGAAGTTACAGTAAAGACATATCCAAGAATATTACCTGCCTCATCTCTAGCTGCCAAAGCTTCTTCAATCGTCTCTTTTGCATAACCTGCTGCTTCAATATCTGACGCTGCTCTTGAAAGTGCTTCAGTGATTTCTGAACTTTCTGCATCAAATGTAGAAGCCTCTGCGAATACACTGCGATATGCCTCCTGCTTTGTTTGTTCCTCCTGAATTTGGATGGGTTCCTTCGTAATATCGTAGAAGAAGCCAAGCAGGAAACCGGCGACAACAGTAATAACCGTCAAAATCAATATATCCTTCACCATTTTATTCATCAGATTTCCCCTCCTTTTCCAAAGCACTTAGGAAGAGTTATTCTTTCAATCAGAGGAACAAGCAGGTTGCAGAAAATAATTGCATAGGAAACACCCTCTGCTGAGCTTGAGAACACACGAAAAATTCCTGTCATAATTCCCAATATGACTCCATACAAAATTTTCCCATTGGAAGTGATTGGTGATGTCGCATAATCTGTTGCCATAAAAAAGGCACCAAGCATCAATCCGCCTCCTGCAAGTTGTGCTGTAATGTAATAGGCATCCCATCCGTGCGATCCGAACAATCCAATGAAAATTACAAATGTGACAAGATAAGTACCTGGTATCTTCAAATCAATTACACCTACAAGTATCAAGAAAATTGCTCCAATCATGATTGCGATTACTGAAGTTTCACCAATAGTTCCCGGTATCTGGCCAATTACCATATCCCACGTATTTACAGCATTGCCTGCTTTAAGATTAGCAAGGGGAGTCGCGGTTGAAACACCATCATATGTAAAATTGGTCATCCTTGCAGTAAAGCAGATCAACAAAAAACACCGGGCTCCTAATGCCGGATTCATGAAGTTTTGCCCTATACCACCAAACAGCATCTTTACAACAAGTATTGCAAAGACTCCTCCAATAACAGCTATCCACCATGGCAGTGTGGATGGAAGATTAAGTGCAAGTAAAAGTCCCGTAACAACAGCACTCAAATCACCAATTGTAACAGGAAGTTTCATCAGCTTTTCATAAACAAGCTCTGTCAATACACAGGTCGCTATACAGACAGCTACAAGAACCGCTGCCCGATATCCAAAATTATAGATTCCAAACCCTGTCGCCGGAAGCAATGCAAGTATTACAGCAAACATGATTTTGCTTGTAGATAATTTGCTCCTGATATGCGGTGATGAAGATACATTCATCAAATCACTCAAAATAATACACCTCTCTCTTTCCCGTCTTATGATTTCTTTCTATTGGCAAGTACAATTTTTCTCATAGATTTGATACTCTGAGTCAAATGTCGTTTGGCTGGGCATACGAAGCTGCAGCATCCGCACTCGCAACATTCCATACCATTGTTTTTTATAAACTGGCCTTCATCATAATGTTCTGCATAATCTGCCAGTCTGGAAGGAATTACTCTTCCTGGACAAACATCTACACACATGCCACAATTGATGCAATGCGTCGGTTCTGATTTTGCAACCTCATCTGACGTAAGACAAAGCAATGCTGATGAAGTTTTTGTCGTTGGTACATTTACATCAAAAATACCAAATCCCATCATTGGACCACCAGAAATAATCTTTTCAGGTGTCTTTTTAAATCCTCCAGCTTCTTCAATCAATTGCGCATAACTCGTTCCTGTTCTGACAAGAAAATTTTGCGGCGATCGAATTGCATCACCAGTAACAGTAACAATTCTGTGCATTAACGGTCTTCCTTCAATTACAGCATGATAAATTGCAACAATTGTATCCACATTATCTACAATACACCCCGCATCAGCAGGTAGCATTGATGAGTTGATTGCACGTCTTGTTGTCGCATAAATCAACTGCCGCTCAGCACCCTGAGGATATTTTGTCTTTAAGACCTTCACACTGATACGCGGCTCATCAATTACTAGATCCTTTAGTTTTCGAATACAGTCCGGTTTGTTATCTTCAACTGCAAGAATCCCCTTGGCATGCTCAAACAGACAAAGCATAATCTTTAGTCCGGCTACAAGCTTTTCCGGTTCTTCCAGCATACGTCTGTAATCAGATGTCAGATATGGTTCACATTCAGCGCAGTTTGCTATCACATAATATATTTTCTCAGGATCTTTTGGAGCAAGCTTTACATGTGTAGGGAATCCGGCACCACCCATTCCAACAATACCTGCTTCCTTAATCGTCTGTAAAACATCTTCCTTGGTCATCTCTGTAATCGGTTTTACATTTAACCTTGGTCCTTCCTCAAACAGACCGTCATTCTCGATTACAATAGATGTAATGTTGTCTCCGGTTACAACACGTCTCTTTTCAATTGCTTTGACTGTGCCGGATACAGAAGAATAAACAGGTGCCGAGACAAAGCCGCCTGCCTCTGCAATTTTTTGACCAACAACAACTCGTTCTCCTATTGATACAATTGGCTTTGCCGGTGCACCAATATGTTGCGACAGTGGATAACACATCTCTCCGTTTGCGGGAACTACTTCTCTGATTGGTTTATCCTTTGATAACTCTTTTCCATCATATGGATGTATTCCACCCTTAAATGTAAATGATGCCATTCCTATTCCCCTTCCTTACTCTATATGAAGCACAAACTCACAATTTCTCTGAATCTGCAGCTTTCTGTTCTTTTTTTGTATGTCTTGTCAGTTTCTGTGCCAGTCGGTCCTTTGTTATTCTGGCCTTTGATTTCAAATGCGGATACGCATTCAAAATTCGATTCTGCCATATATGATTTTTACCTGCTAAAAGATCAAAGCTTTCAGAAAACCATTTCAGCTTATCCAATATTTCATCTTTTACATCATTCAATCCAAGCTTTTCCAACCGTTCGTTCCAAATTACCTGCTTAATCTCCTGACGTTTAAAATAACGTTTATACAAATCAAATCCCTGTACCTGTTTTCTAAATTCCTCAACTCGTCCAAATAACTCTTCACCAGTTGCATAAACACGTGATTTTTTCAAATACTCAGCCAGTTCTTCAAGTAAGTTGTCCATCTTTTCCAATTGCTTAGATACATCCACTGCCGCAATCACAGCCATTACAAAATCCGCACAATAGATTCCTCCAATTATACAAACACCAATTTTTCCAGCCTTTATCGGATATAAATCAACAATATAAATCATACAGGGCTGTATTACTGCAAACAACAATAAAGCAGCGCCTCCCCATGCAAGTGAACTGCTCAAACAGATACGTCCCTTATAATTAAACTTCTGATTTGTGTAATCCCACCAGCTCGTGTGAAAAAGTAATTCCATCACTGCTGCTGTCGTATACTCTAAAACTGTTGCAAGCAGTGTTCCAGCCACAAACAGCAACACCCACTTACCTTCCAGTGGTCGCAATATTAAATATACACAAAGTGCGCCAACTCCATAAATTGTGCAAAAAGGACCTGCCACAAATCCGCGGTTCACAACCTTTTTTTCAAGCACAGAAACATAACAGCTTTCCCAAATCCAACCAAGGAAGCTATATAATATCATATAATTTGCTATTCGGTAAAACGTCACACCTGCCACCGAAAAATCCCACACGTAATATCACACCTCTCATACTTTTCTACTATACTAAATTTCAGCAAAAAAAGCCACTCTTTAACACAAAATATGTGAAAAATATACGAAGTTTTTATCTTTTCATTTTCTAAATGTTCAGCTATACTTGTATCAGTAGTTTTAATTATTCTATTGAAAAGGAGCACACCATGCAGATTATACAACATTCTTTTGCAGATACTACACCGCTTTATCCAATTGAGTGCTTTGGAGCTCCTGAAAAAATACTGTTTATTGATATTGAAACAACCGGTCTGTCACCTAAGAGTTCTTCTATCTACATGATTGGCTGTGCATTCTTTTGTTCAGATACACTACAGACCATTCAATGGTTTGCAGAAGATACTTCACAGGAGACCGATATTCTCACCGCCTTTTTTGAATTAGTACCAGGCTATCTGTATTTGCTTCAT
Source organism: uncultured Lachnospiraceae bacterium (assembly GCA_964579795.1). Lineage (GTDB taxonomy): Bacteria > Bacillota > Clostridia > Lachnospirales > Lachnospiraceae > JAEYFP01. Next base: position 6,720 of record CAZOHM010000014.1, on the reverse strand, counting down.
TTTAACGGAAATCGATTTGACATCCCGTATCTTGCAAAAAAAGCAGAACAGCTGAGGCTTGATAATCCATTAGTAAATCTTCAGGGAATTGATATTTACCAGTATGTACGTCCATTAAAGAAGCTGCTTTCTCTGACTTCCCTGCGCCAAAAAGCCATCGAGGATTTTTTGCAGATTAAGCGAAATGATCAATATGACGGAGGACAATTAATACCCGTTTACAAAGAATATGTTCAAACAAAAAAAGAAGACAAGCTTGCTCTTCTCCTGCTTCATAATAAAGAGGACCTGCTTGGTATGACAAAGATTCTGCCTGTTCTTTTCTATCAGGATCTATTAACCTGCGCACTGCACTTTTGCAGCTGCAAGGAACATTCTTATGAGGATTTTGAAGGAAATACGCAAACCGAGCTGATTATTTCCTATCATATTGATGCAACTATTCCACGTAGTTTTTCTACATACAAACTGCATCTGTTTCTTTCATGCAGCACAGAGCAAAGCCTGTGTTTTCGCATTCCATTCTGTCAGGATGAGCTTCGGCATTACTACAAGAATTACAAGGATTACTATTATCTTCCTGCCGAAGACTGCTGTATTCATAAATCAGTAGCAATATCTGTTGATTCAGATTACCGTTGTCCTGCTAAAAAGGATACTTGCTACAGTAGACACACCGGTCGATTTGTTCCACAGTTTTCCGCAAGTATCACGCCATGTTTTCAGAGAGAATATAAAACTTCACAATTTTACTTTTTATATGATGCAGACAATCTCCCAACAGCTGCTCAAATGGAGCAATACGGAAGAGAACTGCTTACATATTTCTGCAAATAACAAAATCGAGCAGGCTGACGCCTACTCGATTCATGCTATATGTCCATCTCACCTAAAGGTTCGATGTGATAATTATTTTTTTTGATAGTAAAAAGAATTTCTTCTCTCATATCCAAAATCTCTATGGTTCATAATCTGTTCTGTACTTCCAATGAATAACAGACCACCAGGAATAAGTGCATCGGCAAATTTCTTAAACACCTCATCTTTTGCTTCTTCAGTAAAATAAATCAAAACATTTCTGCAAATAATAAAGTGACACCTATCCGGATATTTGTCTTTCAAAAGATTGTGCTCTCTAAATTCCACTCGTGACTTTATTTCATTGGAAATCTGGTAAGATGCACCAATTTGTTTGAAATATTTTGCTTTCAAATCAGCCGGAACATTAGCAATACTTTTTTCAGCGTAAAGACCAACTTTTGCCTGAGCAATGACCTGTTTATCCAAGTCAGTCGCAATTATCTTAATCTGGCTTAAAGGAAGATGCTTTGATAACGCCATTACAAGAGAATATGGCTCATCTCCTGTGGAACATGCGGCACTCCAAATTTTCAAATTGCGCCCAAACTGACTAATCATCTCAGGAATAAATGTCTTATCCATTAACTCCCATTGATCAGTATTGCGATAAAATTCTGATACATTAATTGTAAGATAATTTACAAACTCTTCAAACAACTGTTTATCACTTTTTAAAGCGCTCAAGAACTCTTCATAGCCGACAATTTTATGTTTATTGATCAGGGTATCAATCCTGCGACGCATCTGTTTTTCCTTATAAGCGCTCAAATCAATCCCCGTCATGCGAAGTACTGCAGCCTTAAAGCCCTCGTAATCGTATGCCATAAAGTCTATTCCTCTTCTTTTGTTTTTTCAATTTCAGCCTGAATATCTACACTTGCGAAATCTTCATTTTCTTCTTTTTCTTCTACAGGTGTCTCTGGCTCAAGCATAGCCTTCATACTGAGGCTGATTTTTCTGTCATCAAGATTAAAATCAACAACTCTTGCTGTAACTTCCTGACCAGTCTTCAAAACATCAGATGGCTTCTCGATATGTTCTCTGGAAATTTGAGATACATGAAGCAATGCATCAATTCCTGGCTCAAGTTCAACAAATGCACCGAAGTCAGTCATCCTTGCAACTTTTCCAGTCACATCACTTCCTACTGAATATTTCTTATCTGCATCGATCCAAGGATTGGAATCAGCAAATTTCAAGCTCAACGCAATCTTTGTATCATTAATGTCTTTGATTAATACCTTCACTGTCTGACCTGGCTTAAATACTTTCTTAGGATTTTCCACACGACCCCAGGACATTTCTGAAATATGAAGAAGTCCATCTGCTCCACCAAGGTCAATAAATACACCAAAGTCCGTAACATTCTTTACAGTACCTTCAACAACATCACCAACAGCAATTTTCTCAAATAATGCTTTCTGAAGCTTTTCTCTTTCAGCCATCAGCAGCTGTCTTCTGTCGCCGATAATTCTTCTTCTGCGAGGATTGAATTCAGTAATAACGAACTCTATCTCCTGTCCGAGATATTTGGATAAATCCTTTTCATAGCTGTCTGAAACAAGGCTAGCCGGAATAAATACTCTGGACTCTTCAACAACAAGACTCAAACCGCCATCAAGAACCTGTGCTACGGTTGCCTTTAATACCTCTTTGTTGTTAAATGCTTCTTCTAACTTCTTATTTCCCTTATCTGCAGCAAGACGTTTATAGGTCAAAAGCACCTGACCATCTCCATCATTTACTTTTAATACTTTAGTTTCCAGCTTGTCACCAAGCTTTACACATGTTGTAAGATCCAGATTCGGTGTATTGGAATACTCACTCTTTGTAACAATACCATCTGATTTGTAACCGATATTCAGAATAATCTGATCCGGCTTCACATCTATGACTGTACCTTCAACGACCTCTCCATTGTGTATTGTTTTAAATGATTGTTCTAACATCTGTTCAAAAGTTAATTCTGACATAATTTTGAACCTCCTCAATTATTTTATTTGGGGTTGATGCCCCTGCAGTAATGCCTACACGCGAGATGGATTCGGTCGAATCTAATACTAAGTCATCAAGTGTCTGTATGTATTGCGTATTCTTGCATTCACGCCTGCATATCTCATATAATTTCTGTGTGTTGGAGCTGTGCTTCCCTCCAATTACAATCATTGCATCAACCTTCGAGGCAATACCGGCAGCTTCTGTCTGCCGCTCCTCTGTCGCATTGCAAATTGTGTTCACAACATTTATATCATAACCTTTTTTTTGAAAAATTTCAACTAATTCTTGAAATTTATTGTAGTTAAATGTCGTCTGTGAAACAATGCACAGCTTCTGTTCCAGCGGAAGATGAATTCTTTCTGCTTCCTTTTCATTTTCGATTACAACTGCTGGCAGACTGGCATCACACCAGCCTTTTATACCCTCGACTTCAGGGTGTGTATCATTTCCGATAACAATAACCTGAATGTTTCTTTTACTCTCCGACTGAACAATTCTGTGTATTTTCTTTACAAACGGGCATGTCGCATCCACACAATTAAGTCCCTGTTCTTTTATCATATGATAAATCTTTTCCGGCACACCATGTGAGCGAATAATGACCGTTCCGTTTGTACACTTTCTAAGGGCGGCTTCCGATTCAAGAACACAGACTCCTTTTTGTTCCATATCCTTCACCACCTCTTCGTTATGAATGATCGGACCAAATGTGTAAATTGTTTCCCCATGTCCAGCCTGTTCATATACAGTATCAACCGCTCTCTTTACTCCGAAGCAGAATCCAGCAGATTTTGCAAGTACAACTTCCATACATTTTTCTCCTCAAATAGTCAGTCAATTCAAGCAAATTATTCTTCGGTGCTCATTTCAATGATTTTGTCTACCACTTCCTGTATAGACAAATTGGACGAATCAATAACAACCGCATCCTCTGCCTGCACAAGCGGAGAGATTGTTCTTGTCATATCTCTTTTATCACGATCTGCAATATCCTGTTCGATTGCAGCAAGATTACATTTCTCCCCCTTTTCAGTCAGCTCATCATAACGGCGTTCTGCCCGAACACCCGTACTTGCTGTCAAAAAGACTTTTACAGTGGCATCCGGTAATACCTTTGTCCCTATATCCCGACCGTCCATTACAACGTTTTTCTGTTCTGCAAGTTTTTGCTGCAATGCAACCAGCTTCTTGCGAACCTTAGCATTTACAGAGCTTGCCGATGCCATATTTCCAACTTCCTCTGTCCTGATTAATCCATTTACATTTTCTCCATTTAACAGTACAACCTGTTCACCATCCTGATAATCAATAGAGATGTCCGCAAGCTCACATGCCTGTTCTATTCCTGAAATATCTTCAGCACATATCTTCTCCCGTAAAAGATACAATGCCATTGCTCTGTACATTGCGCCAGTATCAACATAAATATACCCCAGTTTCTTTGCCACCATCTTTGCTACCGTACTCTTCCCTGCTCCAGCAGGACCATCTATAGCTATATTTGTATTTGTATTCATTCTTTTACACTCCTCCCGGCTAAATATCCAGTCGACCATGCGATCTGCAGGTTAAATCCTCCCGTCAGGGCATCTACATCAAGCATTTCTCCTGTAAAATACAGTCCTTTAATTTTCTTAGCTTCCATAGTTCCCGGATTTACCTCCTTCACACTGATACCTCCACGTGTTATAATTGCTTCGGTAAATCCACGATTTCCATCTATTGTCATTTCCAAATGTTTCAAAATCCACACAAGCTTTTTACGTTCTTCTTTTGTAATTTCATTAATTCTTTTCTCTCCATCAATTTCTGATAGTTCAATAATAACCGGAATCAGTTTTGCAGGAAGCAGCTTAGAAAGAGAATTCTTATACTGCCGGTTTCTGTTTTCTTCAAAATCTCTGCATATTCTGTCATCCAGTTGTTTTTCACTCAAGGCAGCCTTCAGATCAATAGACAGGATCGGTCGTTCTTTATACATTGATTCTTTCAAATAACTGCTGGCGCTCAATATCAGCGGTCCACTGACTCCAAAATGAGTAAACAACAGTTCTCCAAAATCTTCAAATATCTTTTTATCTCCAAGTTTAATCTCTGCCCGTACATTTTTCAGTGACAGTCCCTGCAGTTTCTTCACATATTCTTCCTGTACCGTAAAGGGAACCAGTGCCGGTTCAGCCTGTACAGTATCAATTTCAAGCTTTTTGGCAAACTTCCATCCATCACCATCCGCACCGCAGGAAGGGTAGGATTTTCCGCCAAGTGCAAGAATAACCGCATCTGCAAAAAGCTTTGTCCCATCAGAAAGAGCAACTCCTGAAACGCTATTTCCCTTTTGTATAACATCTGTAACCTTCTTGTGCAGACAAATTTCAACATGTAATTCTTTCAATTTCCTTTCAAGTGTACGAATTACATCTGACGAATGATCCGATACCGGGAATACCCGATTACCTCGTTCCGTTTTCATGGCAAGTCCAAGCGAATCAAAAAGATCCATCGTCTGATGATTGTTTAGGCTGTGAAATGCGCTGTACAGAAATTTTTTATTAGTCACAACATTTTGAAAAAGTGTCTCAGGGTCGCATGCGTTCGTTAGATTACACCGCCCTTTTCCGGTAATATATATTTTTTTTCCAAGCTTTTCATTTTTCTCAATCAGTTGTACACTATGACCATTGTGTGCAGCTTCAATCGCTGCCATCATTCCAGCCGCACCACCGCCAACTACTATTACTTTCATATGCATTTTCCTTCAACTTGCTCAGCCTTTTTTAAAGTTTTCCACAACCTCAGTCAGCATTGGAATAACCTCTTCATTTGTCAAATCAAACTCTCCACTTGTAGTCATACATGCCATGCCATGAATAAAAATAAATATTTTCATAAATATGACACCTGCATGATTCATATCCAAATCAGGAATTCTTCTAAGTTCTCTTATTACAAAACCATGTTCATTTCCATTTATCAAATCATACATCGTATTTTCTTCATCATGCTCCGATAAAAACAACAATTTAAACAAATTAAGCTCATCCCTTGCAAACTGAATATAGCAAAGGCCAAGATCTACAAACGGAACATCGCTTTCTCGCTTAAAATTCCTGCAATATTCCTCATAAAACTCCTTTGCTTTGTTAAGAAGTTCTTTATTCAGTTCTTCCATATTTTGATATGCGCGAAAAACCGGTTGCGTGGAACAGCCAATATATGCTGCAAGTTTTCGTGCAGTCACCATTTGACTTCCCTGCTCTCTAAGCAGCTGAAATGCGCCTTCTGTTATCATCTGTTTCGTAATTTGTTCTTTTCTCGCCATCTTATCCCTCCAAAGCATTTCATATCAATCTCTAAATGGGTTGCAGTTCATGCAAACAGGCAGTCCAATAGGACTGCCTGTTAATTATAACATATGTTATGATATTTTGCATCAACTTTATACCGGATAAGCTCCATTTGCAGCATCTGCTTTTGTCATATCCATCTTTTTCTGCTGTGCCTGACGATATTTGAAGAAATCTGTTGCAACCTGTGGGAATAAAGCATATGTCAGCACATCCTCATCCTGCTGTTTCCATTCTTTCATTTCACCTTCAAGTTTCTCAAGCTCATTAGGAATCAAGTCTGCAGGTCTACAAGTGATTCTCTCTTCTCCCGGAATAACCTTCTCAATAACTTCCGGATTCATTGGCTTAACAGTCTGACCATATTCTCCGCGAAGAACAGCCTTTGTTTCCTTTGTTGCCATCTTGTATCTCTCACCCATCAATACATTAAATACAGCCTGTGTACCAACAATCTGTGATGATGGTGTTACAAGAGGCGGCTCACCAAGATCCTTACGGACACGAGGGATTTCCT
>CAZOHM010000013.1:0-71567 GCA_964579795.1 uncultured Lachnospiraceae bacterium | reverse complement strand
GTCTCGTATCCGGCATCACACATTTTGTACAATATTTCATACAATATACCTCTCTTTCCTACTATTTTATCTGTCATTAATTGCAAAAAAGGTGCTTTGGAATCTTCCAAAGCACCTTTGCTGTTGATACGCATATGTTACTCCAATTGAATTGTAGTTGTCAAGTAGAAAAACAAATGTCAATCTCTATTACACATTTGTACAGTTTGTCCTGCTTTACAGGATTACTTAATGCCATGGTCAGCGCATCACTCTTATCACTTCAATTTCTTCAAATAATACGCCCCCATCAAAAACAAATAAAAGCACACCTTTTCAGCAAGTGTATAATGAACTGCTGTTGCATTTTTCTGAAAAATTTCTTTTTTGGCCTGCAGCTGTTGTTCTGCCTTTTCATCTGACAGACCGCCACCCTTTTGTCTGTATCCGGTTCCGAGTTGTCCCGAAAACACAAACTCGGAGCACGTAAGCAGTCTCAAATCCAAATCCCAGTCTTCAAACAGTCTGCAGTCTCTGTCATAACCGCCAGCTGCAACATATGCAGCCTTTGGAAAGCAAAAATCTCTTGGGACATTTGTTCTGTAAATTCTTGTAATTGTTCTAAATCTAGAAAGATAAGCCAGTTTCTTGACTTTCAGGGAAGCAAGCGGTTTGCCCGCCTCATCAGTAGGTATTACCTGCGAGAATGCACATCCATATTTATCCGTTGCAGAATATGACTTTATTGCATTCATTTCATAAAACAGCTTATCTTTGGAAATGTAAAAATCATCCGCATCCAGCATTGTAATATATGGTGTCGCAGCCTTCATAATAGCTGTATGACGTGCCATGGAAACACCCACATTCTGTTCAGAAAAAATGCAATGAAGTGACGAATACTTATTCTCCAGTTGTCTTAGCAGCTTTACAGAACCATCTGTAGAGCAATCATCAAAAACAATCACTTCTGTAACAGGGTAGCTCTGTTTCATCACACTGTCTATACATTTTTCCAGATACTGCGCATTATTATAGTTTGGAATTACAACAGTCAGGTCATAGCTTTCACTGTCCGTTAGCTTCAAGCTGTTTCTCATGCTCGATAATCTCCTCTTTGCTAAAACGCTCTCCGATTTCAACTGCCGGATTCCCTGCAACAATTGTATATGGCTGTACATTTTTCACAACTACACTTCCTGCTGCTACAATAGCACCGCTTCCTATGTTCACGCCACCAAGAATCACAGAACCGTATCCAACCCATACATCTGAACCAATAACAGTCTTTAATCCTTTTCCTCTGAATTGATAATCCGAATCTCCAACCCACGGCGCATCCTTTATTCGCTTTCCAATACAGGTATAATCATGATCATATTTTCCAATCATGCCAACATTATTTCCAATGACACAACCGGTTCCAATTTCAAGATCAGTTTCCAGAGAACAGTATTTTCCAATGTAAACGTTTCGATCTATCTTCATTTCATTTGGTGCATAAAACACCGTACCGCGTCCAAACGTAGAGCCTTTTCCAAGGTGAATATTAGACTTAAAGGCAAGCAGTAATCTGCACCTTAAATTCTTCAACAATTTAATCATTCTATAATCCTTTCGTAGGAGTCTATAATTATGAAATAGTATTAGACTGTCTGTTTTCCAATACCCAGGCAACCGTTTCTTGAATTCCTTTTTCAAACGTATATTGTGGAGAAAAACCCGCGTCTGTCTGTAAGTCACTAATATCTGCCTCTAAATGCATCACCTGACGGTCTCCATATGGAACATCTCCAATGCCAACCCGGAGTGATGAATCAACAGCATCTCTGACAGCATAGATATAGGTTTCCAGTGGTTTCCCACATCCACTTCCAATCACATATGTCTTCCCCGAAAGTCCCTTTTCTGCCAAAAGATAAAAAGCATTTGCGGCATCCTTGGAATAGATATAATCCCATATCTGCTCACCTTTCGTGCAGTGAGGTATCTCACCTGCAAGAAAGTTCTTGATTAATGTTGTAATCAGCGTGCTCTCTCCATCACATGGTCCGTATACACTGAGAATCCTTGTCCAAATATGTTCCATTCCCAGCTGTTCACATCTGATGCGACTGAGCTGACCAGCACATAACTTGGCGGTTCCATATCCATTCTCTGGACATACAGGGGTCTGTGCATCCAGCTTTCCTTCAAATCGTCCATACTCTGCCTGTGAACCGGCACCGATAAACCTCTTACATCCAAGCATCTTAGCAGTCTCTACCATATCAATTGTATATTGCATGTTCTTTAACTGTGCACCAATATCATTTCGTGACGCTCCAATTGTGCATGCCCACGCAAAATGATAGCATACATCATAATCATGTGGCAGCTTATCCACAAGTATCTTTACTTGATCTAAATCACATTCTATGATTTCTACATTGTCCGAATTAGGAATTCTGCTTATTCTTTTAGAGCCGCAGTGACATATAGCGGTAACCTTAATATCCATTTTAATCAGCTTTTCTATTAGTGCGATTCCTATAGCACCTGTTGGGCCAGTTATGATTGCTTTTTTAACCACTTTAACTTCCTCTCTGACTTTATCTACTGTTGAATGCCTGCTTTCTCTTTGTTATTATAGTATTATGTTATAATACCTTACACCACTATAAATAATCAGGTCACTCTATTCTAATTTGTTCCAACGTTTCTCCTTCACTTGAATTGTTATACATAAACATTGCCTGATTCAATAATTGTCCCTTCGTTTTGTCAAAAACAGCAATCTGCATTGATGCTTCTCTGGATTTATCTATAGAAGTTAAGGCATCATTTTCTGTGCACCCACTAATCAAGTAATATTCTCCCTCATCGTTGTTCATCATAATTGGATGAAGATAACTTATTTTTTGCTTTACCGATTCTTTTTGATACAGCTCTGACTTCTTCGGAACAAAAACACAGCCATAATAATAATCCGAAAACAGACAGTCTACATACTGCTCTGCTGTTAATGATTGATTCATGGCAAATTCTTTCATCAACTGGGAAGTCATATCTTCTTCTTCTTTTTTAGTGTTCAACCATTCAGCATACTCTCTGTTCCAGCCTGTATAACTATCATCCTCTTTTCTATTTGGCAGCTTATATTGCTCCTGAATATACTTTGACAAAAAGTTCGTTATTTTTTCCGCAGAGAAAATATGGAAATGCAAATAGTCTAATGAGTAATCATAACGGTCTCCAACACCGATTTTATCAGCATACTCAGCCATGTCCAAAAAATCATATCCCTTCTCTTCAACCCTACTTTTTAAATAATTAGCATATTCATGCATATACGCGTTTTCATTACTATAAAAAATTGGCTGTGAAATAAAAAGGACTTTACAATCATAAGAATCAAGTTCGTCTAATAATTGTTCAAGATGGATATCCATATCTTCTGGTAATGCTGATATTCTACTAGTCAATTCTATCTTATCGCTATTATTATATGCAACCTGAACCGGTAAATTATTATATCCTTTATAGATATTCTTTGTTTTATACGTCCAATATAAAATATCTGGGTTTTCATTTCCATGATAATACAGCAAATCAAAATAATAATTCAACCTGCTCTTGTCAGATGGAATAATTTCATTAATTAATTCAAATCTATTTTTAGATAACCCAAAACCATCTGTATTAAATCTTAATTGTGATTCTGATTCGTTATTCAAAAACAAAGATGATGTGTGACCATACAGAAATGGAGCAGTATCTATCACAAGAACCTCTGGATGCTGTGTTTTAAATATCTCTCTGACATGGTACCTCATTGCATCAGTAAATAACACGTTTGTGCAAAAGTTATATGATGGAATACCATACTTGTCCCACGCTTCCATCGGAATAAACGAAGAGAATGTAGAACTGGTTCCTAAAATAACAACATCTAATGAATCCTTCTCTTCCCCGTAATATCCGGAAATATTTTTCCTTGTATGGGATAAAGGATCTCTGAAAATATATGTTAAATGTACAAAAAAATAACTAATTATGAAAAGAATAAATATGCACTTAATTAACAACTCTTTGTATTTCATTTATTATACTCCTTATGAGCTAATTATCATTTAAGCTAAAACTGCGAATAAACAAATTGCTGTGCATCAAATGTCGCACCATATTCTCCATAAATAATTATAGTGAAAAACAATAGCAACAGTATAGGTAATCTGAATAAAAATGTCTGGTTTAACAAAAATGTATCTATTTCCATCCCTTTATGTTTTTGAATAATGCTAACACATAATAAAACACAAAGTGAAATAACAAGAATGATTATCTGCTTTGCTGAAAAATCCACTTCATAGAGTCCGCCAGATAAAACTCTTGCAAAATCGTCATTTTTTCCAATTCTTATAATCATTCCGAAAGCATCCCTCAAATTATTTGCTCGGAAAAATATCCAGGCAAAAGTAACCAGTAAAAATGTAATAATCATTTGAATAAATTTATACCCAAAGGTTTCATCCTTAACCTTAAAATATGTATAGACTTTTTTTCTTATTGGTCTTATTAACTTCCCAATCACTTGAAACAGTCCATGGAGAAATCCCCATAAAATATAATGCCAGCCAGCTCCATGCCATAATCCGCTAATTAAAAAAGTAATGATGATATTGGTACAGTTACGTAACAATGAACACCGGTTCCCTCCTAAAGGAATATATATATAGTCTCTAAGCCATGAACTTAGTGATATGTGCCATCTCCCCCAAAAATCCTTGATACTTCTTGCAAAATACGGTGTATTAAAATTCTCTGCAAGCTTAAGACCCATCATTTTACCAATGCCAATCGCAATATAAGTGTATCCGGAAAAATCACAATATATTTGTATTGAAAACCCAATAGCAGCAAGTATCAGCATAGTGGAACCATATGCTTCATAATTATTGAAAACAGCATCCACAAATATACATAGTCTATCGGCTATTACCATCTTTAAAAACAATCCCCATAATACTAAATAAACTCCATGCTCAATAGATCTAATACTCCACAGTCTTTTTTGTCTCATGTCATCGATTTGATCCAGAAAATTCTTTGGTTTCTCTATTGGGCCTGAAATAAGTTGTGGAAAAAAAGAAACATAAAGTGCATAACTGGCTATATTGCGTTCGGCTTTTATTTTTCCTCTATAAACATCACATACATAACTGATTACTCTAAAGGTATAAAATGAAATTCCGACAGGCAATAGAATATTTAATCCACCTAATAGCGAATAATTACTATGACGATTTAGGAACTGTAATAAAGCGTTTACATTACTTAACAAGAAATTTATATATTTAAAAAAGCACAAAATACCCAAACTCAAAACAACACATGTCACAGTAATGCATTTCTTTCGTTTGTCATTAATTGAAGGAAGCCAATTCCCCTCAATCATTCGGCCACCAATATATGTTATCAATGTTGTAGCCATAATAATGTATAAATAGTATGGATTCCACAGAAAATAGAAATAGTAGCTAGAAAGAAGCAACCATATGTATTTAGTATTTTTAGGTAAAATAATATATATAATTAAAACTATAAAAAGAAAAATAAAAAACTCGAAAGAGTTAAAAAGCATTATATATCCTCCATTAGTTCTGTGTATTGTGTGTCATTTCAATAGCTGCTTTCTATAAATTAAAGTATTTATATCCTAAATTTTTTCAATCCCTTAACACACGGGTTTTCAATAAACTTTGTCATTTGCTACCTATAAATAAGAATGCGAGCGTAGTATTAGCAAGCAAAAGGAATTCTTATACTAAAAAAGCCTGTATATTAATAACTGAAAACCACATACAAAGTACTCACATAAGAAACATCATCATATATAGAAAACACATTTTTTATAATCCAAATTGCTCAGAATATGAGTAACTATTCCATACATCAAATGTGCCAGTAGTGAAAAAACAAGCATTCCATATTATTTCGTCAAGAAAGACTCCACCTGTAAACAGTTTCATTACAAGATGCACGTTCTATTATCGAAACGACTATAATCTATTCTGTGACTCTGTATATCATTGAATCCGAAGAATATGCATAAACCTCCTGCAAATTTTCTATCTTTGGCAGATTTACTCTGACTCGCTTATAGTCTCTCGGACATGTTTTAATTACCTGATTTGATAAACATTTTTCGTAGCATAACCGAGACAAGAATAGCACGATAAATCAACAAATGCATTATCAAGTCAGGTGTTATTGGAAACCGTCATTTGATATCCATATTTATTTTAAATATCTTTCTGTACAAATTCATCAGAAAATATCACCTCATGTTTTCTATTCTGACTAATCTCTCAGCACAATAAATATACCATCCTTTTCCAAAAAAGTATATTATTCATAATTTTTCCATCAGATAATCGTTATCCTTACTAAAACCTACTGCATCTATAACAGCATGTGTATTCTTATCATACACAATGCAGATAACTCCGTCATCCTTTATCGTGCATACTGTCTGCTCACCAGCTTTAAACAGAATTCCATCTTCTGTTTCTGTTATGGAAAACTGTGTTCCGTCAACAGATAATCCGTTCTCCATTTTTTGAGATATATTTTGAGCAGTGCCATTTATCGTACTTTCCTTCAGCCAGATTTCATTTGGATTTTGAAAGATTTCTTCACCGACAACTCCTATTCTGTTTAGTGACATACTAAGTGACTGTGCCGCATTATCGGTTTCTGATAGTGAACGGTTCATTATGATAACCGTCCGTTCCTCCCTGGCAAGCTCTGCAAAATAATCCTCCACCTCAGTAATACTCTTGATATATTCATTCTGCATCATAACTGCACACCTATCCCAGCTGGCATATGCCGCTTCACCTCTATGATCAGGCAGTGCATATGTTTTTACAAGATAGTCTCCTAAATAGGCTGCAACCTTTCTGCTGCCTTTCGTATTGAGATGATTATCATCTGTCCAGTAATCTGCCTGGGTAATGCCTGTTTCATTATCCATAACATTCAGATTTAAGTATGTTATTCCATACTCATCAGCAATGCTCTGTACATAATTATAGTATGGCTGCGACTCCGTTCTTCCATCAGTTGGAGTCGTAAGCAAAACAAGTGGTACCCTTCTTTCCTGACATTCTTCAATTATTTTTCGCAAATAGATTTCTTCTTTTTCAAGCATGGCACTGGATTCACCATTGTCGGCTACTTCCAGAGGAACACATGCATTTGTTCCATAGCGTACACCTGTCCCTTTTCTATCAGCCTGACCTTCAGACCACGGATAATGAATAAAGTCCTCTTTTGTAAGACTGTCAAACCTGGAGTGATATATTGGCATTCCAATAGCAAGCTCCAGCCAACGTTCCTTTGGAGCGGAGATACGAATTGCGTCCAGCTTGTTCTGATTCAAATGCATACCGGATATATTTGTTACCTGACGTGCTTCATCAGAATAGTCAAATCCCATCAGTACCGCATATACATCCAGCACTACGACTCTAGGCTGCTGTGTCTTTAATGCTTCCTTCAAAAGATAATACGTATTCCAGAATGGTTGTAAGCTTCCCCATAGAGAGTATCCGGAAATACCTCTTTGCGTCCACAGCGTTTCCACGTCAATATTCATTCCGACATGACTGCTGCCTATCAGCAGCAAATCAATTGTGTTTTCCGGCTGTTCATAATAATCGAGTACCGGTGTCACTCCATCCCCGCGTTTTAAAATAAGAGTTCTGTCCGCAACAACCCAAAGAAATGCCATTATCAAGCATAACAGGCAGATTGCCAGAACACGTTTCCAATATTTTTTCATTCCATCTCCTAAAATCCTGCATAAATAAAACTACTTGCTGAATAAGTCGGTCCATAAATACCAAATATTACAATTGAAAAGAACAACACAATATAACAAATCCCCTTTGTGCATGGATTTTGCTTGATAAATTCACTGCTGTTCATCCCCGACTCTCTCTTTAGGGAAATAACAAGCAGCAAAAGTAAAGCACAAAGCAATATCTGCCAATTCCCCTGTGAAATCCCGATTCCTGTCAAGGAACTGTCAAACAATACCCACGGATTGAACTCTGCAAACATCCTTCCGATATAGCATACTGCATCTGACACCGAATCTGCTCGAAAAAACACCCAGGCAAAGGTCATCAAAATAAAAACAATACTCCTCTCCCACCAGATAAATCCCGTCGTGGTTCTGTCCATATGCAGCATCGCAGACAGCTTTATTCGCAGCTGCAATGTCAGTCTCTCGATAATCTGGAATAACCCATGCAGCATCCCCCATACAACAAAATGCCATGCCGCTCCATGCCACATACCGCTTACGAGAAACACAATTAAAAGATTTATATACTTTCTTAATGTACCCTTACGATTGCCACCCAAAGGAATATACACATAATCTGTCAGCCAGCTCGTCAACGAAATATGCCATCTTCTCCAAAAATTCTGCACAGAAGTAGCTAAATACGGTCGGCAGAAATTATCTGCCAGCTGATAGCCCAACAACCGTGATAATGCAATCACCATACAGCTATAGCCTTCAAAATCGGTATAAATCTGGATAGAATAAAGCGCTGCAGAAATAATAACTGTCACTCCTGCATAGCTTTCATAATGTCCAAATACTTCGTTTGTAAACAATGCTATTCTGTCAGCAATCACAAGCTTTTGAAATGCACCCCATAAAAACAGTAGCACAGCACTTTGGAAGGTTTCATAGGATAGACTTTTTCTTGCCTTAATCTGTGGCAAAAAATGATAGCTACGTTGTATGGGACCGGCAATGATTGTTGGCAAAAAAGATACAAACAGTGCATAGTCAATTAAATTACGCTCCGGCTTTTCCTTCCCCTGCAGCAGAGAAAACAAATACGTTGAACTCTGAAATATATAAAAAGAAAGACCTATTGGCAATAATAGCGTCGGAATTGTAAAAGAAGAATCAGAGGTGTTAAATAATAGGTGCAAGCTCGTCAATGTAAAGCTTGTATACTTGGAAAATACAAGAATAAACAAATTCAAAAAAATAGAAAGCCAATAAACTCGTCTCCCAATTACTGCATTCTTTTCAGTACACAAAAATCCAATACGACCACCAAAATATGTAATTCCAATACTGCATGCCAAAAAAATTAAATATCTCGGATCAATCAAACCATAAACGAGGAAACTGACCGCCAGTACTAAACCATTCTGTATCCGGACGTGTTTTTTCATTGCCCAATAGACTGCATACAGTACTGGTAAACTAATTATCCCAATTAACATATATCCCGATAGCATACTGCCTCCCTATACTTTTTATTTGCTAAATGTTCATTGAAACAGCTTATCTATACTTCTCTCAACAATTTGATAAATATGCAATTATACCTGCTGCAAATAAATCTCTAAACATTAGAATTTTCTTCCAGCTTCCATTTTTATTTGTTAAGCAAAGATAGTCAAATCCGTTTTCTTCTGCCATCACGCCCTGATATTTTCTCTTTCATTATCCAACTTATAACAAATCTTCTGCAACCTACCATGATTAAACCCTATAAATTGAGCAAGGTCGCCATGGTTATAGGGTATCTTAATGATTTTCTTTTCTTCAAGAGTTGGACAATGTTGAGCAAGTGCTTTTTCGAGTTCATAATACTCTGTGTATGCACCCAGCTGATTCCAATGTATATCCAGCTTCTGCGTGTTGTGAGATTCTTTTCCGAAGTATTCAGTTGGAAGATATTCTTCATATACTGACATCATATTGGGTGCACAAAACAACCATTGCTTATTCTCAACCAGAGTTTCTCTATTCACAGACTCCTTAAGTAAATAATATCTGAAATCAGTCATACCTTTCATATATTGTGCTATATATGTATATACTCCACAAGGTGTATATCAAACCTTGTTGGGAAATTCATATTTATATATGAATCTGTTTGAAAAATGTTTAGTTTAGCCGATAGTTGGTCATATGTGTAATTCTGTATCTTTTGGTATAGTATGGTTCATCTTATGCATAATTAAAATGCCTCTGCTTCATTAATGAGAGCTGTCAGCATACAAAGCGAAAAATCAATATGATCTTTCTATTTATCTTGATTATTACCCTCTAAAAACTCCACATATTTCAGCAATTCTTTCTTTCTGTCTCGAATTTTTCGACAGGGTATTCCGCAATAAATTCCCCATGATTCCAAATTATGATTGACTAAGCTCATAGCTCCCACTGATACCCCCTCCTCCAAAACACAACCAGGCAAAATGGTGCAACTTGTTCCTACGATCACATGCTGTTTCAATATAACTTCTGCACATGTATATTTAATATACTCGTGTGGTACCATAGGATTTGTCATGTGCATTCCTGAATAATCATCTGATATTGCATATATAGCACATCTCGAAGAAACAGTGGAGTAATTTCCCATGATGATTCCGGTATTCCCACCATATAAAGCTGTATAGTTGGCTATGTGCACATAACTTCCAATTGTTATTTTCCCTGACAAGATAGCAAAATCATCAATTCTCACATTATTACCAATTATAATTCTCTCAGCACCATAAATACTTGCTTTTCTACTAATCAATACATTCCTTCCATAAACACCAATTCCAAGTTTTTTTAGTTCGTCTTCGGAGTAAAAACTACTTTCCATCACTATCTTCCTCTACATTCCATTCTTATTATCTACCAGTAGCATCCACCCTCAACCTTATTAAAGCATTGTGGTTTTTCTACCTCACTCGCTCTCACCCAGTTTTCATTATACATACCTGAAATTGTCGGATGATTATCCCATCTGGCTCCTTTAATACCAAAAAGAAGTTGTATTGCTCCTCCCATATGAATCGCCTTTTTACCCGCCTTCTTAATTCTGGCTGCGAGCGGAAATCCATAAGCTCCGCATCCGATAATTGCAATATCAAAGTCTATTTTCATAGCTTCGCAGAACATATAATCGAGTGCATCAAACCATGTACGAAACCGCGAATCACTTTGTCCTGCTATCGTTTGTACTGCTTGTACAACATACAATTCAAATTTTGGTAAAACATCCGGATTGTCAAACAGTAGTTCTCTTTTCTCATACTGTGTTTTAATAGTACTTGCAAATGGGTGAATCACCAGTACCTTCTTATTCTCCAGTGCTTTTGTCCACCTGATTTTCTTTGGGAACCATGGTTCAATATCTCCAAGAGATCCTGTCATGGTTTGCGTGCTGCAATAATTCTTAATAATATACTCCTCCATTGGTAGGAACCATACTCCAATATAATCAGCATATCCTGTCGACTCTTTCATTAAATCGCAAAACTTTAAGGTTAATTTCATATCATTTTGAGGGAAAAAACCTGAGTATCTACCCAAATTTCCTTTTCTTACCTTATTTTGCAAACTAATTCTCCACGGTAATTGGGGATATCCCAAAGAAGCTGCGAGTATACTTAACTCAGTAGAACCATATCTTGCAATCATACACGGATGATTGTCAACTAACTTATCATATATAAACTGCTCCACATCCATCGACTCCAGGTATGGTCGATCTGCATATCTCCTTATGGGAACAGACCGATCGTGTTTTTTCTTATAGTCCATACGTCGTACGATATCAAACACAACTTCAAAATACATATTCATAATTATCGCTTACCTCTTCATGAAAATAATGCTTACAAAAAATTGGATAATACTTTCAAAATCATTGTTTTTACCTTATTGATTAACTTTTTTGTCCTGTCAATAAAGAAGAATATATACATATATATGGAATTAAGCCATTTGCTTTTCTTGTTATTCTTGACTGACATAATACAATTCGACATTTCATTTACTCTTGCTCTCAGCAGAAAATCGTCCATTTTTCTTTCATTTATGTATTCTCTTATGTTCTTAAGATAAATATTATAGTCTTCCTCACTCGTTTTCTTTAGGTCATCTATTAATTCATACATATTCTTATACTTATAATAATCAATATAGCATGTTTTTGGTATATACTGTGATATGTTAGGAGCACCTGCATAAATTGGAACTATTCCTGCACGAAAACAGTCAAAAATTTTTTCTGTTATGTACCCCAGTTCTCGTGAATTTTCAAAACAGAATGCATACTTATAATAACAATAGGTATCATTCTTGCTTTTTACAACACCCTTCCAATTTTTGTATTTATCTCCCCAATATAATCCATACAAGTCAAAAAGTTCACTGTAATTTTTCTCAAAAAAATTAAC
Source organism: uncultured Lachnospiraceae bacterium (assembly GCA_964579795.1). Lineage (GTDB taxonomy): Bacteria > Bacillota > Clostridia > Lachnospirales > Lachnospiraceae > JAEYFP01. The sequence continues at coordinate 59,324 of CAZOHM010000013.1, read as the reverse complement.
AATTCTCTTTCTTTCACTATATAGTTCATTAGGACCTCTAAACATCTTATTTGCAGATATCATTGTGAACATCTCTTTATCATCAAAAGAAATAAAGGGTTCATTAATACTATCTAAATTTCCTATATTAATATGAAGTTTATAGACATTACTATATTTAAGTAAATCATCTCGATATGTCATTACCGCAGAATAAGGATATCTTAGGAACTTAATAAAGCCGGAATTACATTTCCAATCAACACACCCCGATTCCTCCAAATACAAAATTACATTGTTCCAAAGATTTAGCTTCTTTAATCTTCTCCAACATCGGACTATGTCGCTTGTGTCAAATAATAAAATAGCATCGACTTTTAACTTCGGATTAAACTTCTCATAGACTATTACTCCATTACGATTAAACCAAGTAACTATATCTTCTTTACATATGTCAACGCCACCATAAAAAATACTCCTAGTATTTATATCAGTTTCCTCGTTATTAAAAAAAGAATCATAATTATCTATATAATATATTTTCTTTTTCATATCTTCCACACCCATCTTTATTTATTAGTAATACACTCTATTCGTTAATATAATTGAATCAAGCTTGAGTAATTAATACGTTTTGAACAAATACTGTTTAATCTTCTTTTATACAGTTTCTTTCTCCTTATTCAGTTGATGCTGTATCTTAAGTACTCCTCCAATAAAGCGAAAGAGATCCTCAACGTACAAACAATTCTTGCATTTATGAACTGCCAACTTCTCTCTTTCAGCTATATAATGAAATTCTTTTGCTTCATCTATCACAACATTTTCATTATTGTCTTCTGTTTTAGGGCAATTTACACCCGAACCATCATATCCTCTATTCCTAGAAGTTGGAAGAATCGGTGCTATTACATACTTATCCCTGTTAAAAACATATATTTTAATAGTCATATCAATATATGGTATCTCATTATTACTTAATTGATATAACTTTCCTTTCCTTAGTATTGATGATTGAAGTGCGTAAAACAATGATTTGTCAAATAGAAACAGTTTTTTTAGATTTACGATGCTTTTTGCTATATTAATAAAATTACGCCTTGTTACTTCATTTGCTATTTTACTTTCCTTTTCAACCCAAGTAGCATATCCTCGTGCAGAGAAATTACGAGTTAGAGCAACATTATACTGATAATCCATAATTGGAAGTATTCCATTAGAGCAAATAGCAAATATCGACTCATCTTCCTTATATAATTCTAGCCCTTTATTTATATAATCTAAAAAATTAGGAGAAAATTCATTATCATCCTCAGAGAAAATAAAAACTGGATATCTACATTTAACATAATCTCTCAAATATATCCAGTTTCTATAGGCTCCTAAATTTGTCTCTTGTTCTATTATAGTAACACTTTTAAAACCACATATTCCTCTTTGTAAATATGTTTTAATTTTGCCATATCCCTCATGATACGTGCTGTCTGGAGGAAAATCTAACGATATTATCAAATCAGTATCTATGGCATGTGTATTACACTGCAATGTTTCAATACACTTTTTAAAATGATAAAATCTATTCATTGTTGGAATAATCACTGGAGCATATTGCCTAATCACTTAATCTCTCTCCTTTCCCTTTTAAGCATTAATATTTGTTCATTTATAAATTGATTCTTTTACATTTTATATATTTCTTTAATTGATTCAAGGATATAGTCAAGCCAAATGATATTAGTATAATGACTATTGAGTCCAAAATAATACTCAACGGTAATGTATGATCTATAAAACTAGTGATTCCAAAATAGAAATCACCAACTAATATATGTAAGATATATACATAAAATATATATCTTGTAAAACATTGCGTGCTAAATGAAACCCTTAAACAAGAAAACAAAACAATCATATTTACTGCTATAAAATAATCCAGTCTAATTTGCTGCATTATATGAATTTTCTTGAAAGCGCTTGGATTATATATATTAATATACAGAATTATAATTAAAATGGATAAAAGAAGCAAGGGTATAATTTTTTTCCACTTTTCTCCTTTTTCTCTATTTTCGTGTATTATATCTCCCAATATAAAAAGTCCTACATAATTCAAAAAAAGAAATGGCCATTTAATTTCTATTGTTATGAACGTAGGAATCATTACCATTAAAAGACCAAAAACATAATATGCCTTTCTAAAATGTTGTTTTATCCATGAAAAAATTGGTACCAACAAGTATAATTCAATAAACATATACATAAACCATAAATGCCATCCTCTCAACGGATAGCCAAACATCCATATGCTGCGGATATCAGATAGAAGGTCAATCTTTTGATTATATCGATAATGATATAGTATCTGAAAGAAAAAATTCTCAAGTATATATATAGTCAACGCTATCAACCATGGAAACACTAATTTTTTAACCATTTTAGCATACCAAGCTTTAGTACTATCTCTTTTTTTCTCCATTACCATTGCTCCCGATAGCATAACGAAACATGGAACAGCCATAGCCGCCAAGCTTTGTAAAAACCGATGGAATAAACTACTTCCATCGGTATGTTGAATCACTACACAGATTATACATATACAACGCAACAAGTCATAATTATTAAATCTAGAATCAATTCTTCTTTCCATTTAATCATCTCCAATTGAAACTAATATGACATTTCGCATAAACTCAATTGCTTATTCTTGCCCACTCAAAATGTATAAATATACTTAGTCATGTTTCCTGGTAAGAATATAAAAGTCTAAATACTCGTATTGACGAAAATATGGCTAACAATTCAAAAAAATCAAATCAAAACGTCAAATTAATTCTTTTCAAAAAAAGTATTTTTAATAAATACATCATCTATGGTTAATCTTGCAACTAAACGATATCCTTTACTAAATAAAAAATCACGTAATTTTTTATTAAACTTCAAATCACTATCTCTATTGTTTTCTATACATAAACATGTTATAGAAACAGAATCAAAATCTATTCCCTCCAGAACATTCATTTCATACCCTTCAACATCAATAAATACAACATCAATGTGATCAATTCTCTGAGTGTTCAAAAAAGTAGATAATTTCTGTTGTTTCACTTTGTATGTATGCGTTACGCCTGTTTCATTTTCATTCTGTAAACCAATACCTGACAAAACATGTGCTTCACACTCTGTAAACTCCACCTCACCATCTTCATTTCCAATAGCAATATTTATACAGGGAGTACTTCGAACTTCTTTCCATTTATCTGCAAGAGATCTAATCGGTTCAAAAGCATATCCTTTCCAGCCTCGCTTTTCAAATAAGTATGTATTATTAAGTTCAATGGGTAAATTTCCTCCTATGTCGAGAAATACTCCTTCTCCTTGTAAATTCCCAATAGATGTCATATTGAGGATAAATATGTCTTGTCCATACTGAGAATATGATTCACATCCTAACTTATTTATCATATTGCTGTCATAAATAAATTGCTCTTGTTGACACCCCTGATCCATTTGTCCTTTAATCATCTGGTGTCTCAACTCCTGTAAACCTGTAGGTAACATTCTAAAAATCGCATTTTTTATATTCATCTCTTTCACTCTCTTTCTTTATTCTTATTGCTGTTTAATGTAAAATTAAATTCATATCTTTCGTTTTAGTTTTATCGCACCTATGTGAGAAACTGTGGACTGATTATTTTTCTATCACTCAATAATTCATGAGAACTGCTTTCACCGCATGCCTTATAATTTCACTATATTGTTTAGCAAATAATCACCAAGCTTTGTTATTCTTGTTAGCATTCAAAAGCATTGGTAACGGGATAGCAATATTTCCTTAATAGATTCCATGGCATTCTATATGTCACTTAATTCAATTCACTTAATAATTGGGCATACATACCTCCAATGCTTTTATATGAATAATCAATACAACTACTTTCAAACTCAAACCCATCTTGAGTACAAAATTCAATTCCTCTTGCTAGTTCCATAACATTATCCAGGGGAGCTAAGTAGCCATTCCTCTTATGTACAATTTGTTCGGCATGTCCACCAATATTAAATGCAACCACAGGTGTACCACAGTGAAGTGCCTCTGCAGTAGTATACCCAAAGCATTCCTGTGTAGATGGAGCACAAAAAACATCAGCTACATTATATATTTCAGCAAGAGTATTTTCATCACTTATAAATCCCAAAAACTTACTTTCATAATTGCTTGCTCTGCTAGCTATATCACTACTACCACCAAAAACAAAAATTGTATATCTTACTGGATCAAGTAATCCAAGTAATTCATTTATAAACCTTTCTCCCTTAATTAAGTCACGCTTGGGATTATCCGCCCCAAAGAGAATTACTTTTTTTTCAGCTGCTATATTATACTTTCTACGTAAATCATTGCAATTCTCTTTTTTATGATAGATGTTTGTATTTATTGGATTTGGAATACTCATCATTGGTATCCCTTTTAAAATAAAACTACGTTCTGCTTCACTAATAATCCAGTTACTAGGACCAATCAAAAATAAATTTCCGGCATGCGTCATTTCATACTTCTTGTATACATTACTTGTTACTATTTTTTTTCTAAAAAACCCCTTAACTCTTCTACATTTCTTACATCCATTACTGTACTCCCCACAGTAATTATCATAATGACATCCTCCTGTCAATAACCACATATCATGTAAAACCCAAATTACTGGTTTCCCCAGTCGAAGCAATCTTTTAGCGTTTTTATATGAAATAAATGAATTAATCCAATGTAATACTATAACGTCTGACTTCATTATCTCTTTATTATGAGTATAGTTCAGTCCAAAGTAATCACTTATTACATCATTATATGATAAAAGCAGATTTAGGAAATTACATATCTTGGAACATATCTCTTTAAGATTACTTTGATATACCTTTGAAGAAACAGTTCCTGAATTTACCTTTTTTCTTACTAAAACTACTGAATTAATACCTTGTAAGAGGAGACTTTCATGTATTCTTTCACAGGCTTTATAAGCTCCGCCAAAATCGGTTGTTGTAAGGTGTACTACATTCATTAATATCTATATGATAATCAAGAAATTGATTATCATTTTCCCTTCCTTTTAGTATGATGGTTATATTACATTCAGGTACCGTGGATCTATGGTTTTTCCTATAGCTTTGACTACTCACCAGAACTATATAAAGCTCACGTCACGATTCCAATATTTCTTTATATCTTTTTCCAATATTATTAACTGAAAGTGTATTTCTTGTTTCTAATAATTCATTTTCATATTCTTTCCTATTATTCTCGTAACTATTTATTAACTCTTGCAATTCTTCTTCTTTTGAGAATGTACACCAACTAATTGTAGAATAATTATCATTATCATTTCTCAACCTAAAAGATGGCATAAGATTCATTACAAATTCTCCATAGGCCGAAGAATTAATAAAAAAGCCGACATCAACCATATCCATGAACTCTGTGATTCCAACTTGTGTAAAAAAACACTTATCAATTAAATCATTAACTTCTTTAGGAATCTCTATTCCATTGTCAGTTGGATGAAACTTTGCAAAAACTTTATAGTCTTTTTTTTTCGCCAACGAAGAAACTATACTTAATATTTTAGAGTTACTCTGATTACCAAAAAAACCACAATCGAACACTATTCCCCATGTCCTAGTGTTTTTTACTTGTATTTGTTTTGGCAAATCTACGTCGATAAATCTTGGATCACCACATAATAAATACTTACTTTTTGCTTCAATATTGAACCCACAGGCTTTATCATACATAAACTTTCCATATAGAAGTAAATATTGACTTTTTGTAGAAAAGTAAATTCTTTCATTACTCATACCATGAAAAAATGTTATTGTTTTTATATTACCAATATTATTAAAATATTGAGTCAACAAAGACGAGGTACAATGGGCATCACATAAAAAAGCGCATGTTGTTACCTTTCTTGCCTCACAATGCAAGCAAGTAACATTTAAAAATTCAATAAAATGCCTATACAAACATATAATTAATCGCAACCTTCGTAATAATCCCAAATGTTCAACACTTTTAAATTCCTTATTCCACTTATATAGACAAATAATGATATTGGGATATCTTTTTGTTTGTAAATTTTTTTTCTTATTCCTATATTCTATTAATGTATAATTATCTAATACAGAAACAATCTTATATAGCCACTTTAAGTGGTCTTTTCGCATATTATCTTTCTCGGCTATCACCCAAACCTTACCATCACCTTTGGTCTTCACTTCTAAGCCAATATTATTTGTCATTCCCATTTCATTTATTAACTGTTTAATATCAATTCTGCTGTGGTCCTTTATAGCAAAATATAGTGCATCTCCAACAGATAAATTCTTCAAGCCAAACACTTCAATATCATTGATTTGTTTTTGTATCATTTCATCATAATCACTGCAAAATATAATTCCACTCTTTTGTAAAACAGCATTTTTTATCTTATTAAAATTCAACATCTTAACCATAACACATGTACTTGTTTGTAGTGTCCCTTCTATTTCTCTATCTTTGGTTCATTTGCAAGGTTATAAATGAAATGAAATCTCTTACAGCACCTTCTCCACCTTTTCTTCCACTTACAAAATTGCATATTTCCTTTATCTCATCTACAGCATCAAAAGGACAACCAATAGTCCCTCCGTAATTCTTGATATTCTCCATACATTCATAATCTATAAGATCGTCTCCACAATATGCAACATTTTTTAGATCATACGGCCTATTTTCTCTTTCAGAATATTTTCTTATTATTTCCCTTAATGCTTCTAATTTGTTATTAGTATTTTGATATACTTCGTTAATTCCCAACTCGTTACACCGCATTAAAACAATATTGCTACTTCTTGCTGTTAATATCACTGGAACAATATTGTATTTTGGAAGTACAACTTTTATTCCATAACCATCTTTTACATGAAACGCTTTTAGAATTTCGCCCTCATTTCCTATATATATTTTACCATCTGTTAATGTTCCATCAACATCCATTACAAGAAATCTAATATCATTCATATTTTTTCCTACACTTTATGCCAAAATCGCTTGAATTTTATCTGAATCAATTTTACCTATTATAGGATTTATTTTCCCCGTTTCCCACTGTATCTTTGGGATCAGCTTAGTATCCTCAGGTAAAGGAATATTGATCAAACAAGGTTCATTATCTTCTAACCATTCTCTATAATTTAGCAAATCTAAATAATTATTTAATTTAGTTGATTTTATTTTATATGCCTTAGCTACATTTTCGAAATCAGGAACCGAATATCCACTATTCTTTGTTGTTTGAGCATAGTTACCATCATAACTCCCGTACTGAATCTCGCTTATTTTTCCTAGTGAAAAATTATTTGCTACTAAAATTTTTACCGGAAGTTGTTCTCTAGCTACAGTCTCCAATTCTTGAATATTCATCTGCAATCCTCCATCACCAGTTATACAAAACGTTTTACAATTATTGTTAGCTATTGATGCTCCAATTGCAAATGGTAAACCGCATCCCATAGAACCATATCCGCCACTAATGAGAATTCTTCCTTCTTGCCCTTTCAAATTAAGCGATTGTGCGGCCCAACATTGATTTTGTCCTACATCAACTGCTACTAATGGATTGGGGGGTAAAACTGTAGATATTGTTTCCATAAGATAATTTCCTACTACTTTGTCATACTCTTTTAATAACTCTTTTACGCTATAACACTTTTGGTTCCACTTTTGATACTGCGGTATTTCTTCAAGTAAGAGTTTTTCAAGGAAAACCTTTGCGTCTAATAAATACTTCTCCTCATCACTCTTAATTTGTCGACTTAATTCATATTGATCTATATCATTTCTAATCAACTTTGCCTTCGGAGCAAAGTTTTCTAATTTGTTACCAACCTGTCTTATTCCCAGCCGCGCTCCTATAGAAATAACCAAATCACTCTCTTGAAGTATCATATTAGCAGCTCTATTTCCATATACTCCAATAAAACCAATTTTCATGTCGTCCTGAACCAAATCGACTGCATTCATTGTTGTTACAACTGGTATTTCTGTTCTCAACGCTAATTCTAAAAGCAATTCTTTTGCATTAGCTGATCTAATTCCATTACCTACTAATAACACTGGTTTTTTGGACATTAAATGGAAAATCAATTAGAACTCCTCCTTTTCTTCCTAACATTGCCATATTATATGCTCTGTTAATTATCTCCAAAATATCTTCACCGCTATTTAACGTCACAGAAAGCTTCGTTATAGTCCGTGTTATAGAAACTATATCCATCTCTTGAAAACCATTCTGTCTGATTCCAGAGTAACCTTTCATTTCATTAACTGGAACATTACCACAAATCCCCATTAACGGAATTCCATCAAACCATGCATCTGCTAATCCACCTAATGCATTTACTGCACCTGGACCTGAAGTAGTAAAATATACTCCTAGTCTACCACTCGCTCGAGCATATCCATTTGCCGCAAACGCACATCCCTGTTCATTATAGCAAACATGTACTTTTATACTCTCTTTTCTTCGATTCAATGCATCCATAAATGGGACAATATACCCCCCTGCATATCCAAAAACATCGGTTACTCCTTTGCTTATCAAATAATCCACAACACAATCAGAATTATTCATAACTTGCTCCTTAAATTTAATCACTTCATTTTCTGTTCTTCTAAGTATAATAGATATTCTTTATCAAGCACACTAAAATCGTTTTTTACATATCCTATGCCATATCGTTTTTTCTTATCCTCACTCAATCTTTTAATAACACTATAAATAGTATTTATAGATATTCCGGTTTTTCTTTTCAAATGTTCTATGTTATCAACGTGTGATTTTTCCATTCCACATATGAACATAGGTAAATCATATCCCCACCTAACCTCCGATATGAGAGGCAATATATAGTTTTCAATAGTTTCTAAAATTCTTCCTATATTATATTCTGCTTTATATTTTGTGTTCAAAAAATTAGCTATCACTTCTGTAGATGCATTTCCAGCACCTCTACCCATGCCATATAACGACGCATCAACTACAATATCTCTATTCGTTTTAATACCCATATCAATAAAAGTTTCTGCTAATGCATTTGAAAGTTGTAAATTATTATGTGAGTGCAATCCAATTCTTATAGACTCTTTGAGTAATGAATCAACCTGAGTAAAAACCTTTTCCAAATCATCCAAATACATCGTCCCAAAAGTATCAACAATCGAAAAACAATATGGTTCTATTTCATTTATTTCTTTTATCATCTCCGCTCTTTCATTTTCTGAATATGAAGGTGCGTCCATTGGATTTGCAAATACTTTATATCCCTTATTCTTTGCACTACTTATGAATTCGAGTGATTCCTTCTTCTCATATTTAGCAAATGAAATCCTTAAGTATTCAAATGATTTGCCATCATATTCATCCAGTTTATCAATAGAATACCTACTATTATCACAAAATCCTGTAAAAGATGAATTTTTTAAGCATTGAGGCATAAATCTCCTTGCATCTACTGAATTATTGTAGACAATAGTTTCTCCATTAGAAAAGTTCTGAAGAAATCCAGCCTCAATAATATCGATGTTAGAATCAATCAGTCCTTCCACAATTCCATTCACAAAATCAGCAGATGAATTTTTATTCAGCAAGTATCCTCCATCTCTTATTGTACAATCATTTATCTGTATTTTCATTCTTAACTATCTCCTTGTATACTGCATTTGCTATATCAAAATCCATGGGATAATCAATATCAATTCCCTCTATTTTATCAATTTCATGAATATATGGGTTATCTCCTACTCTTCTACCATATTTCATAAAGGTTTCCTTTAAAAAAACATAGGCTTCATCAGCTTCAGAATATATTTGGGGTAAATCTTGTGTTCTGGGAAAATTTTGCACATCAAAATTAAGTGGTTTTCCATCTTTCCATAAAAATGATTTTACTGCCTCTGCACAGAACGCACTATCATAATATCCACTCATAACTTTTTCAATGCAAATATCCATTGAATCAGCGTTTGCAAAAGGGGCAGTTGCGTGTGTTGCTAAATAAATATCAGCATCGACTTCTTTGATAAACTCTGCAATTATAGAATTGCAATTTGCGCTATTAAGATCAAGAAAATTTGGTCTTTTAAGAAACTTTACTCCAGGTAAAATATATGGTTTAATACTTTCATCCGAACAATATACATATATTTCATCAATTTTCTTTGATTGTAAACAAATTTTTTGTATAAAATGTATTAAAGGTGTGCCATCAAAGAAAGGTCTAATATTTTTTTTAGGAACTCTCTCACTTCCAAGCTTAATTGGTATCATTGCTACAACTTTCATTTCATGTTTCCTTTCTTTTTTCTCTCTCAACGCATATCTCATTCGCAGTATTAAACTCCTACATAAAAGCCGCGCCTGCAGTTGTAAATAATTTACTTCTTGACACAATTACATACTATTTTACAAATCCTATCAACAGTATCTATGTCAAGTTCAGCGTACATAGGTAATGTTAATACACTTTTGCTGATTTCTAATGCAATTGGCGTGGCTTTAGCATCATACTGCTGCCGATAGCAGCCAAATTCACTTGCTATTGGATAGAAATACTTTCTTGCTCCTATTCCATTTTTCTCAAGCTCACAAAATATTGTATCTCTATCTGTTCCAAATTTTTCATTATCAATAATAATCGGGAAATAAGAATAATTGGATTTTACTTTACTGTTTATAATATTTATTCTCAATCCATCTACATTGGATAAATGATATACGTATCTCTCATATACATTTTTACGTTTTTCTATCTCTTCATTTAAGTGCCGCAAATTACAGATTCCCATTGCTGCGCAAAATTCATTCATTTTTGCATTAGCACCAACAGCATCTACTTCCTCTGGACCACGAATCCCAAAGTTTTTTAATTGATACAAGTTCAAGCCAAATTCAGGATTATTAAAGGTTACTGCACCACCTTCAATTGTATTAAACACTTTTGTTGCATGAAAACTAAAGCAGGATGCATCTCCAAAATTCCCAACTCCCACTCCGTCACTTGTTTCTCCAAATGCATGTGCTGCATCATATATTACCTTGAGATTATACTTCTTTGCTAAATTCTCTATTTTCTCAACATCGCAGATGTTTCCATACACGTGTACCGGAAGAATTGCCGAAGTTTTTTTTGTAATTAATGATTCTATTTTGGATACATCCATTGTAAAGTCTGTTGGATTAATATCACAGAATACAGGAGTAAGACCATTTCTGACAATAGCATGTGTTGTAGACGCAAATGTAAAGGGTGTAGTGATTACTTCTCCTTTTAGTTGCATTGCTTGTATGGAAAGTTCCAGTGCCATGTGCCCATTTGTTAATAATTCAACATGGTTCACATTCAAGTATTGTTCCAGTTTTTCTTGGAGTTCCTTATGTTTAGCCCCCATATTAGTCATCCAATGAGATTTCCAAATATCACTAATTTCCTCAAAATATTCATCTCTCGGCGGTATTGATGACTGTGTAACCAATATATTATTCATGCTTATTCTTTACCTTCTAACAATCTCTTGGTAAAATCAAGATATATCTTAAAATTACGATAGAAATTATTCTTCAACCTCTGATCTCGATTTTCTCCATTTTATTTTTGGAAGACAACATTATCTTTTGCATCCACAGCATTTGCTATATTTACACTAATACTATATTTTTAAGTACTTGTAATACTCTAGTATCAAATGCATCTGCAAAATACAGACTATGTATAACTTCATCTCGTATCTATCAAGTTAGTATAACATACATTCATTCTTTGTTCTAGTTTTTCATTCTTTTCATTCTTTCATTATCTTTATGTGTTAGTGTCAAAATGGTTCTTAGAAATCTTTTGTAGTTGTAAAACTCAATTTTATTGTATTAACTAGAAAAATGACTCAGATTTCATTAGTCATGCATAGTTATTTCGTGAGTTCTCCTAAGTCATTTAAACAACCATAGTCTACGCTTCATAAATTCCTTTATTTCATGTACAAAAATACGACTTGCCTTGCTAAATGGCAACGTCCGATACAACACGTTTATCTTTTTCAGCATTTTACCATGTTGTAACAAATATAATTGTTCAATGATTTCAGGATTGAGCAAAAGAGCTGCCCAGTTTCCCGGAAAAACCGTAGTAGCATGCTTTTTTTCACAAAATCGAATACATTTTATACACGCTATATCTTTCACCTGCTCATATTGTATGCATTCATCCTCATTTTTCCCTGCCATAAAGTAATAGATAGGTATGTTGTTTCTGTTTAATAATTCTTTCAAATTCAAATATGGTTTGTTTTCTTCATTATTGTATGCTTGCTTAACCAAGCCGCTTTCCAGATGCAGCTTTTGACTAATATCAAAATCACCGGAGTTGTTTACTATATATTCAGCACCAAGTGCCATTCCCACTGTCATTGCCATATAGCCACCTGCAGAGCTGCCAAAGGTAATCACTCTGTAATGCTGTGTCTGCTCGCGCAGATAGTCAATTGTCTTTTTAATCGTGTCACAGGAACTATTAATTCCTGTGACATAAAACTGCTTATAAACATCTCTCACAAAAATAATACGTCCAACCCTGTTCATCACCAATGGATTGCACGCTGTATTCATCCACTCATACCGCTCTTTCATGAAAATAGAATAAATAAAAGATTCCTCTGTATTTGGATAGTAAATATTATGACTAGAAAAGAACACCAGACACAAATCACTTTGATTAGGTAAATCCACCACTCGACAATTCGGTCGACAATACGCTTTTTTAATTAGTTCATTTGTGCCTCCCCATATATCCATTTCCATTTATCCAACTACCCTTCTATATTATAGCTTAGCGTATTTCGGTTAATCAAAGTTGATTCTTTTTTCTTCTACTACAACCGGTCTGTGTATGACTCTCGTATTTATATTCAGAATATATTCTCCAATCAAGCCAATAAAAAATAACTGAATACCCCCAATAAGGAATACACCAATTGTAAGTGGTGCAGTACCTGCTGAAAAACTGTCCCAGTTTAACAGCTTCATCACGGTATAAACAATGGCAACAACTAAACTAATCCCTGCACATCCAAAACCAAGAAATGTCGCCAGACGTAACCCAACCTTTGTATAGGAAGTAAAGCTGAGCATGGCTGCATCATATAAGCTGTAGAAATTATTATGCGTCTTTCCGGCTCTGCGTCTCTGCTGTTCATACTCCAGTTCTATTAAGTTAAAACCAGCACCATATTCAGCTACAATTCCACGTACAAACGGAATCGAATCATCCAGATGACGTAGTATCTCAATAAAAGTCTTATCATATAGTCCAAATCCGGTAAAGTGCTCAATCATTTGAACGGATGACATATTTTTGATAAGCTTGTAATAGACACTTCGAAGGAAGTATAGTATAGGATTCTCCTTGCTTGATGTCTTAATACCGCTCACAATTCTATGTCCGGCTTCCCATTCCGCTACAAACTTTGGTATCATCTCTACAGGATCTTGAAAATCACAGCACATCGTAATTGTACAATCTCCGGTAGTCTGACACATCCCGTAAAAGGGCGAATTAAACTGTCCAAAATTGGTCGCATTAAGAATCGCTTTAACCCGTTTATTACCGGCACAAAGTTCCTCCAGCTTTTCTCTTGTGCCATCTAATGAATGATTATCAATAAATAAAATCTCATAATCATACATCGGCAGTGTTTCTGTCAGCACATTGATTACTGATTGACACATTAATTCAACATTCTCTATTTCATTGTAACAAGGAATCATGATACTTATTTTCTTCATTTCCATACCTTCCATGGCGCGTTTCCACTATTCCACATCTCATCCAGACGATCCTTTTCACGCTTTGTATCCATACACTGCCAAAACCCATTATAATTGTATGCACAAATTTGTCCGGCTTTTGCCAACGCTGCTAATGGTTCTCTCTCAAATATCGTCTGATCATTTTCTAAATAAGAAAAAATCTCCGGTTCCAAAACCATAAATCCCGAATTCACACGACTCCCATCCAGCCTGTCCTTTTCTCGAAATGCAACAATCTCATTAGCACTGTTAATATCTAACACACCAAATCGTTGTCCAACTGTTGTCGCTGTGATGGTAGCTATTTTCCCACTGCTTTTATGATATTCCCAAAGCTTCTGTATGTCAATATCGCTTACGCCATCCCCGTAAGTCAGCATAAATGTCTCATTTCCAATATACTTTTGGACACGCTTGACTCTTCCACCGGTCATCGTATCAAGACCGGTATCTACCAGCGTAACCTTCCATGGCTCTGCAACATTCTGATGAACAGTCATTTGATTGTCATTTGCAAAGTCAAATGTGACATCACTGTTATACAAATAGTAATCTGCAAACCATTCCTTTATTACATGCTGCTTGTACCCACAGCAAATAATAAACTCATTAAACCCATAGTGAGAATAGCTTTTCATAATATGCCATAAAATCGGCTTATCCCCTATCTCAACCATTGGCTTTGGTTTTAAATGGCTTTCTTCACTGATGCGCGTTCCATATCCTCCTGCCAAAATGACTACCTTCATATTTCCTCCACTTTATTAATCAACCAAACACTTCACTCTTTTCTTTTAGTGTCGCTTTTCCATCTCTGATTTCATATATTTTATTGCAGTTACGAATTGTACTGAGTCTGTGTGCGACAATAATCAGCGTCTTGTGACCTTGCAGTGAATCAATGGCTTCCATTACAGCAGCCTCTGTGTCATTATCCAGTGCAGATGTTGCCTCATCAAGTACTAAAATCTGCGGGTCATTATACAGTGCTCTGGCTATTGCCACCCTCTGTCGCTGTCCTCCCGAGAATTTCACACCACGTTCTCCTACAATTGTCTCTATTCCATTTGGAAGACTATTAACAAACTCTTTGAGCTGTGCCTGCTCCAGAGCACTCCAGACTTTCTCATCATCTATTTCATCCTCTGGTATTCCAAAAGAAATGTTTGCACGGAGCGTATCATCTGTCAAAAAAACTGTCTGTGGCACATATCCGACTACTCGGCTCCACATAATAGGATTTCTATAAATATCCATGCCATCTATCTCTATCGTTCCATGAGATGGGGGAAGCAGTCCAAGAAATACATCTGCCAGTGTTGTCTTTCCGGCTCCTGATGGTCCAATAAATGCAATAGCCTCTCCTCTGTTAACTGTGAGTGAAAGACTCTCTAACACATATTTCTGTGTCTGATTATATTTCCAGTAAATATCTTTTATCTGAACACATTGAAAAGCTTCTGTATTTTCTGACTCTGTTTCTATTAACTTCTGTTCTATGCTATCATTCGACATTTCATCTAATGTATGAAAATTTTGATATGCAATATCCAAATATTTTCTATAGAATACAAGCGTAGATACATATCCTGTAATTCTAGAAATAGATGGTAAAACACGAAATGCCGCTATTGCAAATGAGGCAAGTTTAGGTACAAAGCTGTTTACATTAACGCCCATTTTTAGCTTCACACAAACTGTTATTATTAATCCGCTAATACATAGTGTCTCAATTAGTCTTTCCGGCATTCCATTTACAATTGCTAATCCTAATGATGTCTTACGTGTCACTTCTGCGACAGCTTTGTATCTGTCAATAAAGTTTTCTGCCCGTTGCATTACTTTTACTTCTTTGATTCCACTGATTGCCTGATAGATATGCCGATATTGTTTTACTGACGCTTCTCTTGAAATATCACCAAGAGCGCTGATTCTTTTCTTAAATACAAGCGTTACTACTAAAAAAACTCCAACTGCCAGAGCCAACATGCAAATTGCCATAAATGGATCCATCAGAATAATATATAAAGCAATCAATAATACTGTCAAACACTCTGATGTGATTTTAAACAATGTATCAAGAATATCATATACACTATGGGAGTCTCCATTGATTCCCTGCATAATCTCTGAACTGTTTGTATTCAGAAAAAACGTATATGGCCGTTCCATATAAGTTGTCAATAATCTTATTGATACATCCTTTAAAAAGCTTGTCCTAAATTTCGCCTGTATAAAAGAGAGAAAAATCAGATATGCATTTTTTAGTAAATACACAATAATAATTCCTATTCCTGTAAGCAGAATCAATTGGTCGGTATCCTGAATATGAAATAGCGTAATTATCGGAGAAAGATATTTATTTGAAAAGAGCGCATCCGGCATCATAATTGACTGAATAAATGGAATGATGGCAGATACACCTAAAGTTTCAAAGATAGCTCCAATAAATGTTGCAAAGAAAACTAATATACATTTCTTTCTCTGTTCTCGATTCAAAATGAATATGACTTGATATATCATATGAAAAAATGTTTTTATATCTTGCATAATATTATCTCCATATACTTTCTTTATACGTTTTAATTAAATAACAAGTTCAATTTACATTTTGAACCATAATTAATACTCTCAAATTCTTATTGGTATCTAGCAAACAAAACGCCATGTCTACAATCTGGAATATCTGCATGATACAAACTCTATTTGTACAAAACAGAAAACCATCTGTATATTGATACAAAAATCCTTTTATTTCCAAGAAACTTTGAATAATCTCAGCATCCTCCTTATGTTGCTTGTAATGCAGGTAACCATTTTTCATCACCCTTAACTATATATATCTTTCGAACATACTCAATAATATCCAATGAGAAACGCGCTTCTGCAGTACCCAAATCTATAACACATCGGTTATCAAAAAACAAAACATCATCACAACTTGTAGCTATACAATAGCCTGCTTTCTCTTATTATATTCAGATTTTATGCAAACATATTGTTACTACTAGAATCTTGTCTTAAGGCAACAAACTCATCGTAATCTTTAACATATTCTTGTACGTCATAATACTCGCTTGCTAAACATAGAAGTACGGAATCACTGCTAAAATTGTACATTTCTTTCCATACCATATTAGGTAAATATACTCCACAATTTGATTTATCAAGACTAAAAATCTGTTTTTCTCCATCACCAATATCTACACTGATTTCACAGCTTCCGGATACATTTATTAAAATAAACTCTGATTTTTGATTTGCGTGTTTTCCTCTAACCACACTATCATCTGAGCCATAAATATAAAATATGCGCTTAATATCAAACGGAATATCCTTTTTTCCTTCAATTGCAACTAAGTATCCTCGTTCATCACCTTTTCTTTGGAATTCAAATAATTGGGGTTGTTTTTCCATAAAGATTCTCTATTCTACCTCTTTTCTATTGATTAACTTGACTTTCTATTTCATACCATACCAACACTTTATTTACGCCTCGTATTTGTATAATACTTCGCTTATTATCAATTAATTGAAATCCACACTTCTGATATAACAATTTCGCACACTCATTTTCTTCCAGTACATTTAGATATACTCGCCTCAGCTTCATCTGATTAAATGCTTTGTGAAGCATTTCCATTGTCGCAAAATACCCATATCCTTGATGTTTTGCTTTGCTTCTTAGACTAATCGCGTACTCAGCTTCTTTCTTTTCATTATCTATATTTTTCAGGCTCACTGTTCCTTGATATTCATCATTATCATCGCAAACGGCCAAATGAATATTATTCTTTTTATCTAATGACTTTTCAATAAATGCTTGCACATCTGCTCGTTCCATATGCTGAAAATCACATCGAAAAAAACAATTAATCGATGGATCTCTCATCCACTCAAGCATATTATCTATATCGTCGTTCTTCATATCTCTTAAATACACAATTTTCTCCTTATTCACACTTCAAAAACTTATCTCTTGATTAATGTTGTAAAAAATAATTTGAATACAAATAGTCATCAATATTTAAATATTGTTTTGCACGCTCATAATTGTCAAGAATCGCAGGCAAACGTCTTTCATATTCCTTTTCATCACATGTGCGCAATACTTTTTCTACATCCTGTAAATCACTGTATTTTAGTTTAATTATTCCGTCCGGATTAAAAAAATCATCTATTTTTCGTGCTCCCAAATAGATTGGAATCGTCTGTGATGCAAAGCAGTTTGTAATTTTCTCTGTAAAAAAATAATCAGAAATATCATTTTCGATTGCAATGCTAAATCTATAATCAGTTAATGATTCTTCAATCCCACATAAGCTGCCTCCTGCAAAGGTTCCAAAAGTATCTGCTAACTTATTTTCTCCACAGTATTTTGCCAATTCAATTCGAAATCGATGCAAATCACAACTCTGCTTATTAGAAGAAACAATAGAAATATTTTTATTTTTCTTCTTGTATAAGGAATCGTCTAATACTCCTCCACTTTTATCTGTACCAAACCAAATTGCTGCTGCCGTAGGCAAAAACCTTGCATTTTCAACCTCATTTAATATTCGATCATCAAACGAAAAAATATATTTGAATTCTCTCTCTAGCCCTTTATTCATTTTGAATATTTCATAATCTCTTGGAACTAAAGATCGTGATTCTAATAGGATTCCATATTTCTCCACCGGTTGACCCATTGTCTCATTCATAGCTTGATGCGAATAAAAATGAGTCTTCAGCCCAAAATTATACCTGTCCCAAATAAAATACTTCCCAGCGTTTCCATTGGGATTATGAGCCATATGAAAATCTCTGATAAAAAACATATCCATGCGTTCACCATTTTTATTATAAATCAATGGTACTTTTGAGCTAATTGGCGCATGCATATTATAAATTGGATAATAATACATCTCGCTATTTCGATTTAAGATGTTCTCAATTTTTCTTCCTACACGGTTTCCACATGCCTTTATATGTATTTTTTTCATATTAAAACAACAACCAAATATGACTCATTTTAATTGAAATCATATTGCCCTTCATTTTTTTATATAAACCTCAAACCAAAGACAAACAATATCTCCTGTTGCTTTCATAAGAGAACGTAATACATACTTTTTTTCAGTTCTGGTCATCGGAGTTGCTAAATAATCTTTTATCCAGCAAAAATAGTATTTGACAATATGTTTTAACCTTTTTCGAGTTCTCTCACTGCGAGGTTCAAGATTTATCATATATCTAAAAAGCATAATATCCGTTGTTAGTATATCCACATGAAAATAATGAAACTGCTTAGTAATTGCTCCTGCATTATTCTGACGATAGTAAAAATTAGTATTACAAAATACATTTTTATTTGATTTAAGCGTCATTATTCTTCCAAAAAATTCACAGCTATTATAGTACTCTGCTTTGTATCCAACCTCCCTTACCAGCTTCATTTTTCTAAATGCATTTCCACTTATATTCCACTCAAGACTTAACAGAAATGCCTCTTTAGAATCCAAAACGCTTGTATAGTCATTATTTAACGGATAATTATCATGTTTTTTTTCTTTACCTTCTCCATAATACAAAATCAGATTAGGTATCACCGAGTCTGCATCGGTTTCCAGTGCTGTATTTAAGCATTTTTCCAAAAAATCATCATCAAAAAAATCATCATGTGACATAAAGAAAAAATAATCTCCACTGCAATATGGTAAAGCATACTCCAATCCGGCAACTGCCGTGCCTCCTTTTGTAGTTCGATTACATATAATAAACTTTGGATTAGTTTTAGCATATTCATTCAATACTTCTAAAGTGTTATCAGTAGAGAGATCATTTACAAGCACCACCTCATAATTCTGATATGTCTGTTTCTCAAAATTACTAAATATATCCTGTAAATAGCTTTCTCCATTAAAAATTGGTATTACAACAGAAATCAATGGTAATTTATTCATTTATATTTTCCTCTCAACCACAACAATGTAACTTATAAATCAGCAGTTTAATATATGCACGTACCGTGAGGCGAATATTGTTTCGTTTTATATAATCCATAACATACGCTAAATACTCTGGTTCTCTCCACTCTAGTACTTCTCGTAAAACAATGCTGGTCTTGACACTCATTACTTTTTTGGCAGCTCTTCGCGGAATATCATTCTTATATTTCTCAAGCACATACAGTGCGCATTGATTCATCATTTTTCTCTTTTCGATGCTTGGCGATTTGCTTAATGAATCCTTTAACTGACGATAAAAAACTATTTTCTCTTTTGAAAACAGCACTGGCATACTTCTCATAACTCTAAGCCAATATTCCCAATCTTCAATAGCAATATTAGCATCGCATAAACCAATCTGTAAATATGTTTCTCTTTTTACAATACATCCAGGCGCTGCGATATAATCCCTTTTATATAACTCTTCAAAAGGAGATTCCAATTGATTATAATCGATTTCACTATAGATGGTTTGTTTCATTGACAAATAATGTGAAATACTATTAAAATCTTCACCAACTATACCATCAAAGCAGATCATCCCACACTCAGGATTTTCTGAATACACAGATACAATTTTCTTGACTGCATCAACAAGCAAACAGTCATCCGATGCAAACCTTAGAATATAATCTCCAGTGCATATTTCTAACCCTCTGTTCATAGTCTTTACTACACCACGATTTTCATCGTTTTTAAGCAAGATTATATTGTGGAATTTTTCTCTGTTTTCCTCGAACCATTCACACTCCAGCTGATAAGTAGTATCTGTGGAACAATCATCTATCACAATTAATTCTATATACGGATAATTCTGCGCCTTAATACTATTTAGACATTCTATCACATATTTATCATGATTATAGGATGCAATTACGATAGAAAATAATTTGTAATCTCTTTTAGGTACTGCCTTCATATAGTCCCCAATCTATTATCTAATCTGCTCTTCCAATAATGACTTTAATAAATTTCTAATACGTCGGTTGCTTTCCAAGCAGCTGTAAAAATCTCTCTTTGATTGCAATCAATTTTTCCTTTACAGGTGTTCGATACCGATTACCACCCATATCAATCCACTGCCTGTAATACTGCTCCCATGCATCATTACGCAGTCCCTCCCAAAACTTTGGTCTGCCATAGCAATGAACTATTTCTGCCTTTCCGTCATCATCACGAGGATGTAAGGCATACTGTTTGTCTGATAAATTCTCATAATCAATGTGAAATGTCTGAATCAGCATTGTAAAAATGCACTGCTCAGGAAGGGAAGTATAAACTGCATATTTTTTAGTCATTTCCACACACCAGCTGTAATGCTTTCTGTAGTCACCAATATCCTTTGTCATCACAAACAGTGGTGTCGCAATTCCATTCTGTTGCAAGTCAAAATCCCGCATATCAACCTGCTCTATTGTATCCCGAAACATCTTTCTAAGCGGGGTATTACTGCCAACAATCTGCAACCCAGCCTGACACTCAGTCAGCTCACGAAGGTCGCTTCTGATAAGCACATCATAATCCGTCCAGATAACTCTGTCATACTCCTCAAGTAATCGGAAGCACTCGTATTTGCAGAACAGCATTTCTGAAAAATAACGCAGTGATCGATTCGCACGACGTTCTTTAAATCCAATATCAAAATGATATTGATAAAACTTTGTCGGGAAAATATCGGCAATCAGCTGCTGCTGCTTTGCAGGGATTCCGTCATGAAAGATAATCATCTCATCTGCCAGATGCGGTGCGACATCTCGTATATTCAATGCCAGGACACCCATAGGTGCTGCATCCTTATGTGTTCCACCTGTTACAAGTACAGTTTTCATTCTTCAATCCTTATTAATATCTATTTTTTAATATACAACCGTCTGTATACCGCATGCAGCAGTCGGCCAAGCATTTCATTGTGTCTGCAAAACTCAAACAAACAAAATATCGGATATCCACATGGGTAATAGTCTCTGATGCACTTTGCCGCTTCGAGGTTGTACTGTGACTTATTCCTGATACTCACACTGTTCTCATCAAGCGAGTAGTTACAGATTACCTGATCAATGGGGGTAAAATCGATGTGTTGTTTCTTTTTGAGACGCATCATCCACTCTCTGTCTGCACAGATGTGATATTGCACATCAAATTGATTATACTGAAAAAGAGAACATTTTGCAAATACTGCCTGATGGTTAATACAATCTCCAGTTAGGAAATAAATAGATTTCCCACATTTTGCGCCATATTTTCGAATTTCACTTGTCCCATCTGCATTGCAGTATCGAATGTGTCCATAAGTAAAATCCGGCAGCTTTTCCTGAAGCTTCTGTTCTACCATCACAAGCGTATGATCTGATAAATACGTATCTCCTGCGTTCAGAAACTGAATATAATCTCCGGTTGCAAGTCCTACGCCTTTATTCATGGCATCATACAGTCCCTTATCAGGCTCTGACAGCAAACGAATCGTATGATTTTCCTGATAGCCCCTGATAATGGATAATGTTCCATCTGTCGATGCACCATCCACAATAATGTATTCCACTTCTGCATTTTGCTGTGAAAGCACAGACTGTATCGTTTTTTCTATACAGACTTCTGCATTGCGGCAGACTGTGACAATACTGAACTTGATCTTTGCCTTCAAATTGTTCTCCTACATTTCCTTATGAATTTTCTTTTGAAGCGACTGCCGGTTGGCCTGTCCAAGAAACAGACTGTGTGACAGCTTGAATAAATACAAAAAAACAAATCGAGGCAGCAGCTGATACAATCGCTTTTCTATTCTTAGTACAGTATCAGCCTCTGCAGGCTTCTTCTCGTAATCTGCCCATGGCGACTGTCGCAGATAGCTGTCAAATAATGCAGCGTCCGGATGACAGGTATTCTGATGCCATGGAAACTCTCCAAGGAATCTAAAAAAATGATAGATTTGAGGCTGTTTGGCTGCTTCCTTAAGCTCAGTTTCTGTATAGTAACCATAATCGGAGTACACACGAATATACTGTTTTATGGAAAAAGCCATATGAACCGGCTGGAAATTATAACGTGGTGATAGTTTTAAAATCTTTCCTTTACAGACTACATTTAACAGATCCTGATCAGGTGCAGGATAATGTGCCCGTACCTGCTGCACATGTGTCACAATTTTCTCTGTAAGACCTTGCTTACGCCACTCTTTCATATCAAACAAAATTACACCGGAATTGTAATAGGGTTCCCCTATCTTAAGTCCTATATCCTGTTTATGATTTCTTCCAAGTGAATCCATTACCATAGCGAGTGCACAATCATTCAGTACGGTATCATAAAACTCCTGAATATCAGCATCTACTATCGTATCCGCATCCAGATATAGAATACGCTCAACCTCTTTTGGTAACACAGCAGGCAGAAACAATCGCATGTTGGCTGCATAAGAGCCGCGGTAAGTCGGCATGTTCAGTTCCTTCATTTTGCTTACCAGACCATCTGTTTCTACAAATCTAATCGTTCTATGATATTCCTCTGCCAAATGCTCCAAACGGCTGATACTATCAGCAGATAACTCCTCACCCAATATCCAGACTACAATCTCTTCTGCCTGGCTGTTATTAATAAACAGAGATGTGATGGAGGCTCCTGCATATGGCGCATATTTTTCATTAAACTGATATAATATATCCATTCGCATAGTTTGGTTTCCCATCTATTTTGATTTACTGTTCCCCTGCCTTTTTTGCCTGCTCATACTCTTCCCTTGGTAAAAATGGGAACATATCGTCAATCGGCGGAGATACAATTGTCCCATCCGGTTGTACCTTTGAAGACAGCTTCGGTGCAAAATTCTGCTGCACATCTACGACTGCTTCTATCATAACCGGACCATTTTTCTCAAGTGCACTCTTAAGCTTAGCGTCTACATTCTCAAGCTGATCGATTTTGACATAAGGAATTCCATAGGCATATGCTATCTTTTCCATATCAGGAAAGCTGATGCCATTTCCGTCACAGACGCCTATCAACTCATTCTTAAACAGATTCGTCTGCGTCTGACGAATAGAATGATAGCCATTATTGTTTAAAATAACTATTTTAATGTTTAGCTGATTGTATACGACTGTCTGCAGCTCCTGTATATTCATCTGAAAGCTGCCATCTCCGTCTATGCAGATTACCCGTTCCCCTTTTCGGGCAACACAGGCACCGAGAGCCGCCGGAAATCCATAGCCCATTGCAGCACAGCCGGAATTTGTAAACAGTCTCTGATTCTTTTTGATTTCAGCTGTCTGAAATCCGATTACACAGGCACTTCCGTTTCCGGTCACTGTCACATCTCCTTCTTTAAGCTGATGAAACAGTCGATCCATAAATACATATGGATTAAGCTTTTCACTTTCATAATAGGAAGGTAGCACTGCCGGATACTTCTTGTTAATCATCCTGCACCAAGATAGCCACTCTGTATGAGTTCCCTCAAATTTCTGCTTATGCAGACTCTTATTCAGCGATGTCAAAACATCCTTTACATTTGCATGAATCGGCAGGTCCGCATGTATTGTCGGCTTTTGCAGCTCTGCTTCATCTATATCTACAATAATCTTATAGGCATCCGGTGCAAACTGCTTGTAATTATAGCTGATCTGGCGAATATTCAGTCTGCAGCCAAGTACCAATAATAAATCCGAATTCTGTACAACAAAATTACCGCCTCTTGTGCCTACTGTTCCGGGTCTCCCGCAATACAGCTCATGTGTATCCCACAGTACATCATGTGCATTCCATGCTGTTACAACGGGAATCTGCAGCTGTTCAATCAGTTCCAGAAAATCTGCATGTGCTTCACCAAGGCGAATTCCTGTTCCGGCAAGAATAACCGGACGTTTCGCTTTTGCCAGCTTATCCAGTACAGTCTGTGAGAGTGTTTCCTCATAAACTGGATTTTCTAAAATATTTTCCTCATCAAGATTAAATGGGCGCAGTTCTTCTGATTCAACCCATGCTGCCTGTACATCTAATGGAATATCTATCCAGACAGGTCCTTTTCTACCATTCATACACAAATACCATGCTTTTTCCAGATGATATCTGATTTCCATTGGTTCGGTAATCATCACTGCGTATTTCGTCATTCCCTTTACACACTCGACAATCTGAAACTCCTGATCACCAAGCTGTCTCAATGGAATTTTTGTAGACCATGTCGTAGTCTCCCTCTTTACCTGACCTGAAATAATGAACATCGGAATAGAATCCTGCCAGCCACCTACGGCTCCGGTAATAGCATTCGTTCCGCCTGGACCGCTTGTCACACAGACAGCTGCCACCTTCCCGGTCAGTCTGGCATATCCTTCTGCTGCTATGGAACACGCCTGTTCATGATGATTAAAGGTACAGTGTAATTCCTTTTTATGCCCGATTGCGTCATTCAGATGCATGGCTCCGCCACCTGTTATCATAAAAACATCTTCCACCTGATGCGCTGCCAGAAAATCTGCTACATATTGTGCTACCTTTATTTTCATCGTCAGTCTCCTTTATTAATTCAACAATTTGAGTATATCTAGTGCAAAGTCTGCGCTGCCTATCGCTGTACTGTATTTCATTATATCGTCAGACGTCCTAAAGTCAAATCCGTATGTCACTCCTATAAAATCCAGTCCAATCTGTTCTGCGCCCTTTGCATCATTTTCACTGTCCCCAATCATAACTGCCTGATGCTTTTCTGTTATCTGCAGTGCATCCAGACACTTGCAGATAATATCTGATTTCTTTAACTTGTTTTCATGATCTGCACCATACATAATTTCTGTATACCGATCAAATCTAAAGTGCTTTAACAGCTTAATGGCATAATCCTCTCTCTTATATGTTGCAATGGCAATTCTGATTCCATTTGCTGTCAGTGCCTCGCACAGCTCGTAAATTCCTTCATAGGGCTCTGCCTTCAGCAAATCAACATCCTTATATCGGTTGCGAAATGTTGTTGCGATTGTCTGCAGCTGGTCATAATCGGTAATCCCATAATGCTTCTGAAAGGAATTCTGTATAGGTGGACCTATGAATGTCTGTAATTCGTTTTCACTAAGCTCTCTAAGTCCATACTGCCGGATTGTATATTTTACAGCAGAAAGAACACCCTCAGCTGTATTTAACAGTGTCCCATCTACGTCAAAGATAACCGCCCCATATTCGTTTTTTGTCATTCCGTTTCTCCGTTCATTACCCCAGCTTCATACAGCGAGGATGTCACAAATCGAATATCTGATGCCATCTGTAATTTCCGTATTCCCTCAACTGCATCTCTATTGATTTTTGCTGCCTGCTCACTGCTCATCACATATTCCATATTTGGATTTGCATAATTTGGCAGAGTTGCTTCTTTATATCCGTCAAATCCGGCAAGTCCGATACTTTTTACATTCATCTGCTTTAACAGTCTAAGCAGCATTATCATTGGATTATCCGGCATCAATGCCTCTTCATCAAGCAGACCACTGTAATTTAGCGTATAATCAAATTCGCCCTCTGTCCTCGTGACATTGGATGTAGCAATCAGTCTGGATTTTTCCCTCTGTTCATTAAATGCAGAGCTCAGACGAACATACCGCTTCGCATTACTGATAAACAAATAATCTACATCATATCCTTCCGGCAGGAAGTTGATTGCAAGAATAATCGGATGCTTTTCTGCAATATACTGCTGCACCTTTTCCCGCTCAGAATATAGTTTATGACCGGGACCAAGCATCAGAGTATTCTGATGCTGAAGCTTCTGATAAAGTGCTTTTCTTGCCTCGCTGTCATCACAATTGGTCTTTTGATATTCTAAGTATAAATCATTAATATATGCTTCATCATATAACAGCTTTTTTGCCGGTGTAATCAAATCCAGCATTTCATTGATTGACTTAACAGACAGCTTTCCGAGATCCATCAGCTTATTAACATAGTTCGGGTGGCAGTCATGAGACGCTGACAAATAGAACTTGAATGAATAGCCCCAGGACACCTGTCTGCGAATATCCATCATTGTCACCTCTATTGCTTCTAACAGCTGGCTGTTCCTGTAGTGTGTTCCCTTGTAGTCATTCATATAGGTTACAAGAAGCTCTGTCGGTGTATTTCCTGCGCTCTTGCCCATTCCGTATAGGCTGCCATCTACAATCAGCATACGATTCTTAGGTGGTTCTTCCATAAGCTCTATGCAGTTTGCATATGCAAGCTGAAAGTTATTATGTGCATGATATCCGATTCCTATCGTTTCCTTCAAATGCCTGCATGCAAAGTGGAAATAATGCATAAGCTGTCCTTTATGTAACAGCCCGTATGTGTCCACAAGTGAAAATGCATAGGGCTCCAGATCATTGACAAGGTCAATCAGCTCTGTCAGCTCCTCGTCATTATAGCTTGTAATAGAAACAGCCTGTGCAAATGTTTTGTAGCCAAGTGCTTTAATCTGTTTGCAGTATGCAATCGCCTCATGCATCCGCTCTTTTTTAAAAATAATACGGATTCCGTCTAAAAAGCATTCCTTACATGGTTTGACATTTTCAATATGACAAGTACCAAAATCAATCATTCCTACAATAATGGAATTTCCTTTATTCAGCTTCCCGTATATCCTGTTGATGGAATCGGTATCAGGAAAAATAGTCCTGTCATAATCATACGATCTCCTGTCATCAATGAATCCAGTCTCGATAATATCAATTCCGGCACTTACAAGACGTTCGAAAATATTTACGATATTACTGTTACCAAACTTCCAGTCATTTAGATACCCTCCGTCACGAAGGGTACAATCCAATAGCTTTATTTCGTTCATACTGCTCCCTCACTTCTTTTCAAGCTCCAGTATCTGTGCACTCCATGTTCGATACCGTGCTTGTGTCTGATTCATTATTTTCCATCCGCCTCTGTCAACTGCCGCCTCGATATCAAAATCCTCAAAAAACGGGAAGTGAATCACATAGGCTCTGTCATAGGAGCGTGTCAGGTCTGCTTCATCCTCCATTGCAGAGATTTCACCCTCTGCATTTAGTCCCATCTTGATAACCGGATATCCGTTGTTTTCTCCCGCAACAGTTGTCATTGTCTGCTCTTCCTCATTCCAGAGCAGTGTCTTTGTAAGATAGTGCACTCCCCAGATGCTTGGGGCACTGGAAGGCTCTTTCATAAGAGGTGTTAAAACGAGTGTATGCTCATTATACTCTATTTTTCGCAATATTTCCTGCATAAATGGCATCCAGTCATATCCCTGTCGATTGATTACGATATTGTTGGATATATACAAATCGTCCCACTTATCGACACTGACAAGCTTCGCCCTTCCGGTATCAAAGGTGTTTCCTATCAGCATTGTTACAGGATCTATGCATATATAGGACTGAATCATGAATAAAGCACCAATCATACTAAATATCCATACGCGTACCTTTTCCTTAGCCACCAAACCTTTAATTGCCATACAGCCAGTCAAAATCAATAAAAAACAAATCAGCGTTTTATAGCGATACAGATTATATGTCACATAGAAGCACAAAAACAACAGGGATACAAGAAATGAACACAATAACGGCAGTATCGCTGTCATAAGCTGTGTCTGTTCCTCACTTCTAGTCTTCATTCTTTTTACGATTTTATTTCTGCCGGCCACTATCACAGCTGCCACTATCACAGCAAGTACAAGCAGCCACATAAAATTTAATGAAAAGGTCTGTAATAAAATCGTGCCGATATATTTTAGATCAATACAAAAAGTATTGGCTTTTCCATTGCTCACATCCCACGCTGATGATTGCTCAGATAGCAGTTCTGCCACTACACCCATCTCAGCCGGAAACAGATATCCAATAAAGGCTGCGATTTTCTCCGGAAGCTGAAATATTAAAAACCATAATACAGGCGGCAAGCCATATAACACATACTCTCTGAATGTCATACACGTAAACATTCGTTTTAAAAAAGAACCTTTACTCCTAATAAAATGAATCAAATAAACTCCGACACAAAAGCCTGCATAAGTGATCACTGCCGGCTCCTTGCTAAAGCAGAGAAGCATACCGCACACGAGCTGCAGTACATACCACTTTCTCTCATAGCAGTAAAAGAAAAATACAAAAAACAGGAAAAAGAAATAGTCCAGATTAATATACTGCATGCCAAGAATCGACGGAAATGCAGCAATCACACCGGTAATCAGCAGCTGCTCCTGCCATTTGATCTGTGGATACAGTCTCCTGAGAAGCTGATAAATACAGCATACTGCCAGTATACTCAACACTACCTGCACTAGCCGCATGCCAAGCAGGGGTGCCTGTGGTATCAGTTCCCTTCCAAACAGCATAAATATTGAAATCGTCGGTGCCAGGTGTCCATATGGAGAATAGCTGGTAATTCCGTCAAATGTATAATTCCAGGCCGGCATCTGAAGGAAACGCCTGACATATGCTTCATCATCCCACATCGGAATCACATGCAGTGTATCTATGGACAAAAGTGTAGTTACAGTAACTACAAGCAGCAGTCCGATACCTCTTTTGCTCTTCAGATACTGCACACAGTATGACAGCTGTCGGCGAATTTCTGCCTTAAGCTCTCCCTGTGCAAACTGCATACACCAGAAAACGATTCCCGTCATCCACCCGACAACTAACAGTGGAAGCACTCTCGTCATATGTACAAGCCCAGTCTTCTGATAGTCTCTCCAAAGCGTCGGCAATATCCAAATCAGAAACACCATATGACAAAATAACATTTGCTTCGCTGTCCTGTGCGAGTATTGCTTTGCCACATAAATCTGCACTGCATATCCTGCTGTACATGCAGAAATGGCTGCACCCATAATCTTTCTGCTGTATTCTCCGGCACTGCTGTATCCTAGCAGCACACTTATCAAAAGCAGCAACGCAGAAAATCCAAACAGCAGTGAGCCTGTATTCTTTTGTATCAGTTCTCCGATTTTTTTCATTCTGTCCGGCGACTCCCTGTCTGATTACTTATTTCTGTTTATTAGTATTTCTGCAAAGCAGAAATCGATTTCATTATCAATATCTACGGACTTCTCTCTGCTCATAACATACGCGTAGCAGTCTCTGTCATACAGCTCCGGTATATGATCAAGGCAAGCTGCCTTCATCATATAAATAGAACCATTTACCCTATAATAGACAGGCATAGCCTGTCGCGGCATATCACGATATTCCTTTTTTACAAACCCCTTCATATTCCCATCTTTCGCAATGACATCTGTACATAACGGCGAATGGTCTGTTTCGCATACAGCAATAACTGCCTTGGCCTTTTTTTCCTCAAACAAGTGTCTGGCATCTCTAATATTCTCTGCTGTACGAAGCGGCGAAGTGGGCTGTAATAATGTCAGCTCCTCATACTCTGCTCCACGCAGTCGATACTGCTCCAGTACAAATCTGACTGCATCCCAGGAGCTTGCATGATCTCCTGACAGCTCCTGGGTCCTAAGGAACGGTACATCTGCACCATATTCTCTTGCAAGTGCTGCATACTGTTCTGAATCAGTGGACACATGTACGCAGTCGAACACCCCGCTTTTTACAGCAGCTTCTATTGTATAGGCCAGTAGCGGTTTTCCGCTTAAGTCCTTGATATTTTTATCCTTTAATCCTTTGGAACCGCTTCTTGCCGGTATGATTGCTATATTTCCCATTTCTTTCCCTTCTTTGAAAGACCTTACTAATCAGTCTGCAAATCATAAAATTTCTTCATCATCTGTAGTGGATGCTTCTCCAGATAGTCTTTCAGACAGCTGATAATTGCGTCTGATGTTCCACTCATACCGTATGGATTCTGTTCGTGTATAATGGATGCTTTAAATTCTTTTGACAACGCTTTTTTGATTGCTTCCTTGATGTCATCCTTCCTGTTCGAGCAGGAAAGAACGGTCTTTCCACATTCTCTTCCCTTTTGTCTGTCTCCCACGTTCACTGTCGGGACATGAAAGGACGGTACCTCAGACAGTCCACTCGAGGAATTCCCTACTACGACATCTGCAAGTGCTGCTGCACTCAGATATCTTTTCTGTCCAAGCGATGTATACACACATGCTTTCTCACTGTGTGTACTTACATATTCATCGAGCATACGATTAATCGTTCTGCCATTTGCATCTGCATTTGCTTTTGTAAAAATAATCTTCAGATGCTCAGTTTCATCCAGTGCTTCAAGCAGGCTGCTGCACTGCTGTATCACATTCGAATCTGCCAGAGTAACAGGATGGTAAGTCACAACAGCTAGACGGTCCTTCCCCCAGTCAAATCCAAGCTCTTTTATGAGCTGCTCACGATTCAGACGCTCCACGCTCAATGCGCTTTCTACAGACATGGCACCTACCCGGAATACCCTGTCCGGAGTCTCGCCAAGCTGAATCACACGTTTTCTATGCTGCTCTGTAGCTACAAAATGTAAATAGCTGAGCTTTGTCAGACAATGTCTGACCATATCGTCAATGGCTCCTTCTGTAATATCACCACCGCTCAAATGAACGATTGGAATTTTTGCGTTCATAGCAGCAATGGCAACAGAAAGTGCTTCATATCTGTCACCAAGTATCAGCAGTAAGTCCGGTCTGCGCTCTTCAAAATAATCCGCAAATCCGATTGTAGACAATGCCATACTCTTTGACACTGCTGCCGGTGAATCTGCACTGAGCAGCATTTCGACTTTTTTATCAATGGCAATTCCATCTGTCTCAATTTCCTGATAGGTCAGACCAAACTCCGGCGATAAATGCATACCGGTAACCGCAACACGGACATCAAACCACGGATCCCGCATCATTTTTTGTATGATTGGTCTTAACAGTCCATATTCGGATCTTGCTGCTGTCAGAATACATATTTTGACCGGATTTCTCTGTTCCATATTTTCTCCTATAGCTTCACAAGCTGTACCTGTCTGTTGCGATACAGTGCCACCTTATCAAATCCCGCTTCCTGTAATACGCGATATCCCTCTACAATACCACTGCATGCGCTTCTGGCAGAATGTCCGTCTGAACCGACAGTAACAATCTGTCCGCCGCATTCCCGAAACCATTTCACAATTTGTACATTTGGCATGGTAGACTTCAGGCTGGTGCGAAGACCACTCGTGTTAATCTCGATTCCCCTGCCTTTACTGGCAAGCAGATCAAACAACTCCATATATTCCTTGCGAAAGCCTTCAATCGGATATGCCTCAAGCAGCGCTTCCGGTACATATCGAAACGGAAAGGTTACATGCCCCATTACATCAAACTCACATTTCTCTGCCAGCAGCTTTGACTCTGTAAAGTACTGCCTGAAGTATTCCAAATAATTATTTTCCTGAAAAGGAAACTTTGACGGTCTCCCTGTATTTCCTACAATATGCACTGAACCTATTACAAAGTCAAACTCCTGTTTTGCAAACAGCTCCCGCTCTTTCTCCGGCTCCCTGTAGGGCTGTCCGGATTCAATACCGGAAAGAATCGTCAGCCGGTCTCCATACAGACTCCTGCATTTTTCAAGCTCGAGCTGCCGTTTTGCGAAATCAGGCCATTCCCTTGCATCCTCAGCAGCAAATTCCACATGTTCTGTAAAGCAAATTTCCCTGATTCCCTCCTCGACTGCCTTTTGGCAGACTGCATCCATTTTTTCACGGGAATCAAACGAAAATTCCGTATGCAGATGATAATCACAATATTGCATAACTCAACCTTCTATCTTTCCTCTATAAACTCAAGATTATTCCCATCATTGTCCATACAGTAGCATACACGCTTGCCTTTGTTTGGGCCTGCCGGGACCTGACACAGCTCACCTCTGAAGCGTACATGATTCTGCTCGAGCCTAACGAGCCACTCATCATAATCCGCCACATTAAAGCATACATGTGCACTGCCTGTGTTATTTGTAGCGGTATCGAGTCTGACGCCTGCTGCACCTGTATACTCAATCAGCTCTATCGAGCAGTTTGGTGCTTTCATATAGGCTATATTCAGCTTTGCGCCTGAAATACCTGTTACAGCTGCTGAAAACTCCTCATCTCTGTCTGCCAGACTGACAAGCTCCAGACCAAGTACATTCTGATAAAAGTCAACAGCCTCTTTCAGATTGCTGACAGTAAAGCTCGTATGATTCATTGTTGTTATCATTAGATTTTCTCCTTATTCTGATATATTATCTTTAATCAAGCATATCTAAATCCACATATTTGATAAAGTCCTGCTTTTTGTGTGTATATTCAGCCATATATCTTGTCAAAAACTGCTCGATTTCATCATAATCCGCTTCGAAAAACGGAGTATCTCCTCTATACGGCTTACCAATTCCATGAATCATGACAAGATGCAGCTTCTTCGAGCTTGATTTCTTATCCTTTTTCATAAATGAGACAAGCTTCGGAATATCAAGTGTTTCCGAAATTGCAACATTCAGATGCGCCTGCTGCATCAGTAAAAAGATTTTGTCACACTCCTCCTGCTCCATCAATCCCTTTTCTACTGCAAAATGAATAGCCATGACCGTACCTGTAAGAATTGCATCTCCGTGTAGAATCTGATAGTCAAAATACTTTTCAAGTGCATGACCAAACGTATGTCCAAGATTGCTTGCAAGCGGATCCACCTTGCGAATCTGTATTCTTGCCTGAATGGTACTATGTACAATCTGCTCCATAAGCATGCTGTCGTATTCTCTGTTCTGGAATGCAACAATCGTATCAAGCAGTCTGCCATCCGTCAACAGACTGTATTTAAATGCTTCTGACAGACCCTGTCTGAGAATCCGCTTCGTATTTGTCCGCATAATCTCTATATTATTATACACAACTTTCGGATAGAAAAAAGTCCCGAGAAGATTTTTGGTATTTCCGGAATTTAGGCATGTTTTTCCGGCTGTGGATGCATCTGTCTGTCCAATCAGTGTTGTTGCAATAATAAAAAACGGAAGCCCTCTCATATAGGTAGATACTGTAAAGGATACAAGGTCAATGATGATTCCACCGCCAACAGCAATCACTGCATCATACCGTCCTGCTGTATGACTCTCTAAAAAGTCTACAAGCTTTGGATAATATCCAATTGACTTTGTATATTCCACGGCCTCTGCTTCATGAATAAATACCTGCTCCATAGGTCTGTTAATACGCTTCAGAAGCTGTGAAAGATACAGTCCTGCAACCTGCTTGTCAATTACGAGAAAGACTCTGTCATATGCATGCAGATCCATCTCAGCCAGGCGTGAAAAATCCGCCGATTCATCTATTATAAACTTTGTTGTATAGCTATGCTCATAGGTTGTCTCAATATCCTGATTCATCTTTCTTCCTCCATCCGGTAAGCATTTGTTCTGCTCTGTGTACATCTGCCTTTTCATCTACATCCATCCACAAATGTGACCCAGTCACACATGGATGCACGATTGATTCAGCCAGCAACGGTTCAAGTGGCTCATGATATCCTGCCTCCGGTTTTCTCTCGCAAAGTGCCACTGCTGCATCAAAATAAGGTTCTGAAAGCTCTTTGGAAAATCTGTAAATACCGACTGCGTATCCATTAGCTTCTTCAATGGAACGGTGTCGTCCAATATCCATAATTCTTTCATTCTGAATCAATACTCGCGGACTGTCGATCTGGTTCGGATATGTGTTGGTGTCTACGGCTATGGCGTTTCCGCTCATCCTTCTGATATCCTCAAGAATATGATAATCAAACACCATATCCCCGTTAATCACAACAAAAGACTCTCCTGCTAGAATATCTCTTGCCTGCAACAGAGAGTACAGATTATTTGTTCTGTCAAAGTCCGGATTGTATACCGGAAATACCGTAGGCTCAGCATAAGCACGAATCTGTGCAAGCAGCTCCTCTGCTCTGTAGCCAAGCACCGGTACAATCTCCTCAAAGCCTGCCCGTCTGATATTATCAAGCAAATAGGCAAGCAGCGGCCTCCCACAGAGTGGAATCATTGCCTTATGCAGCCCATTATATTCTTTTTGTATTCTGCGGCCACATCCCGCCCATAGAACAACTGCTTTCATGGCTTTCCTTCCTAACGGCAAATCACTCCGCCGTCTATTACAATAGATGCTCCATTAATATAGTCTCCGGCATGAGATGCAAGCATGATTGTGCAGCCCTTCAGATCCTGTGGAGTCGCCCATCTGCCAAGCGGCACCTTTTTGCATGTCATGGCACTCGCTTCCTCATTTTCATATACAGCTGTTGTCAAGCCTGTTTTTGCATATCCGGGCGCAATGGCGTTCGTACAAATACCATATTCTGCACATTCATCTGCAAAGCATACTGTCAGCTGTCTGACTCCGCCCTTTGCCGCCTGATAGGCAGGAATGTTTCTTGCACTGCTGATATGTGCGCCTATCGAAGAAACATTGATGATTTTACCGTAATGATGTTGTTTCATCACATTGACAGCTCTCTGGCTTAAATCAAAAACTGCTGTCAGATTGATTTCCAGCAGCTCATCCCATGCTTCCAGGGGAAACTCGCAAAGTGGAATTCTCTTCTGGATACCGGCATTGTTGACAAGTACGTCCAGACGACCCTCAAATAGACGGATACATTCTGTGAAAGCCTCTGCTCTCGCTGCTCTGTCCGACAGATTCATCTGTACTGCATGTATTCCCGAAAAGCCCTTTTCCTTAAATTCCTTTTCTGTTTCAAATATCGCATCTGAAGAACCGGTAATGATGACATTTGCTCCGCTTTCCAGAAAGCCCTCGGCAATTCCCTTTCCAAGCCCTTTTCCACCGCCTGTGACAATTGCATTCATATTTTTCATACTGAATAATTCGTTTTCCATAGCTTTTCTAATTCCTCCCTGAGAATCACTGGTGTCATTTCCCGATACATCATGGCATCATTTTCATAGGTCTTTTCAATTTTGTGCGTTCTGTAATAGCTGCCACAGCTGATTAACGTATCTATTCCGATGGCTGCTAAATCTGTATGACTCAGTAATTCTTCATCTGCCTGTCCACATATGAAAAGGACTCGCTTGTGACAGTTTTTTGCAAGCTCAGTCACTACTATAGGGATTTTTTTCAAATGCGGATTGTCAAATCTTCCTTCTCCGGTAATTACAAGCTCGCAGCTCTCAATTGCCTCTTTCAGATGAAATAATCTGCAAAAATACTCTGTACCCTTCACATACTCTGTGTCAAATAAATGCTCTATACCAAAGTAAATTCCACCGCCATTCCCGGAATAGGGGTCTTTTGCTGTTAATCCGGTCACACGGAGCACTGCGGCAAACGCTTCGTCAATTTTTTGAAGGATTTCCTGTTTATCCCCCGCAAACTGCTTTCCTATCTTGAGTGGATTGACTGTTGCAAGGTCGCATGCCTTTGTAATTCCGTCATTAATGACCTTAAGATGGATACCGCTAAAATGCTCCCTATCATATTCCATTCTTGATATTTGACTGTACTGAACAGGCTTTAACGGTTCTGTAAATAACGCTCCTGTCTCATCATAAAAACGCACACCAAGTGCCTGCGCCGTCCCGATCCCAAAGCCAATCGTGGATGTCCCGCCAAGACAGAGATTAATCCTGCGATACCCCTTTTGTACTGCATCAAGCAGCACCTGTCCGAGTCCATAGTCGGTCAGCAGAAGCGGATTTTTATAAGCCTCCTCTTCGGGCATCAGACGAATGATTTCAGAAGAAATCACGTAAGCCTCCTCAGAAAGTACAAGATATGGTACGCGAACCTGTTTTCCGTATGGATTACAGACGTCCTTGGCATATTCTTTTTTACAGGTAAAATAAGAATTAAGAATATCGTAGGTGTACTCTCCGCCATCGCAGATTGGGGCAGTAATTACCTCATGCTGTGCACCTAAAATATTCTTAATCATCTCGCAGGCCTCCAGGGATGTATAAACATCCTTGAAAGACCCAGCTGCTGCTAATATTTTCATGAATAAAGACCACCCAGATATTTTATCATATCCACAATTCTTGACGAATATCCCCACTCATTGTCATACCAGTATACAAGCTCTATGTGGTTGCCGTTTTTGACCTGAATCCAACGGGTATCAATAATTGCAGAGTGATTGTTCTTTACATAATCTATAGAAATCAATGGTTCGTTTGTTGTCTCAAGAATCGGATACTGCTGCTGTTTCTCTACTTCACTGAAAAGTCCGATCAATTCCTCAGGTGTCGTGTTCCTGTCAAGTACCAGTGTCAGAACTGCACTCGATACAATCTGAGTCGGTGTCCTATAGGAAAAGCTGCATACTGTATCAAGCGCCTCCGGAAATACGTTACTGAGTGCGCGGATGGCAGATGTCGATTTCGGAATCAGATTTTGCGTGGAAGCTCTGCCAAGTGCATAATGCGAATATACATCTCCCGGCTGAGACCATGATTTCGCCGGTCCATCAAGCAGGTTCTGATAGGAAAGCCAAGGATGCAGCGTTACAAGAAAGCCACTCTCTATCTTGAAGTTTTTTGATAAGATACCGTAAATAGGTCCTAATGATATTGCATCGCAAATGCTAGACGACAAAATCTTCTGATCCATGTCCTCCAATTCTTTTTCATTTACACCGAAAATAATATTTTTGGATTTCTTGGAATTCACATTCGTAATAATAAATCTTTTTACAGTAGATGCGGCTGCCATTTTATCAACCTGGTCTATGTTTTTCTGTACACCGGATGCTTCCACCACAATGTCTATGTCTGTCATATCCACATCATTGATTTCGCTCTCATGGGATATTCTGATTTTATTATCATCAATATAAATATAATTTTCGTCACTGTTTACCTGATTAGGAAGCTTCCCAAACGTACAGTCATATTTCAGCAGATATGCCATATTTTTATTGTCCGGATTGATATCATTGATTGCAACAAGGTCAAAATAATCATTCTCCAGATTGATTCTGACAATTGCACGACCGATTCTGCCAAGTCCGTTGATTAATACTCTCATCTTTTTCATACTTTTCTCCTCATAGCTTACGGATATCATATTGTGATGCTTTCACTTTCATAGCACATTATATCTCGAAAGTGCCCTCTTGTCACTGTCTAAATGATAATGGAATATTGTGAATGACCATGTCATTTCCGTCCTGATCCTTGATGTCCAGTGTACTCTGAATCTGATCCATCAAATTGTATAACTCTCTTCTGTTTGCTCCGGAAAGACCTATTTTTGCAAAATTTCTCGCTGTGGAACCGTCTGCTACCACACCGTCCCCAATGTTCTTTAACTGGATAAACCAGTCTACTCCGGGAAGTGCCTTTACCTTGTCGATTCCGCCAATGTGGGCAATCACTCCGGGATTCATCTGCAGATTCTGGCATGCATAAATACCGTGAAATCTCGGATTCATTGTCTGCTTTAGATTATAACTGTCAAAATGGCCTGTCAGCGAAAACTCAACCATCATTTTCATCAGATCCACACCGGTGTCAAGTGTTACGAACTTATCACAGTGTGTCCCGCCAAACCGAAACTGTGTCTCAATAATATACATGACGCCTTCACTGATCATTCCTTCCATGGAAATGATGCCGTTTTGAATTCCAAGGCCCTTAATCATCTGCTTCAGGGAAGGAAGCACCTGCTCTTCTACCATATCAATATAGTCAGAAGGATACATAAATGAAACAGCAAGCGGAACGCTCATTTCTGAATCTCTGACAGTTGAACGGTCTGCCACACTGACAATGTATGGTTCTCCATTCTGCACTGCAAAGTCAATAACTATCAGCTTTGTATCCTTTAAATACTTCTCAACAACAATCTTTTTCTCAATGGAAGCCTCCATTGCCTTTTCATAGGCAGCATGTACACCGCTTTTATCATATAAAATGGTCATGCCTCTTGTTCCGCCACTGTCTGTTGGCTTAAAAATCACAGGATATACAAATTTATCTATCATCTCATCTGTCAAATCATGACCGGTGAAGTACTCCGGCACAACCGGTACTCCATACCTTCTGCATGTTTCCTTGAAGGCGTTTTTTTTGATCAGCTGATCAAGCTGCTCCTTTGTACCATAAAATGGCAGTCCCATTTGCTTTGCAACATATTCTGTTGTATATATGTTTACTTCATTCCAGCTCGTAAAAAGCCCATCGATTTTTTGCTCTCTGGCAAAGGCCAGCACTTCATCAGGATTATAGGTATCTACATCTACTGCAAGATCGGCAAACTTCTTTCCGGCTGCTGCCGGTGAATAATTAATGGCTATCGTATAGACGCCCATTTCCTTTGCCGCTTCAATTGCCGGTGTGAAATGTCCTGACGCTCCCACGAATAAAAGACGTTTTCCTCTTAAATCATACTTATGTTGTTTCTGCATACTCTATCCTTCTTTATTTGATTTCTATCTGCTCATCAGGTGCAAAATCACGCACAGCAGCTTTCCCGATAACATCAAACCACTTCATCGGCGATATCCCGTCTCCCGGGCGCTTACATGTCAGATTTTCTTCTGACAGACATTCTCCAGCCTTGATTGGACGTTTTGCGACAATGCTTTTTCTGGCAATGTCTCGATTCTTTATTTCAGATTCTGACGGAAGCTTTTCTCCGGAGCCAAGTGCCTCCTCTGTATGACGAATTGCATCCACCAGCTGCTTTAATTCATCCGGCTCCATACTGGCTGCCTGATCCGGTCCCGGCATCGTACGGTCAAGTGTAAAATGCTTTTCTATAATTTTTGCACCAAGGGCAACTGCGGCTACAGAAACCTCTATCCCGTTTGTATGGTCTGAATAGCCTGTCTGAACATTCAGCCTGTTTGCAATTGTTTGCATTGCTCTGATATTGGCATCCCGAAAAGGTGTGGGATACTCTGTATTACACTGTAATACTGTTATTAATCCTGCCCCATGCTCTCTAAGTACTGCTACGGCAGTTTCTATTTCTTCCATCGTACTCATTCCGGTCGAGAGAATGACAGGCTCTCTTCGTTTTGCGATATGCAGAAGCAGTGGTAAATTTGTAATCTCTCCTGATGGGATTTTCCAGAGTGACACACCAAAACCTGCCAGGAAATCAACGCTCTCACAGTCAAATGGAGTAGATAAGAACTGTATATGGTGCTCTCTGCATGCTCTCACAAGCTCCGGATAATCTTCGTCCGGCAGCATAATCTTTTTACACATCTGCAGCTGGCTTTCCGCTGTACCTGTTGTCTCCTGCTGGTATTCTGCCTTTTTTGCATACACAGAAATAGAGTTTTCCGGCTTTCCTGTCTGAAATTTTACGATATCGGCTCCAGCCTTTGCTGCCACCGCAACCATCTGTTTTGCAGTTTCTATATCTCCGTTATAGTTTACGCCTGCTTCGGCTATGATTAACACCTTGTCCATTGTTTACTAAACCTGCTATCCTTCCACATTCAAATGTTTTTTCATCCGCTCCATCTCATCGAGCTGACCCATGTCCAGCCATTCGTTTTCGCTGATTAAATAGGTTCCTACCCGCTCACCATCCTGAATACACTGTGTAATTACATCAGTAATATCTATTTTGGTATGCTTTGGTATTTTTTTAATGAATTCTGGCTCTGCAAGATACAATCCCGTATTTGTCTTAAACTCAAAAGAAGGCTTTTCTTTTAGCTCTGTGACATGTCCGTCCTCATCTGCTTCAACTGTACCATACGGTATCACAACCTTTTTGCGGGCACAGACCATCGTAATGATATTGCCGCTGTTCTTATGATAATCATAAATGTCCCTGTAATCCGATTCAATGAGGATATCACAGTTCGTAATAAAAAACGTGCTGTCATATCTGTCCTCAACAAGCCTTAATCCACCGGCAGTCCCCCAGAACTCTGGCTCCTCTACAAATGAAATATCATAACGCTTCTCATTGTCCTGAAAATACGATTTGATAAAATTCTTTTTATAGTTGACAATCATATCAAAGTGACTGCACTCATATTCCTCAAAGCGTGAAATAATATGCTCGGTAATCGTCCTGTTTCCTATCGGAATCAAGGGTTTTGGCAAAATCTCTGTAAACGGCTTGAGTCTGCTTCCCTTTCCACCTGCCATAATGACGACGGGAATACCAATCGGTGTCTTCTGACCGGTCCTTTTACTGAGGAACTCGATATCTGCGAGTATCTGATTATCATCTACTATCGGAAGTGCAGTAATACTCTTTTCTCTCATGTAGCTGTCATAGTCAACTGCTTCATCGCGAAGTACAAAGATTGGATGATAATTGGCTATTTCACGAATTGATTTGCTCAAATCTCCACCCTGAATAATATACCGTCTGACATCTCCGTCTGACACAGCCGCTAAAAGCTTCATCTGCTCACACACGAATGCAATGGCATTTTCTCCACGATTGATTGTTTTCATCGTATCTATAATAGATGTATCTTCGCTTACAATGTAATCCTTCAGGTTTGTGTTCAT
The DNA here is from genome assembly GCA_964579795.1 of uncultured Lachnospiraceae bacterium. GTDB lineage: Bacteria > Bacillota > Clostridia > Lachnospirales > Lachnospiraceae > JAEYFP01. The sequence goes on along the minus strand of CAZOHM010000013.1, from coordinate 18,062 downwards.
TGGCAGCTTTCCTTTCGACAATACTCTCACCATATTATAGCATCTGACTCTGATATGTCAAAATTCGTTTTTATATTTTAGAGTAAAATAGCAATCACCATATCCGGCTGCAGCTGTTCTACTAGATATTCCATCTGTTCCGGCGTTGTTCCTGTCGTAAAATAAGCACGCTTCAAATCAAGTGACAAATAAGGAACAAGATACCAGCTCATTGAGTTTACATAAAATAATATTTCCGTATCATTATTGACTTCATCAAGATTTTCTATCATTCCGAGCGTTGTATTTCTAATCCTCGACGCAGAGTAGACATCTAAGACTCTCTTTCGAAATACAGTATCCATCATACTTTTGTCAATACAGGCTGCTTCAAAATCTCCACTGTATTCGCCATCTCTCATAAAATCGCAAAACCTAAGATTTGTCTCAAACTCAGGATATAGGATACTGACACTCTCGTGATTGGAAAGATTCTGTAGCGAATATGTCTCAGTCAGGTATCGATTTTCATCAAACAACCCGGTATCAAATTTCATCCGGTAATTCTCATTCAGACACTCTGCCAGGCAGCCTGCTGCCGCAAAACCGGATTCAGGTGTCCAGTGACCATCCGTCAGATAATAGCCATCCTTAGGATTCCACCCTTTCGCATACATACTCTGTCGTAAATCATAGCAGGCTGTTTGCTCTTCCTTCAATCCGTCAATCACTGCGTTGATGTTATCATTTGTATGCTCGCTCACACCAAGCGGAACTTCTTTTTCATCTACGCTGATTCTGTTCGGCAGCTGAACATATAAAAACTGTACTCCGTTTCTCTCGCATAGCCTTCCACGCTCAGTCATTTCTGCAACTCGTGCGTTTCCTGCAGTCGGCTTATATTCTGATGCCATCCATGTGTATCCATTTTCTAAATCATATGGTGCACCGTCTGCTCTTGCATAGGCAATATCCCATCCTATCAGTCTGTCATATGACTGCTTTAATGTCTTAAGTGACGGATAAAATGCGAACTTTTCATTGCAATAGGTTTCCAGCCGTTGCTTCATAGATTCCTCAGCAGCTGCCGTTTCCTGCTCATCAGAGGTAATCTGCAGCATTTGACTGTTTATGTCCACATATTTCTGATACTCTGAACTCACCTGATTTTCTTCCTGTATAGTCTGCATGCCAAGCCAGTCACCAAGCGTATAGCCTGCTACTTCCTGTAGCAGTCCTGAATTCATATGCAGCTTGTTTACCAGTACCATTTTTGCGGAGAATCTCGCAAAAAAGATAATAAATCCAATAACCAATATTGAGGTAAAGATACAGGCAAAGCCCTGATATACTTTTTTTACCATGTCAAATCCCCCACAATCAAAAATTAAAATAAATAAACGGGTTATAGGAGCCTGTCATACAGCTTGACACACAAAGTAAAAACAATGGTATCGCAAGTACTGCTGCAATTATCGTAAACAGCTTTTCTCCAAGTAATTCAAACAAATACTTTTTAATCGGAAAGGAGCATACAATACCTGCAGCCAATACAGGTAAACAGGCTGTAAAATACCGAATAGAATCCGCATCATACAGTATATGGGCAGAGCCAAACATCTGTCCTAAATATCTACCTGCAAGAGAAAGGGAATCTGCTCGAAACAAAACCCAGAGCAGGCAGACAAACACCAACGTATACAGCCTTGACAGTATTGGTATCACGCGTCCCTTCAAAATATATTTTTCAATAATCAAAAGAATAAAATAACCAAGTCCCCATACAACAAATGTCCAGTCTGCGCCATGCCATAAACCGGTTAGCAGCCAAACAAGAAACAGATTGAAAATATTTCTGGACGCTGTGCATCTGTTCCCGCCTAAAGGAATATATACATAATCTCGAAACCAGCTGCTCAGTGAAATATGCCATTTTCTCCAAAATTCAGTAATGGTGTTCGCTAAATACGGATGGTCAAAGTTCTCAGCAAAATGAAAGCCAAATATCCGTCCGAGGCCGACCGCCATATCAGAATATCCGGAAAAATCAAAATAGATCTGCAGCGTATAAGCAACCGCACCAAGACATGCTGAAAAAATAGGAAGCTCCATTCTCCCGGAGTCATAAAACATATTATCTGCTATCATTCCAAGATAATTGGCAAGCAAGATCTTTTTACTCAATCCATATACAAACCGCACCGCACCTTTTCCGACATCCTCCATGCTTTCCTGTCTGTTGTCTATCTCATCTGCAACAGAGGAATACCGGACTATCGGACCCGCTACAAGCTGTGGGAACATGGAAATATAGAGTGCAAGCTTAAAAAATGACTTTTGTGCTGAAACATTCCCTCTGTACACATCTATCACATAGCTTAACATCTGAAATGTAAAAAAGGAAATACCAAGCGGCAGGGCAATTTGTAAGCCAAACTGATCAACCGTATCTATTCCTACAAGTTTACAAAGCTCTCTTGAAAAAAAAGACAGATATTTCATGACAAATAAAAGCAGCACATTCCATACAATGATTGTTACAAAAAGCGGCTTTTTATATTTCAGACTTTTCTCCATTTTCCCTGTCAGAATCAGATTCAAGGCAATAGAGAAAAGCAGAACAGCTACAAAAATCGGTTCTCCCCACGCATAAAACGCAATACTAAAAACAAGCAATACACCGTTACGGTATTGCCTGTTCTTTATGATAGGATTAAAGTATAAAATTAAAAGTACAGGTAAAAAAATTAACAAGAAAATAGTTGACGAAAATAACATAAAATCCTCTCTGCGACAATATTACAAATTATAAATATCTGCCTTGAACCGCTCCATATTATTCCTGATCCAGTCTATTGTTTCCGTGATACCCTGTGCAAACGTATACTGCTGCTTCCAATCTGTCAGGCGCATGATTTTCTCATTGCAGCCAAGCAGACGATTGACTTCACTTTTCTCAGGTCTGAGTCTTGCTTCATCACAAATGATTTTTGCAGACGGATTAATCTGGCTGATAATTTCTGCTGCAAGCTCTCCTATTGATATCTCCGTCTGTGTGGCAATATTGATTTCTTCACCAATTGTACTGTCACTGACAGATATCTGGTAAAATCCGTTTGCAGTATCCTTCACATAGTTAAAATCTCTTGTCGGGGTCAGGGAACCAAGTTTGATTTCCTCTTTTCCGGCAAGGAGCTGTGATATGATTGTCGGAATGACAGCACGTGCTGACTGTCTCGGTCCGAATGTGTTGAATGGACGGACAATCGAAATTGGCATTCCAAAGCTCCTGTAAAAGCTTTCTGCAAGCCTGTCCGCACCTATCTTTGTTGCAGAATATGGAGACTGTCCCTGATATGGATGCTTTTCATCGATTGGTACATACTGTGCCGTTCCGTACACCTCTGAGGTAGATGTTACAAGAATGCGGGAGGTTTCCAGCTCTCTTGCTGCCTGCAGTACATTCAGAGTTCCTTTAATATTTGTATCCACATAGGAATCCGGTGAATGATAGCTGAAAGGGATTGCTATCAAGGCTGCCAGATGAAACACCTCATCTACACCCTTCATGGCTTCTCTGACACCGTTTGGATCACGAATGTCACCGCTGAAGATTTCTATTTCCTTAAGCTTTTCCTGTGGCAGCGTATCAAGCCACCCCCATGTATTAAAGGAGTTGTAATAGGTAAATGCCTTGACATCATATCCTTTTTCCAATAATAATTCTGTTAAGTGGCTGCCGATAAAGCCATCGGAGCCTGTAACCATTACTTTTTTCATATTAACACCTGTTCCTTATCAATCTGTTAACTACTGATTTTGTATCTGTATCCATCCAGCTGGCCAAAAATCTCCGTTCCAGTCTCCCTTTTCCATTTGTGGACAAATAACAGTTTTGTCTTTTTTTGAGTTTAACCACGCTGCCCACCAGCTATAGCTCGAATTTGATAATATCATATGGCTTCCTGCGCCCAACAGTCTGAAATCCTCTATATCTTTCTTTTCTGTTTGATACTGCGGATATCTGATATCAAGCTTCAGTGGTGAAAGCAGAGCCTTCACCCACTCAATATCCTCTGAAAAGCAATAAAACACTGGATGGTCAAGCTTGTCTGTCAGCATTTTAACTGCCCTGATAAAATACTCTTCTGACGGGCAAATACCCAATGCCACATAATCCCCGCGCCTCAAGTGAATCGTAACACTATTGGGATTTTGATTTATTTCCTCATAAAGCGTATTGGCTTCCACTGACAGTGCTTCCCGAAACGTAAAGCATCGTAACAAATCTTCTCTGATATTACTAAAATAGGTCTCTGCCTGCCAGTCTCCACGCATGTAAACACGTGGATCCTTTACTTCAAGATACTCTTCATGAAATCTTCCCTTATCCTCCGGATTTTCCCGGATTTCTTTTGTGAACAGACCGATACTCAATCGATACCTGATCCGGTTCAAAATAGCTCTGTCCAGAAAACTTCTGCCAATTTTATAGGAAATACGTTTCCCATATTCAATATTCATTGATAAAATCAACGGATCTCTAAAAAACCATTCTGCATCCTGTATAGCAGTGTCGATATACAGACTCTCTCCTCTGCGCTTTGCCAAAGCATAGCCGAATGCATAGGTAAACAGCTGATTTCCAAACCCGCCTCCAATATGAACGATCAGCAAAATACGGTGTCCTCCTTCAAATGCTGCAGTTGCACTTCATCAATTGTTCCATCATTTTCAGCAAGAACCCATTCAGGCTCATTCGGATATCCATGCCAAAAATTACGCGGACAAATCTTTATTCCATCTGAAAGCAGTGCCGGTTTATAGGAAAATGAACTTTTGCTCGTAATCAGTAAATCAGCTCTCACCATATGCAGAAAGCTCTCTGGCGCCGGCATGTCCAGACAATATACAACATTAGCAAACTCTTCAAACTCTTTTAGATTCTCTTTCTTTTCCTGTGAAAAGATATAAATTACAGGATTTTTCTTAAACAAAGCCGTCTGAAACAGCTGTTTCAGCACATGATAATAATATGCATTATCGAGCCATCGATTTGATGCTTGAGCATCTGCAGGTCCACTTCCTGTTCCGATATCACCACGTCTGATATGTACTGCGATGTGATATTCACCTTCTTTATAAATCAGTCTGTCATGAATCCGAGACGGTGCATTGTTGAATTTCGTTTTCACTGCATCTCCAACCGGAAATAATTCCATATATGCCGTATCCTGTTCGGCAAAAAAAACGATTTTCTGTCCGGAATAAGATATCATAATCGATTTGATCAGTGCCGCATCCTGTTCGTTTTCAGTCGAGAAAGGTGGCAGCAGCACCTTTTTGTAATGGTACTTTTTCACTAACTCCTCTGCACTTATTTCCCTCTCGCCAAATCCAAGAAACTCTTCCCAGTCTGTGGAAGGAAACGGAGAATGTGCATACTTTATCTTAAAATGAGAAGCCAGCCAGTATCCTGTCATCCAATTTGCAAGCTGATGTCCGATGCCGGCTCCCGAATTTGGTATTTCCGTCAAATAAAAATGGCTGCTGTCCACTGCTGTACTGCGTGACATATCTGGCTGATTTTTGATGTAGTGTCTATAGGAAGCATACAGGCTCCGATAGCCGCTCCATTTTTCCATAATCTTTCGCAGGATTGTCCCATGCAGCTTATGACTTACCTTGTCTGCAAAAGTACAGCTGTTTTTTTTCCTGTCATTTTCCTTCATAGCTTTCCTTATCTGCTAAACTGATACTTTCATTTTCTACTCTGTATACTACATCACAATTCTGAATCGTTGATAATCTGTGAGCTACAATCAGCATTGTCTTTTCTCCATGCAGACTGTCAATAGCTCTCATAACCTCTTTTTCTGTATTAGTATCGAGTGCGGAGGTCGCTTCATCAAATACAAGAATATCCGGATTGTCATACAGGGCACGGGCAATTCCAAGTCGCTGACGCTGCCCGCCTGATAAGCGTGTTCCCCGCTCTCCTACTTCTGTGTCAAGACCATGCTCCAGACCAATTACAAAATCCTTCAGCTGAGCCTTTTCCAATGCTGCCAACACCTTATCATCATCTATCTGATTTTCTAAAATACCAAAAGCAACATTTTTCCTGATTGTATCATCCAGCAGGAAGATGTTTTGCGGAATATAGCCGATATTTTTTGTCCACCCTGATATGTTTTCCTGAATATCATATCCATCTACAAGTACTTTTCCTGAAACCGGTGTCAGAACACCAAGGAAAATATCAGCAAGTGTTGTTTTTCCTCCACCAGAAGCACCAATTAATGCAACTGACTGTCCCTTTTTCAGCACAGCCGATGCATCCTTGAGAACATTTTTATTCATATTGTCATAATGGAAGGTAATGTGACTTAATTCAATCTGATTATGAAACTGCATCGCTTCTGTATCAATCATACTGCTACTGTTTACCTTCTTGTTTTGTTCCAGCTCCTCTGCTTCTTTTAAGTCATGATAAACAAGGTCAACCGATGCCATATTATAAATAATCGTATTTAGATACGCATACAACGCATTTACCGAAGGAAGCAACCGAAACGCGGCTACAGCAAAAACTGCCAGCTGGGGAATAATAGACGCATAATTTCCATTTACAAGAATATTAAATGCAAGATACCCTAAAATCGCAATAATACTTACTGTTTCAATAAGATACTTTGGCAGTAGATTGTTGATATTGTACTTTCTTGTGATATTTGCACTTTCTTTATATAATGCGTCATATTCATCAGTGAAATACTGCTCACGGGACATGACCTTGATTTCTTTTACACCTTCAAAGGACTGCTGCAATGCCTTGATCAACAGAGACTGCATCGTCTGATTCATTTTACCGAGTTTTCTTGTTTTCCCGGTAATCAGGAAGAAGATAATTCCCATGCACAGCCCAAGCAATACTAGTACAACAAGCGTCATCACATAGTTCGTAATAAAAAGATAAATAATCAGGCACAGCGATACAAGTCCGCTGGAGGCTACAAGAAAAACATTGGAAAGCATTTCATAAAACTGCATCGTATCCGAATTCACACTTCTAATCAGCTCTGACGAATTTCTCTGCAAAAAGAATGCATAGGGCTGCTTCAAATAGGCTGACAGCATTCTGGTCGCCAGCTTTCTCCTGACCTTCATGGAAAAGCTGAAAATCGTACTGTTGGAAACTGCAAGGAAAAGATTCTTCACAATATATATGAGAACCACACCAACCACAAGCACAAGTAGAATTGTCTTTGGATCTTTATTTCCTGTGATGCTCATAATCACACAGCATACCTTACTGCTCTCAATGGACTTGTCATCCATTCCAAGCTCAACAATCGGGAGAATGGCCGATACACCAAGAAGCTCCAGAGCCGCCCCGATAATAATCATCGCAAGCACTACAAAGCACTCTAATTTTGTTCTTTTGTCAAATACATAATTAATTTTCTTTAATGCTTTCACAATTGTCCTCATTTTCATTATTGGATTGCAGACATTTCCCAATCTTATTCATCTGACTTTGGAACTCTTCGTCTGATGCATAATTCTGCGCATCCATCTGCTTTGCATATTTTTTATATTTCAGGTTTTCTGCAGCCACATGATTTCCGAATGAAGCTTCGATTTTCCATAGTAACGGCAGCATTGCCTTTACAGGTGGGAATGCCTTCAGCATCTGACGGAATGTATATGTTTCCTTTTCCTTAAAATCTATCGGCAGGGAGTACTCCTCATCCTTATATACGCTCTCCAATACATTAGCTGCTTTGATATAAGCCGGCTCTGCTTCATCCAGATAGTAGTTTTCATACATAATTTCATCTGGAACAGGGAATTTGTCAGTTTTGTCTATTGATGCTGCAAACTCCTCATATTGATTCATAAACTGAGCATCCTTAAAAATCTCTATTTCATAATTCATTGGCATTTCAAGCGGACGTAACAGGAAGCAGCTTTTTCCGGCACAGAATATTTCCATCAGAGAGGTACTGTACCAATTGTAAATCTGATCTGCAACAAGTATCCACTGCTTTACAGAAAAATCCTTGATTACCTTAAACCTGTCAAGCCTGTTTTCCATTTCGAGTAATTCTGTATTATTTGCTTCTGCCGGATGCGGACGGTAAATAAACACAATATCCTCACGCTCCTTCAGGGCACGCTCCATCCACTGTAAAATAATCTTCTGACTGTCTACAGATAAGTCAACAAAGTCCTCTCCTACATATGCCGTTCTTTCATGAGGCAGATTCACATAGGAAAAAGAAGAAATAAACAGGCAGAGCTTTTTGTCTTCCGGGAGTCCATATTTCTTACAGATTTCCTGTCTTGATAAATAATAACTTCTAAGCTCCGGTCGTAGAAAATCCATTCCAATATGTCCTGTTAATTTCACATTACGCTTATTAAGATGACATTCCTCTACAAGGCGGTCATAATTGGCCTTTCCCCAGGAAAGATGTACTATTTCTTCAGCTTTTCCCTGAATATAGTAATCAGTTGTTTTATCATCCTTTTGTCCCATTCCGAGTAACTGCTCCCACTGCATATTAACAACCTTATCAGCAGATTTTACAAAGCCAAGCATGAAATCCAGAACCTCTGTGTTATAGGCAGCAGAGGTCAATACGATCTTTGCACTGATTCTGCCTTTCACAAGCCAGTAAAACTCATGCCAGGTGTTCACATAGGCTACCGTGTATCCTCGACGCCTAAGCTCATATCCAAGCAGTGAAATGCTCTCAAATTCTCTCGGTTTTACTTCATAGACAAATACAAAATCTATTTTTTTCATTTTTTCTCCTAAAAGCTGCATACTCTCTTTCCTGACACATGAAACAGTGCTTTGTTAAGCCATTTGATAATCGGCTTGCAGCCTATTTTCTTCTTTTTCTCACATTGCGCATATACCCGGTACACAAGCCTGCACCACAGACGGTTACATGCATTTGCCTTTATCTCTTTCTGAAGCAGATAGACCTCTTTTTTTCTTGCTGTGTTATCTGCTCCGGTTTTGTTGTCATCATACATTCTATAAACGGACAAATAGTCATCTACAAACAGAAAATCATACTGTCTCTGCAATGTTACAAAAAATTTCCAGTCAAACACGTAATGATAATGAATATCCAATTCCATATTCTTTTGTCTTCTCCAGAAAACAGATGGCTGTAATAAATAGTCCCATCTTTCAAGTACTCTCTTTGGCTCATTATGTGGACAAATAATTTTTTCTGTCAGTTCACCGTTTTTATTGCAGTAATACCCATTTCCGGCAATCACCATTATATCCGAATGCTCTTCAAACTGCCTTACAACCTGCTCAATCACTGTGTCTGAATAGTAAAAATCATCAGAATTAATCCAGCAGATTACATCACCTGTTGCGTGCAAAAAACCTTTATTAATTGCATCTGCCTGACCCTTGTCCTTTTCCCGGATATACACAATAGATGCATTTTGTTCCCGGTACTTTCTGATGATTTCTTCTGTACCATCATCTGAGCAGTTGTCAACAATGATAAACTCAATATTCTGATAGGTCTGTTTAATGACCGATTTAATTGTATCTTCAACAAATGCCGCCTGATTCCAGGTAGGCATAATGACTGTAACCTTTAACATCTTATTCTCCAATTACCTGTCCACAGCCTCCACTTTTCGAATGAATCCTGCCGGATTTCCCGCCCATATTTCACCGTCCGGGACATTTCCTGTCACAACAGAGCCCGCTCCGATTACACTGTGTCTGCCGATTGTTACACCTTTCAGGATGATAGAGCCTGCTCCGATAAATGCTCCTGTTCTAATTAAAACAGGTTTGCATAATGCTTCTTTTCCATCACGTTCAGGATCCATCCTCACTGCGTAATCAAGTGAATGAAAATCTGTATCATAAACCTTGCAGCCATTTCCTATTCGCACGTCATCTTCAATAACGATTTCTTTCTTTGCACAAAATGCTGAATTGGAAATCCCAACATTATTTCCGATTACAACACTGGCACCAGATGCAACAAAAATATTCATCTGTTCATCAAAACCAACCGGATTATACTGCATTCCGGAATTAATGATTGTATTTTTTCCAATCGAAATACTTCCGCCACGGTTATAAATTTTGATTTTTCCATACACCTTCAAGTCAGGACTGTACTCTACCTTCTGCTTATGAAATGTATATTTATTTATGATTAGATTTGGTATTTTTTTAAAAAAGTAATTAAGGAATTTGTTCATGTTTGATCTGTTACCAGTAACAGCCTCCCTCAACCGTATTTGCCCGCATCGGCTTTTCTTCCTCACCGGGATATATCCAGTTATCATTATACAATTCACGAATATACTGATAGCTTTTTACTTCATCCCAGCGTTTTCCTTTTATTCCAAACATAATCTGAGTTGCTCCACCAAGATGAATTGCCTGTTTCCCTGCCATTTTAAGCTTGGCAGCCAGCGGAAACCCATATGCGCCGCAGCCAATAATTGCAACATCAAAGTCTTTTTTCAGTGCCTCTTCGTACATCCAATTTAAAGCATCAAACCACGTGGAGAATCTGTCATCCTGCTCACCTGCGATTGTCTGGACGGCCTTTAACACTGTTAAATCAAACTCCGGCAGTATTTGAGTCCCCGGAAAAAGCGTTTCCCGACGCTCATACTGTTTCATAATCGTCTGTGCAAACGGATGTATGACTAATACTTTTTTGCCTTTGAGTGCTGCTGACCATGGATTATTTGGAGCACTCCACGGCTCTATATCCATTAGGAAAGCTGTCATCAAATCCGACTTTCCATATTTGTTTAAATAATACTCTTCGAATGGAATCTTCCATATGCCCATTACATCCGCCTGTGGTATAAGCTTTATCATCAGCTCGCAAAATTCCTGTCCGGCTTCTTTCGTGTCTGGGAAAAAACCAGCGCCACTGCACAGCATGCTCATACAATTTTCGTAGTTTTTCATTCTGAAATCAAATGTACGAACCGTGCTTAATTCATTTGCACCAAACTTACCTGCAAAAAAAGGAGTCCCTGCATGAATCAGTGAACACATTTGTTCATTAATCCCGTCAGCCGATAATACCGGCTTTCCCTTACAGAGAAGCTGTCCAACATAATGATCTGCAGCACTTTTCTTTGCATCAATTTTGGCTTTCAGATAATGATACATAAATATAACAGGCTTATTCATAATTTCCTCATTTCAAATTACCATGCCTATTATACAATGTTTTGTATATATAGACAAACGCTATTTTTTAATTAGTATTCTGATATATGGGGTAATTGTATGATAGACTGCCTTACATAAACCAAAATTTTTATTGATAAAATGAAACCAGTCTGACGCCGGCAGACCTTTGGCTGTCCCCTTTAGTCGCAGTCGTTCTTTTCTGGACAGCGATGTGTCCTGCCATGTTCCCACAATCGAGTTTGTCTCACACTGACCTGCATATTCAGGCGTATGCTCCATCCGAATGCCACTCTTTTTCATGTGCAGTCCATAATCAAAATCACCCATTGCATGTTTATACTTTGGATCCAGATTTCCGGTCATTTTGAGTACTTCATATGGAATCAGTACACAGTTAGCATTGAACGTATCACAGTTATTTGTATCATTCGGTTCCTGTATCAAAAAAGTCACTCGAAACCCCGGAGCGAGCCTGACACCGCCATAGCTTGTTTCACCATTCCGATTGACAATTGTTCCTACTACTACAGCCTTTTTTTCGCTCTGCTTTACCATCGCTTCTATAGAATGCGCAAAAAAAGATACATCATCATTCACAAGAAGCACATAATCCGGGTAGTCACTTTGCTCCATTACACTTGCAATTCCTCTGTGCATACCGCCATTCCAGAACAATTGGCCTGTACCGTAAAGCAGCTCTATCGGATATGGCATGCTCTTAAGTGCAGGTACTGTCCCGTCACTGCTTTTGTCATCTACTACGGTAAATGCAAATTTAATTTCCGGGTTTCCCTGTACAAGTGTGTTTATGCATTGTACTGTATGCTCTTTTCTGTTGTAGCAAGTCATAACTACCTGTATTTTCTGCATATTACTCCTTAACTGATTCCGCTCAATTCCTGATAAAGTCTCTTTGCAAAGCTGTCTGTCATTCCACATACATAATCTGTCACAAGTAATAATCGTAAATATACCTTTTCTGCTTCATTCTTTCCCTGTGCATATGTATGATAAGTCCGTTTATAATTCTCTGAAATAAGCTGTGTCATCTTTTCATCAACAGCTGTTGAGTGCCGTTTCCATTCCGGCGTATCATAGTACAGAAAGGCTGACGTAAACTTTGTCAATAGAAAATCAAAAATCGCATCTGCTGATACCTCCAGCTTCAGGATTGGCTTTGAAATAAATGCATATCGATATGCAATCTCTCCGATAATTTCCATTGTCAAATCACCGTCTGTTTCTTTCAGAAGCTCTTTCTTATATGTACCTTCCATTATTTCTGCATAATGCTTTGTAAACCCACCGGTTGCATAGCCAAGCATCTTTCCCTGCACCGCAACAACCCAGTTCTGAACAGCATACAGCTCCGGATTTTCATATTGCTTTTCAACAGCCCTGTCATAATAGACTTCCAGCTTTCCTATCAGCTGTTCAAGTAAAGCAAGTGATCCTTGTTTATCGTCTTCGCTGTGCTTATCATTTATCTGTGGCTCCAGAAACATACTGATTTTAGCAGCATCCTGAGCTTCCTTTAGCTCTTCCACAAGCCTTCGATAAGAAATACACCCTTTTTTTATTGCATCCTCGATATCAGCCGTTTTGTATGCAATATCATCAGCAGCCTCCAGAATAAATGCCAGTGGATGTCTGTTACCGTCAGTCCCGTTTGCGCTTTGGACGAGCTGATAATTTTCTCTGTCAGCGTAAAAATAACCCATCTTTTTTCTTTTGATATCACGTTTGGGATCATTTTTATCATAGGCAATCTCCAGCGATGATCCTGGATATTTCATAATTGTGCCAAGCAATGCCTTTGTCAGGTTCATCCCATACTCATCAACAAGAAAATGTAATTTGGTTATTACACGAAATGCCTGCGTATTTCCTTCAAAATGATAAAAATCTTCCTGCATCTGTCTTGTCAATACTTCTGTCAAAGGCTTACCGTCAAATTTTATCAATGGAATGTGCTTTTTGAACCAATCCTGTATGGAGCTTTCGCCAAAATGACCAAATGGCGGATTCCCGATATCATGAAGCAGACCTGCACATTGTAAAATGTCACAAATATCTGCCTTAGTCTGCTGAGTGAATTCGCTGTCCAGCCCATTTGCCAAAACACTATTTGAAATATTCTGGCCAAGAGACTTTGCCAGAGAAGAAACCTCAAGAGAATGCGTCAGACGCGTTCTGATAAAATCACTTTTATCTAACGGAAATACTTGTGTTTTGTCCTGAAGTCGCCGAAAGGAAGCACTCATAATGATTCTGTGGTAATCCTTTTCAAACTCAGTTCTTAAATCTGTTTTCTGTTCTCCTGTTTGCTCTGCTTTATTCGATTGTTTCGCATATTGCCGGATTCGTTCCGGACACAGCAGCTGATTCCAATTCATGCTTTTTCTCTTTTCTCGTCAGACTGATTTCTGTTTTTTATGGATTTTTTTAGTTTACGAAATGCCTTTACAATCTCAATCACTGCAATTTCTGCAATCATGGTTAACACTCCTGCCAGTATATCCTTTGTGTATCTGCCCGGGATAAACGTCAATGTCAGCACAAATGCCTGAATATATGCAAGAATCGGCAGTGGATTATGTGTACACATAATAATCAGAGAATTCTTTCCGTAATATTCTATCGGTTTCCACCTGACAGCTGTCAGTTCAAGGATTATCAGCATTGTGATACTGCTTCCGATTGCAAAAACATAATACATACTAAGATAATTAATTCTGCAGAAATTTAAATCAACACGCATGTTGAGCTGTAAAAGAAACAGGTTTGCAATAAATATGACAACGGAACCCCATAAAGCAAGCTTCCTATACTTCTCTAAAAAAGCGTGCTTATACTTCATATACAAGTATCCTGATGTAATAAATACAAAGGCAATCAAGGCCTTTAGTACTTTAACAAGCAAAAAAAACCAGCTTTCAAACTGCATATCCTCATGATATTTCAGGAAATACAGCACACCAAAGCTGACTGCAGCAATCACGAGTCCCCAAATCGCCATGTTCTTCTGATACTTTGCAATAACTAAAAACAGAACCTCACCAAAAAACAATGTCGGTAAGAACCACAGTGCATCATAACCGGAGAATGTAACCGTACTCTTTAATATATCTAAAATATCCAGAAAGCGGCCTTCCTTGAATACTACACGCATAAATGAATAATAAATAATACAAACACCACTGTAAATAAAAAATGGAACAAGAATTCCCTTGATACGCTTCAAAATCCCCTGCCACACAGTCATTTCCTTCCAGCTGTCACTATAGGCAAGCATCATGCCGGAAATCACAAAGAAAAGCGGCAGTGCAAAATTTCCAAGTGCAATACACATGGGGTTTTCTCCACAGTCTGCATGGCAAAGCACCATCATAAATATTCCAATGCCCTTTGCCATATCAACATAAGGCAGTTTTTCTTTCTTTTTTACTATCGTATCCATTGCGTTCTCCCATTCAATTTAATCAGTACCGTAAACATCCTAAACTGCGTACTATTTTATAATAGAAAACCATTATGTTCAAGAACTATATGATTACAAAAATCCTTATATCGTCTAAATAATCCTTGATTCATCTATAAAGAATCGTATAATTCGGGAACGAATTATCTGCCGTAAATCCCCACTCTGAGACCATATAGGATACTATATGATTCCAGTTATGTCCTAGAATATATATTGCATCCTCATTCTCGTCTATATTTTCAGGCAGTGCTAATACAAAGTGTCCCTGTCTGGCACTGTTATCCTCTGTCCTCTGAGCAGGGGCAACATTTCCGTACAAGCCGACCATTAAGTCGCTGGATGTCTGATGCTCATACTGATACTGGATATATACAGTTTTTCCTTCCGGGTTGTAATGTGTTTCCTCATACAGCACAACATCTCCTGGTTCTGTACTTGTAAACAACGCATGCATTCCATACACGGTATTCTGATAACGGAAATAGAAATTTGCAAATGACAGAAACGATACGCCAAAGCAGACAACAAACACAAGTATCATTTCTTTTTTTATCTGAGTCATCTGATAAATGGAAAGCAGCATAAAGAAAATGAATGGGAAATAAATCGCATTGGCTTTATGGATATTGTCATCTCCTGTTAATACAAACACAAAAAATACCCAGAATGTAAAGAACAGCAGCAATATACCTGCATCAAATTCCTTCTTTTTTAATGACAAAACAGCATTCTTCACGCTAAGCAGTATGCCAAACACGACTAATGCAATGGAGAATAAATAAAGCGTACCGTATTCCTGCAATGCATTATAGGTAATCCATGTTTTTCCTGTAAGAAGCAGCTTAATTGCAGACAGCGTACCGGCAAGATTTTTGATAGAAAATTCTCCCATGCGGTACCAGCCAAGCTTTCTGAAATCAAACATCCAAAAGGAAAACTCCGGACAAATGCCCATGTTAACAAGCTGAAATAGAATCAATGGAAATGCTAGAATAACTAATGGGACTGCAAGCGCAACTGTCTTTTTAAGTTCAAATTTCTTTATAAAGACCAAATAAAGTATACTGCAAATCAAAAACAACGGTAATATCAGATACGACAAAATATACGTATAAAGTGTAATTCCAAGAAAGATACCTGCAAGCACATAGTATTTTGTCTTTTCTGTTTTAATTGCATGAACATAAAAGTAAAACGCCAGAATAATCATACTCAAAAACAAATTGCAATCCAGTCCCCATCTCTCTGACATCATAAAAAACGGAGTCGTCATGACTAAGGCAGCCGCTGCCAGTCCCCATAATTTACGCTTGAACAGGTCTGCTCCAAGGAGAAATGCGGCAAAGAACGCAATGCTTGCGCATAATACTGCCGGATAACGAATCGTACGAATCGAATAGCCAAAATGGCGGATGAAAATCGATGCAAGATAGGCATAAAGCGCGCTCATTCCATCTCCGTATGCCTGTAGATAAACAGGATGATGAATTCCGTATCTGTCTGTTCCATATTGTGCCAGGCATTTTGCATCATATGCCATGCTGAGCTCATCCAGGTGTATCCCTGCCGGAATCAGATCAAGTCGTAGGAGTCTGGATACAAGAAAGACTGCAAATAAACCAAGTAGAAGAAAAATGTACCTCTTTTCTATGAAATCCTCTATTCTTAATAAGGACGTTTCCATCCTGTCTGATTGTTTAATCGTAAATATCCCATTTTGCTGTAAGCAATAAAGCAGGCAGCACAAACATATTATCACCAATGAAATATAGGCAAAATACTGATACATTTTCATCCTCTTTTCGTGTTTATCTAAATTATCATAACAATTTTGCTGCCATTTTACAATATAAAAGGGAGAGAATCAGATTCTCTCCCTAACATAAACATTATTTATTTTAGCTTAGGCTTACATCATACCCATTCCGCCTGCGCCGCCTGCTGGCATAGCCGGTACATCTTCTTTGATGTTTGCAACAACAGATTCTGTTGTAAGAAGTGTAGATGCAACACTTGTTGCATTCTGCAGAGCACTTCTTGTAACCTTTGCAGGATCAAGAATGCCGTCTTTTACCATATCAACATATTCCTCTGTCAATGCATCAAAGCCTACACCAACCTTTGACTCTAATACTTTGTTGATAATAACTGAGCCTTCCAGTCCGGCATTTGCAGCGATATGATACAATGGTGCTTCCAGTGCCTTTAAGATAATGTTTGCACCTGTCTTCTCATCACCATGAAGCTTTTCTGTCAGCTTCTTTACTTCCTTGGATGCATGAATATATGCTGATCCGCCACCTGCGATGATACCTTCCTCAACAGCTGCTCTTGTAGCTGCAAGTGCGTCCTCCATACGAAGCTTAGCTTCCTTCATTTCAGTTTCAGTAGCAGCACCTACACGGATTACTGCAACACCACCTGCAAGCTTAGCAAGTCTCTCCTGAAGCTTTTCTTTATCAAATTCAGATGTTGTTTCCTCGATCTGATTCTTAATCTGTGCAACTCTTGCCTTGATTGCCTTTTTGTCACCTTCACCATCAACAATGACTGTGTTCTCTTTCTGAACCTTAACAGATTTTGCACGGCCAAGCTGATCGATTGTAGCTTCCTTCAGATCCAGACCAAGTTCATCAGAGATTACCTGTCCGCCTGTCAGGATTGCAATATCTTCAAGCATTGCTTTTCTTCTGTCACCATATCCCGGTGCCTTTACACCTACAACAGAGAATGTGCCGCGAAGCTTATTAACGATCAATGTTGTTAATGCTTCTCCTTCAATATCCTCTGCAATAATTAAAAGCTTCTGACCGGACTGTACAATCTGCTCAAGTAATGGAAGAATCTCCTGAATACTTGAAATCTTCTTATCTGTAATCAGAATATACGGATTATCCAGAACAGCTTCCATCTTATCCATATCGGTTGCCATATATGCTGAAATATATCCGCGGTCAAACTGCATACCTTCTACAAGATCAAGCTCTGTCTGCATTGTCTTGCTCTCTTCGATGGTAATAACACCATCCTTTGAAACCTTCTCCATAGCATCTGCTACGAGATTACCTACTTCATCATCTCCTGCTGAAATTGCAGCAACTCTTGCAATGTGATTTTTTCCGTCTACCTTGCTGGACATCTTTGCGATTGCCTCAACAGCAACATCTGTTGCTTTCTTCATGCCTTTTCTGAGAATAATAGGATTAGCACCTGCTGCCAGGTTCTTCATTCCTTCATTAATCATTGCCTGTGCAAGAACAGTTGCAGTTGTAGTACCGTCACCGGCTACATCATTTGTCTTGGTTGCTACTTCCTTTACAAGCTGAGCACCCATATTTTCGAATGGGTCTTCTAATTCAATTTCTTTTGCAATGGTAACAC